>NZ_CP041635.1:2775078-3468848 GCF_014522285.1 Mycetocola sp. JXN-3
TGTTGTTGCCCACCAGGTCGTAGTTACCCTCGGTGGTGTAGAACTTCAGCGCGAAACCGCGCGGGTCGCGCCAGGTGTCCGGGCTTCCGGCCTCGCCGGCGACGGTCGAGAACCGGGCCAGGGCCTCGGTGACCACACCGGGCTGGAACAGCGCGGCCTTGGTGTACGCCGAGACATCGTGGGTCACGGTCAGGGTACCGAAGGCTCCGCCACCCTTGGCGTGCACCACACGCTCCGGCACACGCTCGCGGTTGAACTGGGCGAGCTTCTCGACGAGGTAGTGGTCGTGCAGCGGGATCGCGCCGTCGCGGCCGATCGCAAGCGAGTGCGAATCGGCGCTGACCGGGGCGCCGGAGTTGGTGGTGGTGGTCGGTGATTCCGTCATGGTGATCTCCTCTTTTTTCGCTGGCAAGTACCCCGATATGGCAGTAGCCACCGGGGTGTGTCACAGTGTCCGGATGTGGCCGGGACCGCCTGGTTCAGGAGACGGGTTCGGCCGTTTTTTCCGCTCGGGCCACCTCGTCCTGACAGGCCGGACACAGCCCCCAGAACGTGACCTCGGCGGTCTGCACCGTGTAACCCGAGGCGTTGCCCGGATGCAGGCACGGAGCGTGCCCCACAACACAGTCCACATCGTTGATCGCACCGCAGCGGGTGCACACGATGTGATGGTGGTTATCATCCACCCGACGCTCATACCGGGCCGGGGAACCGGCCGGTTCGATCCGACGCAGCAGGCCGGCATCGGTGAGCGCAGACAGGACGCCGTAGACGGCCTGCACCGAGGTGTCCGGGAGGTCCGCGAGGACCCGCTCAAACACGGTGCCGGCATCCACATGCGACTTCTCGCCCACCGCACGCAGCACCGCGAGACGCGGGGCCGTGAGACGGAGACCTGCGCCGCGAATGGCGTCGGAGAGCTCCTCGGTGGTGGCGACTGTCATGACACCCACCCTACACGCTTTTTTGAATGACTAAAAATAATGAGGGGTTTCCGTGTGGCGAACGGAGGTTGAACTAGCCCGCGTAGACGCGCTGGGCACCGGATTCAAACTCGCCCAGATCGCCGGTTTCCCCGGACCGATAGGCCTTCCGTCCCAGAATCAGCACGTACGCGAGGAACCCCAGGAACACCGCGGCACCGATTCCGATTTTCACCGGCCAGGGCAGCTCGGATCCGGTCACAAAGCCCTCCACGACCCCCGAGACACCCAGCACAAACACCAGGCCGATGGCCACGGTGATCAGCGAGCGACCGTCCTCGGCGAGCGCCACCAGACGCGGACGCTTGCCCGGAGCCACCCAGGCCCAGAAGATACGCAGTCCCGCGGCGGCGGCCACAAAGATCGCCGTCAACTCCAGCATGCCGTGTGGGGCAATGTAGAGGAAGAAATCTCCGCCGTGGCCAAAGGTGTGCAGGATCGCGAAGGACTGCCCCAGCCCCTGAGCGTTCTGCGCAATGATAAACGGCACCCAGATTCCGGTGACCCCGAAGGCCACCGCCTGGGCGGCGATCCACGCGTTATTGGTCCAGACCATCGCCCCAAACGAGGAGGACGCATACTCGGAGTAGTACTGGTAGAAGTCCTCCGAGGCGTACTTCTCCAATCCGGCCTGGGTCCCCAGATTGTAGACCAGCTGCGGATCCCCCAGCAGCCAGATGGCCCACGCCACCGCGATCAGGATCGTGGCCAGCGCCACGGCGAGGGTCAGCCAGCGAATCCGATAGAGCGCGGCCGGCAGTTGCAGCACAAAAAACTCGCCCAGCTGAAGCAGGACGTTTTTGCTCGCGGCGGTAAAGCGCAGCCGGGAGCGGGCGATAATCACCCCGAGCCGATCCCCATCCGGGGTGCTGCCGGCGGCCGCCTGCAGGACCGAAAGATCACTCGCGGCCGACTGATAGCGGGCGATGAACTCATCCGCCTCGGCACCACTGAGCGAGCCCCTGGCGGCGAGCGCCTGAAGCCGGGTCCATTCTTTTTCGTGCGCGGCACGATACGCGTCAAGATCCATCTGCTTAGATTGTAGACATGACCGCGACATTTTCGCCGATTGCCGTCGGCGACAGCACGGAAAACGAACTCATCACCGGTGAGGCCGTGGCCCTTGAGGTGCGCCACACCTCGTTCCTGCTGCGCGCCGCCGGTGCCCTGATCGACGGCCTGGTCACGGTGATCTTCATCATCGGCTGCTTCATGCTGCTGGGGATGCTGTCCACGATGATCGACATGGATGCGGCCATCGCGCAGGCATTCAGCGTGGCCGTCCTAGCAACCGGGCTGGTCATCCTCCCGGCCACCGTGGAAACCCTCACCCGCGGCCGCTCGGTGGGCCGCTTCACGGTGGGTGCACGAATTGTGCGCAACGATGGCGGGGCAATTTCGTTCCGCCATGCCCTGACCCGAGCCTTCGTGGGAGTCCTGGAACTGTATCTCACCCTCGGCGGGCTGGCCGCGACCGTGGGGCTGCTGAATAATCGCAGCCGCCGTCTGGGGGACCTCCTGGCGGGAACCTACTCCCAGCACGAGCGAGTCCCGCAAATTCGTCGTTTTATCCGACCGATGCCGCCCGAGCTATACGGATGGGCACAGATCGCCGACGTCGCCAAGCTCCCCGAGCCACTCGCCCGTCGAATCAGCCAGTTCCTGGCCCAGGCGGACCGCTTCACCCCCGAATCGCGCCTGCGCGTGGCCAGCGAGCTGGCCGCCGAGGCCGCCGTCTTCACCTCGCCGCTGCCGGCCGTGCACCCGGAAACCCTGCTGGTGGGGGTGGCCGCGATCCGCCGCGACCGTGACGCCCGTGCGCTGCAGGCACGCGCCCGCCGCCTCGATGCGCTGGCCCCGGCGCTGATGGGCACACCACACGATTTCCCCCAGCGGTAGGTCCACAGACTCCGTGCCCGCGGGCCGAGAGCGGAAATCCGATCCGCTTCCCGACCCATGGGAGGCTCATGCCTACTTATTGGCCTCGATGGTCTGAGAGATCCAGTCGTGGAATGCGGTCACGTTGGTATAGAGTCCCGGGCCCTTCTCGCAGGAGGGACTCTTTGCACCCGGGCCGGAGGTGACGCCGATCAGCTCCCAGGCGTTGTCCTTGCCTTTCTGGATCTGGGGGCCACCCGAGTCACCGTTGCAGGCCATCGCGTTGGCGGTGTGACTCACGGTGCAGAGACGGGTATCACCGGCAAACCCGGGATCGCACTCCTCGAGGCTTCCGCGCATGGTGTCGAGCTGACGCAGCTTCTCCGACATCTTCCACTTCTGCGGATCCTTATTGGGCTTGGTGATTCCGAACCCGAGAATTCGAGTGGCGCTGCCAAAGTCGGCCGCCCGCTTGGCAATCACGATCGGCTTATTTTTGACCGGACGATCCAGGCGTACCAGCGCCACATCGTTCTGGTTGGGCTGGCCCTGAGCGTATCCGGGGTTCAGGAACACCTGGGTAATGGTGCGGACGGTGCCACCCGAGGAGCGCTTATCGCTGCCGATTCGTACCTTGCCCTTGGCGAAGGATCCAATCTGCATGTCGAGGCAGTGCGCGGCGGTCACGACCCATTCGGGGTCGATCAGTGCGGCACCGCAGTTACCGTTGTTGAGGCCGGAGGCCGGGGCTTTAATCGGAATGCTCACCATAAACGGGTACTTCTCCGAGGCTTTATCTCCTCCCACGATGGTCTTGAATCCGGTGGCGGCCATCTGAGAATGAGCCGCAGCGGGGGTGATGGTGGCCGCGTTTGCGGTGGCGGCACCGGCGGTGAGGGTCAGGGCACAGGCCGCGGCGACGAGGGTCGACCGGGTCATCACACGGCGAAGCGTGGAAATTCCAGACACGAGCGTAAACCTTTCGTTGAATTGAGCTGACGTGATGTCATGTTTCAACCGTAGAAATTTGGCGGCCCCTGTACCATCCGGCCCACTCCCCATTCGATGGTGGAGCCAGCTATACCGTGGTACCGGTCCTCCTGTGGAAGACTCGATATGTGAAACTGCGACGCACACATCGGTGGCTGCGAGATCTGCGATTCTTCGCGTTGTCGACGGTGGGCTCGCTCGGATCCGTTGTGCTGTTTTGTGTCATTCTCGCGCTGCTCCCGGTGATGATCATCAGCCGAGGTGTCCTGCTGGCTCCCGAGCTGGCACGGGTGTTACGGTGGTGGTCGAACCGGGCCCGGGAGCGGGTCGGACGCTATCGTGGCGATCCGGTTGCCGGCCCCACGGGCACGCTGAGACGCGATGCGCTGATTGATGATCGACTGCGCTTTGCCCTCTCTCGCGATACCGGGCGTGACGTCCTGTGGCTCGCTCTCGACGCGATCCCCACACTCTTCCTGGTCACGGTCATCCTGACTCTCCCGTTTGGTGTCCTGCACGCGATCAACACCGTGTATCGCTGGTTGGCAGGCCTGGGGATGGAACCGGCGAGCGCCCCCGACCCGGTCCTCCTCTGGCCGGTCGGCCTCTCACTCCCGCTGCTGATACTGGGATATCTGCTGGTGCTGGTTGTTCTCATTCCGCTCGCCGCACACCTGTATGCTCGGGCATCCGCCGCCCTGCTCGCGCTTCCGCGGCGCGCGCTGTTGGCCGAGCGGGTGAATGCGCTCACCCTGAGCCGCGCCGCCGCGCTGGATGCCCATGCGGCCGAGTTACGCCGGATCGAGCGTGACCTGCACGACGGCGCGCAAAACCGCATCGTGGGGATCGTCATGATGCTGGGGATGGCCGAACGCGCGATCGAAAACGGGGACCCCACGGCGCGCGACCACGTCCGCCGCGCACAGGATGCGGCCACCGAGGCCCTGGCCGGGTTGCGGCACACGGTGCACGATATCTATCCGCCGATCCTGGAGGAGCACGGACTCGATGGTGCCCTGGCCGCCCTGGCCGGGCGCAGCGTGGTGCCCTGCACGCTGGAGGCCACCGGCATCGGACGCGTCCCCGTGGCCATCGAATCGGCCGCCTACTTTGTGGTGGCCGAGGCGCTGAACAACCTCAACAAAAACGCCACCGCCTCGCGCGCATCGGTGCAGGTTCGCCGAGAAGCACAGCTGCTCACGCTCGAGATCGAGGACAACGGCAGCGGCGGCGCGATCGAGCGCGCGGGCGGCGGAATCGCAGGCATTCGCCGCCGCGCTCTGGCCTTCGAGGGAACCCTGGAACTCATCAGCCCGGTGGGCGGTCCCACCATCATTAGAGTGGAGATCCCGTGCGCATCATAATCGCCGAAGACAACACCCTCCTGCGGGAGGGGCTGGCGCTGCTGCTGGAGAGCGAGGGCTTCGAGGTGGTGGCCGCCGTCGACAATGCCGAGGGTTTTCTTGACCGGCTGGACGAGGCGGACGCGGCGGTGCTTGATGTGCGGATGCCTCCCACCTTCACCAATGAGGGACTCCGCGCGGCCGCCGAGGCGCGTTCTCGACGTCCGGGGTTTCCGGTCCTGGTGCTCTCGGCCTATGTCGAGGACCGGTATGCGGGCGAACTGCTGGCTGCCGGTGCCGAGGGCCTCGGATACCTGCTCAAGGAGCGGGTGGGGCGGGTCGCCGCGTTTGTGGATGCCCTGAACCGGGTCGCTGCCGGGGGCACCGTCATGGATCCCGAGGTGATCGCTCAGCTGATGAGCCGGCGCCACATGGACGATCCGGTGCGCTCGCTCACCCCGCGTGAACGGGAGGTGCTGGGGCTGATGGCCGAGGGCCTCGACAACCTCACCATTGCCGCGCGGCTCTTTGTCACCGAGACCGCCGTGAGTAAACACATCGGCAACATCTTTGCCAAGCTCGGCCTGGCCGCAACCGACAGCGGTCATCGCCGGGTGCTCGCGGTGCTCGCCTACCTGCGCGACGAGAACCCACCCGCTAGCATTTCCGTATGAACGACACGCAGCGAGATGGTACGGGTGCGGGGCTGCCCGCGATCGAGTGGATTGGCACCCCCGACTCCCCCACGCGTGAGCACATCGATACCGACGCTCTCGATCGGATCCGACTCGGCGACGGTGAGCCGTTTCCACCGTCCTATCGTGCGCTGATTCGCCAGGTGGGCTGGGGGCGGCTCTTTGGGCTGTGGTTCATCTATCCCCCGGTCAGGGAGGGGTACGCCGATGGTTGGCCGGGCCGCACCTCACGATTGAGCGAGCACTTTCGGGTTGTGTACGCCGACAGCCGCGCCGAGGAGTACACCTGGGTCATCGAGCCCGATGGCTCCTGGGACCTGTCCGAACGACTCGAGGTTTTTGGGTGGAGCGAAAACGGCGACTACCTACTCTGGGAGCTCGGTGCCCGCACGCCGCAGGGTGAACTCCCGATCTGGGAATCCCGCGGGCTCGGATCCCTGCACCGCCTGGGGAGCAGCCTCGACGAGGCGCTGCCGCTCCTGCACGAGCGCGCCACCGACCCGGCGGCCCCGGACACCCCGCTGTTCCAGCCCCTTCCAAGCTTCCGCCTGAAGGGTTAGCTCCCGATCCGCCTCAACTACCGACTTGAGCGTCGGCTGAAAATCCGGTACTAACACGCTCGCGTCAGGTTGACACGAGGGCTGGGGAAACCCAACCGCGAAGACGTAAAGAACCTTACGGATTACGCACGCGGCACGATCGACAAGGCCGAGTACGCTCGTCGAGCAGACGCGGCAGCACGTACGCAAGAGGTGTCTGAGCCGAGCCGGTTTCGACTTGAATTCGACCCAGGTATTTCCCTCATAACCCCGGAGACCTGGAACCAGGCTTCACGCCTAGGCATCTTCGCACCGTCGTTCTCTCGTGTGCGGCACCTGAATCTGCGCGGTAGGATGAGGCTCGGGGGAAACGCCGAATCCTGTGAGTAAGACAGAACAGGCGGCGTTTTCAAAATTTTGGGGGTGAAAGCGATGCCGATTGCATTCGAAAACGGTGCCGCGGATATGTTGATCGAGTCCGCCACATCGGCGGCCACGATCCTTCGCGGTCAGGGTGCACAGCGCCGTGGCTCGGTGGAAGATGCCGTGGTCGACTTTTCCGGCGGGTACGCGACCCTGTTCACCGAGGCTGGCACGAGCGAGTCGGAGGACCGAGGCGGGCTGGCAGGAGCGTTTAACGCGCTCGCGGATCAGGTGCGTGACGCAAAGACTAAAGCACAGCAGGAGCGCGACCGGCTGAAGAAGCTTTCCGAGTGGAAGGCGCGAGATGCCGCTCGGCGGGAGGCAAACACCACCTCGTTTGGGCTGGTCATGCCGGTGCCGTTGAGCGAGGGGCTGCTGGATCCTCGGCCCTCGGAATACCCGATTGCGCCGCCGACGATTTCCACGTTCGCCTCCGTGAGATCGCGGACCCGGACGGCTGCCGCGTCTGCCGAGGGAAGAAGCTCCGCTGATCCCGAACGACTGCGAAGGTTTGTCACGCAGTCGCGGGCGGGAAACACCGCGATGGAGTCGGAGTTTACCCGGGTGAATAATGCCTGGTCACGGTTTGTGGGGTCGTGCTCCTGGGGCCGTTAGGGGTGGTGAGTACCCCGGCGGCGACCAAGATGTTGCTGTCGGAGAATCAGGCCGATGCGAGCTGGATCGAGGCCGTGGCCGCCGCGTTTGAAAACGCCGGTTCGGGGAGCCTTTCCGATTTCGAGATCACCCTGGCCGGGACCGTTGCCGTGACGGGGGCGAGGGGGCTTCAGACGTTACTTCTGGATAAGAACCTAACGCCCGCGCAGGTGGCCGCTACCTGGTCGTTCCTCTCGGGGTCGACGGGGTTTAACGCCGATGAGTTTATTCGGTCGAAGTCCTTCGAGCTTGCGTCCCTGAACGGCATCCCGTTCACGTCATGGATCAGGCCGGACGCTACGCCCTCGACTATGCCCTCGATCCGCTTAGTGCGTGCCATGTGGATGGGGAAACTCTCAACCTCCGCGAGGCCTACCGGCGGATGGGCTTCAAAGAAGGCGAACGATCACTTGAGGACTTCAAAAAGGATTTGGAAGCGATCCGGAAATCGTTGAACCTGGCTCAAGCAAGAGTCGCGCCGGGGGAAACCATCCAACTAGTCTCACTTGGTCGGCATGACGGTGCTATGACGGCCGGCATCTCAATGGGCAACATGGATGAAGCGTCCACGGTCGGCGTGTTTGTTTCCGGGATGATGTCCAACGTCCGTGAGATGAGTGATGCCTTTGATGCGTTTAACGCGATTCGTCGAGGGGCGACCTCAAACACGGCGATGGTGACGTGGATTGGGTATCACGCGCCAAATATGCTTGAGGAGACGGTCCAGAACCGTGCCGATGCGGGCGCTCCGCGTCTTGCGTCGTTCTTGGATGGTATTACCGCTCAGCGTGCCGGTAATCCGGTTAATCGTCTTGTTGGGATTGGACACTCCTACGGCACCAACGTCCTTGCCGAAGCCCTCAAACGCACCGATGCGCACGTGAACGCCTACGTTACGCTCGGATCAGCGGGTTTGAAATACGGTACGACGGCTGATCAGCTGGGGGTTGATGAAATATATGCGACCCATGCAAAGGGTGACAACATAGCACAGACTCTTGGGCGCTATGTGCAGTTCCGTTCCGCTCAGGACGATGGCGGAGGGACGTATGAGGCACGGGTTGACCCGCGAGATTTGGACGGAGCGGACGAATTCACGTCGGAGAAAACTGAAAAGGGTGAGGCGGTGACCATGCATAATCTTGTGAATCCCGTTGATTGGTCGGGGATACCCGGCGCACAGTGGTTAGCCGACACTGTTGACGGGACGGCCGCAAACGACGAAATTGGGTATTTGAATGCTAAGTCGAGCACGGTTGAGGAACTGAACGAGATCATGAGGGGAACATGGGAAAAACACAAGTGAGCACCAGGCGTCGCCGTGTTGTTGGTATCGCGGCCTGTGTGGGAATCCTGGCCCTTTCAGGGTGTTCCATCCAAGATCCAGTTACTGATTCATCCGGAATTACTGAAAGCGAAGTGAAGTCCATGACTCTCAAGGAACAGTATCAGCGTGCTGGTGGGCAGTATCAGGAGTTGAATGAGCGGGTTGCTGCGCTTCAGAAAGAGATCTATCCCGGTGAGTGGCGTGAGGGCGGGACTGATTCGGAGGTTGTCCCAGGTCAGGGGTTTACGCTGGGGAATTCTCTGAAGGGTGATAACCGGGAAAACAGTTACTACTTCAATGTTTTTCGCATGTACATCACCGAGGACGATTTGAGCCCCACTTTTGCGGAGGTTGCACGGTCATGGAAGGCGAAGGGGTGGGAGGTGTCTGATGGGAAGCGGCATAGTGGTCAGCCGCGGATCACGGCGACGACTCCGGATGGTTTTTGGTTTGAGGCAAAGGGAAGTCCTGGAGCGCTAGAGCTTACGGGCATGTCCGCGGTGTATTGGGGTGACCAATATGCCCTAGTGATGGCGATTGCTGAGCGGCGTGATGCGGAAAACGCGGCGGGTGCGCCGTGGGACACCACTGATCGTGACGAGCAGGGGTATACGTACCGCCTGCCCGGGGTGTTTCGCCCGTTCCCGGCCTGGGACGCGGTGGCGAACTAGCGTGTCGGTGACTAGATGAGCATTCGGGGGTGGAGTGCGGGGGCGGTGTTGGGTGTTTTGGTGTTGTCAGGGTGCGCGGTTCAGGCACCGGTTCCGGTGTCTGAACATTCCGGGGTTACGGCGCAGCAGGCGATGGCCATGACTCTCAAGGAACAGTATCAGCGTGCTGGTGGGCAGTATCGGGAGTTGAATGAGCGTCTTGGCGAGCT
The DNA here is from genome assembly GCF_014522285.1 of Mycetocola sp. JXN-3. Lineage (GTDB taxonomy): Bacteria > Actinomycetota > Actinomycetes > Actinomycetales > Microbacteriaceae > Mycetocola > Mycetocola saprophilus. Next base: position 2,784,791 of record NZ_CP041635.1, read on the forward strand.
TCAGAAGGAGATTAATGCCGGTGAATGGTTGGACGGTTCGGTCGAATCTGAGGTGATTCCCGGGCAGGGCTATGTGCTGGGGAGTGGTCTGGCGGGTGAGACGAAGGAGAACTCGTATTACTTCAACGCGAGCCGTTGGCGAGTTGGGGATGAGGACCTTTCCTCGACTCTTCCGGAAGCGTCTCGGGCATGGGAAGCACGCGGGTGGGAAGTAAACGAGGAATCGTTCCGGAATGATTCGAGCCGGATCACAACGACAACACCCGAGGGCTTCCGGTTTGAGGTCATGGTGTCGCCGGGTGAGGTGAAACTGTCCGGACATACCCCAGTTCATTGGGGCGACCAGTTTGCCCTGCTGACGGCGATTGCTGAGCGTCGTGATGCAGAAAATGCTGCGGGAGCACCTTGGGATACTACTGATCGTGATGATCAGGGGTATGCGTATCGGTTGCCCGGGGTGTTTCGTCCGTTCCCGGCCTGGGACGCTATCGCCGCGGAATAGACACTGCCCGGGGTCGCGCTACGCGACCCCGGGCATCTCTGCTAAGCGGAGAGACTAGGGTATGCCTCCCCGGGCATTTTCAGTGGTGAAGCTTAGAGCGCGTTGCGCTTGGCGATCTCACCCAGGTAGGCCAGCGAGGGCTTGGGGGTGCGCACGAAGGTTTCGCGGTCCACGGCGATCAGGCCGAAGGTCGGGCGGAAGCCCGAGGCCCACTCGTAGTTGTCCAGTGCGCTCCAGTGCTGGTAACCCAGCACCTCGACGCCGTCCTGCATGGCCGAGTGGAGGCCCTCAAGAGCGCCGTCCAGGTAGGCGATGCGGCGGGTGTCATCGGCGGTGGCGATGCCGTTTTCGGTCACGAAGACCGGCACACCCTCGGTGAGCTCCCAGGCCGAACGCACACCCATCTCCAGGGCCTTGGGGAAGAACTCCCAGCCGGTGAGGGTGGTCTCGACGTCCTCGGACACGGGCAGCGGGCCGTTGGGTCCGATGAAGGTGCGGGTGTACGCCTGCACGCCCACGAAGTCATCACCCTTCACGTTTTCCAGGTACCAGTCATCGCGAGGGTGACCGTACTCGCGCATCATCTCGTCCGCGCCGGGCTCACCGGTGGAGTGGAAGGCCTGGGTCGCGACGGTCCAGCCGGACTTCAGACCGGAGATCTGCGAGAGCACCTCGCGCGAACGACGGTGCGACTCCAGCAGGGTGTCGGCGACGCCCAGGTCCGGGTTGGGCAGGCCGTAGGCCACCAGGTTCGAGGCGTCCTCGCCGCCGGCGAGCATCGCGGCGATGTTCGGCTCGTTGATCGTGCACACGTGCTTGACGTCCTGCAGGATCGGCAGCAGCTTCTCGGTGTAGCGCGCGAACAGGTCCGCGGCGTCCTTGGCACGCCAGAATCCGTCGTTGTACATCCAGCGCGGCACGGTGAAGTGCATCAGGGTCACGGTGGGGTCCAGGCCCAGCTCATGCGCGGTGTCGATCATGCGACGGTAGTGGTCGATCTCGGCGTTGGAGAAGAATCCACGCTCGGGCTCGATCCGGGCCCACTCGATGCTGAACCGGTAGGAGTTCAGACCGGCATCCGCGAGGAGCTTCATGTCCTCCGGGTAGCGGTGGTAGCTGTCCATGGCGTCGCCGCTGGGCTCCACAATCGTGGTGTCCTTGGCGTGCTCCATGACCCACCAGTTGCTGTTGACGTTGTTGCCCTCGATCTGGTGCGCGGCGGTCGCGGCACCCCAGAGGAAGCCTTCGGGGAATTTCAGCACGGTACTACTCCTTGGTCGTGAATGTGCGGACGGTAGGGGAAATTTAGTGGTCGGCCCAAAACGCATCCAGGGCCACCGCGGTGGCCTCGGGCGCTTCGAACTGGGGCGAGTGGGCACCGACGGGGATCACCGCGTAGTCGGCCCCGAGGCGCAGGGCGCTTTCGCGCTGCATCGGGATCGGCCACTTGTCGTCGTGCTCGCCGTGAACCACCAGCACCGGCAGGCGAGTCGCGGCCAGCTCGGGGGTGGTATCGGGGTCGTTGCGGAGGATCCGCGCACCCGAGATCAGGTTGTCCGAGGAGGTCGCGGCGGCGCGGTGGCGCAGGAAGGCCATCTCGGGATCCATGTCCTCATCGGGCATGCCCAGGGTGTGCGGGTTGTCGCGATACCAGAGGCCGATTGAGCCGCCCTCCTGCACCGCAAACTCGGTGTCCTGATGGCGGCCGGGCCAGCCGTGCGGGCCCGAGCAGAGCAGGGTCAGGCTGCCAAACGCCGAGGGGTCCAGGATCGCCGCGGCGCGGGCGACGCAGCCACCGAACGAGTGGCCCACCAGGTGCACGGTGGCGACTCCGGTTTCGGCGGCCACGATTCGGGCCACCTCGACGGCGTCGGCGGCGAACAGATCAAGCGTGTAGTTCTCCACGCCCTCGGGTCCCACCGAATCGGCCTGACCGCGCTGGCTGTACACCCAGGCATCCCAGCCGCGCTCGGCCAGCAGCGGCAGGAACGTGCGGAAGTCCTCACGAGACCCGGTGAAACCCGGCACAAACAGCACCGTGCCACGCCGCTCCCCGACGGGGGCCGAGTGCAGCGCGGTGAGCGTTCCCACCCCGGCGGCAATGTTCAGCGGGGTCACCCGCGGGTCCAGCTCCAGGCCGCCAAACGGGCTACCGGGGGTGATCGTGGAACCGGGGGTGGTGGTCGAGTCGGGGGTACTCATGGGGTCTCCTTCGCGAGGCTCGGGCGGTGAAGCGGGGTTTCCCACCGGTGCATCCGAATCGGGTTCGGGTGCACCGGTGGGATCAGGGCGTCCGGGACACGGGATCCCGGACACCCCGGGTTTAGCGGGTTTCGCGTGCCCGCGCGGGGTTGGGCACGGCGTCCAGCAGGCGGATGGTGTACTCGTCGCTGGGGTTGCGCAGCACGTCGGCGGTGGGGCCTGACTCGACCACGCGGCCCGAGTTCAGCACCATCATCCGATCGGTCACTAGGCGCGCACTCAGCAGGTCGTGGGTGATGTAGAGCATGCTCACACCCCACTGCTCGCGCAGATCCTCAAGCAGACCCAGGACACCCGCGCGCAGCGAGACATCCAGCATCGACACCGGCTCATCGGCCACGAGCACCTGCGGGTCACTCGCCAGGGCGCGGGCAATCACAACGCGCTGACGCTGACCACCGGAGAGCTGGTGCGGGAGCTTCTGCGCGAAGGTCTCCGCGGGGGTCAGCCCCACGGTTTCCAGCAGCTCCAGCATGCGCTCGCGCGCGGCCTCGCCGCGACGCTCGGTGAAGTTCAGGATCGGGCGCAGCAGCGTGTACTCCACCGTGTGCAGCGGGTTCAGCGCCGCATACGGGTCCTGGAACACCATCTGGACGTTCTTGCGCAGCTCACGCAGTTCGCGGCGGCGCAGCGCCGAGAGGTTCGAGTCACCGAAGCGCACGAGGCCGGAGCTGGGCTTTTCCGCGCCGGTTACCAGCTTGGCGATCGTCGACTTACCCGAACCTGACTGGCCCACCAGCGCCAGGGACTCCCCCGGTGCCAGCGTGAAGGACACGTTGTCCACCGCGACCACGGGTGCCTCGCCCCGACGCGGCGGTGCATAGACCTTGCTCACGCCCTCGACCACGATCGAGGCGTCGGCGCGGCGGGCCGCCCGAGCATCGGATCGCGGCGAGGTGGTGGCACGCTCGGCACGCGCGGCATCGGCCGAGCGTCCGCGGGTGCTGAAGCCGGGGATGTGGATCTCCTCGGCGCGCGGGTCCGCATAGTGGCTGAGCAGCATCCGGGTGTATTCGGCCTGCGGATCGTCCAGGATCTGGTGGCTCGGGCCATCCTCCACCACGACGCCGTCATGCATCACGAGCACACGCTCGGTGGATTCCAGCACGATACCCAGGTCGTGGGAGATCAGGATCGCGGTGAACCCCTCGCTGGCCTGAAGCTGGCGGATGGTGTCCATCACCGCGTGCTGCACGAGCACGTCCAGCGCGGTGGTGGGCTCATCAAAGACCAGCAGTTCGGGCTCAAGCGAGAGCGCCAGGGCGATCGAAACCCGCTGACGCATACCGCCGGAGAGTTCCCCGGGGTAGCGATCCAGCACCGTCTCGGGCAGCTCAACCTTGCGCACCAGCTCGCTCGCGCGGGCATTGAAGCTGCCCGCCTCGACGTGACCGTGGGCACGGAAGATGTCGTGGAAGTGCTTGCGAATGGTGCGCACCGGGTTCAGCGCGTTCATGCCCGACTGCAGCACCATCGCGAATCCGCCGCGACGCTGCTTGCGCAGGGCCTCAGCATCCAGGGTGCGAATGTCGGATCCGTGGAACAGGATCTTCCCGTTCACGATGGTTGCCGGCGGCTTGGCCAGACGGGTCAGTGCAAAGCCCAGGGTCGACTTCCCCGAACCCGATTCGCCCACGAGTCCGATGAACTCGCCACGACGCAGGCTGAAGGACACGTTCTTGACTGCGGCGACCGGCTCGAAGCCCTCGCTGCGGTACTCCACCGTGAGGTTTTCGACCCGCAGAATCGGCTCTTCGGCTCCCCCTGCGGGAGTGGTGTTGGTGGTCATCGACCCTTTCCTTCCCGAAGCCGCGGGTTGGAAATCCCGTCGACACCAAAGTTGATGAGCGTGAGGCTCGTGGCCAGCAGCGCGATGCAGAGACCCGGAGCAAACAGCAGCAGCCACTGTCCGGTGAGCAGCGCGTTGGAGTTCTGTGCCCAGAAGAGCATGGTTCCCCAGCTGACGGTGGTCGGGTCACCCAGACCCAGGAATTCCAGGCCCGCCTCGGCGAGGATCGCCGCGGTGGCCGCACCGAAGAACGAACCGGTGATCAGCGAGGTCATGTTGGGCAGGATCTCACGGAAGATGATGCGGAATGAGGAGTCCCCGGCGAACCGGGCGGCGGTCACGAAGTCACGCGAGCGCAGCGTCTGGGTCTGGCTGCGCAGCACGCGCGCACCCCAGGCCCAACCGGTGACCACGATCACCGCGATGATCATCACGATGCCACCGTTTTGCAGGTAGGAGGCGATCACGATCATCAGCGGCAGACCCGGGATAACCAGGAACAGGTTGACGATGAACCCGACCACGTCGCCGCCGAAGCCGCGTGAGTAGCCCCAGCTGAGGCCGATCAGCACGGCGATTACCGTGGCGATCGCACCGGCCGCGAATCCCACGAAGACCGAGACGCGGGCGCCCCAGATGATCTGCGAGAGGACGTCCTCACCGGCGGCGGTGGTCCCGAGCCAGTGGGCGGCCGAGCCGCCGGCGCTGCGTTCGAAGCCGTCCTGGCTGGCGCCGTAGGGGGCAAGCCAGGGGGCGAAGGTTGCGGTGATGATGAAGATGGCCAGCAGGACCACGCCGATCCGGGCCCGGGGGTTGGACCAAATGGTGCCGGCGATGCGGCCGATCGTGCGCAGGGTGCCACGCAGTGCGCGCGCCCGCACGGGGGTAGTGGTGGTGGATGTCATCGTCGCGTCCTTGGGTCGAGTACACCGTAGAGAATGTCTACGAGGAAGTTAGCGATGAGCACGCTCACGGTGATCATCAAGAAGAGGGCCTGCATCAGCGGGTAGTCCTGGTTGACCACGGCGTTGTACAGCAGGTATCCGATTCCGGGGTAGCCATACACCTGCTCCACCAGGATCGAACCACCCACCACGCCACCGAGGGCCAGACCGAACCCGGTGAGGTTCGGCAGGATCGCGTTGCGGGCGGCGTACTTGATGGCCACGGTGCGGCCGCGCAGACCGTTTGCCTCGGCGAAGGTCACGTAGTCATCGCCGAGGGTGTTGATCATCGCGTTACGCATACCCAGGATCCAGCCACCCAGCGAGGTGATCAGGATGGTCAGGGCCGGCAGGGTCGCGTGGTAGATCAGGTCGGCGATGAAGGAGAACGAGAACTCCGGCACCGCGGTGGGCGAGGATGCGCCCGAGGTCGGGAACAGGTGTCCCACATAGCCCGCGAAGAACAGCAGCAGCAGGGCGATCCAGAAGTACGGGAATGCGCTCAGGAAGCTGCCGCCCAGGGTGGGCAGGGTGTCGAGCCAGGTGCCGCGCTTCCAGGCGGCGAGGACACCGATCAGGGTACCGATCACGAAGGCCAGGATGGTGACGATTCCCACCAGCACCACGGTGTAGGGCAGGGCCGTCAGGACCAGGTCGGAGACCTTCTCGGGGTAGAAGGTGAACGAGACACCGAAGTCCAGCGTGACCACCTGCTGGAGGTAGTGCACGTACTGCTCGAACAGGTTACCGCCGGGCACACCCAGCTGGGCCTCGATCGCGGCGCGGGTCGCGGCGCTCACGGGTCCGTTCTGGGAGAGCTTGGCGATTGCGGCGTCGGCCGGCGAACCGGGCATCAGCCGGGGCAGGAAGAAGTTCAGCGTGACCGCGGCCCACAGGGTGAGCAGCAGCATGCCGAGCTTGCGCAGTGCATACTTCATTATTTCTTGTCCTCGGTGTGCTCACGCGGCTTCAGCGAAGTGAAGATCAGCAGGGCGGTCGGGGTGTAGGTCTTCAGCGAGGCGTACGGGTGGTCGGCGTCGGGCCAGCCCACGTACTTGTTCTCGCTGTACAAGCCCCAGGAACCGCCGTAGTAGAGCGAGATCACCGGCAGGTCGGTGACCATCGCGTGCTGCAGCTGGTACCCCAGCTCGCGGGTTTCGTTCGGGTCGAGCGAGGTGCGGTACTTGGCGAGGATCTCGTCCACCGCCGGGTTCTGGTAGCGCTCGAAGTTGCTCGGTGCCTCCTGGCCCACGGGCCGGAAGTTGGAGCTGTTCAGCAGACCGTTGAGGTCCTGGTACTGCGAACCGAGTCCGCCGTAGGCACCCATGGCGATGTCGAAGTCACCGTTACGCAGGGCCAGCTGGTAAGCCGGGGGCTGCGGCTGGGTGAGCTTGACGTCGATGCCGAGGGCGGAGAGCTGACGCTGTACCTGGCTGGCCGCACGCAGCCAGTCGGTGTAGCCGTTGGCGGTGAGCAGCGAGAAGCTCAGCTGCTTACCCGAGGCGTCCACAAGCTTGCCATCCTGGTCGTGGTACCCGGCCCGGGCGAAGGCCGCCTTGGCCGCGTCCAGGTCCTGGGTGATCACGCCACCGTTGGGGATCGAGGGGTCCAGGTCTGCCTGCTGGTTGGGCAGCAGGATTCCGGCCTGGGTTGCGGGCTGCATCGAGCCCTCGGTTGCGGCATCGGCGATCTGCTTACGATCCAGGGCCAGCGCGATTCCCTGACGCACGTCGGGGTTGTTGAACGGAGCCTTGGTGAGGTTCGGCTGAAGCGAGATCACACCACCCGGCGGGAACCAGTAGCGGTTGTACTGGTTGGCGCCGCCCCAGGTCTTCTTCACGTCGCTCATGTACATGTAACCCCAGTCGTATCCCTGGGTGACCATGGCGAGCTGACCGTTGGTGGCGGGCAGGATCAGGTGCTTGACCGTGACCTTGTCCTTCTGCCAGTAGTTCTCGTTGCGGTTCATCGTGTACTGCTGCGGGCTGTAGTTGCCGAGCGTGAACGGACCGGTACCCACCGGGTTTTCATCGGTGTAGGTGCCGGGGTCCTTGACGTTCTTCCACAGGTGCTCGGGCAGGATCAGGGTCTGCGCGATGATGTTGGCGGCGGGAACGTCCGCGGACTTCAGGTGCACGGTCACGGTCTGGCTACCCTCTTCGGTGCCGGTTTCGACCGTGCTGATGTACTGCCAGATGCCCTGCATGTCCAGGGTCGGGCTGGTCTTGAGCAGGTTGAAGGTGAACTCAACATCCTTGGCGGTCAGCGGCTTGCCGTCGGACCATTTGACGCCATCCCGCAGGGTGAATACCACGGTGGAGGCGTCGGGCTGGGTGACCTTCTGGGCGAGCCAGGGGGTCACATCCCCGTTGACATCGTTCACGATCACGAGCGGCTCGTAGATGTAGGCGGCACCGATCCGGCGGTTGGCCATGAACGGGTTGAAGTTGCGCTGATACATGGGCGAGCCCTGATCGGCGGCCAGGAGCAGGGTGTCCTGGGGAATGGTGGGGTCCGGCTTGCTCTCGATGTGGATGTTACATCCGGTGAGGGCTAGACCCGTCGCGATCGTGATTGCGACAAGCGATAGCAGTCGCGATCGGCGGGGAAATTTCTTCATTGAATGCGAAACCTCGAGTCATCCTCGTCACGAGTCGGCGCGTTCGGGGGAGGGCATTGAACACGTCGAGTTGCCACGCGGACGCGTGCAACCCCCTCAGTGTAAGCGCATACATTTACAAAATGCAAGCCCCAGAGCGTGGCGCAAAGCCCCCGGACGGGTCACACCCAGGTTCGGGCGTTTTCCTCACAAATGGGATGGATTGCGCCCACCGCACACAGCAACGCCCTACCGCGTCGGCTCGGTGCTCTCGCGCAGCAGGACCGACACCGGCAGGCGCACCCCGCGCGGCTCCCCCGCCGGCTCTTGGAATCGCTCATCCAGCAGGGCGATCGCCGCCCGGCCCAGATCCTCGATCGGCTGACGCACGGTGCTCAGCCGCGGACTCGACAGCGCCGCGGCGGGGATGCCGTCAAATCCCGAGACCAGCACGCGCCCGGGCACCTCGATGCCGGCGGCGGCAAACTCGTCCAGCACCCCGAGCGCCATCTGGTCGTTACCGCACAGCACGGCTCCAGGAAGCTCTCCGCCGGCGTCCGCCAGGTCCGCCAGTTCGCGCCCAACCCGGCGGCCGGTTTCCCGGGTAAAGGTGTCGCTGATCCAGCGCATATCCTCGGCGCGCCCGTGCTTTTCCAGCGCGTCGCGCACGCCGCGGCGACGATCCCGGGCGTCGGGAGACTCTTCGGGTCCACCGAGGTACACCAGCGGACGGTCGGTACGCGAGAGCACGTGATCGGTCAGCGCCGCCATGCCCTCGCGGTTGGACACCGACACCCGGTCAAACTCCTCATAGTCGCCGCGCGAAGACAGGACGACCACGGGAATGCGGGCGGCCAACGGCTTCAGCACATCATCTGGAACCGCGCGGGCGAGGACGATCAACCCGTCCACCCGGCCGGCCATATCGGTGAAGGTTTGCAGCGAGTTACTCCCCCGACCCACCGCGACCATCAGCGCGTATCCACGCCGCCAGGCCTCCAGTTCGGCTCCGCGCACAACCTCATCGAAGTAGAGGTCGGCGATGTGGTCGTCGGCCGTCTTGCCCAGGTCGGTGACAATATCGGTCCCGCCGGTTTCGGGCAGTTCGATCTCACTCAGATCCTCGATGGCGTCAAATCCCGGCAGGTAGAGACCCAGCACGCCGGTACGCCGCTCGGCCAGCCCGCGGGCGGCACCGCTTGGGACATACCCCAGTTCACGCACGGCTGCCTCGACCCGGGCGGCGGTGTCGGGACGCACCCGATCCGGCGAGCGCAGCACCCGCGAGACCGTGGCGATCGAGACCCCGGCACGCTCGGCGACGTCATACACGGTGGGCGGTTTCACTATCCGGAGCCTTCCAAAATGGATGCGCTTACGCGCGGGAGGATTCCAGCGTACCCTGTTGCCGCGGCGCACACGCGGGCATACTGGCATGCATGGCTCAGATCATCGTCTATGGACTCGCGGACACGCTTCGCCCGCGCCGGCAGACCCTCTCGGACGCGGTCCACGCGGCCGCGGTCGCCGAACTGGGGCTCCCCGAAGCCAAGCGCTTCCACCGCTTCGTCCCGCTCGATCGCGAGGACTTCATCTTCCCCACCGACCGCAGCGAGAATTACACAATCATCGAAGTTTCCCTCTTTGCCGGGCGCAGCACCAAGACCAAGAAGCGTTTCATCCGCGCTCTCTTTACCCGCATCACTGAGGCCGTGGGTATCGAGGCACAGGATGTGGAGATCACCCTGACCGAAACCCCACGCGAAAACTGGGGCATCCGCGGGCTCCCCGGCGACGAGCTGACCCTGAACTACGCGGTGGAACCAACCACGGACAATGCTGCGGGGTGGTTTGCGGTCGCCCCGCTTTCGGGACAGGTCTATCGTCCCGACACCACCTCCGCGCCCGGGACACCCTCCTGGGATCCCGGCCCGTCCCAGACCATCCGCCTCATGAACGAGTATGGGGTGGGGTGGCCACTCTGGGGGCCGGACGGCCTCACCACCGAGGAGGACTTTCCCCAACTCTCCCCCACACTCCGTGCGCGGCTGAAGGCCTGGGCCGAGGAATTCAACACCCATTTCGATCATGAGCACGGCTGGCGCACGCGCCCCGAGCTGCGCGAAACCCACGCGGCCGAGGGCGGACTACTGACCCTGCACCTCACCGAGGAGCTGGGAGCCCGCTACGGCGTGCAGCTGGATCTCTGGGAGAGCTAGGCCTAGTTTCCCGCGTGGCGCTCGCGCTCGTAGAGGTACGCGCCGAGGATCCGTTCGGTCACCCCCAGCTCGACCGCGAGCTCATGGCGCTGCTGGGTCCAGCGGGCAACCTCGGCGAAACGACGATCATCGATCAAATTGCGAGCGGCAAGCGCGTCGGCCGCGCGCTCCTCCTTACGACTGGTTGCCGAGTGCCCGAGCACCACATGGGCGACCTCATGCGCCACCACCGAGCGCTCATGCCGGGCGGTCAGGCCGGGACGCACAAAGATCACGCGCAGGCGCGGCACCCAGAGTCCCGTGGGCGCGCCGATCCGCCGGGCAAGCACGGCCACCCCCAGGGCTTCGGCATGCGCGTACGGATCATACATCCACTATCCATTCGGAAACTCGGGGGCCCCTCCGTCGTCGGTCGTGGCGGCCGCGATTTCCTCACCCAGGTCAACACTCATCAGATACTCGTCCCGTGAGCGAGTCTTAGTCTGCCGGAGGGGTGTGACATTGGCGGGCAGCATATGCGCCACCAATACCTGGCTCGCCTCCTGAACCGCCACCTCGCGACGATCCTCGGGCACCAGCTCAACCAGACGCCCCAGCACGTCGGCATAGCGGGCCGCCGCGTCGCTGACCGCGCCTCCCGCCTGCGGCACATCAAGCACCGACATGATGCGCTGAAGCGTGCCGGCCTGGGGAACCTTGACGCCGTTTTCCAGGTTGACGATGGTCTGCCTGGTCACGCCCGCCTCCGTCGCCAGCTGCTGCTGGGTCAGCGATCGGTTCCGACGCTCGGTGCGCACGCGCTGAGCCACCTCTTCACGCTCGGCGGCCGAAAACCGCGCAAAGTCATTTTTTGCCATGTCCCTACCGTAACATCGTTGACTTCCCATGCAAACAATAAATGTGCTAATTGTCACGAACTACCCACTAGTACGCAAAAAGTCACCTAAATGGTTTGCATTATTGTCAATTATCTTTTAGATTCGTTGACATGAACACGGAAACAATCACCCCGGGAGGCGCGCTTCGCACCCTGCGAGCCCAGGCGCACCTCACCCTCGCCGAAGCCGCCGAGCTGGGGAACACCGACATCTCCTATCTCTCCCGGGTGGAAACCGGCAAGCAGGAGGCGACCCCCACCTTCCTCGGGCTCATGCTGCTCGGGCTCGGCCGGGCACTCCTTACGGAGGGCGGCGACGAGACCCGTCTGGCCGAGGCTCGGGGCCGGACGTTCCTCAACCCCGGGCAGGTCGAGGAGCGATTCCCTCAGCTCAACCGCGGCAAGCTGTCGCGGCTGCGGTTCAATGACCGCGGCCCCCGCTTCATCAAGCGCGGTCCCCGAACGGTGCTCTACCTGGAATCGGAGATCCGGCGCTGGCTGGCCTCCCCCGAGGCCGCGGTGGAGGGGATCGAGAATCCCGACTCCCGCGCCCTCCACCCGTCAAATCATCGCCCCGGCACCACTCCGGTTGCCGGGCGCTGACCACACAGATTTTCCACGCCACCCGGCGTAGGATCCCACACTTTCTCGTTCCGGAGCGAGAGAGAAGTCACAGTAAACCCACTCACAAGAAAGGAAAGCAATGGCAAGATTTCCATTTTCACTGGCGATCATGACGTCTCCATTCGGAGATCGAGACCTTATCGAAGATCCGTACCACAAGGGAATTGACTTTGCGGTCGGAGCAGGAACCCCCGTCCCCGTAGCAGCCGACGGCATCGTTATTGGCGCAAGCCATTCCACTGCGATCAACTACTGGAAGGAAGTTGATCATGGTGGCGGCTGGCGCACGCGATATCACATGCTCGGGTCTCCCGCCGGACCCGCGGTAGGCCAGACCGTAACCGAAGGACAAATCATCGGCTACAGCGGCCCGCAATACGGCGTGAGCAAGGGGCCACACCATCACTTCGAGGTGCACAACCGCAATTTGCCGCCCACTCCGAAATTCGGCTACGCGGTAGACCCCAAAAAGAACATCAACAACTTTGGGAACGGCTCCGTTCCCAACCCTACGGAAGAGGAAAAATTGACTCGAGGATTCGCAGTTTACGCCAACACGGCAACCAACCAGTGGGCCGTCGGTGGCCCCGGAACCTGGCAGGTGCTTTCGGGTGCCGAGACCGGGCTGTACAGCACCATCTACGGTGAGCGCGTCGCCCTGAACGACGCCGACTACCAGGGTGTGGCACGCCTGTGCCGCAGCGGCAAGATCAGCGACGTGCGCGTCTATGCAAACGTCACCACCAACGTGTGGGCGCTGGGTGGCCCGGGCGTCTGGTTCATCATTCCCGCGGGGCAGGGCACCCTGTTTGAGAACCTCTTCGGCGAGAAGACGGTCCTTACCGACGCACAGTTCCAGCAGCTGCGCGCGGCACTGGTCTAACCACCACCCAAGCCAACGGCCCGGCATCCACAGGGATGCCGGGCCGTTTGGCTTGTCCGCTAGTAGCGGTAGTGCTCGACCTTATATGGTCCCTCAACCGAGACGCCGATGTAGGCGGCCTGCTCCGGGGAGAGCACGGTCAGCTCGACACCCAGGGCGTCCAGGTGCAGGCGGGCAACCTTCTCATCCAGGAGCTTGGGCAGCGTGTACACGCCCACCGGGTACTCCTCAAGGCGGGTGTGCAGCTCGATCTGCGCGAGTACCTGGTTGGTGAACGAGTTACTCATCACAAACGAGGGGTGTCCGGTGGCGTTACCCAGGTTCATCAGGCGACCCTCGGAGAGGACGATCACGCTGCGGCCGTTGGGCAGGTTCCACTCGTGCACCTGCGGCTTGATCTCGACCTTTTCGACGCCCTCGATCTTGCCGAGCCCGGCCATATCGATCTCGTTGTCGAAGTGGCCCACGTTGGAGACGATCGCGTGGTGCTTCATCGCCAGGATGTGCTCGGGACGAATCACGTTGAAGTTACCGGTGGTGGTCACAAAGATGTCAACCAGGCCGACAACCGATTCCAGCTTGGCCACCTGGAAGCCGTCCATCGCCGCCTGCAGTGCACAGATCGGGTCAACCTCGGAGACGATCACCCGGGCACCCTGGCCGCGCAGTGCCTCGGCCGCACCCTTACCCACGTCACCGTAGCCCACCACGAAGGCAACCTTGCCGCCGATCAGCACGTCGGTGGCGCGGTTCAGGCCGTCCGGCAGCGAGTGACGGATGCCGTAGCGGTTATCGAACTTGGACTTGGTGACCGAGTCGTTGACGTTGATTGCCGGGAAGAGCAGCTGTCCGTCGCGCTCCAGCTCGTAGAGGCGGTGCACACCGGTGGTGGTCTCCTCGGTCACGCCCTGGATCTCCTCGGCGATGCGGGTCCAGCGGTCGGTGCTGGTGCCCAGCGAATCGCGCAGCAGGTCGAGGATCACGCCGTATTCGACGCTGTCGGTCTCGGCGGTGGCGGGCACGGCACCGGCGAGTTCAAACTCGCGGCCCTTGTGCACCAGGATCGTGGCGTCGCCGCCATCGTCCAGGATCAGGTTCGGTCCGGCCCAGTCGGCACCGGCCTCGGCTGCCTCGGTGGACCAGTCGAAGATGCGGCTGGTGCACCACCAGTACTCGGGCAGGGTTTCGCCCTTCCAGGCGAACACCGGGACACCCTGGGGGTTCTCCACGGTTCCGTTCGGGCCCACCACGACGGCCGCGGCGGCCTCGTCCTGGGTCGAGAAAATGTTACAGCTGGCCCAGCGCACCTGGGCGCCGAGCGCAACGAGGGTTTCGATCAGCACGGCGGTCTGCACGGTCATGTGCAGCGAACCGGCGATGCGAGCACCGGCCAACGGCTGGCTCTCGGCGAATTCGGAACGCAGGCTCATCAGGCCCGGCATCTCGTTTTCGGCGAGACGCAGCTGGTGACGACCGGCCTCGGCGAGGCTCAGGTCTGCAACGAGATAGGGAAGATCGTTTGAAAGTTCGGGACGCGACATAGTCCCATTGTTGCAGACCGTTTCGTTACATTACGGAGAGGATTCTGGGCGGGTGATCAGCGCTCGGACGAATCGTCCGAGCGCCCCTCCAGCATCGTGCGCACGCCGCGAAAACCGCGGTAAAGTACCAGGCCACCGGCCAGAATCAAGATGATCGCGGTGAGCAGGCTCGACCCGGTGAATCCGCCCATCGCCCCGCGCATGATGCCGTAGATGACAAACCCCGCCCCCAGGACGATAAACAGAATGTAGGACACACGCTGGAACGGGCTCATGCTGCCTCCGAGTTAGGGGGTGGTTCGCGGTTGAATCAGGGTCCATCCCCGCGGCACCGTCTGACGGGTCGCATGGAACGCACACAGATCGTAGCAGTGCGGACGACGCTCGGTGCCGAGTGGTCCGATCACGGCCATCGAATCCGCGTAGTCGTAGGTGAGGGTCGCGACCGCCTCGCGGTTACAGCCAATTCGGGAGCAGAGCCTCTGGTTCATATCCCTTTCAGCGTACCCTGCCCACACGGACGCACCGGCCCGGACGGTCGGTATTGGAGGGAAACGCGTAGACTGGGGCAATGCCCCGCTCCTCCCATTCCCAACGATCAGGCACCGGACGCCGTGCCGTACGACACGATCGTCACGGACGCGCAGGCCGCAGCTCGGTCACCGGGCCGCACCTCCCGCCGCTGCGTGGACGGGTCGACTTCTTCGATCTGATCGTCGGCAGCACCGCGGATTTCCTGCGCGGGATGTGGAGCGAGGAGCTGGAAAACGTCTCGTTTGAGATCGGCGGGATGCCGCTGGGCGAGCCTGGTCCCACCGGGGTACGCCGCTGGGATGCGCTGCGCGATCAGCGCCGGATCATCCTGTACCGGGTGCCGATCGAGCGCCTGGCCCGGCTGCACGTCAACGATCAGCTGCACCGCCAAATGCACATCGAGAGCTGCGTATTCAGGGCCACCGCCGAGTATCTGGAGCGCGACCCCTGGGACCTCGGCCCCGAGCGTTTCCGCTAGGCTGGAATCCCGGGCACGACGCCGCACACCCACGACTCGCGTCCCCGCGCCACGACCCCGCAGCGCCCCCTGCACAGTGTTGATCGTGCCGGCTCGGACCGCGCGATCCCGTCCTGAAAGCGTGTGATGCTCCCCTCTTCCTCCTCCCCAAAAATCGGCACCGAGGTGCTGAAACTCGAACACGTCGGCCTGGTTCGCGGAGGCCGCCCCCTCCTGATCGATGTGAATCTCACAGTCCATGCCGGCGAACGCTGGGCGGTGATCGGGGCCAACGGCGCCGGTAAGTCCACCCTGCTGAGCCTCTGCGGCGCGGTCCAGCACCCCACCAGCGGCACCGTGGACGTACTGGGCGCGCGCCTGGGCCGGGTCGAGATTCGGGAGCTGCGCACCCATATCGGCCACGTGAATCCGCGGCATCCGCTGCAAAGTCCACTGCCGATCCTGGACGTGATCCTTACCGGGTTGACCGGCAGCGTGGAAAGGATGATGCGCTGGGAACCCACCGCCGCCGAGAGCGACCGCGCCCTCGAACTCGCGGCCCTGCTGGGTCTGGGATCCAAGCTCGCCGAGCCCTGGACCACCCTCTCCCAGGGGGAGCGCGGCCGCACGCTGATCGCCCGCGCCCTGATCACCGACCCTGCCCTCCTGCTGCTGGACGAGCCCTCCACCGGGCTCGACGTGGCGGCCCGCGAGCAGCTGCTGGAAACCGTGGACCATCTGGTGTCGGTCCGGCCCGAGCTGGCGACCCTGCTGGTGACCCATCATCTCGAGGAGCTGCCCACCTCGACCACCCATGCGGCGCTGGTCACCGACGGCCGGATCTCGGCCCAGGGGCTTGCCCGCGCGGTGCTGACCACCGAGGCGGTCTCGGAGAGCTTTGACTATCCGATCCGGATCAGCGAGTACGAGGGCCGCTGGAGTGCCCGCGCCGGACGCTAGCCGGAATCACAAAACCCGCGCCCTCTCGGGGCGCGGGTTGTGTGTTGGTGGCGCGGGAGCCCGGTGCCACGCAGGTCCGGTGCTCTGAATGCGGGGAGTCTGACGCCACGCAGGTCCGGTGCTTTTAGCGCGGGTAGACCGTCACCGTGGAGGAGCCGGGGTTCGCGGGCTGCACCGCAAACGAGGACAGCGCGCTCGGGCCCGCATAGCTCACCGAGGCCAGCACGTCCCCGGTTCCCGACATCACATAGCCGGCACCGGCGGTCACCGGAACCACGGCACCGCCGCCGGCGGGCACGGTCACCTCGATCGGATCACCCTCGACCGGGGTCAGCGTCACGCGAGCATCGGCGTCGCCCCGGTTTCCCAGGTGCAGGCGGGGGTTCTCCCCCGGCGCGATGGCAAGCCGTGCGGAGTTTCCGATCTTGGAGCTGGAGGCAAACCAGGCAAAATCCGCTCCGTTGGTGGTGGTGACGCGCACGCCACCCACCACCGGCTGATCCGATTCAATCTTGACCCCGAAGGATCCGGCCGGCAGGTTGGCCAGGAAGATTTCGTGCACCACACCCGCGGGCACGGTCGCCTCGAGCGACATCGGGGCGCTGCCCCCGGCCTCATTAACAAACGAGATGGTGACCTTGGCGTCGGTGGTGCCGGGAACCATCAGGCGCAGCGCGGTCGCGCGGTCATCGTAGGTGTCATCCGATTCCAGCTCGGCGGGGGCATCGGGGATCACCACGCCGGGAATGTACTGGCTGAGCGCGGGCGGGGCCGACGGACCGGCAACCTCGACACCCGAGGGGGTCAGGCCGCGCACCGAGCTCTGCTGCACGCTGGCAAACACGTGTCCACCGCGGGTGCTCACGTGGATGATCGGCTTTTCCAGGCCCGGGGCAAGGCTCGCCAACGAAACCACCTTCTGCGAGCCCGCCCGCACGATGATGCCATCGGCACCGGGGGCCTCCACGCGTCCGTTGTCGCCAAAGATCTCCAGCACCACGTTGGCGTCGGCGGTCCCCGGGTTGGCCAGGGTGATCAGCGAGGTGCGGCCGGTCGCGGTGCTTCCGGCTACCAGCCAGGCGTCGGCCACGGGCTCGGCGCAGGCGCTGGCCGCGAAACCGGAGAGTCCAGCCAGGCCGGCCTGCTGGGACTGGGACCCGGCCAGCAGCGGGGTCTGGCTTCCCGCCACCGGAATCCGCAGCGCCTCGGCCGAACCGGCCTCGGTTCCGCTGAGCTCGGGGTTGGTGAGCGGGGTCACCGAGGGGTCGGTGTCGGCGCTCGTGGCGGTCTGTACGCCCCCGATGACGGTCGCCTGTCCACCGGACTCACCGGGCTGCAGCAGCGGACCCGAGCAGACCCGGGTCTGGGCGGCGGCACTGGGGTGAACCTGGACGCTCGGCGCGCTGGCGGTGATCGTGGGGATGGTCACCCGGGTGAACCCGAAGGCCACCAGGCCCACGACTCCCACCCCGGCGATGCCGGCAACGATGCGTCCGGAAACCGTGGCGATGCTCCGTGAGGAAACCATTTACTTCTGCTCCTTCGAGTCATCGGCCGGGGCTTCGGGTGCCGCGCCGGTGACGATGATCGTCGGTTCGGCGGCCGGGACGTCCTCGGGGGTCGCAATCGGTGCGCTTCCGGCATCGGCGGCCGGCACATCCGGTTCGGCGACCACGGGCGTGACCACAGGCGCGGCCTCGGCGGTCCCGGTGGCCCGCGCCAGCTCGGCGTCGTGGGCGGCCTCGGCGGTGCGTGCGATCTCATCGGCGTCGGTCGGTTCGGGCCAGGCAGGGGTCGCCTCGGCCTCGGGTGCGGTGACCGGGGCCTCGGGCTCATTCACGTCCGGGGCGTGGGCCTCAACCTCGGCGGTGAGGGCCGCCTCGGCCTCCTTCTCGGCGACCCGTTCGGCACGGCGACGGGCGCGGTTCGAGCCCTCGGCCTCACGATGGTTTCCGCGACGACCGGCCGCACGGCGACCGCCGCCCGAACGCGGAACCGCGTGACCGATGGTGCGCGGGGTGGCCTCGGCCATCCGCCGCGAGGCCGCGGTGGGAACCGCGAGCAGCAGCGCCACGATGAACACCAGACCGGTCAGGAAGCCCACCACCGGGGTGGCCCAGGTGGTCGGAGCCTCGGCGGCGGGCGGAATCTCGCCGTCAAAGCGCCAGAGGATGCCCTGATCGGTCGGTCCCACGCGTCCCAGCGCCCCCTCGGTTTCCAGCGCGGCTACCGCACGGTTGAGTGTCTGTTCGGCGCCGGAGGCATTCGCCGGGTCGAGTCCGGGGCTGGCCGGGGCCAGCAGGACAAAGCGCACCCGCAGGTCGGTCAGGGTCTTGGCTACGTCCAGCCCGCTGGCCGAAATCAGGTTACCGGCCAGGTCGGCGACGCGGTTATCGTCCTCGGTCAGCGCGGTGCGGGTGTTGGCGCGGGTCGAGCGCGAATCCAGGCTGGTGCCGCCCCCACGAATCAGCGTCGCGGAGATGGCGTCGGCCCGCTCGGGACGAATCAGCAGGGTGCCCTGGCTCGGATCCTGGCCGGCGGCCGCGGTCACGTAGGCGGGCAGGGTGCGTCCATCCGATGCCTGCACCGGGCTGTGTCCGGTCGGGAAGATCGCGATCATCGGACCGGCCACCACGATGGCCAGCACACCCACCACGAGGGCGGGGATCAGGCCGCGACGACGCATGGCGTCCAGGCCCACGGCCGCGGCACCCACCAGGCCCAGCCAGTACAGGCTCAGCGCCGGTGCCGGCCAGATCGCCACGGTGTTGGGACCGCTCAGGGTCACCAGCAGGTGACTGGAAAGGGCCGCGGTGGTCAGACCCAGCAGCGCGATCAGCAGCAGCCCGGACACGCGCAGGGTTCCGCGGAAGAATAGGGCGATGATCGCCAGCAGGAGCAGGGGGGCCAACAGAACCGGCAGCGCCCACTCGGCGGCGACGCCACCGATGCCGAGCGCGGAGATCAGTCCCGGCCAGCCGCTGTTGCCGTAGGCGGGCATGCCCAGGGCGATCTTCCAGCCCTCGGTCACCGGATACGCGGTAAGTACCGAACCGGGATCGGCGAGCAGCGCCCACCAGTTACCGGCGCGGATTCCCTGCTGCCAAATCAGCGGGGCAAACAGGGTCAGCGCGGGGATCAGCATCCAGATCACGCGCGGGATGTACCGTCCGGCGGTCACCAGCAGCACCACCCAGATCAGCGCGAACGCGATCGAGAGCGAGGGGGCACAGGCCAGGATAACCGCGGCCAGCATCGCGGCCACGGCGGTCGCCGCCCAGGAGCGGCGGAAGACCGAGGCGGTGTAGAACAGCCAGGGCAGCAGCAGGTGCACGATGACGGCACCGATTTCCCCGGCTGCCAGCGAGCCGAGCAGGCTCGGGGCCAGGGTCCACAGGGCGGCCACAAACAGGCGGTAGCCGCTGCGTTCGGTCAGCCGGGTCGCGGCAAACCAGGCGCCCAGGGTCGCCAGCGGCAGCGCCAGCAGGTAGAGCAGCACGATCGAGAACGAGGGGTTCCAGAAGGTTAGCGTGCCCAGGAAGGCCAGCACCACGGCGAACGGATCGGCCGCGGAGATGACGCCCAGTCCCTGGTCCCGCCAGGCAAAGCCGGTGTTTCCCCACAGCTCGCCGACGGTGTTCGAGAGCGGCAGAAGTCCGCCGCCGGTCAGCGCCTGGACGTCGATAAAGCGGAAGAACAGCACGGCCGAGAGCAGCGCCGATGCGGTGACCAGCCATCCTCCACCGCCGGAGATGAAGCGCAGGTCGCTGCGTTCCACCACCACGGTGACGGCTCCGGACTCGCGACGCAGACGGCTGCGGCGGGTGACCTCACCCACCGAGATCCGCAGCGGCGCCAGCTGGGCCCAGCCCACACGCTTACCGGCTCGGAGGCGCTGGCGGGAGCGGGAGACCCGGCCGAATCCGAAGGCCACGGCCAGGGCGGCCCCGATCTCCGAGGTGATCAGTTCGGGCTGCTTGGTGATCAGACGCCAGACGGCGCGCACCAGGGCCAGCGGGAGCAGGCTCAGCCAGTGCAGCCAGACCACGGCCGCGTTGGCGTAGACCATCCGGCGATGCAGTTGGGCGGCGCGGGACACATAGGCCTGGCGGCGTACCACGGCGCCGCGACGCGAACGGTTGGGACCGGCCACGCCATCCCCGGCCCAGCGCACGCGGGCACTGGGCTCAAGCGATACCCGCTGCTCGGCCAGACGCACCCGCACCGACAGGTCCAGGCCATCATCGGCCTGGTGCAGTGCGGGATCGATGCCGGAAACCTCGTCCCAGACCCGGGCGCGCACCAGCATCGCCGGCGCGGCCACACCCAGCACATCGCTCACCGCGTCGTGCTGGCCCTGATCGAGTTCGTTGGCAACCAGGGTCACGGCGGCCCCGAGCGGGGTCATCGACTCTCCATAGGAGATGATCGTCTCGCCGCGATCCCAGTCGAGAAGCTTGGGGCCCACGATGCCCACCGAGGGTGAAACCTCGAGTGCACCCACCAGCGCCGCCAGGGCGCCGGGCTCGGGTGCGGTGTCCTGGGCGAGCAGCCAGTAGGCGTCTCCATCCACATCCGTGGACACACCGGCGGCGGTCAACACGTCGGAGGATGCCCGGATTCCGGCCCGCACGGCCTCGCCGAAGCTCAGATTCTCGCGCAGCTGGACGATCTGCTGGATCGCCGCGCCCTGCAGCAGTTCGATGACCGCGGGCGGGGAGGCAAGGCTCACGGCGACGACGTGATCGGGACGGCGCGTCTGAGCCTCGAGGGCGTGCAGCGTCGCCCTCAGGTGCACGGCATCCCGGGAGCCGTCCTGGACAACAATGATGGCGGTTACACGTGGAGACATTTCTTCCAGACTATGTTGTCCCGGCGAGCACCGGGACTCGCTGCCTCGGCGCGCCATAAATCCCGGCGGATGCCCAGGAAGCACACCGGGGCGGAATCCTCAGATTCCACCCCCGTGGTGAGTCCTAGCCCGCGCGCTTTTTCAGCTTGCGACGTTCGCGCTCGGAAAGTCCGCCCCAGATTCCGAACCGCTCGTCGTTACCCAACGCGTATTCCAGGCACTGAGCCCGCACCTCGCACGAGGTGCAAATACGCTTTGCATCGCGTGTGGAGCCGCCCTTTTCAGGGAAAAACGCCTCGGGATCGGTCTGCGCACACAGCGAGTCCGCCTGCCATGAGAGAGGATTCCCGTCCTCGTCATCGCGGCGCACTCCGGGTACTCCCAGATCAACCGGGTCAATAAACCAGTCGTCGGGAACCCCCTGTCGATAGTCGAGTGACATATCGACCCCCTTTCCCCTTGGTGTTTCGGTGCACCGGTTAGTGACACCTAGATAATTACACCTTTGTAATTGGGGATTCGTCAAGTCGCAGATCGTAAACCCTCAGCGCGAGCTAGAGACTTCACGACGCGCCGACAGGTTCAAATCGTGTTCAAGCGGTGACGCCAAACGGGCCCGCGGCGATCCAGATTTCGCCGTTCCCGGCGATGCGTACCGGCGTATCGCTCGGAGTCAGATATCGGATTTCTCCGCGCACCAGATCGGTGTGATCCGCGCCGCGATCCAGGGCCGCCTCGCCGCGGATTTGCAGCGTAATCGCCGGTCCCGAAACCGCAAAACTTCCCGCGATTTCGGGGTCTACGCGGTACAGGGCGAAGTTTGCGCCGGCCGGCCGATAGCCCACAATGCCCGGGGCAATCTGATCACGATCCAGGAACGGAACGGGGCCGGGGGTAAACCTGACAACGGCCAAAAGCTCGGCAATATCGACGTGTTTGGGGGTCATTCCGCCGCGCAACACATTGTCACTCGCCGTCATCAACTCGAGTCCAACACCGCGCAGATAGGCGTGCATGTTTCCCGCGTCCAGATACAACGACTCCCCCCGTTTTAGGGTGACCCGGTTGAGGAAGAGTGCCACAAACACACCCGAATCCTCGGGATAGTCCGCGACAAGAAGGCGGACCGTCTCGGCCAGATGGGGCAGCGGCACCCGGGAAATCGACGCGGCGGCCGCGACCAGCGCGGCCCGCTCGGCCTCTCGATCGCCCCCGAGCGCGGCCGAAACCTCCTGAGCCAGCACCTCCCCCTCGGTACCCGCCTCGATCGCTCGGGTGAGCCGCTCGCGCAGCGCGTGCAGCACCGGGTCCTGCACGCCGGCGTGCACCAGCTCGTCCAGGTCGGCGATGACCTCGGCGATCGGGCGGAACCCCGAGAGCGCCTCAAATCCGTCCTCCATCGCCACGATCAGCTCGGGCTTGGGGAAGGGGTCCCGATAGTTACGGTTCGGGGCATCCAGGGCGATCCCCGCGGCGTTCTCGCGTTCGAAGCCCGCGCGCGCCTGCTCGGCATTGGGGTGGGCCTGAATCGACAGCGGAGACCCGGCGGCCAGCACCTTAAAGAGGAAGGGCAGCGCACCACTCTCGGTCCCCGCGGCCGCGGGTTCGGCCGCCAGCCACTTCTCCAGCGTGCCAAAGCTTGCCGGCCCCTCCGGTGCACTCACCCGCGTCGGGCTGCCCGCATGGGTTCCCAGCCACAGTTCGGCCTCCGGCGCCGCGGTGGGCGTCCCACCCAGCAGCGCGCTGATCGCGCCCGGGGCACCCCAGGCATAGTCGCGGGGAGTATTGGTGAGGGTGACGAACACTGCTTCCTCTTTTCTACGGGTGCGCCGTTCACGGCCGTCCTGGATGTGCTTATGCCCACCATACAAGTCCGGGCACCCGGTCGTGACGAAGTCTGGAGGAACTCACCAAGGTGTCTGGCGCGAGCCTCGGCCTCTCCCTAGGCTGGGGTCGGTTTCATCGGTGATTCAGCAAAGGAGCGATCATGACCTTCCAGCCCCTCGACAGTGACTTCTACGGGTTCACCACCCGGCTCGAACCCCATGAGCAGGAGGCCCTGTCCACGGTCCGCACCTACCTCGCCGAGAATGTCGCCGATCGGGTCACCGATCTCTGGGAGGCGGCGGAGTTTCCGCATGATCTGATTCGCCCGCTGATGGCCACCGGCGTGGGTACCTGGGCCTGGGAGGAAACCCGGCCGCGGGAAAACTCGGCGGTGTTCCGCGGGTTCTTGGCACTCGAACTCTCCCGCGTGGACGCCTCCATCTCGACCTTCCTCGGCGTGACCGAGGGCCTGGCCATGGGCTCGATCGGGGTCTGCGGCTCGGCCGCCCAGCGCGCCGAGTGGCTCCCCCGGCTGGCCACCGGCGAGATCGTCGGGGCCTTTGGGCTGACCGAACCGCTCTCGGGTTCGGACAGCGCCCGCGGGCTGACCACCACGGCCACCCGGGATGGGGACCACTGGGTTCTCAACGGCCAGAAGCGCTGGATCGGTAACGCGACCTTCAGCGATATCACCATCATCTGGGCCAAGGACACCGCAGACAACCAGGTCAAGGGCTTCATCGTGCCCACCTCCACCCCGGGTTATGTGGCCACCAAGATCGAGCGCAAGACCAGCCTGCGCATCGTCCAGAACGCCGACATCACGCTGACCAATGTACGCATCCCCGACTCCCTCAAGCTGGAAAACGCCAACTCCTTCGCCGACACCGCCAAGGTGCTGCGCCTCACCCGGGCCGGCGTGGCCTGGTCCAGCGTGGGCGTGGCCATCGGCGCGTATGAGGCGGCGCTGGAATATGCCCGCGAACGCATCCAGTTCGGCAAGCCGATCGCCGCCCACCAGCTGATCCAGGATCTGCTGGCCAAGTGCCTGGCCAATATCACCGCGTCGATCGCGCTGTGTGTACGGGTCTCCGAGATGCACGATGAGGACGCCCAGCGTGATGAGCACTCGGCCCTCGCCAAGTCCTTCTGCACCTCGCGGATGCGCGAGACCGTGGCCTGGTCGCGCGAGATTCTGGGAGGCAACGGCATCGTGCTGGACTACCGGGTGGCCCGCTTCTTCGCCGATGCCGAGGCCCTGTACTCCTATGAGGGCACCCGCGAGATGAACACCCTGATCGTGGGCCGCTCGATCACCGGCAAGGCGGCGTTCGTCTAGGCACGGCGGGCACACCCGGTTCGCCGTGAATCCGGCTGGATCGCCGGGCAATTCGGCGTGGATCGGCGGACCTACCGGGTAGTGTTGAGCTATGTCCGAGACCCGAGTTCTCCCGCCCGCCGCGCTGTCCACGGAGCGCCTGTGGCTGCGCGCGGTGGCCACATTTGCGCTGTTTGTGGCGCTGGCGGGCGACGGGCTGCGCAACCTGCTCGGCTTCCCCGGATACCTGGTGGTGGCCGCAGTCACCCTGATCGCCTGCGTGGTGCTCACGATCCGGCTGCGTCCGCGCCCGCTGACCGGCCCCTGGCCGCTCGCGCTGACCGGATACATTCTCTTTGCGGTACTCTCGCTGATCTGGTCGGCCTATCCCGGCGGATCGGCGATTACCCTGCTGGGCATGCTCGCGTGCACGGCCATCGCGCTGATGCTCGCCCTGGTGATGACCTGGAACGAGATCATCGGCGCGCTCACCCGCGCGGTCCAGGCGGTGCTGGCGCTCTCGATCGTGTTTGAACTGGTGGTCTCGCTGATCATTCGTCACCCGGTCCTGCCCTTCTGGGTGGAGTACGGGCATAAGCCGCCGCTGCTGGCGTACTGGTCGCGGAACGTCCTGTTCACCGGCGACCGGATCCAGGGCATCCTGGGCAACGCCAACCTGCTGGCGTTTGTGGCCCTGCTGGGCATCATCCTGCTGGGGCTGCGCCTGCTCGCCTATCCCGGGCTCTCCCCCGCCGCCCGCGCGCGCGAACCCCGGCGCTGGGTGACCGCCGCCTGGTTCGCCCTGGCGGTCCTGCTGTTTGCGCTGACCCGTTCCTCGACCCTGGTGCTGGCGCTGGCCGCGGTGATCGTGGTTGGTGCCGCCGCCCTCTGGGTGCGCGCCGGCGCACCGGGCAAGCAGTTCGGGCGCTCCCTGATTGTGGGGGGCATTTTTGCCGTGGGTGGTATCGCCTTCTGGCTGCTGCGGGATCGCGTGTTCTCGCTGCTGGGGAAGAGCTCGGATCTGACCGGACGCGCCGAAATCTGGGCCACGGTGATCAAACAGGCCGAGAAGAGCCCGATTTTGGGCAACGGATTCGCCAGCCCATGGGTCCCCTGGGTCGAGCCCTTCAACCACCTGGTGGTGCGTAACCGCGTGCTCCAGTTACAGGCCCACAACACCTGGTTAGATGTCTGGATGCAGCTGGGCATCATCGGCGTGATCCTGCTGGCCCTGGCCCTGGCCTCGGCGCTGTGGCGCGCCTGGTTCACCGCGATCGACCGCCCCCGGGTGGACCACAACGATGCCCGCGCCTTCTCCCCCTATGCCCTGGTTCCGCTGCTGATCCTGGTGACCCTGCTGGTCCAGTCC
Organism: Mycetocola sp. JXN-3; assembly: GCF_014522285.1. Classification (GTDB taxonomy): domain Bacteria; phylum Actinomycetota; class Actinomycetes; order Actinomycetales; family Microbacteriaceae; genus Mycetocola; species Mycetocola saprophilus. Next base: position 2,810,348 of record NZ_CP041635.1, read on the forward strand.
ATCGCCGAGAGCCGTCCGCTCGTGGAATCCGGCTGGGTCTTGATCTGCCTGTTTGCGCTCACCGGTGTGCGCCGCCCGCTGATGGATGCGGGCACCGACCTGGCCCCCGATGCCGATCCGCAGCCGCGCTATGACCGCCCCGAGGTGCCCCCGCCCGGCGATACCCGAACGGCGCACGCATGAGTCGTCCGGACCAGGGCGGCGCCGCTCCGATCCGACAGCTGCGCGAGGTTCTCACCGGTGCACCGGGGGTTCAGGCGCTCGCGGTGACGATCATCGGGTGGTCCTTCTGCGTGCCCTTTACCCAGTCGCTGCTGGGCTGGGCCGGCGTCGCGGCGGGGCTGGCCACGCTGTGCTTCCTGGCCGCCCTGATGCTGATCGGGCGGCGCGAATACATCGAGTGGGGCGGGGTCATCCCGCTCACCGTGCTGGCCTTTGTGGGCTGGTGCACCATCTCGGTCATCTGGGCCACTTCCCCGGCAAACTCGATGGTGGGGGCCGCCTATCAGCTCGGATTCGGGTTCCTGGCCGCCGCGGTGGCCCTCAGCCGCGACACGATCCAGGTGGTGCGCGCGGTGGGCACCGCGATGCGCATCCTGCTCACCGCCTCGCTGATGCTGGAGATCTTCTCGGGCATTCTGCTGGACACCCCGGTGCCCTTCCTCAAGATCAGCGGCACCATCGCCTCGGGTGGGCCGATCCAGGGCATCTTCGGCTCGCGAAGCTTCCTGGCCTTTGCCACCATGATCGCGCTGATCTCGTTTGTGATCGAGTGGCGCACCCGCTCGGTGCCCAAGCCCCTGGCGGGCTTCTCGATCTCGCTCGCGGTGATGTGTCTGCTGCTCAGCCGCTCGCCGGTGATGATGTTTGTGGCCGTGGTCCTGGGCATTGCCTCCGCCGCGCTCTATGGAATCCGTAAGGCACCGGCAGCGCGCAGGCCAGCCCTGCAGTGGGTCCTGCTCGCCCTCAGCGTGATCCTGGCCATCGTGGTGTACCTGAACCGAGTGTGGGTGCTGACCCTGCTCAACGCCAACGGGGAGTTTCTCACCCGATACTCACTGTGGATCCAGGTGTGGCGTCTGATACCGGTGAATACGATGGAGGGCTGGGGGTGGACCGGCATGTGGCGCGCGTCCACCACCCCGTACAACACCATCAACTTCACCCTACAAAACCATCACACCTCGGCCCTGAACGCCTACCTGGATGTTGCGCTCCAGGTGGGAGTGGTGGGGATCTGCCTGTTCGCGATTCTGGCCATCACCGCGTTTATTCGATCCTGGCTGCTGGCCAGCAACCGCCGCACGGTGACCTATACCTGGCCCGCGCTGATCATGGTGGCCCTGGCCGGGACCTCGGTGGCCGAGAGCTTTGTGCTGACCTCGGGTGGCTGGGTCATGCTGGTGATCTGCGCGATCCTGGCATCCCGCTCCACCTCCTGGCTGGCGCGGTTCCGGGAAACCCGGCGCGCCCTGCCCCCGGTGCCGCGCGAGTAGGTTCGCCTCCGCCTGCCACGACCGCTAGCGCGGCTGTAGGAGATCCCTCATGATCTCGGCGCGCCCCTGCGAGGTGTACCGCTCATAGTCGCCGCGGCGCGACTCCCGCAGCACGGGCAGGACGCGACGCAGCCGGTTGGTGGGAAGCTCCGCCCTGAAGGTTTCGATGCGCAGCTTGGCGCGCGCGTCGGCAAGCACCGCGTCCGGCGCAACGAGGGTGTGGGGGTCGACCTCATCGAGTCTCTGGACCAGCGCCCGGGTGCGGCGGGCGAGCCTCGGATTGCGATCCGGATCGGCTTCCAGGACCCGCGAAATCTTGGTGCGCAACGACGCCTTGGTCACCCCCACCTGGTTCTTCCCATGCTGTCGGTAGTTGATCAGCGCCGCGGTGGTGAACCCGATGCGCCCGCGTGATGCCGCCAGGATGGCCCACCACTCATCGTGCAGCCAGTCGGTCCCCACCGGCCCCGCCCACTCCACCAGTCGGCGACGCAGCGTCACCGTCGCCCCCGTTGCCAGGTTGCGGCGCAGCAGCACATCAAATCCCCGCCCCTCAAGAATCAGGGTGCGCTCCGCGGCAGAGATGGCCAGCGTCTCGAACAGGCCGAGGCCCAGATCCGTACCCGCCGCATCCACCAGGCGGGCATCGCCAAACAGCAGCTCCAGGTCCGGATCGGCGGCATGGCGCTCGAGCGCCCGCTCCAACCGGTCCGGCAACCAGACATCATCCTGATCGCTCAGCGCCACCAGATCCGTCCGGGCACCGAGCACAGCCCGGCGAAAGTTTTCGGCGGTTCCCAGCCCTGGATCGTTCACGATGATCCGGTGGGGAATCGGATCAGACCCCTCGGCACCCAGAACCTCGCGAGCAAGTTCCACGGTTCCATCATGGGAAGCGTCATCGGAGACGATCACCTCGGCGGGAGGCACACTCTGGGCTCGGATACTCTCCAGCTGCGCCCGCAAATACTCGGTCCCGCGAAAGGTACACACCACCACGGTGATCGGTTCATGCCCCGAGGTGAGGGGAATATCGCGGCTCATGTTTCCTCCAGTTGCGGGCCCGGCTTCGCATCCCCCACACTACCGGGCACGAGCCGTGCGTTCCCCGCGCACACTGTTACAGTGGGGAACTATGCCAATTGTTGTGTGCGATCTGCTCTCCTATACCGGTACCAAGGGCGGGATGGAGACCTATACCCGTGAGCTGTATCGCGCGCTGGGTGCCCTGGAAACGGGAATCGAGTTCATCGGTTTTGCCAGCGTCGAGGCCAGCGGAATGGACCTCTCCTGGTTCCCTGGTCGCACCGTCAATTCGGGAATCAGCGGGGAGAACCGGGTCGCCTGGGCCCGCGGCGAGCTGTTCGCGGTATCGAAGTTTGCCAAATCCGTCGGCGCGGACCTGATCCACTCCCCCGCCTCTCTCGGCCCGATGCGATCGAAAATCCCCGTGGTCCTGACCCTGCACGATGTCATGTACTGGTCCCACCCCGAAATGATGACCACCCCGCTCTATACCGAGCCGGTGAAGTGGATGGAGACCCGGGCCACCAAAAACGCCGCCCGGGTGATCACCATCTCCGAGTTTTCCAAGTCGGAGATCCAGCGCTTCATGCGCATCCCCGATGAGCGGATCGAGGTCATCCCGCTGGCTGGTGCCCGTCCCACCGAACGCCCACGCTCGGTTGTGCCCGGCGAGACGCCCTATATTCTTGCCACCGGCAACCGGCGTCCGCATAAGAACTGGGACGGCCTGATTCGCGGCCTGGCTCGGGTGGATGAGGACATTCGCCCGCGTCTGGTCATCACCGGCAGCCACGGAACCGAGGATCCGCTGCGCGCGGTGGTTGCCGAAACCGGAATGACCGACTGGGTCGACCTGCGTGGATGGCTCAGCGCCGAGGAACTGGGCGAGCTGTACGAGCACGCCACGGCACTCGGGCTGGTGTCCTTCGTGGAGGGATTCGGGCTGCCGGCACTTGAGGCCATGATGATCGGGTTGCCCGCGATTCTCAGCGATATCCCCGCGTTCAGGGAAATCTGCGGGGACGACGCCGTGTATGCCGATCCGCACAGCATCGACTCGATCGCCGACGCGATCACCCGCCTGATGACCGATCCCACCCTCGCCGCTCGGCTGGCCGAGGCCGGCCCCAAGCGCGCCGCCCAGTACTCCTGGCCGCGGGTGGCCGAGCGCACGCTCGAGGTCTTCCGGGGCGTACTCGGGTAGTCCCCCAGGGCCACTCGACCGCCGCCACGGGGCCGAGATCCGGGCAAAATTACCGAATTACCGGGATTCATTGCTACCGTACCCAGTGTGACTCTCGACATCATGCTCCCCTTTTACGGCCGCTTCGACCACTTCCGCGAGGCGGTGACCAGCGTCCTCAATCAGAGCGACCCGGATTGGCGACTCATCATCATCGATGATGTGTACCCCGATCCGGCGCCGGGTGAGTGGGCACAGGCCCTGGGAGACGAGCGGATCGCCTACATCCGCAACACCGAAAACCTGCGCCCCAGCCGCAACTACAACAAGGCCATCGGCCTGATGGAGGCCGACTTCGCGGTCATCATGGGCTGCGATGACATCATGCTGCCCGAGTACGTGGCACGGGTGCGCGAGCTCACCACCAGTTTCCCCGAGGCCAGCGTGATTCAGCCCGGTGTCGAGGTCATCGACGGCGAGGGTGCCGTCTACGAGCCGCTGGCCGACCGGATCAAGGCCCGCATTCGTTTTGACGGCTATGGCGCGCGATCCTTCGCCGGCGAGGAGCTGGTCACCAGCCTGCTGCGGGGCAACTGGACGTATTTCCCCTCCCTGGTGTGGAACGTGAAGGAGCTCAAGAGCCGTAGCTTCCGCACCGACCTCGATGTGGTGCAGGACCTCTCGATGCTGCTGAGCATCTTCTTCGCCGGCGGATCGCTGGTGCTGGATGACACGATCGTGTTCCAGTACCGCCGCCACGCAACCTCGCTCTCGGCCAAGACCGGTCCCGACGGATCCAAGTTCATTCAGGAGCGCACGGTGTTTGCCGAGGCCGCCGAGGAGGCGACCAAGCACGGTTGGTCGCGTGCACGCCGGGCTGCCCGCACCCGGTTCACCTCCCGGGCCAACGCGCTCTCCGAGCTCCCCTCGGCGCTCAAGGCTCGCTCGATGCCCGCCACACGCTCGCTGTCGCGACACATTTTCGGGTCCTAATTCCCACGCCCCGGGTATGCCCGAGGGCCGATTTACGCCGCCCCCGGTAGGATAAAAATTATGGTTTCGCTCGATTCAACGCTCATCGTCCTCCCCGCCTTTAACGAGGAGGCCTCGGTGGGCGATGTGGTGCGCGAAATCCAGCAGAAACTCGGCTCCGTGGCCTGCCTGGTGATCGATGATGGGTCCTCGGATGACACCACCCGGGTTGCCCGCGAAGCCGGGGCGACCGTGGTCACCCTGCCGCTGAATCTCGGCGTCGGCGGGGCCATGCGAGTGGGATTCCGCTATGCACTCGAACACGGTTTCACCAGCGTGGTCCAGGTGGACTCCGACGGGCAGCACAATCCCGAATCGGTGCCCGATCTGGTGGCCGGTCTGAGCGCCGCCGACATCGTCATCGGTGCGCGATTTGCCGGCAGTGGCGACTATGAGGTGCGCGGTCCGCGCAAGTGGGCGATGAAGGTGCTCTCGGGCATCCTCTCCAAGATCTGCGGAACCCGACTGACCGATACAACCTCCGGGTTTAAGGCCACCGGACCGCGAGCGCTGGCGCTGTTCGCCGAAAACTATCCGGCCGAGTACCTGGGCGACACGATCGAGGCCCTGGTCATCGCCGCCCGTGCCGGCTGTGTGGTCACCCAGATTCCCGTCTCGATGCGTCCGCGAGCCGGGGGAACCCCCTCGCACAACCCGGTCAAGGCGGCCCTGTATCTGGCGCGCGCGTTTATGGCCCTGCTGGTTGCGCTGATGCGGCCCTCGGTATCGGTCCCCACCCATGAGGCACCGCGTCCCACGAGCCCCGCGGCCTAGCCCGGCTCACGATTAGGAATGACGACAACCATGACCTTTTTGCCTCAGCTGCTGGGGATCCTCGCCGCGGTTCTGATTATCGGCGTGGTGATCGAGATGCTGCGCCGACGGCGGATGCGCGAACGACACGCCTTCTGGTGGCTGGGGGCCGGATTGATCGCCCTGATCGCCGGCATTTTCCCGTCCGTACTCGACGCGATTGCCGGGGCCCTGGGAATCGCCGTGCCCCTCAACCTGGTGTTCTTCGCCAGCGCCGCGGTGCTGTTCCTGGTGTGCCTCCAGCACAGCTCGGAGCTCTCCGAGCAGGAGGAGCGTATCCGCACGCTGACCGAGGAGGCGGCCCTGGGCAACGAGCGGGTTCGCGTGCTCAGCGAACGCCTGGACGCCCTCGAAGCCGGCGTGGAAAAGCCCCGCAGTTCCGAGTAGGCAGCACCCCGAGTCATCTGCACAACGCCCTCCCCCACAACCGTGGGGGAGGGCGTTTGCGTGATCGGGTGCCTAGCCTTCGGCCGGCACCGCGGGCACCGAACCTCGGGTCCGAAACAGCGTCACCGCATGGACCGCGAGGCCCAGCAGGGGGGCCACCCCCAGGGCCGTCACCGCCCGCACATCCACCGGCAGCGGAAGCACCAGGATCAGGATCAGCGAGATGGCCGATACCACCCACCCGGCCACATAGGCGGTGTGCAGGCCGCGGGCCAAGACGGCCGAGCCGGTCACACACAGGGCCGCCGTCGCGCCGGCGGTGATCACCACGGCGGCCACCAGGACGCCGCTGACGCCCTCGTACTTGCCGCCGAAGAAGGAGAGTCCCAGGATCCAGGGGCCGATCCAAGCTGCCAGCAGTCCCAGGACCACGCTGCCCGCGGCCACCGCCCCGATCAGCTTCACGATAAGCAGGCCGGTGTGTTCATTGCCCCGGAACCGGCTGATTAGGAACGACTGCAGCGACATCAGCGGAATCACGATCGGCGCCCGGGTCAGCGTCACCAGGGCGACCACGGTCGCGCGCTCGGCGATCGAATCATGCTGCGAGGTGGCCTGGAACACCAGCGGGAACCCGCTCACCAGCACGCCGGTGGCGATGGTCGCCACCACCGTCCGTGAAACGTTCCAGGACAACCGAGGCAACCGCACGTCGAGGGTGAAGGATCCGCGCACCCGGTGACGGATGAAGGGCCAGTAGAGCACCACCGAGAGCGGGAAGGGAAGAACCACGGCCCACTCGGTCAGGGCGACCGAATCCGTCCACAGCGTGACCGGGACCACCAGCACCAGGCGCAGCAGGGCATCGATGATCATCATCCCCGCCACCGCACGCCAGAACTCGATGCCGTAGAGGACCCCGCACAGCACGGCCACGGCCACATAGCCCACCGCACCAACGATCATCGCCGACAGAGCCGTCCACGGCCCCGCGGGGAAGAGCTGCGGGGCCCACAGCAAGCCGCTCAGCGCCAAAATCGCGGCGATCGCACCGGCCGCGAGCAGCGTGAACCGCAGGGCCCCTGTGGAGGCTGTTCTGGGGACCGGATGGGTCGCCCGACCCACCTCCTGCTGGATTCCGCTGAGCCCGGCAACCACCAGGTAGAGCGTCGACCAGAAGGCGGTGATCCGCAGCATCTGCTCGTGATCGTTGGATCCGATCAGGATGAGCTGGATGATGTAACCGGTGCCCCCGGCGATGGCGGTGGCGAGCAGGATCGTCGAGATCGCCCGGCCACCACCGGTCTTGGTGGTCACGGGTTAGACAACCCGCTCGTCCTGGCCGGCGATCCACTCCTGCAGCGCAGCCACACCGCGGCGCACATCCCAGGCCGGCTCCCAGCCGAGAACCTCGGTGGTGCGGCTGATGTCGGCCCAGGCGTGACGCACGTCGCCGTCACGGAAGGCCCCGTTGACGGTGGGTGCCGGGGCACCGTGGTACTCGGCGATGATCTCGGCGATCTGGAAGATCGTGGTGCCCACGCCGTTGCCCACGTCGTACACCTGGCCATTGGTCACGGCCGGGTCGGAGTCGATCACGGCCTCAAAGGCGGTGGCCACATCGTCGATGTAGACGAAGTCGCGGGTGATCACGCCGTCCTCGTAGACGGGGATCTGCTTGCCGATTTCCGACCACTGCGAGAACAGCGAGACGATACCGGTGTAGGAGTTGATCAGCGACTGACCGGGGCCGTAGACGTTCTGCAGGCGCAGAATGTTGACGGTGGTGTCGTGGGATCCGGCCCAGGCGGTCAGCAGGTTTTCCTGGGCCAGCTTGGTGGCGCCGTAGATGCTGGTCGGGGTGGGGATGTTGAGGTCCGCACGCGCGGCCACCGGGGCCGCACCGGGGAAGTCCCACTGCGAGGCAGCCAGCTGGGCGTGGGTACGCATGCCCGGGTAGAAGTCGGTTCCATCGGACTCGCGGTTCCAGCGGCCCTCGCCGTAGACGGCGCGGCTGCCGGCCAGCACGATCCGGGCGGGAATCTGGCCGGCGCGGGTGAAGGCATCCAGCATCTCAGTGGTTCCCACCACGTTGACGCGGGAGTGACGGCTGGCCTCGGCCAGCGACTGGGCGGTTCCGGTCTCGGCGGCCAGGTGCACCACCAGGTCGAACGGGCCGTGTTCCAGGACGCGGTCCCAGTCCTCGGGGTTCACCACGTCGCCCACAATCAGCTCGGCCTTCTCGTGCAGGTCGGCCGGACGCTTGCCGCCCGGGTGGACCTGCGGGTGCAGCGAGTCCATCACGACCCACCCCTCGCTGCGGTCGGCGATCAGCTGCGAGAGTGCGCTACCGATGAAGCCGGCGCCGCCGGTCACCAAAACCTTGCCGAGGGATGCCTTCTGAGTCACGTGATTTCCATTCATTGTGGGAGACGAGGGGTAATGAATTCCCCAGTCAAGGGTAACGGTTCTAGGCGGTGGGAGCGGCATTTACGCCGTCGGTGCGCACAGGGGTTCGTGTACCGACGCCTGGACGCATCCGGTCAAACCAGTAGCGGATGCCCCGGCCGGGACCCCAGTCCTTGAGGCGCATCGCCCATTTTTCCAGTCCGTGCCAGCTGATCCAGGCGCAGACAAACGCGATGAGCACACACAGCAGCGTCCACAGCGGGTATCCCAGGTGATGCCAGCCGAGGGACGCGGTGACCTGCTGGGTCAGGAACCCGTAGAGATACATGCCGTACGAGTAGTCGTTTTTGGCACCGATCCACTGCCAGGACTGCGGCAGGGCGGAGGCGAGGTAGAAGATGAAGAAGGCGGCGGCCGGGTAGCCGAATACGTTCAGCCAGCCGGTCAGCGCGGCGGTCAGCGCGATCAGGCCGGCCAGGATGCCCATCCAGTGCCGCATCGGGATGTGCTTGCCGTAGAGGGCAGCACAGGCACCCCAGAGGAAGATCAGCGTGAGATCCACGTGGTAGCGGTCGGCGAAGTACGGGAAGTGGGTCAGGAAGGGCTCGGGTCGGAAGCGAATGATCAGTGCTATCCCCACCAGGCCGACCGTCATCAGCGGGACAATCCACTTTGCAAAGCGCAGCGCAAACACCAGCACCAGGACGCCGATCATTACATAGCAGCCCCACTCATAGGCGAGGGTCCAGAGCGAGCCGTTAAACACGCTGGACTGGGTTTCGATGCCGTAGGGCGTGCTTGCGGCGAAGATGTCGTGGATACCAAACGGTCCACCCTGCAGGGTGGCATTACTCCAGATGTAGTGGATCGGTCCGCCCGGGGCACGGGACCAGTAGTCCGCCAGGGGGCGTCCCATGCTCAACCAGACGATGGGGCCGATGCCCGCCGCGGTCACCAGGATAACCAGCCAGAGCGCGGGGAAGATTCGCAGGCTGCGTCGCCAGAAGTACTGCACCACGTCCGCGCGCATGCCGCTCTTGGTAATGAGGTATCCGCTGATCGCGAAGAACCCCAGCACCGCCAGTCCACCGAGGTTATCCTGCCCGCGGGTGAGTTTCACGACCGGGTCGTGCCCCCAGCCACCCAGCGGGAACGCATGAGAGAAGATTACGGCGGTGGCCAGCACCAGCCGGATGATGCCCAGGGAGTTGCGATGCCCACCGAGGGCCGCCGAAAGGTTTCGGCCGAGTCCGGCGGGTCGCGGAACACCGGAGGGCGACGCACTCGTGGCCGTGATCTGTGACATGGTTTTTGCTCACTCGTTTCTCGAGTCACATAATCGCCAACTCGCGGACACCATTATAGGTTGTGATTTTTGACTTTCCGGGAGGTTCGGCGCGTCAGATGGCTGCCCGGACACGCTCGTCACGGTACGGGGTTGCGCCGATACGCCCGTACTCTTATGACATGAATGATCCCGTCGTGCGGCGCCGGCCGCTCGCCCTGCTCCTCCTCATCGCCCTGCTGGGAACCTTTGGGGTGCTCTCGATCTGGTCGGTGTCCTCCCCCGCCGGATCAAGCCCCGACGATGACTTCCATCTCGCCAGCATCTGGTGCGCGCAGGGCGATCGGGAGGGGTACTGTGCCCCGGGATCGGATGCCCAGACCCGCACCGTCCCGGCGGCGTTTGAGCACATCACCTGCTTCGCCTTCCATCCGGATGTGGCCGCCGACTGTCAGCGCCCCCAGATTGATCAGGCGGGCGGCGGCGTGGTAACCGGCCGCGGTAACTTTGCCACGCCCGTCTATCCCGGTGGTTTTTACCTGGTGTTGAGCACCCTGGTGTCGGATAATCTACCGCTCTCCAGCGTGCTCATGCGGCTGTTCAATTCGGCCCTTTTTGTGCTGATGGTCGGGGCCACCGCGTGGGCGCTGCCCCGGCGTCTGCGTTTCCCGCTGGTGACCGGGATCCTGGTGACGATCGTGCCGCTCGGGATCTTCCTGATCGCCTCGACCAACCCGAGTTCGTGGACGATCACCTCGGCCGCCGTGGTGTTCAGCGCGACAATCGGTTACTTCACCACGCACGGTCGACGGCGTATCATCCTGGGCTCTCTCGCGGCTCTGGGCATCCTGATCGGGGTGGTGGCCCGGGGAGACTCCAGCGTCTACTCGGTGATTGCCTTGGTCGCGGGGGCCGTGATCGGCTTCCGCGGGTTCCGGTCGAACTGGCGTCGCCTGATCATCCCGGCCGCGCTCGCCCTGGTGTGTGTGGCGCTCTACCTGCTGTCTCCCCAGGCAACCGTGACGGCGGGCGGATCGGCGTTCTCCACTCACAGCCCACAGGCGAGTACCGGCGAACTGATCTACCGCAACCTGATGGATCTGCCGCAGCTGTGGGCCGGTCTCTTTGGTGCCGGGTGGGGCCTGGGGTGGTTGGATACCGCCGTTCCGGCCAGCGCTTGGTTCCCCGCGCTGCTGATCTTCGGGGCGGTGCTCTTCGCCGGGCTGCGCGTGATGTCCCGTAGGAAAGTGCTGGCAACGCTGGCCCTGGCTGCGGCCTTTGTCCTGATCCCCCTGTACACCCTGGTCATCAACCGGGTCTCGGTGGGCACCGAGGTTCAGCCGCGCTATCTCTTCCCGCTGTTCCTGATGCTGGCGGTGGCCACGCTGCTGCCCGTCAAGAAGGAATCGGTCTCGCTCTCGACGGGGCAACGCTGGGTCATCATCCTGGGGCTGGGCCTGGCCCAGTCACTCGCCCTGCGCGAAAACCTGCACCGTTACGTCGGATCCCACGGTTTCCAGCTCGATCACGGGGCCCGCTGGAGCCCGATCGGTCCGCTCTCCCCGATGACCCTGTGGATTGTGGGCAGCATTCTCGGATTTGCCGTGCTGATCGCGCTGTCGCTTCTGGCCGGCCGTAGACGGGTCCGCACCGGGATCGCGGCCGAAACCGCGACCCTTGCACCGACGCTAGCTTCCCGCGTAGTTGAAGGTGAAGCTGAGGGCGTACACGATCACCGCGCCCACGCTGAGCAGAATGCGCCAGACCCGGTTCTGGCCGAGGAAACCGGCGGTTACCAGCAGCGCGATCGGTAGCAACGACATGCCGTAACGAGCGGGCAGGTCGAAGTAAAACCCGGCCGAGGCCTTGGTCGCGATGGCCAGGGCCGGGCCACCAACGATCGCGGTGAAGGCCAGGGCAATCGCCATCGGCTGGATACGCTGTGCAACGCTGACCCCGCCCGGTGCCACCTCGGCGACCGCGTGGGAACCGACCGGGGGACGCAACCCCGCGGTGGCACCCACCATGCCACCGATCAGGATCCAGCCGGTCACGGTGCTCACGGCTACCGCGGCGATACCAAAGCCGTGCGCCCCGGTGGCACCGGAGAACAGCGATCCAAAGAACTTGAGGGCCTCGTGCACGAGTTCGGTTTTGCCCAGCGGGGCGGCCACGCCCTGATCCCCGTCCTCGGCGTTATCCAGCACCGGACGCAGCATCTGCCAGCCGACCTGCAGAATCAGCGGAAGAACCACCATCGAGGCGGCCCAGACCAGACTGAGCTTCGGTGCCGACGGGGCGCTGGACCGGAATCTTCCGATCAGCCAGATCAGGATCAGCGCCATGGCGATCGCCACCACCGACATCAGGTTTTGGAACTTGAATGCCACCGCCAGCAGGCCCACCACCGGCAGCATCCAGCCCCCGCGCTCGGTCTGCAGGAATCGCAGCAGCACCAGGCTCAGGGCAGCGCCGAAGAACAGCGCGGTGGCGTCGGTGGAGATATACGTGTTTGACCACCAGGCCGGAAGCGACCCCACCAGCAGCAGCGGGATGGCGGTGGAATACACCCGGTCGAATCCGAAGCGTCGCAGCCCCGCAAACAGCAGGATCGCGGCCCCGGCGAGCCAGAAGGCTCCGGCCATCCGTCCGGCACTCACCAGGTCCACCCCGGAGACGCCCTGAACGACTCCCGCCAGAACCCGGGTGACACCAAAGTACAGGGGGGTGTAGATGTCGGCGGTGTTGATGCCGTTATACGGGTAGTCGGCGTCGTCCTGGTGCGCCGATCGATCACAGCTCTCCGGCACGTAGGTATATGCCGGGGCGACCCCGTGGCAGGCCAGATAGTTGCGCGCGAACTCGCTGGTCTTTTCCCCATGCGGCAGTGTTCCGGTATCAATCACCTTGGCAAAGTAGTCAATGTAGACGTACTCATCGATCGGTGAAATCTTGTTGTGCTGCGCCACCGATGCCGAGACAAAGGCAAAGCTTGCAAGCACCAAAATCAGCGGGCCGGCAAGCAGGCGCAGGAGAGGAACAACTCGGGACATGGAGTAACTACTTTCGGGGTAGAGGCTCGAAGAGGCTAGCGGCGGGCACGCAGTCGGGTGGTGACCTTTTCCCAGACCACGCGTACCCCACCGTTTTTGAAGTAATAGCCAACCAGCTGCAGGTCACGACGGAAACCGTGACGCACCGGCGCACGATGCGCGCGGTTTGTCGAGGGAACCGACACGGCGCTGCCGTCGCGGTCGCCCGCGGCATGGGGGTCGGCAACAAAGGATACCAGCGGTTCCAGCACTTGGGACCAGCGATACTCCTCGGCCACAACGCGCACGCGGGCAATGGTATCGGTGCGGAACTCCTCGTCAAACAGCACCCGCTCCAGCGCCGCGGCCAGGGCTTCGGGGTCGCGCTCGGGCACAACCAGCCCCAGCCCGCGCTCGCGGATCAGGTCCGCGAAGTGGTCTCCCTCGGTGACCACCATGGGCAGTCCCGCCCAGAGGTAGTCGAGGATTCGGGTGCGGAAGGAGAAGGTGGTTTCCACGTGGGAGTAGTGGGTGCTGACCCCCGCATCGGCCTCCAACAGGTAGTTCTGACGGTCGTTATAGTCCACCCACTCGGCGTTGAAGAACACCGAGGAGTTCAGCGCGCCCAGCTCATTCGCCAGCTCGCGGCTTTCGCGCACGATGCCCATCTCGGGCACGCCGGGGTTGGGGTGCTTGGTGCCCTGGAAGAAGAGCCGGACCGAGCCCCGCTTGCGGTTGAGGGTGTCCACCGCGCGGATCAGGGTCTTGGGGTCGAACCAGTTGTAGAGCCCGCCGCCCCAGATCAGCAGCTTGTCATCGGTCTCGATTCCGGGGATCACACCCCGCAGCACGTTGCGGGTGTGGGTGGGCGGCTCATCCTGGGTACCGAACGGCACCACGCCGATCAGACCGGTCAGATCGGGGTCGGCCGCATAGGTGGCCGGGGTAACGCGGCCCAGCGCCGCCAGCTGCCCCAGGTAGAAGTGTCGCTGACGCTCCGAGGCGCACAGCAGGAAGTCGGCACGTTCGAGCTGCTCGTTGAGCACGCCGGTAGCATCGGCAACCTGTCGGGTCCACTGGGCATCGCCGAGCTCCCGCCCCTGCTCGAGCTGTTCGAGGTGCATCGGGTCATAGACGTCGGCAACGATCAGCTTGCCGGAGTTGCGGATCGCCGGGAAGAGCGCCATCGCCAGGCCCTGGAACACGATGACATCGGCCCACTGCTCCTGCTCGGACATCGCCCGGTTATCGCCGATGCGCACCCCGGTCACCTCAAACCGGGAATCGGTCTTCGAGGTTTCGGCCAGCGAGATGAGCCGGACCTCGGCCACCGTGGACAGCGCCTCGGCCATATGCCAGGCCCGGATCGCGGGGCCGGCCATCCGGTCCCCCACCGGGTCGCCGGTGATCACGATCACCCGGGTGGAACGCGGCGGTTCCAGGACCCGGAACTCGGACACCAGGTTGCGGTATCCCGACAGGTAGCCCTCATCGGGGAACGAGGGCGCATCGGTCTGCCCAAACAGGCGCCAGATGCGGGCATCGGTCACCTTACGGTCGGCCTGAATCTGCGCGCGCTGAGCGGCCAGGGTGGGCAGGGCGGTGACAAACTGGTCGATACCGAAGACCGTGGCCATGGTGTTTTTGGACACCGGCATGGTTTCGTCCGCGGTGTCCGGCCGGCGAATATCCAGCTGGGTGCTGTCGAGCTGACCGCGGGCGATCGCGCGGCGGACGCTCAGCGCGAGGGTCGCACCCAGCTGCTCGTGCAGCGCCTCTTCACCCAGGTTCTTGTACAGGGTGAACAGCGCATTGCGCTCCAGCAGGTAGGACTCCTTATAGGCCCCAAACGAACTCATCGATGCGTGGTGCTTGTGGTAGGCGACAGACTCGGGTTCATAGGCGAACCGGTACCCCGCGAGGTTGAGCCGCCAGCCCAGGTCCACGTCCTCGAAGAACATGAAGTAGTTATTGTCGAACCCACCCAGTTCGCTGTACACATCGGTGCGCACAAACATGGCCGAACCGGTGCCGAACAGCACGTCCTCTACGTCCGGCTCGGTGTTGGGCAGCAACTCACCGGTCAGCGGCTTATAGCCCATCCCAAACCAGGTGAGGGCGGCACCGATAAAGTCGACGCGCTCCCCCTCCCAGTCCAGCACGCGGCTGGCGACGGCGCCGATCTGCGCGGAGGAGGCGAAGCGCTCGGCCGCGGCGCGAATCCAGCGACGATCCGGGCGGGCATCGTTATTGAGGAACGCCAGAATCTGCCCGGTGGCGTGCTCGGCACCGAGGTTGCATCCCCCGGAAAAGCCCAGGTTTTCGGCGGATTCAATCACGCGTACGTGCGGCGCGGCGGCAAGAATTCTGGCGGCGCTATCGTCTCCCGAGGCGTTTTCCACCACGATGAGTTCGAGCCGCTCGCTCGGCCAATCCAGCTTTCCCAGCTCGTTCAGGGCCGTGATTGTGTCGTCGGTTCCCCGGAAGTTCACCAGGATAACCGAGACGGTCACGGATTCTGCAGTGTTCGGCGTCGACATGCCCACCTCTCTTTTCGGCGCGGGTTCACACGCCCCTCAAGGATACGAGACATGAGCGTCCCCGGGTCGCACCGAGCCGTCATCGAGGGCTCTAATTCAGGTTTTTGACGTACTTTCCCGTATCCTGGTAGACGGGGTCTGACCGAGCAGGCTCCCAAAAATTTGACGCCCGCGGGCGGAGTTTGGAGTGATTCGGTGACGGGAAACACACAGGCGACTCGCGAAGGTCGGGTCGTGCTGGGAGAATTACAGACCCGCCTGGCCGAGGCTCAGCTCAAGATCGAGGCGCTCGAACGACGCGTGGCCGCCGCCGAGCGCGAGGCCGATCAGTCCCGCGAGCAGCTCCGGGCCGCCCGCAATAAGCGCACCAGCCGGGTCCCGGGAACCCGCCGGTCTTCGTGACGGCCCAGCGTTCCGGAGGGTCCACCCTGCGAGACTTCACCCGTGATGCACGGGTGCTCCGGGTCCCTCATGCGCAGCCCTCCGCCGATCGCGTGGCCTTCCTCGCCTCGTTCGGCACCGAGGACAAGCCCGAGAAGTCGGTGGTCGCGTTCAGCTCGGCGCTGCACGCGGCCGGATACACCGTGATCATCGTGCGCACCTCCCCGGATGGTGAGCCGTGGACCGACCTGAGCGAGCTCGATCCGGCGATCGGCTATATCCAGCGCAGCAACGTGGGTTATGACTTCGGGTCCTGGGCCACCGGCATGGCCTATTTCCCGCACCTGCTTTCGGCGGACGCCGTCCTGCTGGTCAACGACAGCCTGGTGGGACCGTTCGGAGACATTTCGGCGCTGCTGGCCGATTTCGAATCCACCTCCGCCGATGCCTGGTCGGCCACCGGAACCCTGCAGTTCTTCCCCCACATGCAGTCGTTTTTTGTGGGCTTCCGCCGGGGAATCCTGGAGGATGCCGCGCTGCGGAAGTTCTGGGGCGGGATCCGCGAGCTGTCGCATAAAAACCAGATCATCGAGCACTATGAAATCGGTCTGACCCGCTACCTCCTCGAACACGATTACAGCTACACCAGCGCCATCGCCTCCGAGCTGGTTGTCACCAACGGCAACAACCCCACGATCCAGGGCTGGGCGCAGCTTCTCCACGAGGGTTTCCCCTTCATCAAACGCGAACTCCTGACCGCCGAGCGATTCTCCGGAGACGCGCGTGCAGCCCGCGCGCTGGTCTCCACGCTCTATGCGGAAAACCTTGACCACTGGCTAGCCAAGGAGGTCTCATGACCCCGAACCCCGTAAATCTTGCCCGGGGCGCCGCACGTCGTGCGCGCCGCGCGGCCCAGGTACTGCTCGCCCCCGTCGGCGGACCCGCCGTCCCCGAGGCCACCGGCGAGTATGCCGCCAACTTTGATCAGTGGCTCGGGCGTCGCTCCGATAAGCTCTTCCACGATGGTCGTCCGCAGTGGCAG
Organism: Mycetocola sp. JXN-3; assembly: GCF_014522285.1. Classification (GTDB taxonomy): domain Bacteria; phylum Actinomycetota; class Actinomycetes; order Actinomycetales; family Microbacteriaceae; genus Mycetocola; species Mycetocola saprophilus. The sequence continues at coordinate 2,826,974 of NZ_CP041635.1, forward strand.
CCGACCCCGCGGGTTGAGGGTGAGACTCCGCGGATCGCGGTGGTCATCCACGCACACTTCCCCGAGCTGCTGGAACCGCTGATCGCCGAGCTGGACGCGCTGCCCGTCCCGTTTGACCTGGTTATCACCAATTCCTCGGGCACCGAGATCTCGCTGCCGGAGGTGCCGGTCCGAAACCTCCGGGCGCACCGAATTCTCACGGTGGACAACCACGGCCGCGACATCTTCCCGCTGGTTCAGGTGGTGAACGCGGGTCTGCTTGATGGGTACGACCTGGTCCTCAAGCTCCACACCAAAAAGAGCGAGTGGCGCCAGGACCACGACGCGCTCGCCGGCTCCGGTGCCGAGTGGCGCGACGCCCTGGTGGGCAGCCTGGTGGGCGGCGAGGACAACGTACTCGAACAGCTGCGCCGATTCGGTGCCGACCGCACCCTGGGCATCGTCACCGCCCCCGGCAGCATCGCCGGTCCCGAGCACTGGGGCGGAGATCAGCAGATCACCCGCGACCTGCTGCGCCGGCTCGAGCTGCCCATCGATCCGGGTGGACTGCGCTTTGCCGCCGGGTCCATGTATTGGATTCGCGGTTTCCTGCTGACCGGGCTGCGCTCGCTCCAGCTCACCGCCGACGATTTTGAAGCCGAAGCCGGACAGATCGACGGAACCACCGCGCACGGCATCGAGCGCCTCCTCGGCATCGTCTGCGAAGAGGCGGGCTTCCGCCTGGATGACACCTCGGCGGCGGCACCCGAGTTCGAGCGTGAGGACGACTGGCGACGCTTCCTTCCCGATGCGCCTCGCAGCCCGCGCGCCCGCGTTCTGCCCTTCTACCTCCCCCAGTTCCACGCGTTCCCCGAGAACGATGCCTGGTGGGGTCCCGGATTTACCGAGTGGGCCAACGTGGCCTCGGCCAAGCCCGTGTTCCACGGCCACCGTCAGCCCTTCCTGCCCGGGGAAATGGGGTTCTATGACCTGCGCAACCCCGAGGTGCAGCAGCGTCAGTTCGAGCTTGCGCGCGGCGCGGGCATCGAGGGCTTCATGTACTACTACTACTGGTTCGCCGGCAAGAAGCTGATGGATCTGCCGGTGGAGCAGATCGTCGCCGGGGATGGCGACACCCCGTTCTGCCTGATGTGGGCCAATGAAAACTGGACCCGCCGCTGGGACGGCAGCGAGAAGAACATTCTGATCGCCCAGGACTACGACCAGGTTCCGGCCACCCAGTTCATCCACGATGTGATGCACCTGATCACCGACCCGCGTTACGTGCGGATCGGGGATAAGCCGGTCATCTCGGTCTACCGAATCACCCAGATCCCCGACTTCGAGTCGGTCCTGACGTACTGGCGCGAGCAGGCGGTCGAGGCGGGCCTTCCCGGTCTGCACATTCTCACCGTGGACGTGGGTACCTCGATGCAGGGCCTGGACGTCGACGACCTGGGCGAGCACGGCCTGGACGGCACGATGGAATTCCCCCCGCACAATAAGCTCTGGGTGGGTCAGGATCAGTCGATCCTCTATCCCGACCAGCGCCTGCAGGGTGGCATCTACGACTACCGGGCGCTCGCCCAGCATGCGGCAACCTCGACGCTCAACCATCTGTCCGCCGATCGCTTCCCCGGCGTCTTTGTGAACTTCGACAACACCGCCCGACGCCAGTGGCAGCCGGACCTGTGGTTCGGCTCGAACCCGTACACCTTCCGCCGCTGGCTCAACGCCACGGTGCTGGCGCTGGAGACGCGTCCGATGGATGAGCGGGTGCTGTTTATCAACGCGTGGAACGAGTGGGCCGAGGGGGCCACCCTGGAGCCGTCGCAGCGCTTCGGCCGCGGCTACCTGCACGCCGTCAGCGACGTGCTCTACGCCTAGCAAACCATCAAAATACCGCGGGCCCCGACTCCTTGAGGAGTCGGGGCCCGCGGTCGTTGCGGAACGCTAGTTCGGAACGGTCACCACCTGGCATCCATAGGACACCGGGGTGCTCGCGCCGGAGACACAGACCGTGTGTTTGCCGGGGGTGGCCGGGATGGTCTGATCAAAGCCGTGGTTAACGGATTCACCCGGGAACATCAGCGGGAACCAGGAGCGGACGCTTGCCGCCCGCAGGGCCGACCCGACCCCGTCCACGGTCACCCACACGTAGGAGGGGTTTTTCGAGCGGAAGTCATGCGACCAGCCGGTAATCGAAATGGCCCGAGACGAGACGGTGACCCCGTCGAGGGAGCCCACTTCGGTGGGGGTGTTCGGGGCGGCGACGGTCGCCGTTCGGCAGCCGTAGGAGACCCCGGTAGACGCCCCCTGGACGCACACGTTGTAGGTTCCGGGGTTGGCCGGAATCGAGAGGTCAAATCCGTGCTGGGTACCGGCACCGGGGAACACACCCTCGAACCAGGACCGCGTGGTGGCTGCCCGGTAGGCGGAACCCACACCGTTAACAGTGACCCACACCCACGAGGAGTCGGTGCCATCCCCGGCATAGGACCAACCGCTGAGGGCCAGGCCGCTCGCGGTGGCACTCAGCGAGTCGAATGAACCCGATTCCTGCCGCGGATCACGCACGGTGACCGATTTACATCCGAAGGAGGCGGACGTAGCCGCGCCGAGGATACACACGGTGTGCGGGCCGGGGGTCGCGGCGATGGTCAGATCGAACCCGTGCGCGTTTCCCGAACCCGGATAGATCGTATCGAACCAGCTGCGGTTTGCGGTGGCTCCGTAGGCCCGGCCGACGCCGTCCACATCGACCCACACCCAGGAGGCGGCGGTCGAGGCCATGTTGATCGCCCAGCCGCTTACGGTGAACCCACCCTTGGCCGGCGCAATCGAATCAAATGATCCGATATCGCGCGCGGTCGTGGTGAGGTTCTGACAGCCCATCGCCCCACCGATTCCGCTGGCACAGACCTGCTGGGCACCGAGCGGTGCCTCCACCAGGAGACGGTAGCCGTGCTGGCGTCCGGTTCCGGGGAAGCGGTTGGCGATATCGTCACGCACGATGTCGGCGCGCGCGATCTTGATGTTGCCGTTCACGGAGATCTGCACGTTTTCGGGGGCGGTCGAGTTGTAGTTCACGGCCCAGCCGGTCACCAGCACGCCGCCGGGAACCTGGGTCACGGTTTCCAGCTGACCGGTGCCCGGCTGCACGGTGACGCTCTTACAGCTCAGCTGGATTCCCAGCGTCGAGTTGGTGACACACACCTGCTTTGTTCCCGGGGTTGCCGGGATCGTCACGGCAAAACCGTGCTTGGGGCCAAAGCCGGGGAACGAGTTGGGGAACCAGTCGATGGATCGATCGGCGAGAACCGGCTGGCCCACACCATCAACATTGATCCAGACGTACACGGGGGCGTCGTTGGCGGGGTTGTATGCCCAGCCCTCCACGTAGATCGAGTTCTGTCCGGGGGTGGGGTTCTCAAAATCACCGGTCGGCTGCGGGGTTCCACCGTTGGGGTCACCGAACCAGTCGGTGTACATGCGCCAGAAGTTTCGGTTTCCGTACGAGCTGCAGGAGTCGCCGGTGCCGTACAGGTTGTTCAGCGCGGCGGCGTTGGGCTGGTACGGGGTGTAGTTGTACAGGCCCGCGGTGGCGGCGTTGGCAATGTTGACGTTGGTCGCGCCACACGAGGCGTTGGGGTGTAACCGGACCGAGGTGTTACCGATACGGTGGGCGAAGTAGTTCGGCGAATCCTGGTAGACCTTGAACTGCCAGGCGGCCATATAGACCTGGTTCTGGAAGCCGTAATACTTGGCGTCACAGGGCGCGGTATCGGGGCAGGCATAACCGGTCGCGATGCGGTAACGCGCGTCGCTCGGTGAGGTGGCCGAAACCAGACCCTGCTCCTTTTCCAAGAGAACGATCAGCGCCTTCTGGCTGATCCCGCAGGCGGCACCCACCTTAAACAGAATCTGGGCCGCGGTCTCATTGGAGGCACCGTTATATGCGGCACATCGCTTATCGGCGGCTCGGCTCGCGGTGGTCTGGCGGAAGTCCTTGAGGCAAGTGTACCCGGGCGAACAGTTCTGCACGCGCGAGTTCAGGAATGATTGCACATCCGCCGCGCTCATCGCGTTTCCGTTATAGAAGTTTTGGTCACTAATAAGCTGACCGGGATTGAAATTGCTGGCGACCGCCGCCTGAGCCGGCGTGGAGCCGACGGCGAATCCCACCGCCGACATGAGCGCCGCCGCAAATATCATCGCCGCGGCTGCCGCCACCCATTTTCGTAGCTTCACAGTGCCCTCCGATGCTTCCCTGTGCGTCGACACAGATTGAAGCGTCAACATAACGACAAAAGTCTAACCGGAATGCGCGCTCCGGGCGATTGTTCAGCGCGTTTCGGTCCCGACGAGGCATAATCAGATGACGCCCGTTAACTTTCCGGGCGCATCAGCATCTCTTAGGAGTCTGCGTGCACCTCGCTCTCACCCTCATGGTCCGCGACGAAGCGGATATCATCGCCCCGATGATTCAGCACCACCTGAATCAGGGAGTGGACACCATCCTGGTCACCGATAACGGGTCCACCGATGGCACCCGGGAGATCCTTGAGGGTTTTGCCGCGGAGGGCAAGATCCAGCTCGCCCACGACCCCGAGCACCGCAAGCAGCAGGCACGCGTGGTGACGGCCATGGCACGGCGCGCATACACGGAGTTCGGCGCGGACTGGGTCATCAACGCCGACGCCGACGAGTTCTGGGTGACCGCGGATCCCACGCTGACCCTGAAGGATGCCTTCTCGCGCATCCCGGCGAGCACGGTGACCTTTATCGCTCCCGTGTTCGACATGATCGGGGAGCCCGCCGAGGACGGCAGCGGCATCAACCGACTCACCTATCGCGATCTGCGCACCCCCGAGCAGCTGCGCGAGATCGGGCTGATCGCACATGCGACCCCCGATTCCCCGCACATCGGTTCGGCCGAGGTCGAGGTGGTGCAGGGAAACCACTCGGTCAACCTCCCCGCGGGCGACCCGCTGGATCCGGCATTGGCCATCGAGGTGCTGCACCTGCCCTGGCGTTCGTGGGCTCAGTACCGCCGCAAGGTGGAAAACGCCGGTCGCGCCTATGAGCTCAGCGGTCTCACCCCGAGCCCCAACCACCACGGTATGCGTGACTACCGCCGCCTCAAGGAGGGGACCCTGCGTGCCCTGTACGTGGCCCGGCACCCGCTGCCCGAGCTGATTCCCGGACACGTGGAACGCGGCGAACTCGTGCCGGATACCCGGCTGGTTGACGTGTTCCCCGATGCCCGCGCGGATATCGCCTTCGAGGCACGCGAGCGCGACCTGCTGCACCCGCTGGGGGCGGCAATCGGGCGGACCGAGGAGAGCCTGCGCCTCGCCGAACATGAACTCCGGGTCGCGCTCGCCGAGCGGAATGCCGCGCGCAGCGAGAGCGAGCACGATCGGGCCGAGTCGCTGCAGCTGCGCGACTCGCTGGCCTCGGTACTCGCGCAGCGCGACAGTCGCGCGTCCATCATCACGGACCTCCAGCAGCGGCTTGCCGCGGTGGAAAACCGCCGCGTGGTGAAGCTCGTCGACCGGGCGGCGGCCACGCTGCGCGGAATTCGTCACCCCTCCGACCCCAAGTAGACGGCGCCTGCGCGGCCCCTCAGCCTCCGGCCTGGACGCCTCCCAGCTTCACCGATGTGCCCGGCGGGTATACTTGTCCAGCCCGCTACTACAGAAGTGAAGTGAATGACCGCACAGGATCGCTATGACGCCCTTGACCGGCTCCCGCTGACCCCGGTTGGACAGTCCGGGCGAAGCTGGCTCGGCATGTGGGCCTCGATCAAAGATATCTTCGCCCACCGTGAGATGCTTGGCCTCATGGTGCGCCGGGACATCAAGGCACGCTATAAGGACAGCGCCCTGGGTCTGGTGTGGACGCTTGTACGTCCGCTGACTCAGCTGGCCATCTACTACCTGGTGCTCGGTGTGTTCCTCAACGCCCGGGCGGGTATCCCCGACTTTGCCGTCTACGTGTTTACCGGGCTCACGGCCTACGGGCTGTTTAGCGAGATCGTGGGTGGCGGCACCGCCTCCATCATCGGTAACTCCGGCCTGATCAAGAAGGTCTACCTGCCACGCGAGGTGTTCCCGCTGGCCAGCGTGGGTTCGGCGCTGTTTAACTTCGCCATTCAGATGGTGATCCTGATCGCCGCCAGCCTGCTGCTGGGTTCGGAACCGATCACCTGGCAGGTCCTCTACTTCATCCCCTCGGTCCTGGTGTTGCTGGTGTGGGCCACCGCCCTCGCCCTGCTGCTCTCGGCGTGGAACGTGTATCTGCGCGATGTGCAGTACCTGGTCGAGGTTGTCATCATGCTGATGCTCTGGGCATCGCCCATCGTCTACTCCTGGTCCGCGGTTCAGAACGTCGCCGGAAACAACATCTTCGGAACCCTGTACTCGGCCAACCCGGTGACCCTGGCGGTCATGGGCTTCCAGCGCGCCTTCTGGCCCATCGGCGCCACCCTGGACACCCCGCACTCCCCCGATAACCTGCTGCTGCGCCTGATCATCGCCCTGGTTGTGGGCCTGGTTGCCCTGTTCCTCGCGCAGCGCGTGTTCGCCCGCCTCCAGGGCAACTTCGCCCAGGCCATCTAGTCCCCCTCGTGAATCGTTTAGGTGAATCCAGCATGACTCGTCCGGTAGTAGTTGAACTCAAGGATGTCTCCAAGAAGTTCATTATCCGCAAGGACAACTCGCTCAAGGAGCGCATCGTCACCCTCGGGCGCAACGGCAAGCAGCACCGCGAGGAGTTCTGGGCGCTCAAGGACCTCGGGTTCTCGATCGAGGCCGGCACCACCGTCGGCCTGATCGGCCACAACGGTTCGGGCAAATCCACCCTGCTCAAGGTCATCGGTTCGATCATCGAGCCGACCTCCGGCACCGTGGCCCGCCGCGGCCGCATTGCCGCGCTGCTCGAGCTGGGTGCCGGGTTCCACCCGGACCTGACCGGACGCGAGAACGTCTACCTCAACGCCGCCATCATGGGCATGAGCCAGGAGGAGACCGAGGAGAAGTTCGACCGGATCGTCTCGTTCTCGGGGATTCCCGACTTCATCGACACCCAGGTCAAGTTCTACTCCTCGGGCATGTACGTGCGCCTCGCCTTCGCGGTGGCCATTCACACCGACCCGGACATCCTGCTGGTGGACGAGGTCCTGGCGGTGGGTGATGAGGCGTTCCAGCGCAAGTGCCTGGACAAGATTCGCGAGTTCCAGCGCGAGGGTCGCACCATCATTCTGGTGACCCACAACCTGGGCCAGGTGAACGACCTGTGCGACCGTGCCATCCTGATGAACAAGGGTGTCATGGAATACGACGGCGACACCCACGAGGCCATCTCCCGCTTCCGCGACATCCTCGAGGACCGCCGGGTGGACGATATCGCCCGCGAGGTCGAGGAGGGCTTTGCCGAGGAGGCACCGCCCACCGGCAAGATCTCCGACTGCACCCTGACCCTGGCCGACGGTTCCCCCGCCACCATGGTTCCGGTGGGATCGGATCTGATCCTCGAGGCCACCATCGAACACGAAACCCCGCTCGAGGGCTGGTACGTGGGGATCCAGGTGGACAACCACATGGGCACCCCGCTGTTTGGTACCGAAACCCGCATGCTCGCCAAGAACCTGCCGCCGCTGCAGGAGGCCCGCCGGCTGCGCTTCGCGATCAAGGATGTACCCTTCGGTGAGGGCAAGTTCTTCATCAACGTGTCGCTGATGGACGCCTCGGGACGCCACGTCTACGACGCGGTTCAGGCCTGCTCGTTTAACGCCCCGGCGCCGGAGTTTTCCCGCTGCTCGATCGTGATCGACTCCGAGTTCACCGACCTGGGACCGGTGTCACCTGCACGATGAGCGCCGCGCCCGCGTCCTCACGCGTACAAATCGTCACGGTGAGCCATGATTCCGTCGAGGTGCTGCCCGACCTGCTGAGGTCCCTGCACACGGCGTCGGTTCATCCGGCGAGCATTGTGGTCGCCGAAAACGGAACCGAGCTGCGTGAGCGCACCCGCGCCATCTGCGCCGAATACCACGCCGAGTATGTAGAGCTCGAATCCAACTCGGGATACGGCGGGGGCATCATGGGGGCGCTGGAACACAGCCCCTCGGACAGCGAATTCATCCTGGTGACCAACCCCGATGTGGTCTACCAGCCCGGATCGTTGGATGCCCTGGTGGCCGCGGCCGATCGCCTGCCGCAGGCAGCGGTTTTTGGCCCGCGAATACTTGATGGCAACGGGGATACCTACCCCTCGGCCCGCCGCTTCCCCTCACTGAGCACCGGCATCGGGCACACCCTGCTGGCCAACATCATGCCCAATAACCGCTGGAGCAGCCGGTATCGGGCCGACGTGCTGGATCCCGAAATCGAGCGTGCCACCGAGTGGCTTTCGGGTGCGTCCTTCCTGATCCGGCGTTCGGTCTTCACCCGGGTCGGCGGGTTTGACCTCTCCTACTTCATGTACTTCGAAGACGTCGATCTCGGCCGCCGGGTGGCCCGCGACGGCCAGCTCAGCTGGTACGTGCCGGCCGCGGTGGTCACCCACACCGGGGCTCACTCGACCCGGGGTTCCTCGGCGCAGATGCGCATCGAGCACCACCGCAGCGCATACAGGTTCCTCGCGGGGCAGTACCCCCACTGGTATCAGGCACCGATACGCTGGAGCCTCAAACTGGGTCTGGGCGCGCATGCCCGTTGGGATGCTCGAGCGATTCGCCGGGCCGAGCGCCAAGACCCCACCGAACGCTAAGGCCCCACCCGAACGCCACCACGGTGCGCCTCCCGCGCCCGGGCACACAAAAACGGGGCGGAACCCACCGATGGTGGTTCCGCCCCGTTTGAGCGTTGTTGACGCCTAGTCGAAGCTCGGGTCTACCAGGTTCGAGAGGTACTTGCCGTAACCGCTCTTCACCAGCGGTGCCGCCAGGGCCCGCAGCTGCGCATCGTCGATCCAGCCCGCACGCCAGGCGATCTCCTCGATGCAGCCAACCTTGAAGCCCTGACGGTCCTCGATCACGCGCACATACTCGGAGGCCTGCATCATCGACTCGAATGTGCCGGTGTCCAGCCAGGCGGTGCCACGGTCCAGAACCTGAACGTGCAGGTTGCCCTGGTTCAGGTAGCGCTCGTTCACCGTCGAGATTTCCAGCTCACCACGGGCGCTAGGCTCGATGGTCTTGGCGATCTCGATGACCGAGTTGTCGTAGAAGTACAGGCCGGGCACCGCGTAGTTGCTCTTGGGGTTGGCCGGCTTTTCCTCGATCGAAATCGCGGTGAAGCTGTCGTCAAACTCGACCACACCGTAGCTGCGCGGGTCGGCAACCGGGTAGGCGAAGATCACCGCTCCGTCGATCTCGTTGTGATTGCGCAGGGCCGAACCGAGGCCTGTGCCGTGGAAGATGTTGTCGCCGAGGACCAGCGCGACCGAGTCATCGCCGATGAATTCCTCACCGATAATGAAGGCCTGTGCCAGGCCGTCCGGCGAGGGCTGCACGGCATACTCCAGGCAGATGCCGAGGTCCGAACCATCGCCGAGGAGCGCTTTGAACTGCTCGTTGTACTCGGGGGTGGTGATGATCAGGATCTCGTTGATTCCGGCCATCATCAGGGTCGACAGGGGGTAGTACACCATCGGCTTGTCGTAGATGGGCATGAGCTGCTTGGAAATGCCCTTGGTGATCGGCCACAGCCGGGTGCCGGAGCCTCCGGCGAGAATGATGCCCTTCATGGCGTTAGTTACCCTTCAGCGAGTCGTAGTAGGCGCGTGCGGCTTCCCAGGTGGGCAGCAGGCCCGCGGCGGCAGCTTCGGCGAGACCCGGAGCCTCGGTGTCCTTGGGGGAAAGCAGCGGCTCACCGGCCTCCGCCGGGAAGACCAGGCCGATTTCCGGGTCGAGCGGGTTGATCCCGTGCTCGCGGTCGGGACGGTACACGTCGTTGACCAGGTAGGTCACGGTGGCGTCATCGGTCAGGGCCACGAAGCAGTGTCCCAGGCCCTCGGAAATGAAGATTGCGCGACGGTCTACGTCGTCCAGCAGGACCGAGTCCCACTGACCGAAGGTGGGCGAACCCACCCGGATGTCGATCACGAAGTCGAGCACCGCACCGCGCGGGCACATCACGTACTTGGCCTGGCTCGGCGGCACATCGGCAAAGTGGATGCCACGAACCGAACCGCGCTTGGACACCGAGGTGTTCACCTGCGCGAGCTTGATCGAGCGGCCGGTGGCCTCTTCGAGTCGGTCAAAACGGTACGCCTCAAGGAACAGGCCACGATCGTCACCAAACTGCTTCGGGGTGATCTCGTAGCTGTCCGGGATCTTCAATTCACGAATTTGCACGGTGGCAGTCTACCAATGACTGCCTCGAAACTTGGTGTGTGCGGCGAGAGCCTCCCGATCCCGGACTATTTTGCCTCCAGGCCCAGCACTGGATAAAGCACCTTGAAGCCCGCTTCCAGCCCTCCGAGGAGGGCATCAACCCCGTGTCCGGCCCCAGGCACGGAGACCAGCGTTGTTTTCATGCCCGCGGCGCGGGCCGCGGCCTCCACCTTTTTGGCTTCCTCGGTAAAGAGCGGGTCGTTCCCACCCGCGGTGAACACGGCGGTGGTGTTGGGGTAGGTGTTACGTGAGAGCAGGGTGAGCGGCTTGACCTCGTTGTAGGCGACCTGATTTCCGCCAAATACCTCACGCAGGGCCAGCTTGGGATCACCGGTGCCCTGGTACTCCTCGCCGGAGACGTCAATCACATTGTGGAACAGAGTGGGATACTTCGCCGCGAAATAAATCGAGCATTCCCCGCCGTTTGAATACCCGGCGACGGTGGTGAAGGCGGGATCCTTGATGACGTTCAGGTTGGCATGGGCCCAGTTCATCACGTCCCGGGTGATATAGGTTTCGACCTTGCCATACTTTGTCGAGTCCAGACACAGCGTGTCTAAGTTGGGGTTGCCCAGCTGATCGGCTACCACGACTATCGGTGCCAGACCCTGATGCTTGGCCGCATAAGCGCCGAGTACCTGCCCGATGAAACTCGGGTTGGGATCCCCCGGCTGGCCCATCATCATGATGACCAGGGGCAGCGGCGGGGCGTTTTTCACCCGCGCGGCGGGCGGCAGGTAGATCCCGGCCGGACGGGCCTTGAACCCCGAGATGACTCCCGGGATGACCTGGGTTCCGGTCTCCCCCGCGGCGGGCATATCCGCCGGCGGTTTCCAGGTCTGATAGAGGGGACCAGATACCTCCGTGGGGGTCTTGGTGGGGGAAACCAGGGCGATGGGTTTTTCGGTGGAAATGTGCAGGAACGCCCCCAAGGTGGGGTTGATGCCAAAGGCCGCATTGATGCCCACGGTGGCCGCCAGCGCAAACGCGACAACCCCGAGCGCCGCGATCAGTTTGCGCCACCAGCGGCTGCGCCACAGGTTCACCAGGGCGATCAGGATTGCGGTAATCGCGGCCACACCCCACACTCGCGCCTCGGGTCCGATCGGTCCACCAAACAGGTTGAGCCCACGTTCGAGCAGGAGCACCACGGCGGTTCCGCCCAGGATTCCGCCCAGCAGGGTGATCGCGATCGTCCGGACCCAGCGCCAGCCGCCGGGCCGTACCAGCAGATATACCAGCAGGGCCGCGGCCACCGCATAGCTCACCACCACCACCGGGCCGGAGACGATATCGAGGTCAAGGAGCTGGGTGGACACGAGGGGGCTCCTTGCGGGTAGGAATATGAGGGTGGTTTTTCCAAAGCGGAACGACAACCGAGAGTATTACGCATTTCTGACCGCTACCTGTACCCGGTATGGACCCCGTAGAATCGGGGGAACAACACGTGAGGAACACATGCGCTACCTGATCACGGGAGCGGCCGGAATGCTCGGCCGCGACCTGCAAACCGTTTTGGCCGACCAGAGTGTCACCGCGCTGGATCGCGCCGCACTCGACATCACCGATCCCGATGCCGTGCACGCCGCCGTCGCCGGCCACGACGTGGTCATCAACTGCGCCGCGTACACCGCGGTGGATGCGGCCGAAACCGATGAGGACGCCGCCTATGCGGTCAACGCGCTGGGACCGCGCAACCTGGCCGCCGCCGCGGCCGCCCACGGGGCCAAGCTGATCCACGTCTCGACCGACTATGTGTTCGCCGGCAACGCCACCGAGCCCTACGCCGAGGACACCGCCCGCGCACCGCTGAACGCCTACGGCCGCACCAAGGCCGCCGGCGAGGAGTTTGTGCTGGGCGAGCACCCGACCGGTGGGTTCATCGTGCGCACCGCCTGGATCTACGGCGAGCACGGCAACAACTTCGCCGCAACCATGCTGCGCCTGGCCGGAAGCCACCCCACCGTGAGCGTGGTCACCGACCAGGTGGGTCAGCCCACCTGGACCCGCGACCTGGCCACCCAGCTGCGTCTGCTGGCCGAGTCCGATGCTCCCGCCGGCGTCTACCACGGCACCAACGCGGGCCAGGGCAGCTGGTTTGACTTCACCCAGGCGATCTTCGCCGAGGCCGGGCTGGACCCCGAGCGCGTGCTGGAGACCGACAGCGCCTCCTTCGTGCGTCCCGCTCCGCGCCCCGCGTATTCGGTCCTCGGGCACGCGGGCTGGACGGCCGCCGGCCTGCCGATCATGCGCGACTGGCGCGAGGCCCTGCACCAGGCAATCGCCTCGGGCGCGATCCACGCCCCCGAGCCCACCGCCTAGCCAGAACGGCCGCGCCTTCGGGTGCGGCCGTTTCTGCTCGGCCCCACCGGCATCCCCGCGCGGCCTCGCGCGCCACACCGCCCGGTCTTTTCACCCGCAGGAGGGAACCCACGATGTCCGCAGTACTCCGTGTCATTCTCGATTCGGCCCTCTCCCCCGGTCACGGCGGTAACGGTCGCTATGCCGAGGAGCTCACCCGCGCCCTGATCGCCACCGCCCCGCGCGGATGCAGCGTACACGGGATCGTCTCGGCCCAGCCCCAGGAACGCATCGACGAGCTCGCCGCCCGCCTGCCGGGAATCACCGAGATTCAGCGCTCAAACCTGCCGCGGCGCGAGCTCACCACCGCCTGGCAGCTGGGAATCACCACCCAACTGGGTGAGGGAATGATCCACGCGCCGAGTCTGCTGGCCCCGCTACGTCGACACGATCGCGGTACCGCCCAGATCGTGGTGACCCTGCGCAACACCCTCGCCTGGACCGATCCCAAGAGCCTCACCCCCACCTCGGTGGCCTGGCAGAAGCAGATGCTCAAGCGCGCCCGCAAACATGCCGACGCGATCGTGGTCCCCACCCATGCGGTGGCCGCGCAGCTGGCCGAGATCGCCCCCTTCGGGGACCGGGTCCGGGTGATCCCCGAGGCACCGGCCAGCACCCTGGCCCTGCCCGCCGACGCCTCCTGGCGCGCCAGCAACCTCGACCTCCCCGAGCGCTTCCTGCTGACCCTGGGCAGCCTGGATCCGCGCCGCGGCCTGGACCCACTGCTGCAGGCTCTCGCCCGGCCCGGTGTGCCCGACCTGCCGCTGCTGGTCATCGGTCCCGATGCCTGGGGCTCCTCCTCCCTCGCCCAGGCCGCCGATGAGGCGGGGCTTGACGAGGGCCGTGTGCGCGCCCTGGGCGACCTCGGCAGCGCCGACCTGGCCACCGTGTACGCCCGGGCCACGCTGTTTGTCTACCCGAGCGTGCGTGAGAGCACCGGGCTGCCCCTGCTCGAGGCCTTCTCGCTGGGAACCCCGGTGCTGCACACCGACGATCCCGCGCTGCTGGAGATCTCCGGCGGGGCCGGGGAGGCCGTGGAGGCCGGGGACGATGGCTTTGCCGAGCGCCTGGCCGCCTCGATCACCGAGCTGATCGAGGACGATGAGCGCCGCGAACGCCTGGGCTTTGCCGGCACCGACCGCGCCCAGGTCTTCGGCTGGCGCGACTCGGCCGAGCGGGTCTGGGCACTGCACGCCGAGCTCTAGCGCCGCACGCCGGGACCTAGCCCCGCTCGCAGGGCTTTCCGGCCGCACGGCAACCACCGTGCCGCCCATACACAACCGGCCCCGTCCTTGGACGGGGCCGGTTGTGTCATGCCCTAGTTGGTGGGCGTGGTTTTCGGGTGCAGCAGGTCGTTGATCTTGGACTTGATCTCCGGCACATCCGGATGGTCCTGATCGATCCCGTTGGCCGGAGTCAGCTCGAGCTTTTGCACCGGGAGCGCGCGGGTTTTGGTGGCCAGGTTCACGAAGTAGCCCAGCAGATCCTGCGGGATATCCGTCTTGACCACCTGGGTCCCCGCCTCGGCGATGCCCTGGAACTTGGAGAACACGTTGGCCGGGGTGAACTGCTTGAGCACGGCTTCCTGAAGCTGACGCTGACGCTCCATCCGGTCGAAGTCGCTGGTGCCGTGGCGCGAGCGGGCAAACCACTGGGCGTGGTAGCCGTCCATGTGCTGGGTGCCGGGTTCGATCCACTCGACGACACCCTTGAGGTTCTCGTCTCCGCCGATCGGCAGGCGCTTGTCCACGGTGATCTCCACGCCACCGAGGGCGTCGATCAGGTCGGCAAAACCCTGCATATCCACCAGGACGTAGTAGGGAATGCGCAGACCGGTCAGGGCCTCGGCGGCGTCCTTGGTGGCCTCGATGCCCGGGGAGGATCCCTCGGCCTTGGCATCGGGATAGTAGTCGGGGTGGCGCAGTTCGGCCTCGGTATAGATCGAGTTGAGCTTACATGCGCTCACATCACACCTGTTGTAGCCATTGGGGTAGCGCTTATACATCGGCGAGGACTCGTTGAACGGCACGTTCAGCATGTCTCGCGGCAGGCCGATCATCGTGGCCTGCCCGGTGTCGGCGTTGATCGAGACCACCGAGAGGCTGTCCGGGCGCATGCCCGAACGGTCGGGCCCCGCGTCGCCACCGAGCAGCAGAATGTTGTAGTACCCGTCGGTGGGGTCCTCGGGCGGGGCGCTGGTCCCAAACAGCTTGCCCAGGGTGCCGCTGGTCACATTGGCCACATAGGCACCCGCCGAGGCGGCACCGGTCGAGGCCACCAGGAAGACCAGGCCCAGGGCCAGGATCAGGACCCGGCCGAGCGGGGATGCCTTGATGATGCGCACCAGGCGCAGCGTATCGATGGTCAGCACAAACCACAGCACCGCATAGGCGACCAGGACAATCTGGGCGATTAGCAGGAACCAGGAGTTGGTCGCGAACGAGAACAACTGCTCCGGGTCGGTCAGATACAGCACCAGGGCGGCGATCCCGGCGACCCACATGATCAGGGTCGAGACCAGGCCGATCCGGCCCAGCCGGCGGTTACCGGCGAGGACCTGCGCCGAGCCGGGCAGCACAAAGCCCAGCAGCACCAGCCACCACCCGCGCCGGGTCATCACCTGCGGCGACGCGGTGTTGGGGTGCCGGATAGGCGATTCGCTCTGCTCGATCATAGGCGGGCTTTGAGCGCTGCGTTCTTTTCCTCTACCAGCTCGGCAAGCTCGCGCTGGTAGGTGGCGAGGGTTTCGGCGAGCGCCGAATCCGCGGTGGCCAGGATCCGGGCGGCCAGGATCGCGGCGTTCTTGGCCCCGCCGATCGAAACCGTTGCCACCGGAATACCGCCGGGCATCTGCACGATCGACAGCAGCGAGTCCATGCCGTCCAGGGTGGCCAGCGGAACCGGCACACCAACCACCGGAAGCGTGGTGACCGAGGCGAGCATCCCCGGCAGGTGCGCGGCACCGCCGGCACCGGCGATGATCACGCTGAGCCCGCGCTCGCGCGCCTGCTCGCCGTAGGTCACCAGCTTGTGCGGGGTGCGGTGCGCGCTGACAACCTCGACCTCGTGGTCGATGCCAAACTCGCTCAGCTGAGCGGAGGCGGCGGCCATGACGCTCCAGTCGGAGTCGCTTCCCATGACGATGCCAACACGGGGATTTTCACTGGAGTGATGAGACATGGGTCAATGCTAACGGGTCAACCCTGGAAGCGGGACTCGATCACCCGGGCGCGTTCACGCACGGATTCCAGGTCGGTGCCGGTCACATTGACGTGGCCCACCTTGCGACCCGGGCGCGGTGCCTTGTTGTAGTTGTGGATCTTGGCATCGGGGAACTCGGCCATGACCCGCGGGTAGCGATCCCCCAGCGTGCCCTCGAGCGGACCGCCCAGAATATTGGCCATCACGGTGATCGGGGCCCGCGGGGTGGTGGCCCCCAGCGGCAGATCGGCGACCGCGCGCAGGTGCTGTTCGAACTGGCTGGTGATCGATCCGTCCTGGGTCCAGTGGCCCGAGTTGTGCGGACGCATCGCCATCTCGTTGACCAGCACCCGGCCGTCGGTGGTTTCAAACAGTTCCACGGCGAATACACCGGTGATTCCCAGTCCATCGGCCAGCGCACGGGCGATCCGCTCGGCCTCGGCGGCCACGGCGCCGTCGCTCCCCGGGGCGGGGGCGAGCACCTCGGCGCAGACGCCGTCGCGCTGGATGGTCTCGACCACGGGCCAGTAGGCGCTCTCGCCACCGGGACGACGCGCACCCAGCAGGGCCAGCTCGCGGGTGAAGTCCACCAGTTCCTCAACCAGCAGGCTGCCGGTGTCGCCGGACTCGGCCACCGCGGTGAACCAGTCGGTGGCCTCGGCGGCCGAACGCACCACGCGCACACCCTTGCCGTCATACCCACCACGCGGGGTCTTCAGCACCCCGGCACCGCCGTGGGCGTCGAGGAAGACCTGGAGCTCGGCGGCCGAGCGTACCTCGGCCCACTCGGGGGTGGGCAGGCCCAGCTCGGTGAGCTTGGCGCGCATCAGCAGCTTGTCCTGTGCATAGAGCAGCGCCTGGGGGCCCGGGTGCACCCGCACACCGGTGGCCACCAGCGCGGCGAGCACCGACTGGGGCACGTGCTCGTGATCGAAGGTGATCACATCCACGTCTCGGGCGAAGCTCAGCACGGTGTCCAGGTCGCGGTAGTCCCCCACCGCGCTGGCACCGATTTCGGCCGGGGATCCGGGGGTCTCGGCGAGCACCCGCACATCCAGGGCCAGGTTGATCGCGGCGGGCATCATCATCCGCGCCAGCTGACCGCCACCGATTACTCCGATTTTCAGCACGTGGGTCTCCGTCTCCGAGGGGTTGTGTTCTTCAGCACACTCAAAGCTAATGTTATAGAACTGCGGGTAGACTATCCGTCCGGTGCACATCTTTCCGTTTGGTGCACAGACAATTGCCGAGAACACCCACCCGGGGAGTTTTCCGCCCGAGGGGGGTAAATGAACCTGAGTCGCGTGAAATCCGCATCCTGGTACCCGCTGTTTATGCAGCTCTTCAAGTTCGCCGTGGTTGGTGGCGCCGGTTTTGTTGTGACCGCCGTGTCCTTCAACCTCCTGCGCGTCGGTCCGCTGAACCCCGAACACGTGAAGAACGGCGTGGTGATCGCCACGGTGATCGCCACCACGCTGGCCATCATCACCAACTGGCTGGGTAACCGGTTCTGGACCTTCGCCACGCACCGCTCGAACAGCACCGTGCGTGAGGGTGTGGAGTTCTTTGCCGTGAGCTTTGCCGGCATGGGCATCAGCACCCTGTGCGTCTGGGTGTCCCACGATGTGCTCGGCTTCACCTCCGCCGCCGCCGACAATATCGCGCTGAACGGCGTGGGCCTGATCCTCGGCTCGGTCTTCCGCTTTGTGCTCTACCGGTACTGGGTGTTCTCCCCCAACCGCGACCGTGCGGCCGAGGAGATCACCGACCTCGAGGCCAGCGCGGCCGAGTTCACCGAACCGGACATCGAGATTTCCAAGGTTCCCGAGGCCAAGTCCGTGGCCCGGGACGAGATCCACTAGCTTTCCGCCGGGTCATCCGGCCGCCCCACACCCTCACCCTCGATCGGGCCCAGCCTGACGGGAAGGTGAGGGTGTTTTGTCGTATCCGGGGAGGTATCGCACGGACGCCCGTTTCCCGCCGAATCCGTGCCTTTTCCACCGAAACGCAGAATTCCCACCCTGTTAATTTGCTAAATCCGCGCTCGTTAATGTTGTTACGTCTTTGTTTTGATCCGTTTGTGTGGGACTATATTTCAAATTCCTCTACCAATGACGGGAGACGCCGTGTACGCCGCGGAACGACAGCAGCTCATCCTCACCCTGGCTCGCAGCCAGGGACGGGTCGAGGGCAGCGCACTCGCCGAACAGTTGGATGTGACGGCGGAAACCATCCGTCGCGACCTCACCGCCCTGGAACGGCGCGGACTGGTTAAGCGGGCACACGGCGGAGCGATCCCCACCGATGCCCTGAACTCCGAGCTGGATCTCAGCGAGCGCATCGGTCGCCACTCGAACGATAAGCGCAGCATCGCGCTGCGGGCACTCGAGCAGCTTCCCGAAACCGGAACCATCCTGCTGGATGCCGGCACCACCACCCTCGCCATCGCCCAGGCCCTCCCCGCCGATGCCGAACTCACGGTGGTCGCCAACAGCCCGATGATCTGCGCCGCCCTCTCCACCAAGCCCGGCATCACCCTGCTTCAGCTGGGCGGTCAGGTGCGCGCGATGACCGGGGCCGCGGTCGGGCGCTGGACCACCGATGCGCTGGCCGAACTCAGCGTGGACGTGGGCTTTATCGGGACCAACGGGTTCGACGTGGCCCGCGGGCTCACCACCCCCGACCAGATGGAGGCCGCGACCAAGCGGGCCATGGTCACCGCGAGCCGCACCACCGTCCTGGTCGCCGATTCCAGCAAGGCCGCCAACGTGCACCTGCACCGCTTCGCCGAGCTGGAGGAGATGGACGTGGTGATCACCGACGCCGCCATCGACGAGGACTTCGCCGAGGCGATCCGCGCGGCCGGACCCAACGTGGTGAACGCATGATCATCACCCTGACTCCCAACCCCAGCGTGGACCGTGCGGTCACCGTCGAGGCCCTGCACCGCGGCCAGGTGCTGCGGGCGGCATCCTCCCGGATCGATCCCGGCGGCAAGGGTGTGAACGTGGGCCGGGCGCTCGCCAGCATGGGCGAGCAGCCGCTCGTGGTGGTCCCCTCCGGTGGCCCCGAGGGCACCCTGCTCGAGGCGCTACTGACCAAGACAGCGGTGCCCACCCGGATCGTACCGATCGCCGGGAGCGTGCGAATGAACATCAGCGTGCTGGAGCCCAATGGCACCACCACCAAGCTCAACGAGGCGGGGCCCACCCTCGGCTCGGCGGACGTGCACGCGCTGTTT
This sequence comes from Mycetocola sp. JXN-3, assembly GCF_014522285.1. Taxonomy (GTDB): domain Bacteria; phylum Actinomycetota; class Actinomycetes; order Actinomycetales; family Microbacteriaceae; genus Mycetocola; species Mycetocola saprophilus. The sequence continues at coordinate 2,846,158 of NZ_CP041635.1, forward strand.
GCCGCCACGCTCTCCCCGGCCACCGCGGGCACCTGGATCACCGGCTGCGGCAGCCTGCCACCCGGTGCCCCCGCCGACCTGTACGCGCAGCTGATCGCCGAGGCCAAGCGACTCGGTGCCCACGTGGCGATCGATTCCTCGGGACCGGCGTTTGCCACCGCCGTGGCCGCGATCCCCACGCTGATCAAACCCAACCGCACCGAGCTGGAAGAGCTCACCGGACGCTCGCTCACCACGATGGGCGCGGTCATCGACACCGCCCGCGAGCTGGTCGAAACCGGCATCCGGTTTGTCGCAGTGAGCCTGGGCCGAGACGGCGCGGTGCTGGTCAGCGCGGACACCGTGGTGCACGCGCGCTCGATCGTGACCGACCCGGTATCCACCGTGGGTGCCGGTGACTGCATGCTTGCCGGATTACTTTTCGGCCTGAACCGCGGAGAGGACGAGGCGGATGCACTGGTCCGCGGGGTCCGCTGGGGTGCCGCCGCCGTCCGTCTGCCCGGCACCGAGGTGCCCGCGCCCGCCGACCTTGAACACATCGAGGTCGACCTGATCCGCTCCCCGCGGCGCGATCTGCCCCTGAACGACTAATCACCCACCTCCCCGCTTTACCGAAAACCCTGAAAGGAATCGATATGCCACTCATCAACGTCGAACAAGTGGTGCTCGACCTCACCGGAGCCGACCGACACGAGGCCACCCGGACGCTCGCCCAGCGCCTGGTTGCCAGCGGACGCTGCACCGACATCGACCTGTTTATCGCCGATGTGCAGGAGCGCGAGTCCAAGATGGCCACCGGACTGCCCGGCGGCATCGGGATCCCCCACGCCCGCAGCGCGGCGATCACCGAGCCCTCGCTGGTCTTTGGCCGGATCGCCGACGGCATCGACTGGGGTGCCAAGGACGGCCCCGCCCGCCTGGTGTTCCTGATCGCCGCCCCCGCCGACGGCGGAGACGCCCACATGCAGGTGCTCCCCCAGCTGGCACGTGCGCTGATGCACAACGACTTCCGCGAGGCGCTGCTGAGCGCGGCCACGCCCGAGGAGGTCGTGGCCATCGTCGAGGAGCACGTGCAGCTCAAGGCGGAGAAGCCCGCGGCACAGGCCCCGGCGAGCGCGGCCGCACCCGCTGCGGAGGCGGCCGCTGCCGCCGATACTTCCGCCACCGCTCCCGCTACCCCGGCTCCCGAGGCTTCCCCGGCCGCCACCGCCGCCCGCCCGCTGCGCTTTGTGGCCGTGACGTCCTGCCCCACCGGCATCGCCCACACCTACATGGCCGCCGAGGCGCTGGAAAATGCCGCCCGCGAGGCTGGCCACCAGATCCTGGTGGAGACCCAGGGCTCGGCCGGATCCACCCCGCTGAATCCCGCGGACATCGCGGCGGCCGACGCGGTGATCTTCGCCCACGACGTGGAGGTCAAGGACCGCGCCCGCTTTGCCGGCAAGCCCACGATCGACGTCGGCGTGAAGAAGGCGATCTCCGCCGGTCCGCAGCTACTGATCGACGCGGGAAACCTGGCCGCCGCCTGGGCCGCCGACCCCAGCCGCGCCGCCGCCGCGGCGAGCGCGACCCCGATGCCCAGCGAGTCCTCGGAGCGCAAGGGCTTTGGAACCCGCCTGCAGCAGTGGCTGATGACCGGTGTCTCCTACATGATTCCGTTTGTCGCCGCCGGCGGCATCCTGATCGCCCTCTCGTTTATGCTCGCGCAGATCGCGCTGGGCCAAAACGGCGCGATCGAGATCGTGAAGTACGGCATCCACACGCAGGACGCCGCTTTTGACATCACCCAGAACTTCAACATCGCCAGCCTCACCTCCTGGGCGGGACTGCTGTTTGTGATTGGATCCACCTCGTTCGGGTTCCTGGTTCCGATCCTCTCCGGCTACATCGCCTTCGGGATCGCCGACCGTCCGGGTCTGGTTCCCGGTATCGTCGGCGGTGCGCTGGCGGCCTCGATGAACGCCGGCTTCCTCGGCGGTATCGTGACCGGTCTGCTGGCCGGTGCGGTCGCGCACTGGATCGCCGGCTGGAAGGTCCATAAGGGTGTCCGCGGCGTGATGCCCGTGGTGGTCATCCCGCTGCTGTCGACCTTTATCACCGCGGGTCTGTTTATCGCGGTGCTGGGTCGCCCGATCGTCTGGCTGATGACCTCGCTCAACGACGGCCTGAACGGCCTGACCGGTGCCGGCGTGCTGGTGCTCGGCCTGATTCTCGGTGCGATGATGGGCTTCGACCTCGGTGGTCCGGTCAACAAGGTGGCCTATGGATTCGCCACCGCGGGTCTGGCCGCCGCCGGTGCCTCGATGGATGCCCCGCAGCTGAAGATCATGGCCGCGGTCATGGCAGCCGGAATGGTCGCCCCGCTGGCGATGGCCCTGGCCACGACCCTGCGCCCCAAGCTGTTCTCTGCCCCCGAGCGCGAAAACGGTAAGGCCGCCTGGCTGCTGGGTGCCTCGTTCATCTCCGAGGGCGCGATTCCGTTTGCCGCCGCCGACCCGATCCGCGTGATGATCTCCTCGACCATCGGATCCGCGGTGACCGGTGGCCTGGTGATGCTCTTCGGTGCGACCCTGCGCGCCCCGCACGGTGGTATCTGGGTGCTCCCGCTGATCGGTCAGCCGCTGCTGTTTGTGCTGGCCCTGGCCATCGGTGTGGCGATCACCGCCCTGCTGGTGATCGTGTCCAAGTCGATCACCGCCCGGAACAAGCTGGCCGCCCAGGCGACAGCTCAGGTCGCCGTCTAGTTCCTCAACCCTGTACGCCCGCTCCCGAACCGACACAGCCGGGCGCCGTCTCACTCTCACCCCTGTACGCCCGCCGCGCGGCGGGCTACCGTAGTCACAGTTATCAAAGGAGTCATCATGGCAACTCGTACCGCCACCATCGCCTCATCTATCGGCCTGCACTCGCGTCCCGCCGCCATCTTTGTGGAGGCCGTCGAGGACTCGGGCCTCGAGGTTGAGATCGGCCGCGTGGGCGAGCCCACCGTGGACGCCGGCAGCATCCTGGGCGTGATGGCCCTGGGTGCCCGCAACGGCGAGGTTGTTGAGCTCACCGCCGAGGGTCCGGACGCCGAGGCCGTCCTGGACCGCCTGGTCGCGCTGCTGAACTCGGACCTGGACGCCGAGTGAGCACCATCGGCGTCGCCGACGGTTCCGCGGTAACCGAGGTGCGGCAGGGCGTGGGCGTGAGCCCGGGTTCCGCCTATGGCCCGGTGGTTCAGGTCGCGGCGCCGGTGCAACCCCCGCAGAACGAGGAGGCCCCGGCGGATCCCGCCGCGGCCTCCGAGGCGGCGATTGCCAGCTTCATGCACGTGGCCGAGGACCTCGAGGCCCGTTCGGCGCGGGCGGATGACACCGCCCGGGACGTCCTCAAGGCCACCGCGATGATCGCCCGTGACCGTGCCCTGCACCGCGCGGTGACCAAGCACCTGGGTGAGGGCAACGGACCGGCCACCGCGATCAACCTGGCCATCGACGAGTTCGCGGCCAAGTTTGAGGCCCTCGGCGGCTACTTCGCCGAGCGGGTCACCGACCTGCGCGATATCGGCTCGCGGGCGATGGCCCACGTGCTGGGGCGGCCCGCACCGGGGGTGCCGCCCTTTAGCGTGCCCAGCATCATCCTGGCCGAGGATCTCGCGCCGGCCGAAACGGCGACGCTGGATCGTTCCCTGGTCCTGGGCATCGTGACCCGCGCCGGCGGACGCACCAGCCATACGGCGATCCTCGCCGCGCAGATGGGCATCCCCGCGGTGGTCCAGCTGCCCGGCGCGACCGAGATTCCCGCCGGAACCCCGATCTCCCTGGACGGGGACACCGGTGAAGTGGTGCTGAACCCCGATCCCGAGGTCGTCACCAATCAGCGTCTGCGCCGCGAGCGCCGTGCGGCCGCCCTGGCCGAGGTCTCCGGCCCGGGTAGCACCCAGGATGGGCACCCGATCGCCCTGCTCGCCAATATCGGCGGGGCGAAGGACGCTGAGCTGGCCGGTGCCGAGGATCTCGAGGGTGTGGGCCTGTTCCGCACCGAGTTTGTGTTCCTCTCGGCCGCCCACGCCCCGACCCTGGAGGAGCAGACAGCGATCTACAGCCGCGTCTTTGCGCCCTTCGACGGACGCCGCGTGGTTGTGCGGACCCTGGATGCCGGGGCCGATAAGCCTCTGGCCTTCGCCAACCTGGGCGAGGAGGAGAACCCTGCCCTGGGACGTCGCGGTCTGCGGCTCTCGCAGGCGAAGCCCGAGCTGCTGGAAACCCAGCTGCAGGCGCTCGCCGCCGCGGCCCGGGCCACCGGGGCGGACGTGCGGGTGATGGCTCCGATGGTGGCCACCATCGCCGAGGCCCGCTGGTTTGCCGAGCGGGTGCGTGCCAACGGCCTACCCAAGGCCGGGGTCATGATCGAGGTGCCCGCCGCGGCCCTGCGCTCGGCGCAGGTGCTGGCCGAGGTCGACTTCGGCAGCCTGGGCACCAACGACCTGGCCCAGTACACGATGGCCGCCGACCGGATGGAGGGTGAGCTCTCCGAGCTGCTGGATCCCTGGCAGCCCGGCGTGCTCGACGTGATCGCCGCCGCCGCGACCGGCGCCAAGCACGCCGGTAAGCCGCTGGGCGTCTGCGGGGAATCCGCCGGGGACCCGCTGCTGGCCCTGGTGCTGGTGGGCCTCGGCGTCACCAGCCTGTCGATGGCGACCAGCAAGATTCGCGGGGTGCGCCTGGCGCTCAAGACCCACACGCTGGAACACTGCGAGCGTCTGGCGGCCGCGGCCCTGGCCGCCGAGGATCCCGAGGGTGCCCGGGCGGCCGTCCGCGCGGCGGCGACCCCCGAGCTGGTTGCGCTGCTCTAGCCCGCTATACACAAAGGCGCACGCCCGCGGGCGTGCGCCTTTGTGTTGCCCGGGGAACGCGCGTCGGGGTGAGACGGCGCCGGACGCGCGCCACGGCGCGCGTTCCCGGAACGGCTAGAAGGCCCCGGACTCGCGCTGCGGGGTTACGGCGGGAATCACCTGGTTGACCTCGATCAGGTGGTGCAGGGTGTCCACCACCTGGCGGGAGCCCGGCACCGAAACCAGGACCAGCGGCCGATCGGTACCGGCGGTGAGCACGATCGTCGCCGAGCCCGAGAGCGCCTGAATCGGCCCGCGCCGGGTGGCGATCTCATAGCCGCGGCTGTGAAACACCTCGCGCCGCTCACGCACCAGGAAGCCGCGGTGCATGATGACCCGACGGGTGGTGATCGTGCTGCGACGGTTGAGCCACACCAGGTAGGGCCAGAGCACCAGGAAGACAAACACGGCGATCGCCCCGCCTACCACCATCCAGAACTCCGGTCCGGTGGGGAATCGGCTGATTCCAAACACCAGGGCACCGGGCAGCGCGATAAAAATCAGCGCCGGCAGGATCAGGAAGCGTGCGTGGCGACGCAGCCGGGCAACCACCCGCTCGGTGGGCACCACGCTGGGTGTCGGAAACATCGGGGCACCGGCGGGAGCTCCGAGAATCTGGGTGGCGTCCCCGGTCCCGGGGCCGCGGGTGAAATCGACCATGGTCCATTCCTATCAGCAAGCGCGCCCGGGCGGTGGATGGCTCGGCCGAAACGGCGGGATTTGCGGCCGTTTCTCGGGCGCTGGTGAGAGGACTGCTAGTCCTGCGCGCGCAGGTGCGTGATGTCCCCGGCCGAAACCGTGGTGTGCGCGCCGGTGTCGGCATCCACGATCACAATGCGCCCGTCCGCGTCCAGCGCAAGCGCGCGGCCGAACTGGAACACCCCGCCCGGACGCTCGACCCGGACCGAGCGACCCAGGGTGTCCAGGCGAGCCTCCACGCGCGCCCGCAGCCCCGAGGCCTCGGCGTCGCCCCCGGCGGCCACCAGGGCATCGTAGAGCTCGATAAATACCCCCAGGTACTCGGCCAGCAGGGCGTCGGGGTCGGGATCCGCACCGAGCACCGCGAGCGAGGTTGCGGTGTCCACCGGAAGCTGGGCGGCGCTCATCGCCGTGTTGATCCCGGTCCCGATCACCACCGACCCGTCGGCCGAAATCTCGGCCAGCACCCCGCAGATCTTCTTGCCGGCCACCAGCACATCATTGGGCCACTTAACCCGGGCATCCGGGGCGGCACCGGCCGCGCTCAGCCGGGCGTTAATCGCCTCGGCCATCGCGGTCCCGGCCAGCAGCGAGAGCCACCCGTAGCTCTCCATCGGCAGCTTCCCGGCCGGACGCACCAGCAGCGAGATCGCCAGTCCACTGCCCGAGGGGGAGGTCCAGACCCGGTCCAGGCGTCCGCGGCCGGCCACCTGGGTGTCGGTCAGCAGCACGCTCAGGTGCGGCCAACCCGCGGTGTCGGCGGTGGCCAGGGCCAGCAGGTCGGCGTTGGTCGAGCCGGATTCGGCCAGCCAGCGCAGGCGCTGGGCGAGGGCACGGGAGCGGGTCAGCGAGGGCGCGTCTTCGGTCATTCCCCCAGAATACGGCCTCGGGATCCCCACCACCGTTCGCCATCTGAGCATTCCCACAACGAAACACGATTCACACTGTAGGAACCGATGAACCCGCCAGATGGGGGTGGTCGAGATAGAGTAAACCGTGTGACTGAATCTTTAGCCCAGCCGAACCCCGCCGACGGCGCGGACCTCTTTACCACCGCCGGTCGTATCGCCGACCTCAAGCGTCGCTATGACGAGGCCGTAACCGCGCCCAGTGCCGCGGCCGAGGCCAAGCAGCACGCCAAGGGCAAGCAGACCGCGCGCGAGCGCATCGAACAGCTGCTCGACCCGGGCAGCTTCGTGGAACTGGACGAGTTTGTGCGCCACCGCACCACCGCGTTCGGCATGGACCGCTCGCGTCCCTACGGTGACGCGGTTGTCACCGGAACCGGCACCATCCACGGTCGCCAGGTGGCCGTGTACTCGCAGGACTTCACCGTGTTTGGCGGCTCGCTCGGCGAGGTAGCCGGCGAGAAGATCATCAAGGTTATGGATCTGGCCCTGAAGACCGGCGTGCCGATCCTCGGCATCCTCGACTCGGGCGGCGCCCGCATCCAGGAGGGTGTGGTGGCCCTCGGCAAGTACGGCGAGATCTTCCGCCGTAACACCGCCGCCTCGGGTGTCATCCCGCAGATCTCGATCATCATGGGCCCGGCCGCCGGTGGCGCCGTGTACTCCCCCGCGCTGACCGACTTCGTGATCATGGTTGACAAGACCAGCCAGATGTTCGTGACCGGCCCCGACGTCATCAAGACCGTGACCGGCGAGGACGTGGGCATGGAGGAGCTCGGTGGCGCGCTGACCCACAACACCCGCTCGGGTGTCGCGCACTACCTGGCCGAGGACGAGTCCGACGCGCTGGACTACGCGCGCTCGCTGGTCTCCTACCTGCCGGATAACAACCTGGCCGAGCTGCCCGAGTACCCCACCGAGGTGGACCTCGAGACCAGCGACGCCGACCGCAAGCTCAACGTCCTGATCCCCGACTCCCCCAACCAGCCCTATGACGTCAAGACCGTCATCGAGCACGTGGTGGACGGCGGGGAGTTCCTCGAGGTGCAGCCGCTGTTCGCCCCGAACATCGTGATCGGTTTCGCCCGCGTCGAGGGACGCCCGGTGGGTATCGTGGCCAACCAGCCGCAGGCCATGGCCGGCACCCTGAACATCGAGGCCGGCGAGAAGGCCAGCCGCTTCGTGCGCTTCTGTGACGCGTTCTCGATCCCGATCCTGACCCTGGTGGATGTGCCCGGCTACCTGCCCGGCACCGACCAGGAGTGGACTGGCGTGATCCGCCGTGGCGCCAAGCTGCTCTACGCGTACGCCGAGGCCACCGTGCCGCTGGTGACCGTGATCCTGCGCAAGGCCTACGGTGGCGCGTACATCGTGATGGGCTCCAAGCAGCTCGGTGCCGACATCAACCTGGCCTGGCCCACCGCCGAGATCGCCGTGATGGGTGGTCAGGGCGCGGTCAACATCCTCTATCGCGGCGAGATCAAGCGGGCCGAGGAGGCCGGCGAGGACGTCGCCGCCGTGCGCACCAAGCTGGCCAACGAGTACACCTACAACGTGGCCAGCCCGTTCCTCGCCGCCGAGCGTGGCGAGCTGGACGGCGTGATCGAGCCCGCGGCCACCCGCGTCGCGGTGATCAAGGCCCTGCGCTCGCTCAAGACCAAGCGCGCCAGCCTGCCGCCCAAGAAGCACGGAAACATCCCGCTGTGACCGAGGCGAACATGCCCGCCCCCACGATGCGCTTCATGCGTGGCGAGCCCACCGAGGAGGAGATCGCCGCGGTGTCGGCGGTCCTGACCCTGGTGCTGGCCGAGGAGGGTGCCCGCGCCGAACGCAGCGAGCCGGCGAACGTGTCGGCCTGGACGCATTCGCAGCGCGCGATTCGTCCGGTAGTTCGGCCCGGCGCCGGACGCTGGCGCGGATTTAGCGGGTAAGCACCCATTTTCCCCGAACGGCGGCCCCATGCACATGCATAGGGCCGCCGTTTTGTCGCATGACACGCCCGGAAGTCCCCAAAGAATCACGGTTCGGATCAGCGCAAACGTTTGCACTTTTGCCAATACTGTCGTTTCGCTTGGACGCGCCGGGGGTTTTCGACCAGAATAGACAACGGATACACGGTGCTCGCATCGTGCATCTACCAAGACACTCGTTCTAGGGTAAGAACAACGTCTTGGGGGGAGGATGGAGAGACTATTCGGGTTAGTCTCTTCAACCGGAACGGCCGGGGTTGTTTTTACAAACAATCCCGGCCGATTTCTTTTAACCGGTGCCGCCCGTTCCGTAAACGGACGAGGCTCAGAGGTTGCGCGGGATCAGCGTGCGGAACTTCAGCTCGTCCTCGCCGTCGGCCCCGGGACCGATGCCCACGATGGTGACCGCGATATCCCCGGTGCCGCTGCGCACGACCACGCGCCCGCGCTCGATCTGTCCCAGCGAGAGCACGATCCGGTCGGCGATCTGCTCGCGACGGTGGGCGGGCAGCCCCAGCAGGCCATCCTCGTCCAGCAGGTCCACGCGGATGCCGCGTCGGCGGGCATCCAGAGCCGCCAGACGCACCGGGTCGCTCAGCAGACCGCGGCCACGGATTTCGTCCCGCAGACCGGCTTCCAGCACCTCGGACTCGCGGCGCTGAGCCATCGAGAGGTCCCCCTCGGACTCCACGATCGCGCGCAGCATGGGCGCGGCCCGCAGCTGGGTCTGGCGCAGGCGGTGCAGCCGGATCTCCCGATAGGCGTCCTGCCCGGCCCGCAGCAGCGCGGTTTCCCGGCTGGCCTGCATCAGGCGGGCGTTGTCGCGGCCCAGCCGGTTCATCGCGTGGGTCAGCAGGCTCGCGGCCACCATCCAGACGATGGATCCGGGCAGACCGATGCCCAGCGCCCCCAGCGGGCCCGCCCAGGCCATCGAGATGCCGATCAGCACCAGCGTGCCCGCCCAGGCGGTAATTTCGCGCCCGCGCACCAGCGTGATCACCATCAGGGTTCCGATTCCGGCGATGGGCCACGTGGCGTAGCCGTTGGGGACGGTGGGATCCAGCGGCGGGATCACCAGCAGCAGCACGGCCGCCGAGACCACCACGTTGATAATCGCGACCGCGCGCGGCAGCGGGCGCCCGCCGGGCCAGGCCAGGCTCAGCGCCGAGGCCGCCCAGTAGAGCGCGATGGCCAGCAGCACCGGGTCGGCATCGGGGTTTTGCTCCAGGTGGGTCAGCCCGAGGACGCCGTGTAGCGCCGAGAAGACGGCGGCCAGGATGAGCAGGGGTACTCGACGCACTAGTTGGTCCCTCCCTGCGGCGACCAGGAGAGAACCACCCGGGTTCCGCGATCCGGGGCCGAGAGGATGCGAACCTCGCCCCCAACCGACTCCACTCGGCCACGGATCGACACCCGCACGCCCAGGCGTCCGGGTGCGATCTGGTCGGGCCTAAACCCGCGCCCGCGGTCGATGATTTCCAGCACCAGGCTGCCCGGCACCGGCGCACGCATGGTCAGCTGGCGCGCCACCTCGGAATCCCCGGCGTGCTGCACGCTGTTGGTCAGGGCCTGGGTGGCCGCCTGGATCAGCGCATGGGCGACATCGGCGGGCAGGGTGCCCTCCATCTGGCCATAGCGCTGCACCAGGATCGGCACATCGAGGGTGGCCACGGTATCGGTGAGCCGTTCCTGGACCACCGCGAGGGCCATCCGCTCCTCGCTCGGGGCAGCCAGGGCGACCGCGGTGGTGAGGCGCACGATCGCCTCATCGGCCATGTCCCGGGCGATGTGCTGTTGCTGTTCGGTGTTGGCGTGGACGGCGGCGCTCAGGCTGGCCAGCACGGTATCGTGCACCAGCGCGTCCACCTCGGCACGCTCGAGTTCCTGGGCCGCGCGCTCGACGGTGCCGCTGTACTTTTCCAGGGCGAGCCGGGCGGTGGTATCCACCTGGCTCACGGCCGAGCGGAACAGGTCAACCAGGATCACCACCAGGGTGCCCAGGGTGAGCGAGAAGATCGCGTCCATCATCGGTTCGCGGGCCCCGATCACGAAGCCCTCGTGGACCACCCCGCTGATGCCCACCAGCACGGCGATCAGCGCGGTGTAGCACAGCGCGATCGTGCGCCCGAAGGCCTGCGCGACACACGCGCTGGCGACGGTACAGAGGTACCAGATCCAGGACGGCGGCTCCAGCGGGTCCGGCACAAAGCGCACCCAGAGCAGGACCGCGAGCAGGTAGCACACCACAAACAGGATGCTCGCCCGGCGCTGCAGCCAGGGCCACGGGGTCGCGAGGACCACCAGGACCAGCGGCACCAGTTCGAGCAGCGCGACCGAGTAGCCGATCAGCTGCGGGCCGAGGCGCCCCATCCCATCGGAGAGGATCCCGGAGAGCGCCAGCAGGCCATAGAGCAGTCCGCTCGCGCCGATACAGATCGCGATCCAGCGCTCGACCCGGACCGCTCCGAGCGAGCTCACCGCGGCAATCGAGTTCAACTCCCGACCGAGCCGGGTGTTCCGCTCGGCCTCCTGGGCGCTCTCCTCGGGCAGGCTTACCATGCGCGGATTTCTGCGGGCGCGGGGCGACGGGCGCTAGCCGATGGGGTCACCGGGGCCTCCGGGAATGTCCTCCAGGATGCCGTCCTCGACCGCGCGGCGCAGCAGCTCCAGCTTGGTGCGGGCCGGACGGCCCACCTCCACGTACTTCCCGCGAATGCGGTTCAGGTATTCCTTGACGGTGGACGGGGCGATGCCCAGCTCCACGGCCACATCCTTGAGCGGCAGGCCCGAGGCATACAGGCTCAGCACGTCGCGCTCGCGCGGCCCGAGCTGCGCTACCGCAAACTGCCGGTCGGCCTCGATCGCGCTGGCCCACTCGAGGTTGGTCAGCGGACCGCCGCCGGCGACGGTTTCGATCGCCGCCACCACGTCGTGCGCGGGAGAGGACTTGGGGATGACCCCGGCGGCGCCGGCGGCCAGGGCCTCGCGGACCAGGCCCACCCGGTCGGCGATGCTGTGAATCAGCACGGCCGCGCCGTCTCGGGAGACCGCGCGCACGTTCTCGGCCACGCTGGATCCGTCCCCCAGCGAGAGATCCAGCACCACGACGTCCACCGGCACCCGGATCTCCAGGAACTCGGCGACCCCGGCGGTGCTGGACACGATGCGGTGACCCGCGGCCGCACACACGGCCTGCAGGCCGAGTCGGACCGACTCGTGATCATCGATCACGGCAATACGCACGGCACCCATCAGCGCCGCCCGGTCCGCACCAGCGAGGCCACGGCCTCGACGTGGTGGGTGTGCGGGAACAGGTCGAATCCGCTCACGCCGGTGAGGGTGTACCCCGAGGCGGTGAGCTGGCCGAGGTCGCGGGCTAGGGCCACCGGGTCGCAGGCCACGTAGATGATCTGGGCCGGGTCGAGCTCCACCAGCTGCTCGATCACGCGCTTGCCGGCGCCCGAGCGGGGCGGGTCCAGGACCACGGTGCCGGCTGCAAGTCGCGCACGCTCGGCCGATCCGGCGTTCTCGAACAGTCCGCTCAGGTAGGCATCCACCCGGGCGGTCTGGGCGCTGGCCCCGATCCACTCGGCGAGGTTCTCCCCCGCGTGAACGGTGGCCCGCTCGCTGGATTCCACGCTGGTGATCCGGGTGCCCGCGCCGAAGCGGTCACCGACGGCGGCGGCCAGCAGGCCCACCCCGCCGTAGAGGTCGAGGTTGCCGGCGGAAGGATCGAAGTAGTCGGCGTCGATCGCGTCCTGCACGGCGGTGGTCAGGACCTGGGCGGCTCCGTGGTGCACCTGCCAGAAGCCGTTTTCGGCCAGGCGGAACTCGCGTCCACCCACGGTCTCGATGATGGTCGGGGCATTCGCCGGGGCCACCGGCGCGCGACCGCGACGGCGCACCTGCTCGCGCAGGTTCACCCGGGTTTCGCCCCCCGAGGTGCGCAGAATGTCGATCGAGGCGGTCCCCGCGGGGACGCCGTGGCGCGGCATCGCCTCGGCGATAGCCGCATGGGCCAGCGGCAGGTCGTCCACCTCGATTACGGTGTGGGTGCCGGACGCATAGGGCCCAACCCGGCCCTCGCCGTCCACCTGGAGGCTCACGCGGGTACGCCAGCCCAGGCCGCCGGTCTCGTCATCGCCGGGGACCGCGGACACGGTGACCGGCAGCTCGATGCCACCAAACCGGGCCAGGGCCTCGGTCACCACGGTTTCCTTGAGGCTGCGCTGGTGGGCCAGGTCGATGTGTCCAAACTCGGCCCCACCGGCACGCTGCGCGGGATCGCGGGTGATGCTCGCGGCCGACCACACGTGCTCGCGACGGTGCTCGGAGGGCTCCAGAACCTCGAGGGTATCGGCCTCCCAGAAGCTGGACTTCTGACGGCGGACCCGGGCGCGCACGCGCTCGCCGGGGATCGCGTCGGTGACAAAGACCACGCGGCCCTCATGTCGGGCGATAAAGACACCACCGTGGGCTACGTTGGTTACATCAAGTTCGAGGATCTGGGGGTCGGATTGCACACTCACACTCCGAGCTTCCCACGTTTTCCCCGCCGCGACCTACTTTTGTGCCAAGGAACGTCATGACCCTGTACCTCGCCTCCACCTCTCCCGCCCGCCTGATGCTGCTGCGTTCGGCGGGGATCGAGCCCGTGATTGTGCACTCTCACGTGGATGAACCGGCCACCGTCGCCGCGGCCGAGGCGGCCTCCGGTCCGCTCTCTACCCCAGAAATGGTGGCGCTGCTGGGCCGGGCCAAGGCCGAGGCGGTGACCCGCGATGCCGACGGCAACCCGCTGGATGGCTTCGTCCTCGGTGGAGACAGCTCGTTTGAGCTGGACGGCGTCTCCCAGGGCAAGCCGCATACGGCCGAACGGGCCACCGCGCGCTGGGAAGCCCAGCGCGGCCGCACCGGCACGCTGTATTCGGGACACTGGCTGATCGACTACCGCGGTGGGGTTCCGCGCGCCGCCACCGGCGGGGTGGCCCGGGCCACGGTGACCTTCGCCGACAACATCACCGATGCCGAAATCGCCGCCTATGTGGCCTCGGGCGAGCCGCTGTGGGTGGCCGGCGCGTTTACCCTGGACAGTTTGGCCGGCGCCTTTATCTCCGAAATCTCGGGACACCCCTCAACCGTTATTGGCCTTTCCCTCCCGCTTTTGCGTGATTCTTTCGCGGAATTAGGGGTGTTATGGACGGATCTGTGGAACCGACCCGGGGCCCTCGGCGCTGTGGAACTGTAGGGTTTCACGCAATCCGATTCACTTTTTTGTGAGAGTCCACCAAAGCCCGAGGCCAAAGGCATCGTAGGCTAGGGGACTGTGCCCCGTATTACTAAAGTTCTCATCGCCAATCGTGGCGAAATCGCCGTCCGTGTAATTCGTGCTGCCCGCGACTCGGGAATCGGTTCGGTTGCCGTCTATGCCGACCAGGACCGTGACGCCCTCCACGTGCGCCTCGCCGATGAGGCCTACGCCCTCGGCGGCAGCACCAGCGCCGAGACCTACCTCGTCATCGACAAGCTGCTCTCGGTCGCCCGCCGCTCCGGCGCGGACGCCGTGCACCCCGGCTACGGCTTCCTGGCCGAGAACGCCGACTTTGCCCGCGCCGTGATCGGTGCCGGCCTCACCTGGATCGGCCCGAGCCCCGACGCGATCGAGCTGCTGGGTGACAAGGTTTCCGCCCGTCACGTGGCCGAGAAGGTGGGCGCACCGCTGGCCCCCGGAACCCTGAACCCGGTCTCCGGTGCCGACGAGGTCCTGGCCTTCGTGGATGAGTTTGGCCTGCCGGTCGCGATCAAGGCCGCCTTCGGTGGCGGTGGACGCGGCCTCAAGGTGGCCCGTACCCGCGAGGAGGTGCCGGAGATGTTCGACTCGGCTACCCGCGAGGCCGTGGCCGCATTTGGTCGTGGCGAGTGCTTCGTGGAGAAGTACCTCGACCAGCCGCGTCACGTCGAGACCCAGTGCCTCGCCGACGCCGAGGGCAACGTGGTGGTCATCTCGACCCGCGACTGCTCGCTGCAGCGTCGCCACCAGAAGCTGGTGGAGGAGGCTCCGGCCCCGTTCCTCACCGATGAGCAGAACGAGCTGCTGTATGCCGCCTCCAAGGCCATCCTCAAGGAGGTGGGCTACCAGGGTGCCGGTACCTGCGAGTTCCTGATCGGCAAGGACGGCACCGTGTCCTTCCTCGAGGTCAACACCCGCCTGCAGGTTGAGCACCCGGTGTCCGAAGAGGTCACCGGTATCGACCTGGTGCGCGAGCAGTTCCGCATCGCCGAGGGTGGACTGCTGGACTATGCGGACCCCAAGCCCGAGGGCCACTCGTTCGAGTTCCGCATCAACGGCGAGGACCCAGGTCGCGGCTTCCTGCCCCAGCCCGGCCCGATCCACGTGTTCAAGACCTTCGGTGGCCCCGGCATTCGCCTGGACTCCGGCGTGACCGCCGGGGACGAGATCTCCGGCGCATTCGACTCGCTGATCGGCAAGATCATCGTGACCGGCAAGACCCGCCAGGAGGCGCTTGAGCGTTCGCGCCGCGCCCTGGACGAGTTCGAGGTTGCCGGCCTGCCGACCGTGCTGCCCTTCCACCGCAAGATCGTTCGCGATCCAGCCTTCGTGGGGACCGACGGCACCTTCGGGATCTACACCCGCTGGATCGAGACCGAGTTCGTGAACGACATCGAGCCCTGGGATGGCGAGCCGCAGGCACTGGGTGCCCCCGCCGGTCGCAACACCGTGGTGGTCGAGGTTTCCGGCAAGCGCCTCGAGGTCAGCCTGCCCGACTCGGTCCTGCCCGCGCAGAACTCCGGTGCCCGCAAGCTCGCGACCCCGCCCGCCCGCCGCGGCGCAGGTTCGACCTCGGGTGCCCGCGCCACCGGCGACTCGGTGTCCTCCCCGATGCAGGCCACGATCGTCAAGGTCGCGGTTGAGGAGGGCCAGAAGGTTGTCAAGGGCGACCTGGTGCTTGTGCTCGAAGCCATGAAGATGGAACAGCCGATCACCGCCCACAAGGACGGCGTCGTCAGCGCGATCAGCGCCCCGGTTGGCGAAACCGTCTCGGCCGGCCACGTCCTGCTGAACATCCTCGACGCGTAACCACGCGCACACGACACAGCGCCCCGGCCGGGTTTCCTCGGCCGGGGCGCTGCGCTGTTTAGGGGCTGCGTCGCGGGGGCTGCGTCGCGGGTGCCCACACCGTGAGTGGGCACCGCCGCCCTCGTGTTGCGAGGACGCTCGCGCTAGGTCGGCTCATCACACGGGAGCAGCCCGCTCGCACGGGAGCATCAACGAAGCGGCGTAATCCGCCCCTCTCGCGCCCTCGATAGCAGTGCCGCGCCAACGAGAAGGAGCAGCGAGACCGCGCCGATAGTCAGGAACGACGATCCCGGTCCGGCCCCCTGAATGACAAATCCCGCGAGCGCCGTGCCCGCCGTGCCACCGACGTTGTGCGCGGTGTTGACCCAGGTAGTGGATTCGGTGCGTCGCAGTTCGCCACCAAAGTCCTGAGAGGCCAGATACGCAACGATCATCACCGGGGAGAAGAAGAGTCCTGCGGCAACAACCGTGAAGATCAGCCAGGCGGGATGACCGGACATCATCGCGAGCGAGGACAGCAGCACCAGGGCACCACTACATCCCAGGACCTGTGCGCGCGGTGTGATGGTCAGACGCAGAGCCCCGAAGATAAGCCCACCCAGCGCGCTCGCCCCGGCAAACAGGCCCAGCGCAAGGCCCGCAGTGGCGGCACCCTCGGAGCCGGGGAAGGCAGCGGGGAGCGCGATGGTCAGGTTACCCGAGATCAGCCCGGCGGAAGCAACCGGTAACAACAACCCCAGGAAGCGCGGATCGCTAAAGAGCGAGACGGCGCGCGGCCCCCCGGAACCCGGCGCCGAGCGCGCATCCGCACCGGACGTCCGCACCGTCGCGGAAGGCCGCGGCCGGTACCCGGGTGAACGGACAAACAGCGCCGCGCCCACCATAACGAGGCCGGCGGGAACCAGCATCACGGTACCGGGTGCCCATACCGCCAGGAGCAGGCCGGAGAGTGCGGGGCCCACCAGATACAGCAACTCCTCCACCACCGCGTCGAGACTGAGGGCACGGCGGCGAAGATCCGGATCCGCCGCCATCTCGGACCACGCCACTCGCATCGCCGGACCAATCGGTGGCGCGACCGCTCCGGCGAGACCGGCGAGCACCGTCATCACGGTGCCGGGCCAGGCACCAAACGCTCCGAGGGCCAACAGGATCAGCGTGCCACCGTAGGCCAGGGCGAGGCACAGAAGTACCCATCGCCGATCGAAACGATCAATCAGGCGTGCACGAAACGGGGCAAGACCCGCGGCGGTGGCACCGCACATGGCCACCGCGAAGCCCGCGACGGCGACCGAACCGGTGGTGGTCTGAACCGCAAACAGCAGGGGAAGAAAAACGAGCGCATAGGCCGAGCGGCCGACGGTTGCGCTCAAAAAGGTCAGGGGGACAGCGGGTAATGCGAGCACGTCAATATAGCGTGCATTCCGCGATGAATGCATCAAAAAAACTCCAGGCAGGGGCGCACACGGGCGCGGTGAATGATGGGTCAAGCTACCGAAGAAACGGGAGCGACCAATCAATCACGGGTGCTGAGCATGCCCACAGCCTAGCAGGGGACGCGGATCTACGGGCGGGCCGTGCGGATCCCGTCGAAGGCAAAGCCGAGCACACGCTCGCCCTGCTCCTCGGTCTCGTAGGCGACACCGGCGACGCCGACCACCAGGCGGATCACGTCGGCGATCTCCACGTCCGGACGCACGAGGCCCGCGGTCTGAGCGTTCTCCAGCAGGGGCTCCCCCGCTGCGTACATCGCCGTCCGGCAGCACAGCATGGTTTCCGAGCCGCGGTTCAGGCCGTCCAGCAGCGCACGCTTGGTGGCCAGGAACGGGATAAACTCGCGCAGCCAGGCCTCGAAGGCGTCCCACTCGCTGCCGCCGTCGTTGAGGTGCTCATCGGCCTTGCGGCACAGCACCAAAACCTCGGACGCATAGACGCGCTCGATCAGATCCTCTCGGGTGGGGAAGTTGCGGTACAGCGTCCCGATGCCCACGCCCGCGCGGCGCGCGACCTCCTCCAGGGAGGCGGTGATGCCCTCCTCGCGGAAAACAACCTTCGCGGTCTCGATCAGCGCGTCATAGTTGCGGGCCGCATCGGCGCGGTGGGGTCGGCTGGTTTCGACCAGGGTCTCGAGTTCCACCAAATTTCCTTCCAACACTTGCAAACCGGAGGAACCCTCCGGTAATCTAAGAGCATGCCTCCGGTAATCCAGGAGGACGCCTCCACTTTACTCCTCGTGCAGGCCATAATCTACCCTTCGGCACGACACTCCGACTCACCCAGCAGCCCGAGCGTTCGAGTCGTTTCTGAAAGGTTCCCACCGTGTCGACTACGACTCGACGTCCACTCACCCTCATCTTCCTGATCCTCGCCATCGCCTCCGCGGCCATGTCGATGCTTCAGTCGCTGCTGAACCCCGCGCTCCCGCTGATCCAGCAGGAGCTCCACACCACCCAGACCGCGACCACCTGGATCCTCACCGCCTGGGCCCTCTCGGCCGCGGCCAGCACCCCGCTGGTCGGCCGGATGGGCGACCTGTTTGGCAAGAAGCGCACCATCCTCTTCGCCCTCGGCGCGATCGTGGCCGGAAGCATCCTGGCCACCTTCGCCCCGAGCATCGGGCTGCTGCTGGCCGGCCGCGTGCTCCAGGGCCTCGGCGGCGCGGTCTTCCCGCTGGCCTTCGGCCTGATCCGCGAAAACTTCCCCGCCGCCCGCGTGGCCGGAGCCGTGGGCATCATGTCCTCGGTGATCGCCGTGGGTGGTGGCCTGGGCAGCGTGCTCGCCGGCCCGATCGTCGACGCACTGGGCTGGCGCGCGCTGTTCTGGCTGCCCGCCGCCGTGGTTGCGGTGGTCGCCATCGGTGCCGCGTTTGTCCTGCCCGAGTCCGCCTCCCGTCCCGGCGGGCGCCTGCGCCCGCTCGGTGCGGTGCTGCTGGCCGGGTGGCTGGTCGCCCTGCTGCTGCCGCTGTCCAACGGCTCGCGCTGGGGATGGGCCTCGCCGCTCACCATCGGCCTGTTTGTCCTGGCCGCGCTGCTGATGCTGGTGTGGATCCGCGTGGAGGCCACCTCTCTCACCCCGATCGTCGATATGAAGATGATGCGTCTGCCCGCCGTGTGGACCACCAACCTGGTGGCCTTCCTGTTCGGCGCCGGCATGTTCGCGATGATCACCTTCGTCCCGCAGTACGTCCAGACCAGCCCCGCCCAGGGCTACGGCTTCGGGGCCTCGGTCACCCTGGCCGGCCTGGTCATCCTACCGATGACCGTTGGTATGGCGGTCGGTGGTGCCTTCAGCGCCCCGCTGACCCGCCTGCTCGGCTACCGCATCCAGCTGATGACCGCGAGCGCGATGGGCGCGATCGGCTCCGCCCTGATCGTGATTGAGCACTTCGCGCTGTGGCAGATCGCCCTGGCCTGTGGCATCTACGGCCTGGGTCTCGGGATCGCCTATGCCGCGCTCACCAACGTGATCGTGAACGCGGTTCCCGCCCATCAGACAGGTGTAGCCACCGGAATGAACACCAACATTCGCACCGTGGGCGGGGCCGTGGGCACCGCGATCTTCGGGGCGATTGTCACCTCGACCGCGGGTGTGGCCGGACTACCCACCGCCGCGGGCTACACCGGGGCGTTTGTTTTCATCACGATCACCGGGATTGCCGCCACCGCGGCCGCCGCGCTGATCCCCGGTCGCCGTCCCGCACGGGAGGCATCCGGTCCCAAGACCACGGTCGAAACGGCGACCCCCACCCACGCCGAGGCCCTGGAAGCCGAGGCTTCGGTGGTCATCGCCGCGGCCGGCGCCGCCCTTCCCGCCGACGAAATCCCCGCGGACATCGAATCCGACCTCGATGCCGCCCCCACACTCCGCGACGGTATCTCCGCGCGGTAACCCGGGCCGATTCTGGCCCACACTCGATTCCGAAGGGAGCATCTACACACGATGATCACAACAGCCCTCCGCCTAGGCGAGGCCGTCCGCGGCCTCTGGAACGACATGCGCGACTCGGCCTATCTGCGCCGCGCACTCCGCGAAACCGATTCCCCGATGGAATCCGCGGACGACTCGGTACCCCTTAAACCGGGCACCCTCTGCATCGCATAATGGAGAAACGCGCCACTCCCGGCGCGACCCCGTGACACCCAGAAGGCCCGGATCCTCACGGATCCGGGCCTGTGTTGGTCCTAGCTGTTTTCGGGAGACGCGGGGGTGTGCGCGTCGGGATCATCCACGTGGGTGGCCGCGCCGTACTCGGTCGCTCCGCCCTCGTCGGTCCAGTCGCTCCCGGCCTGATCGCTGTGCGCCGGATCCGATACGTGATCGTGTTCGGCGGGTGTTCCGTTGGTGCCCTCGGTCTGTGCGTTCATAACACTCCTCTCGCGGTTCACGGCCCCGGATTCCAAGCGGCGAAACCCGAGGTTTGTCCCGACACCCTACCGCGCCCGGGCACCGATTGCGAGCCCTTGGCGCTACGGATGCGGCCCAACCCCGAGCACGGTAATCTCCCCCTCCCCCGGCCCGTAGCGCCACAGCAGCCGCCAGGCCGAAGGGGTGTGGTGCTCGACATAGGATCCAAACACCCCCACCCCGTCCTCATCGTTGACCGCCACATGTTTATGGCTGCGCAGCGAGGGATACAGCGGATCGTTGGCGAGCTTCTCCAGGGCGAGCTCGACCCGGCGCCGTTTCTTCCGCATGGATGGACTCCCGCGCAGGTCTTCCAGCGCGCGACGGCACCCCTCGGAGTATCGAAGTTCAAATTTCTGGGCCATCGGGGCCTCCTCACACTCGGTGTGAGAACAGCGTGCGCCGCCACGATGGGTAATACCGGTATGGCGAGAAAATCCCCGGAAAACACGGGATCCCGCCCGCGGACAACGCGGACGGGACCCGAAACGCCAGACTCAGGTGCCAGACACCCGGTGTCAGACGCCAGACACCCGGTGTCAGACGCCAGACGCCAGACGCCAGACGCCAGACGCCAGACGCCAGACGCCAGACGCCAGACGCCAGACGCCAGAGTGAGACTAGCCGACGCGGTGCATCGCCTTCGCGGCATCGGTGATCGAGCCCACCAGCGACGGATACACGGCAAAGGCCGCCGCCACCTGGTCCACCGTCAGGCGGTGTTCCACGGCCAGCGCGAGCGGGAAGACCAGCTCGGAGGCCTTGGGAGCCACGATCACGCCACCGAGCACGGCACCGGAGCCGACGCTGGCAAACAGCTTCACGAAGCCGTCCTTAATGCCCATCATCTTGGCGCGCGGGTTGTGGGCCAGCGGCAGCTTATAGATTTCGCCGCGGACCTTACCGTCCTCGATCTCCTTCTGGCTCCAGCCGACGGTTGCGATCTCCGGCTGGGTGAAGACGTTGGCGGCCACGTTGCGCAGCTCGATCGGGTTCACCGCGTCACCCTGGGAGTGGTAGATCGCCGTGCGCCCCTGCATCGAGGCCACCGAGGCCAGCGGCAGGAACGTGGTGCAGTCACCGGCGGCGTAGATGTTGGGGACCGAGGTGCGCGCGACCTTATTGACGCGGATGTGACCGGACTCGGTCATCAGCACGCCGGCCTCCTCGAGGCCGATGCCCGCGGTGTTGGGGATCGAGCCCACGGCGATCAGCGCGTGCGAGCCGGACACCGTGCGGCCATCGGACAGGGTGGCCAGCACGCCGTCACCGTCTCGCACCACCGAGTCGGCGCGGGACTTATTCAGCACGGTCATGCCGCCGCGCTTGAAGACCTTCTCGATCACCGCGGCGGCGTCGGCGTCCTCGCCGGGCAGCACCTGGTCGCGGCTGGAGATCAGGGTCACGGTTGAGCCCAGGGCGCGGTAGGCCGAGGCGAACTCGGCACCGGTCACGCCAGAACCCACCACGATCAGGTGCTCGGGCACGGTCTTGAGGTTGTAGAGCTGGGTCCAGGTCAGGATGCGCTCGCCGTCGGGCTTGGCGGTGTCCAGGATGCGGGGGCTCGCGCCCACCGAGACGACGATGGTGTCGGCTTCGATCCGGTCAAAGTCGGCACCGGTGCCGCCGGACTCGGTCGAGGCGATGACCGCGTCGCGGCCGTCCAGGCGTCCGTGCCCGTCGATGATGGTTACGCCGGCCTCGACCAGCGACTGACGCATGTCCTCGGACTGCGCGTGCGCCATGCTCAGCAGGCGCTTATTCACCGCGCCCAGGTTGACGGCCACCTCGGGCTGAATCGGCTTGCCGGTGTTCTCATCCTGCGCATAAAAACGGACCCCGAGATCACTCGCGGTCCGAATGGCGGTGGTTGCCTCGGCGGTGGCAATCAGCGATTTGGAGGGGACAACATCGGAGATGACGGCGGATCCGCCGACCCCGATCCGCTCGATTAGGGTCACCTCCGCGCCGAGCTGTGCGCCGGCCAGGGCTGCCTCGTAGCCGCCCGGGCCGCCACCGATTACCGCAATCTTTTGGGTGCGTTCAAAGTCGTAGACCATGACCTCCATTCTTGCAGGCTTATCGGGGCGTTCAAAGTGAATTCGGCGCGCCTCGAAAACGGGCGCGATCCGGGGTCTTTGGCTAGAGTGGAAACCATGTCAGACTCCACCACAAACCCCCTGCACGACCCGGCCGTTTCGCCGCGCGAGGTTGCCGCCGAAGCCGCCGCCCAGATCGCCGAGAAGACCGGCGTCGCCTCGCACGATATCGCGCTGACCCTCGGCTCCGGCTGGGGCAAGGCCGCGGACCTGCTCGGTGAGACCGTCGCCGAGTTCCCCGCCGAGGAGGTTGTCGGCTTCTCCAAGCCCGCGCTGCCCGGCCACGGCGGAACCCTGCGCTCGATCAAGCTGGCCAACGGCAAGCACGCGCTGGTCATCGGCGCCCGCACCCACTACTACGAGGGCCACGGCGTTCGCCGCACCGTCCACTCGGTGCGCACCGCCGCCGCCGCCGGTGCCAAGACCATGATCCTCACCAACGGTGCCGGTGGTATCAAGGAGCACTGGACCCCGGGCACCCCGGTGCTGATCAGCGACCACATCAACCTCACCGCGGATTCCCCGCTCGAGGGTGCCACCTTCGTGGACCTGACCGACCTGTACTCCTCGCGTCTGCGCGACCTGGCACGCACCATCGCCCCCGAGCTGGACGAGGGCGTGTACTGCCAGTTCCGCGGACCGCACTATGAGACCCCCGCCGAGGTGCAGATGGCCAAGACCATCGGTGGCCACATCGTGGGTATGTCCACCGCGCTGGAGGCCATCGCCGCCCGCGAGGCCGGCATGGAGATCCTGGGCATGTCCCTGATCACCAACCTGGCCGCCGGAATCTCCCCCACCGCGCTCAGCCACACCGAGGTCATCGAGGCCGGTCAGGCGGCCGAGGCCAAGATCAGCGCGCTGCTCGCGCAGATCGTCGCGGCGATCTAATCCGTTAGAGCACGTCACGTGGCGGCGGCACCGAGATTTCGGGCCGCCGCCACACCGCGTTAATCACCGCTTCCACACCCGGTTTTGCGGCCGATCCGGTTAGCATGGTGGACATGCAAACTGCAATGAACAGCCTGAGCCGACCCGGCGGAGCCCGATGAGCGGCGAGAATACCGGTTCCGTTCCGGTGTGCACCGACCTGCTTGAGCGCGCCGAGGCGTGGCTCGCCCAGGATCCCGATCCGGAGACCCGCGATGAGCTCTCCGCGATCCTCGAGGCCGTCCGCGGCGGCGACTCCGCCGCCCGCGCCGACCTGGCCGACCGCTTCGCCGGACGCCTGGAGTTTGGCACCGCGGGCCTACGTGGCCGCGTCGAGGCCGGATCCAACCGGATGAACCGCGTCCTGGTCTCCCAGGCCGCCGCCGGCATCGGAGCGTTCCTCAACGCCCGCGCCGGCGACACCACCCCGAGCGTCGTGATCGGCTATGACGGCCGCAAGAACTCCGACGTGTTCGCGCGCGACAGCGCCGAACTGCTCTCGGGCGTGGGCATCCGAGTGACCCTGCTGCCGCGTCCGCTGCCCACCCCGGTGCTGGCCTTCGCCGTCCGTCAGCTGGGTACCAGCGCGGGCATCATGGTGACCGCGAGCCACAACCCGCCCGCCGATAACGGCTACAAGGTGTACCTCGGCGATGAGGACGCGGGCTCGCAGATTGTCGCCCCGGTGGATGCCGAGATCGCGACCCAGATCCTGCGCATCGCGACCGACGAGAGCGTGCTGGATCTGCCCCGCTCCCCCGAGTATGCGATCGCCGATGAGGCCGTGATCGACGCCTATGTGCGCGCGACCGCCGCCCTGGTTGACCAGACCCCGCAGCCGCTGCGCGTGGTCTACACCGCGATGCACGGTGTGGGCTGGGAGACCTTCGCCCGGGTGGTGACCGCCGCCGGGCTCCCCGAGCCCATCGCCGTGGCCGCCCAGCGCGACCCCGACGCCGCCTTCCCCACCGTCGCGTTCCCGAACCCCGAGGAGCCCGGCGCGCTGGATCTGGCCATCGAGACCGCGCGCGAGCACGGTGCCGACCTGATCATCGCCAACGACCCCGACGCCGACCGCTGCTCGGTCGCGATTCCCGATCCCGCGGCACCGGGCGGGTTCCGCCAGCTGACCGGTAACCAGATCGGCTGGTTGCTGGGATGGCGTGCCGCCGAGCGGGCCCGCGCCACCGGTCGTCACGGCGCGCTGGCCTGCACCATCGTGTCCTCCCCGGCCCTGGCTGAGGTCGCGCGTCAGTACCAGCTGGACTTCGCCGAAACCCTCACCGGGTTCAAGTGGGTCTCCCGGGTCCCGCACCTGCTGTTCGGCTACGAGGAGGCCATCGGCTACCTGGTTAACCCCGACACCGTGCACGATAAGGACGGCATCTCCGCCGGCCTCGCCGTGCTTGAGCTCGCCGGTGCCGCCGCCGAGGAGGGACGCACCCTGGGCGACATGCTCGACGAGTTCGCTACCCGGTTCGGTTACTTCGGCAGCGACCAGCTCTCGATCCGCTTCACCAACCTGGCCCAGATCCCCGCGCTGATGGCGCGCCTGCGCGAGACCCCGCCGGCCCTGCTGGGCAGCCGGGAGATCGTCAAGATCGAGGATCTGTCGGTGGCCACCGCCGAGCGTCCGGGCACCAACGCGCTGCGCTGGGAACTCTCCGACGGTGCGCGGATCATGATTCGCCCGAGCGGCACCGAGCCCAAGGTCAAGTTCTACCTCGACGTGCGTGGCGAGGACGAGACCGTGCTGGAGAGCCTGGTCGAGATCCGCAGCGACCTCACCGAGCTGGTTTCGGAATAGCCTCACATACACAACGAGCCGGGTGGATCTCTCCACCCGGCTCGCTCTGTGTTGACGCTAGCTCAGGGCCTCTTCGAGCTTGTCAGCCAGCTCGTCCAGGTCGAAGTAGTTGTTGATCACGATGATCTCCGCGTAGGTCTTGCCGATGGCCGGGACCAGCTCCGAGGAGGTCAGGATGATCTGGGCGTCGGCGGCGGCGGTCATCACCGAGGCCGCATCGCTCGCCGTGACCGTGGCTTCCAGACCCAGGCGGGCCAGCGCGCGCTCGGCGTTCACCTTGAGGATGCCGGATGTTCCCACCCCGGCCCCACAGATTGCAACGATGTGCATCACGGTTGACCCCCTCTATTCCGCGGCCGGAGCCCCGAGGATGTCGCGCACACGCTCCGCGGTCGGTGCCTCGGCCAGGGCCGGGATCGACCCGGCATCGTTGAAGACGTTGGCCAGCTCGGCCACCGTGGTGACGTGCTCCTCGGTGCCGGTGACGGCCAGGCCGATGACCACGTTGACCGGGTCGTTATGCGGGTGTCCAAACACCACGGGCTCGGCCAGGGTGACCACGGCGATGCCCGAGTTCAGCACGTCGGGGCCCGGGCGGGCATGCGCGAGGGCCAGGCCCGGCGCGATCACCACGTAGGCACCGAATTCCTCGATGACCTCGATCATCCGGTCGGAGTAGCTCTCGGCTGTAAAGCCGCCACGCTCAAGAGCGTTGCCGGCAAGCCGCACCGCGTCACGCCAGTCACCCGCACTGGCGTGCAGGTTGATTGCGTCGTCGGGAAGCGGGGGTAGCGGCATGAGATCCTCACTGAATCACGGGGGCGAAGGGTTCGTTCTTCCAGGCTACCGGTTCCCACCCCGAGAATCGGTAGAACGCTCGCTATGCGTCCGCCGCGGCGTCGAAACCTGCACGAATGCGCTCGGTCAGGTACTCCCGGTCCTCGGTGGGCATAAACGCGGCGGCGGCCGCATTGAGCTGGAAGATTTCCAGGTCTTCGAGGTCGTATTCGAAGGCAGCCGAGAGCAGGGCCAGCTCGCGGGTCAGCGAGGTTCCGGTGACCGTGCGGTTGTCCACGTTGACCGTGACTCGGAAGCCCAGCTGGTAGAGCAGGTCGAAGGGGTGATCCTCGAGCTCGTCACCCCAGGCGTCGATCGCCCCGGTCTGCAGGTTCGAGGAGGGGCTGAGCTCAAGCGCGATCTCGCGGTCGTTGACCCAGTGCGCCAGCTCCCCCATCTCCACATAGACGTTGTCGCCCTCGGTACGACGCACCTCGATATCCTCGGCCAGGCGCACGCCGTGGCCTAGGCGCAGGGCGCGTCCATCAAACAGCGCGCCCTGGATCGAGTCGAGACCGGCGGCCTCCCCCGCGTGCACGGTGACCGGGAAGTAGTGCTGGGCCAGATAGTCGAAGGCCAGGCGGTGCCGTGCGGGCGGGAAGCCGTCCTCGGCACCGGCGATGTCGAATCCGACCACGCCGTGATCGCGATGACGCACGGCCAGCTCGGCGATCTCCAGCGCGTTATCCGCGTGACGCATCGCGGTGAGCAGCTGGCCCACCTCGATCTCGCCCCCGGCTCGGCGCACATCATCCACCCCGCGCTCGAGACCCTGCTGCACGGCCTCGACCGCGCGGTCGAGGGTCAGCCCACCCCGCAGGTGCTGCTCGGGTGCCCAGCGAATCTCGGCGTAGATCACGCCGTCGTCGGCCAGGTCGTGGACAAACTCACGGGCAACCCGCGCCAGTGCATCCGCCGTCTGCAGGACGGCGATGGCTAGGTCAAAAGTCTTCAGGTAGGCGGGCAGACTGCCGGCGCTGGCCTGGTCGATAAACCACTCGGCGAGTGCCTCGGCGGTGTTGGCGGGGGCCTCCAGGCCGGCCGCGGCGGCCAGATCCAGGATGGTCTGCGGGCGCAGTCCACCGTCCAGGTGGTCGTGCAGCGACACCTTGGGCAGGGCCCGCAGGTTGATGCCGCCGGGCAGAGTGTAGTTATCCGAGGTACTCACCCGGCAAAGTCTACCCGCGACCCTCGCGAAACGACAGGGTAAATCCAATGCCGTTCATACACTCGTCATCAGACGACGGATTTGTTGATATATCAGCGGTTTTAGATACCACAAAGCCCGCGAATTCAGACTGAGAATTCGCGGGCTTCGAGGCGTCTAGAGCAGGTCGTTGCGACCGGAGATCTTTAGCGCATCCACCACGGATTTCACCCGCTGGGCGTGCTCGCTGGTGGTGACCAGCAGGGCGTCCGGGGTGTCCACCACGACGATGTTCTTCACACCGATCAAGCTGATCACGCGGTCGGTCTCGGACACCACGATGCCGCTGGAGGCATCCGCCAGCACGCGTGCATTCTCGCCCAGGATGGCCAGATCGCCGCCGGCACCGCCGGTGTTGAGCTTGGCGAGCGAGGCGAAGTCGCCCACATCGTCCCACTTAAAGGCGCCTGGGATCACCGCGAGGCGACCGGCCGCCGCGGCGGGCTCGGCCACCGAGTAGTCGATCGCGATCTTCTTGAGCGTGGGCCAGATGCGGTCCACCGCGGGGCCGCGGGTTGCCGGGTCATCCCAGGCGGCGGCGAGCTCCACGATCGAGGCGCGCAGTTCGGGCTGGTTACGGCCCAGCTCCTCCAGCAGCACATCGGCGCGGGTGATGAACATGCCCGCGTTCCAGAGGTAGCCGCCGTCAGCCAAATAGCTCTGCGCGGTGGGCAGGTCGGGCTTCTCCACGAAGCACTCGACCGCGCGGGCACTCGCTGCACCGGTGATGTTCAGGTCATCGGCCACCTTGATGTACCCAAATCCCACGGCGGGCTCGGTCGGGGTAATACCGATGGTCGCAATAAACCCGGCGTCGGCCGCCAGCACGGCCTCGTTCACGGCGGAGCGGAACAGGCGGTCACCGCTGATCACGTGATCCGCGGCGAACGAACCGATGATCGCGTCCGGCTCCCGGCGCACCAGGATGGCGGCGGCGAGGGCAATGGCCACGGTCGAATCCCGTGGGTCGGCCTCCAGCACGATGTTCTGGTCCGCGAGCCCGGGCAGCTGCTCCTCCACAGCGGCGCGGTGCGCGCGTCCGGTCACAACCATGATGCGCTGGTCGCCGGCGATCGGTGCCAGGCGGTCCCAGGTCGCCCGCAGCAGGGTCGAACCGGAGCCGGTGAGGTCGTGCAGGAACTTCGGTGCATCCGCGCGGGACAGCGGCCACAGTCGTGAGCCGACACCCCCGGCCGGAATCACGCTAAAAAAGCGGTCGAGTGCGGGTTTCATGTCTCCAGGGTAGTCGGCGCAACCTGAGAGGAGCGGGCGACTCGGCGGGCAACGCCTCAATCACCGGCGCCTCCCGGCGAGTGTCGCGTCACCCAGACAGCAAATTTGCCGGGAGTTCCCGGTGAACAGCCGGTTTCGGACAGCGAATATCTCCGACCACTAAGGGTCGCCTAAGCGGTAACCGACTCATTGTCGACATAGGATGGGCGTAGCGCCTAAAAGACGCACGACGGCTCGTGTGGCTGTCGACCGAGGCTTCGACGATTATGGGAGGGCTGTTCGTGTCAGTGCAGACTGCAGGGACTCCACCGAAGGCATCAAAAAAGAAACCGCGTCCCGCGGGTACGCTGTACCGCGGTCACGAGGGCATGTGGTCATGGGTTTTCCACCGCATAACCGGCGTCGCGATCTTCTTCTTCCTGCTGGTTCACGTGCTGGATACCGCGCTGGTGCGTGTATCCCCCGAGGCGTATGACGCCGTGATCGGCACCTACCAGACCCCGATCATGGGCATTGGCGAGGTCGGCCTGGTGGCCGCGATCGTCTTCCACGCCTTCAACGGTCTGCGGATCATCCTGGTGGACTTCTGGTCCAAGGGAACCCGCTACCAGAAGCTCATGTTCTGGATCGTGATCGCCCTCTGGGTGCTCACCATGCTCGCCTTTGTGCCGCGGCACCTGACCAACGTGTTCAGCCACTAGGAGGCCCGCCATGACTACTACCGAAATCGCGGCTCCCCGCTCCCCCCGCACCCGTGGAAACGGCACCAACTGGGAAAAGTGGGGCTGGCTGTACATGCGTGTCTCCGGCGTTGTGCTGGTGGTACTGATCTTTGGTCACCTGTTTGTGAACCTGTGGCAGGGCACCGGCGTCTCCGCCATTAACTTCGCCTTCGTGGCCGGCAAGTGGGCCGACCCGTTCTGGCAGTGGTGGGACGTCATCATGCTGTGGCTCGCGCTGATCCACGGCGGCAACGGCATGCGCACCATCGTCAACGACTACGCCCGTGGACGCACCACCCGCGGCATCCTGAAGATCGCCATCCTGGCGGCCGTCGCGATCCTGATCATCCTCGGCACGCTCGTGGTCTTCACGTTCGACCCCTGCATCGGAAACCCCTCCTCCGATGCCCTGATTCAGCTCTGCGCCGCGCACTAGCGACCGCGGACACCCAACGATCAACACATTGGAAAATTCTGTGACGAACAGCACCCAGGGATCCACCATCGTAGGCGGCGTCCACTACCACCAGTTCGACATCGTGATCATCGGTGCCGGCGGTGCCGGAATGCGCGCGGCCATCGAGGCCGGACCGAATGCCAAGACCGCCGTCATCTCCAAGCTCTACCCGACCCGCTCGCACACCGGTGCGGCCCAGGGTGGCATGGCCGCCGCCCTGGCCAACGTCGAGGAAGACTCGTGGGAGTGGCACACCTTCGACACGATCAAGGGTGGCGACTACCTGGTCGACCAGGACGCCGCCGAGATCCTGGCCAAGGAGGCCATCGACGCGGTCATCGACCTGGAGAACATGGGTCTGCCCTTCAACCGCACCCCCGAGGGCAAGATCGACCAGCGCCGCTTCGGCGGTCACACCCGCGACCACGGCAAGGCTCCGGTTCGCCGGGCCTGCTATGCGGCCGACCGCACCGGCCACATGATCCTGCAGACGCTGTACCAAAACTGCGTCAAGCACGGCATCAACTTCTTCAACGAGTTCTACGTCCTCGACCTCATCATGACCGAGGTGGACGGCGTCAAGCAGCCCTCGGGCGTGGTCGCCTATGACCTCTCCACCGGCGAGCTGCACGTCTTCCAGGCCAAGGCGATGATCTTCGCCACCGGTGGCTTCGGCAAGATCTACAAGACCACCTCCAACGCCCACACCCTGACCGGTGATGGCGTCGGCATCGTCTGGCGCAAGGGTCTGCCGCTTGAGGACATGGAGTTCTTCCAGTTCCACCCGACCGGTCTGGCCGGCCTCGGCATCCTCCTCACCGAGGGTGCCCGCGGTGAGGGCGCGATCCTGCGCAACGCCTCGGGTGAGCGCTTCATGGAGCGCTACGCCCCCACCATCAAGGACCTCGCCCCGCGTGACATCGTCGCCCGCTGCATGGTCCAGGAGGTGGCCGAGGGCCGCGGTGCCGGACCGCACAAGGACTACGTGTACCTCGACTGCACCCACCTGGGTGCCGAGGTCCTGGAGACCAAGCTGCCCGACATCACCGAGTTCGCCCGCACCTACCTGGGCGTCGACCCGGTGGTTGAGCCCGTCCCGGTGATGCCGACCGCCCACTACGCCATGGGTGGTATTCCCACCAACGTCAAGGCCGAGGTGCTGCGCGATAACACCACCGTGGTTCCGGGTCTGTACGCCGCCGGCGAGTGCGCCTGCGTGTCCGTGCACGGCTCCAACCGTCTGGGCACCAACTCGCTGCTCGACATCAACGTGTTCGGGAAGCGCGCCGGAAACAACGCCGTCGAGTACGTCAAGACCGCCGAGTTCGTGCCGCTGCCCGAGGACCCCGCCAAGGAGGTGCGCGAGCTGCTCGAGCAGGTCCGCACCGGAACCGGCACCGAGCGGGTGGCCGTGCTGCGCAAGGAGCTGCAGGACCACATGGACCGCGGCGCCCAGGTGTTCCGCACCGACGAGTCCCTCGCCGAGGTCACCGAGACCATCCACCAGCTGCGCGAGCGCTATAAGAACATCAGCGTCCAGGACAAGGGCAAGCGGTTCAACACCGACCTGCTCGAGGCCATCGAGCTGGGCTTCCTGCTCGACCTCGCCGAGGTGGTTGTCTTCTCCGCCCGGAACCGCAAGGAGAGCCGCGGCGGTCACATGCGCGACGACTTCCCCAAGCGCGACGACGAAAACTACATGCAGCACACCATGGCGTACCTGAGCGGCGATCCGCACTCCGCCGACGCCGGTGACCACATCACGCTGGACTGGAAGCCCGTGGTCATTACCCGTTACCAGCCGATGGAAAGGAAGTACTAATCGTGGCTACCGCTACCGCCGAGAAGCCGCCGGCAGCCGCCGATGCGGTCCCGTCCTTCACCGTCACCCTGATCATCCGCCGGTTCGACCCGGAGGTTGACGAGGAGCCGCGCTGGCAGGACTACGACGTGGAGCTCTACGGCACCGACCGTGTGCTCGACGCGCTGCACAAGATCAAGTGGGAGCAGGACGGGTCGCTGACCTTCCGCCGTTCCTGCGCGCACGGCATCTGCGGCTCGGATGCGATGCGCATCAACGGCCGCAACCGCCTGGCCTGCAAGACCCTGATCAAGGACCTCGACATCTCGAAGCCCATCTATGTGGAGGCCATCAAGGGCCTGCCGCTGGAGAAGGACCTCGTGGTCGACATGGAGCCCTTCTTCGAATCCTTCCGTGAGGTGCAGCCCTTCCTGCAGGCCAACAGCACCCCCGGCACCGGCAAGGAGCGCGTGCAGTCGGTGGCCGACCGCGCCCGCTTCGACGACACCACCAAATGCATCCTGTGCGCCGCGTGCACCTCGTCCTGCCCGGTGTTCTGGACCGACGGCCAGTACTTCGGCCCGGCGGCGATCGTGAACGCCCACCGCTTCATCTTCGACTCCCGCGACGACCAAGCCAAGGTCCGCCTCGACATCCTCAACGACAAGGAGGGCGTGTGGCGCTGCCGCACCACCTTCAACTGCTCCGAGGCCTGCCCCCGTGGCATCCAGGTGACCCAGGCCATCGCCGAGGTCAAGTCGGCGATCATGCGCGGCAAGCCGTAAGGAGTACCCAAAAGGCCCCGATCCTGCGGATCGGGGCCTTTTGCGTTAAGCCTTGGTGATCGCCCCCTCACGCATGGGTACCGCCGAACATCGCTAGGCTAGGGGGAACGAAAGGGAGTCATGACCGCCGCCTCCGCGCACCGCAAGAAGCTTGTCCCCCGCGTGATTGTGCTCGCGCTGTTGCTATGGGTCATTCTCTGCGTCGCGCTCCCCGGCCCGGTCCCGATCCAGTTCGGGAATGCCGACGCCCCGGCCGCGGGCGGCGTCTCCAGCTGGTTTGTCGCCATCGTGATGGCCCTGATCATGTTGGTCACCGTCTGGGCCTTCCGCAGCGGACACGCGACCCGAACCCCGGATCAGCGACGCGGCGACCTGGCCGCCCTGCTGATTGCCCAGAGCCTGTTTGGGTATTCGCTGGTTGCGGCGGGGTCGATCCCCGCCGCCGATCTCCCGGTGTCCTGGCTGCCGCTGGCCGTGGCAATCGTCGCGGCCACCGCCGGGTACTTCATCACCCACCGCATCGTTGATCACAATCCGGAGATTGCCCCTTTCGAGTCGGCCGAATCGGGTTCATAATCGAATCAGCGCATAACGCGCATGATCGAGAGGACCAACGATGACCGTCTCCCTGAATCCCTATATTAATTTTCGCGGCGAGGGTCGCGCGGCACTCGAGTTCTACCATGGGATCCTCGGCGGTGAGCTGACCATCTCGACCTTCGGGGAGGCCGGCATGCCGGTGGACCCCGCGGATGCCGACCTGATCATGCACGGCATGATCGTCTCCCCCTCGGGGCTGACCCTGATGGTCTCCGACACCCCGAGCTATATGGAGCTCACCGTGGGTGACAACGTCTCGGTTTCGCTCTCGGGACCGGACGAGGCCGAACTGCGCGGCTACTGGGAGGGTCTGCTCCCCGGTGCCACCGTGCAGGCTCCGCTGGAAACCGCACCGTGGGGTGACACCTTCGGGATGCTGGTGGACTCGTTTGGAATCGGCTGGCTGGTCAACATCACCGCCAACTAGCACACAAAAAGCGGCCCATCCTCGGTGAGGATGGGCCGCTTTTTGTTGCTCGAACTACTTGATCGGAACCAGCACGCCCTGGTGTCCCTGACCGGCGATCACGGCGAGCTTACCCGCGTCGTCGTTGGGCACGATCAGTGCGATGTTTCCGGTCACCGACTGGCCCGGGGTCAGCGTCTCATCCAGGGTGAAGCGCGGCTCGGGGGCGTATCCGAAGGTGTCCTCCAGCGGGTAGAGCTCATCGGCGGAGGTGACGTACTGCACCGGGGCTTCGAGGAGGTTGCCCTCGCCGGTGCCGGTGTAGGTCACCGTGTAGTTCACCACGGCGTAGCTGTGGCCGTCGATCGGCTCGGCGTTGTCGGCGTCCGCCGCCAGCACCTCGGCGGTCTGGTTCGGGGTGAAGGAGTTGATCACGACGGTGTAGCCGTCGCCCACGATTG
This sequence comes from Mycetocola sp. JXN-3, assembly GCF_014522285.1. Lineage (GTDB taxonomy): Bacteria > Actinomycetota > Actinomycetes > Actinomycetales > Microbacteriaceae > Mycetocola > Mycetocola saprophilus. The sequence continues at coordinate 2,879,459 of NZ_CP041635.1, forward strand.
GGGTACCGATCGCACCAACCTCATCCGCGCTCTCGTCCACCTCGGTGGGCTCCGCGGAGGGCAGCAGCGAGGAGTTCGCCAGCGGACCCTCGCCCTTCTGGGCCTGCTCGATCAGGGTAGCGGTGAAGATCAGGCCGATCACCAGGAGGACAGCGCTGATGATGACGCCGACGGCTCCCAGGATCAGACCGGTCAGCGCAAATGCCTTGGGCTGACGCTTGACCAGCGCAATGATGCCGAAGACCACGGCGATGATACCGAGCAGGATGCTCAGCGGCGGCAGGAACACGAAGACGACGGCAACGATACCCAGCACCAGGGCGGTGATCGCCAGACCCCGGCTGGAGGCGGGAACGGATGCGGGCTCAAAGGGGGCTTGCGGCTGCGGGGCAACCGGAAGCTGCTCAGGCTGTCCAGGATATTCAGAGTTAGTCATGATAAGGCCAACAATAGCGTGAGTTATTTTCTCGCTCCGAATCCAGCCCCACCCCCCTTTCGGGGTGAATGGGGGTTACCGTGCGAGCGGCGTCACCTACCCCACGCAAAAGGAGGGCCCCATCGGGACCCTCCTTCGCTCGGCAGCGCCGTATTACTTGATGGCAACAAATACCGGGTCGGTCAGCAGTCCGGCACGAACCCGAAGGACTCCCTCATCGCCATCCGGGAAGGCGAGTGCGGTGTTCCCGGTGGCACTGGCTCCGGCAAACAGTTCCTCAAAACCGATGGCGGGCTCGGGTGCCACGACAAGCTGGCTGGTCGCATCCACGACGTTTCCGGCGGAGGTCACGTAGTCAATGGATACGAGCCCCGCGTTACCCGAATCGGCCCCGGTGTAGGTCACGGTGTAGTTGATGACCGCGTAGCTGCTGCCGGCCGCGGGGGCCTCGTTGAAGGGGTTTGCCGCGAGAACAGCGTCATTCTGGCCCAGGGTCACCGAGTTGATGACGACGGTGTATTCCTTACCCTCGATGGTGGTGCCCAGCGCGATCGGGTTTTCCCGGGTACCCAGGGTGTCATCGCCGGCCTCTTCGCCTTCGGTCTGGACGTTGACTCCGGTCTCCTTCTGGACGGAATCGATCGCGGCACCCACAACCACACCGGCCAGGATGGTCACGATCAGCGAGGTGATCAGTCCGACGGCACCCAGGATCAGACCGGTCAGCGCGAACGCCTTCGACTGACGCTTCACCAGCGCAACGATTCCGAGGATGACGGCAACCGCACCCACGATGATGCCGGCGACCGGGAAGAACCCGATCAGAACGGCGACAATACCCACCACGAGCGCGGCCACCGCGAGGCCCTTAGCCGTGGTCGGAGCCACGGGAGGAACGGGTGCCGGCGCGATCGGCGGCTGAGGTGCAGAATTTACAGGAGATTCAAAGTTAGACATAATTAAACAAACGTTATACGTTGAATCGTCTGGCCGCCACTCGACAGTCGCCCCCGTTCGGGGGCTTCGTCGCGTCGGAGGAGGTACGGGCACGAGTCATCGCTGCCGCGGCGGCTATTCCGCGGGAACTATCCCTCGGTCATCACCAGTCGCGCCTCGGCCGGGGTCGCGGCCGCGAGCGCCCGGGAGGCCAGCAATCTCGCGTGTTCCAGGGTGTGCTGGCGCAGCTCGGTTCGTACGTCCGCGAGCGCCTCGGGGGCCATCGACAGCGATGTGACGCCGAGTCCCACCAGGATGACCGCGAGCAGCGGGTCCCCCGCCGCTTCCCCGCACACCCCCACGGGCTTGCCCGACTGTCCGCCGGCGTCCCCGATCATCCGGATCAGGCGCAGCACCGCCGGATGCCAGGGATCCTGGTACTCGGCCAGCGCGCCCAGCTGCCGATCGGCGGCGAGGGTGTACTGGGTAAGGTCGTTGGTCCCAATCGAGACGAAGTCGGCGATGCCCAGGATCTGCGCGGCCAGCAGGGCGGCCGAGGGCACCTCGGCCATGACCCCCGCGGTGCCGAGTCCCAGCTCGCGAGCCAGCAGCACAAACCTGGCGGTTTCGGCGGCATCGGCGATCATCGGGGCCATCACCCGCACGTCCGCACGGCAGCTGTCGGCGGCGATGGCGAGCGCCCGCAGCTGATCGCGCAGGATCGAATCATCTCCCCGGAACGCGCGCAGCCCGCGCATGCCCAGGGCGGGGTTGGGTTCGGCGGCATCCACCGGGAGGAATGCGAGCGGCTTATCGGCACCGGCGTCCAGGGTGCGTACGATGACCCGACGGCCGGGGAACTCCTCGAAGATCCGCTGGTAGTGCTCCACCTGCTCGGCGATACTCGGGGCGCGGTCGGCATCCAGGAACAGGAGTTCGGTTCGCAGCAGCCCCACGCCCTCGGCACCGAGTTCGCGGGCGGCCTGGGCCTCATCGGCCCGGGTCAGGTTGGCCAGGAGCGGAATCGGGGTGTCATCGGCGAGGGTTCCGGGGCCCACCGGGACCTTGGAGCGGCGACGTCCCAGCCGGCGGCGAGCGGTCTGCACATCCTCGGGGGTCGGATCGATCGTGACGGTACCCTCGGCCGCATCCAGCAGCACCTCGGCCCCGTCCACCAGCGCGTCCACATCGCCCACCCCGACCACGGCAACCAGGGCCTTGGCCCGCGCGAGGATCGCCGTATGCGAGGTGGGGCCGCCGCCGCTGGTGATCAGCCCGAGGACGCGCTCCAGGTCGAGGCCCACGGTGTCGGCCGGGGCCAGATCGTGGGCCACCAGGATAAAGGGGGTATCCGAGTCGGGGATGCCCGGCACCGGAACCCCGCGCAGGTGCGCGATCGTGCGCTGGGAGAGGTCCCCCAGGTCGGAGGCACGCTCGGCCATGTAGCCGCCCATCGAGAGCAGCATCTGTTGGAACGTGTGGAATGCCTCAAAGATCGCGCGCTCGGCGGTTTTCTGGGCGGCGATTCGGGAGCGCACATCGGTCAGCAGCGAGGGATCCTGCGCCATCTGAGCCTGAGCCTCCAGCACCGCCCGCGCCTCGCCGGTGGTGTGCTCGGCGTGCTGGGAGAGATCATGGGCGGTCTCGCGCAGCGCAGCCTCGGCCCGGGACGACTCCCAGGCCGCCGTGTTGCTGCGCGGACGATCCGAGGGCTCGGGCAACGGTTCGGGCATACGCAGGACCGGTCCGGTGACCACACCGCGACCAACACCCACCCCCTGCACCCGCACCCGGTTCCCTTCGTTCGCCCGCTATCTAGGGTTCAGCCTAGGCCAGGTCCGAGCCGGGCGCACATTCGAAGGAGGAATCCCGCGGCGTTCCCCGGAAATCTCCCCACCCGATCACGCCCCCATTACAGTAGGGGCATGAGCAGTCGACCCCGCAGCGCCTCCCGAGGCCAACGCCTGGCCGAAAAGAATGCCCGGAAGGCCGCGCTGAAGCGTGAGGCCTCCTTCTCGGAATCGATCCGCAACAGCGATAACGCGCTGGTTCAGCGCTTCGAAAAGCCGCTGGAGCGCGCGGGCGAGGCCGTGGACACGGTGACGCGCACCCGGGTGGTCCGCACGGTCATGCGCTACAACGAGGCCGACGGCAACCTGCTGTCCTCGGGCATGAGCTTCCAGGCGGTATTTGCGGTGTTCGCCGCGCTGTATGTGGGGTTCGCGGTCGCGGGACTGTGGCTGATCGGCAACGATGAGCTGTTCAAGAACCTCGTCCACATCATCAATAACGCGGTACCCGGGCTGATCGGCACCGACGGCGGCAGTGGCATCATCAAGGAGGATCAGATCCTCACCATCGCCCGCGTCAATGTGTTCGGGTGGACCGGTGCGATCGCGCTGGTCGGTTTGCTCTTCACCGCGATCGCCTGGCTCTCCTCGACCCGGCAGGCCCTGCGCTCGATCTTCCATCTCCCCCGCGCCGAGGGTAACTTCTTTCTCCAGAAGGCCAAGGACCTGGGGCTCGCGCTGGCCTTCGGGGTGCTGCTGGTGCTCTCGGCCGCGGCGAATATGCTCTCGACCCAGGCGGTGACCTGGGTGCTCGGTCTGATCGGAATCTCCGATGAGTCATTCTGGGGGCGCGCCAGCGTCTCGCTGATCGGTCTGGTTGCCGGTCTGCTGCTGAACTTCATCACCCTGTCGGCGCTGTATCGGGTGCTCGCCCGCATCCCGATTCCGCTGCCCGACCTCTTCATGGGGTCCTTCTTCGGAGCCCTGGCGCTGACCGCGCTGAGTGTGGCCGGTGGTGCGGTGCTGGGTGGGGCCAGCCGAAACCCGCTGTTGGCCACGTTTGCGGTGTTTATCGGTCTGCTGATCTGGTTCAACTTCGTCTGTCGGGTGATCCTGATCGCCGGGGCCTGGATCGCCGAGGGCCTGGAACGCAAGGGTGTGGTCCTGATCGAGCAGAGCGAGCGCGAGCGCCTCGAGGATCTGGCCGATGCCCGCGAACTGATCGCGCGCACGACCTTTGACGAGGCGGTGGCCGCGGCCCGGGCGGCGCGGGGACCGGCGAAACTGGTGGCCAGGGCCCGTGCCGAGCGGGCGCGTAAGGAACTGCGGACCCTGCGGGCCGAGCGCCGGGGTCGCTAGTTTTTCGCGGTCGCATACAATCGGGGAATTACGCCCCGGAGTGTCGCCGGTACCCGGTAAACTGAGGCCATGTCTGCCAACCCATTACGCGTTATTTCGGTCAACGTCAACGGCATCCGCGCCGCCTACCGCAAGGGTATGGGCGAGTGGCTGGAAAACTCCGGTGCCGACATTGTGGCCCTTCAGGAGGTTCGCGCCGGCGACGCCGACGTGCACAAGCTGGTGGGCGAGGGCTGGCACATCCTGCACGATGAGGCCGCGGCCAAGGGTCGCGCCGGTGTTGCACTGCTCAGCCGGATCGCCCCCGTCGCCTCGCGCGCGGGCCTGGGCGGCGAGGAAACCGACAGCACCGGACGCTGGCTCGAGGGCGACTACGACTGGCACGGCACCCCGGTTACCGTGGTGTCCACCTACGTGCACTCGGGCGAGGTCGATACCCCGCGTCAGGTATCCAAGTACGCCTTCCTGGAGGCGATGCTGGTGCGTCTGGCCGAGCTCTCGGCCCAGACCTCGCACGCCGTCGTGGTGGGTGACCTCAACGTGGGTCACCGCGAGCTCGACATCAAAAACTGGAAGGGCAACCAGAAAAACGCCGGCTTCCTGCCGCAGGAGCGCTCCTACTTCGACCGTTTCTTCGGGGCCGCGGGCACCGAGGTCACCGGCGTGGACGGCGTCACCGGTCCGGGCATCGGCCTGATGGATGTCGGTCGCGCGTTCGCCGGCGAGGTCCCCGGTCCCTACACCTGGTGGTCCTACCGCGGTCAGGCCTTCGATAACGACGCCGGATGGCGCATCGACTACCACATGGCAACGCCCGCGCTGGCTGCCACCGTTACCTCCTATGCGGTCGAGCGGGCCGCTGCGTACGACGAGCGATGGTCCGACCACGCGCCCGTCACCGTCGTCTACGCACTCTAATCTCGCTCAATTTTTAAGGATTTATCATGACCAACCCCCGCCTGTACTCCGGCATGCAGCCCTCCGCCGATTCGCTCCAGCTCGGCAACTTCCTGGGTGCGCTCTCGCCGTGGAAGCGCCTGCAGGAAACCCACGACGCCTTCTTCTCGGTGGTCGACCTGCACGCGATCACCGTGCCCCAGGACCCGACCACGCTGCGGGAGAAGATCCGCCGCACCGCCGCGCAGTACATCGCCGGTGGCATCTCCCCGGATAAGTCCACCCTGTACGTGCAGTCGCATGTGCCCGCCCACACCGAGCTGGCCTGGATCCTCAACACCCTCACCGGCTTTGGCGAGGCCGGCCGGATGACCCAGTTCAAGGACAAGTCCAGCCGCTACGGTTCCGATGCCACCAGCGTGGGCCTGTTTGCCTACCCGGTGCTGATGGCCGCCGACATCCTGCTGTACCAGACCGAGGTGGTGCCGGTGGGCGATGACCAGCGCCAGCACGTCGAGCTGACCCGCAACCTCGCCGAGCGCTTCAACTCGCGCTTCGGCGAGACCTTCACCATCCCCACCGCCCACATCGGTGGCAACGAGGCGCGCATCTACGACCTGCAGAACCCCACCTCGAAGATGTCGAAGTCCGGGGAGTCCCCGGCGGGCATCATCTGGGTGCTGGATGACCCCAAGGTCAACGCCAAGAAGATCATGCGCGCGGTGACCGACGCCGACGGTGTGGTGGCCTTCGATCGGGAAAACAAGCCCGGCGTCTCCAACATGCTGAGCATCTACTCGGGCCTGTCGGGGCGCACCGTCGAGGACATCACCGCGGCCTACGATGGCCAGGGCTATGGTGCATTCAAGAAGGACCTCGCCGAGCTGGTGGCCGACACCCTGGGCCCGGTGCGTGAGCACGCCAACGAGCTGATGGCCGACCCGGCCGAGCTCGACCGCCTGCTCGCCCGCAACGCCGAGCGCGCCAGCGAGGTGGCCGAGGCTACCCTCGACACCGTGTACGACCGCATCGGCCTGCTGCGCCGCGCGCGCTAAACGCCACACCCATACGCAGACACCCGGGCCGTTTGGTCCGGGTGTCTGTGCGTCGGGGCCGAGTCGCGACGCTTCGCTCGGGGCGATCGGTCCAGGCGGGCGGCTAAGCTCCCGCGCGCAGGATCGCGCGGCCCGCGGTGCGCAGCTGGGTCTCGATCTGCTCGGGGGTGTCCAGGTAGCCGGCAAACATTGCACCGTCCCTGAGCATCAGGAGCTGGCGGGCGACCGGTTCGGCGGGCGCGATGCCCAGGGCGCGAACCGCGTCGGCGAGGGTACCCAGGAGCCAGTCCCGGTGGGTCAGCACGGCCCGACGGATCGGGTGCTCGGGTTCGGCATATTCGGCCGCGGCGTTCAGGAACACGCAGCCGCGGAAACCCGGGCGGCAGCTCTCGACCCCGATCACTCGGGCGAAGCCGGAGAGGAAAAGTTCGGCCTGCTCGGCCGTGAGGATGCGCACGGGTAGCTCTTCGGGGCCGCGGCTTTCGATGTCCGATCCTTCGGGGGCAAACAGGCGGGCCACCGATTCCTGGGCGCGCGTGGACTCGGCATCCAGGTAGGCGACGATCAGGTCGTCCTTGGTGGGAAAGTGCCGGTAGAAGGTGACCTTGGTGATGCCGGCGGCGGCGATGATCCGGTCCGCGCTCACCGCGCGGTATCCGAGCGCGGGAAAGAGTGCGCCGGCAGCATCGAGGATGCGCTGGCGCGCTCCGATCCGCACCGGAGCGGTTACCGTCTCGGCCTTCCGAGCCGTCTCGGTGTGTGTTGCGGAGTTCTCGGCCGTCGCGTCGGTCTCGGCGTTCGTCGCGGAGGACTCCGAGACGGTCGTGCCTCGCGCCTGTACCTGCGTCATGTGTGCTCCCATGCCGAACGGTTCCTGAATCGAAACCGAGAATCTGATGTTGGACTTGCGTGTTGCCGAGTCCTGTTCCAGTATAGATCTTGTAGGTAGAGTGACTAGTTCGTCTACCTAGGAATTTTCCGAGAATCCCCGTCAGAAGGACACAGATTATGAGCGAAACCCTGTACACCGCCGTAGCCACCTCGACCGGCAACGGCCGCGCCGGGGGCCACGTCGTCTCCAGCGACGGCAACCTCGACCTGGTCCTGGCGATCCCCACCGAGATGGGCGGCCGTGGCGGCGGAACCAACCCCGAGCAGCTCTTCGCCGCCGGCTGGTCGGCCTGCTTCCACTCCGCACTCAAGGCCGTGGCCGCCGCCGAGAAGATCACCCTGACCGACTCGGCCGTGGTGGCCGACATTTCGATCTTCCCCAACGGTCAGGGTGGATACGACCTCGGCGCCAGCCTCCACGTGGAAATCGCGGACATCGAGCAGGCCGAGGCCGAGCGCCTCGTGGGTCTTGCGCACCAGGTGTGCCCGTACTCCAACGCCACCCGCGGCAACATCAAGGTCGAGATCGAGACCGTCGTCGCCTAACGCCCTCCCCCAGGCATTACGGGCACCCGAGACACTCTCGGGTGCCCGTTTTTTGATACCCGGAACGACATTTTTCGGTGCGCCGAAATTAACCTGCTAGTGTGAGCGCATGACCTCCGTAGCACCCGCCTCCACTCGTCCAACCCGCGCCCCCGAACGTCGACTCCTGGGTCTCCTCGGCCCCGCCTTCGTGGCGGCCATCGCCTATGTGGATCCGGGGAACGTCGCGGCCAACCTCTCCGCGGGCGCGGGCTACGGCTACCTGCTGGTCTGGGTTCTGGTGCTGGCCAACGTCATGGCCGTGCTCGTGCAGTACCTCTCGGCCAAGCTCGGCCTGGTCACCGGCAAGAGCCTGCCAGAGCTGCTGGGACAGCGCATGCCGCGCGCCGGCCGCCTGGCCTACTGGGTACAGGCCGAGGTCATCGCCGCGGCCACCGACCTGGCGGAGGTGATCGGCGGCGCCATCGCGCTGAACCTGCTGTTTGGGACGCCGCTGCTGCTCGGCGGGATCATCGTCGGCGCGGTCTCGATGGCGCTCCTGGCGATCCAGTCGCGCCGCGGCCAGCGTCCGTTTGAGTTTGTCATTCTGGGCATGCTGGTGATCATCACCATCGGCTTTGTGGGCGGCCTGTTCTTCTCCCCACTGGACTGGGGTGGCGTGGCCGGCGGACTGGTTCCGCGCTTCGAGGGCACCGAGACGGTCCTGCTGGCGGCGAGCATGCTGGGAGCCACGGTCATGCCGCACGCGATCTACGTCCACTCGGCCCTCGCCCGCGACCGCCACGGCGTGAGCACTAACCCCGGCCGAATCCGCCTCCTCCTCAAGGCCACCCGGTGGGACGTGGGCCTCGCGCTCGTGCTGGCCGGGGGCGTGAACATCGCCATGCTGCTCCTTGCCGCCTCGGCCCTCCCCGGCGTCGCGGGCACCGACACCATCGAGGGCGCTCATGCGGCCATCACCGCGGCCCTCGGCCCGGTGATCGGAGTGGTCTTCGCCGTGGGACTACTCGCCTCGGGCCTCGCCTCCACCTCGGTGGGATGCTACGCGGGGGCCACGATCATGGACGGCCTGCTGCACGTACGCATCCCGCTCCTGGTACGCCGCGTCATCACCATCATCCCCGCACTGATCGTGCTGGGTGTGGGTTTTGACCCCACGCTGGCACTGGTCCTCAGCCAGGTCCTGCTCTCGGTGGGCATTCCCTTTGCCCTGATTCCGCTGGCCTACCTCACCGCCAAGCGCTCGCTGATGGGCGAGTTCGTGAACCGACTCCCGATGCGCATCATCACGGCGATCGTGGTGGCCGCCATCGTCCTCCTCAACATCGCGCTGATCTACCTCACCCTCACGGGCGCGGCCTGATTCCAGATTCCGATTTTACTTAAATATACGTAATATTGATAACTTGGATGCATGACCTCCCCTCATGACACCCCAACCCCCTCCTATGAGGCCCGCCTCGCGGCACTCGAAGCCGCGGTCTTCGGTGACGCCGAGAACCCACCCACCCACGCGCAGCCGGCCGGGCCGCTGTGGGCCCTCGACTTCATGCGCGATTCCCTCCCCGATGTTTCCGCGGTATTCCTGGCCGGCCGCATCGTTCCCGGCGAGGCCGACCGGGCCGCCGGCGCAAACCCGCTGGAATGGCAGTACGGCCTGGAAACCGAGCACGTCCTCGACATGCCCTGGACCGAGCCGAGCATCGCCGACTCGTTTGCCGCGCTGGCCAACCCCATCCGCCTGCGCTTCCTGCAGGAGATCCTGCTGGGCACGGACACCGTGGCCGAGCTGGCCCAGCTTGAGGGCGTGGGCACCAGCGGGCAGGTGTACCACCACCTCTCCCAGCTCCAGTCGGCCGGCTGGCTGCGGCAGACGGTGCGGGGACACTACGGCGTCCCGCACGCCCGGGTGATCGCGCTGTATGCGATGATCATCGCCACCGGAGGTGTCTCGTGAATCGACAGGGAATCATCGCGCTCGGCACGGGCGTGGCCGCGCTGCTGATCGGGTCGCTCGCGCTACCCAACGTCCTCGCCCCCTCCACCGAGAAGACCGGCGATCAGGCACTCGCCGCCCGCCTCTCCGAGCTGGCGGCGGAGAGCACCGAGGGTCAGTATCACCACCTTTCGGCGGCGATCATCACCCCCGAAGGCACCACCTTTGCCGGACTCGGTGCGGATGAGAATACCGAAATGGAGATCGGCTCGGTCACCAAGACGATGACCTCGCTGCTCCTGGCCCAGGCTGTCCAGTCGGGTGCCGTGACCCTGGATGATCGGGCGGGTGATCACCTCCCGCTGGGCGATCAGCCCTTCACCCTGGAGGATCTGGCTACCCACCGCTCGGGCCTGCCCCGTATCGATCTGTCCGGGGGCAATATCGCCAACCTGCTCTGGAGCCAGGTGCACGCGAGCGACCCGTACTCGCTGAGCGTGGACGAGCTCGCGGCGGTCGTCCGCGAGGCACCGCTCGAAAAACCCGGAACCGTCTCGTACTCCAACATGGGTGTGGGCACGCTCGGTCAGGCGGTGGCCGCGGCGCAGGGCCTCTCCTACCGAGACCTCCTGCAGCGCGACGTGTTCGACCGCCTCGGCATGACCGCCAGCAGCCTCCCGGTCACCCCCGATAATCTTGGGCCCGATGCCCGCGGCGGATATACCGAAACCGGACGTCCGGCCAAGCCGTGGACGGTGGGGGCCGAGGCACCCTCGGGTGGCGCACGCTCCACCGCCACCGACATGGCGCGCTATGCCCGCGCGCTGCTCACCGATGATGCGGCGCTGGGGATTCCGGCCGCCACGGTCCTGGACCCCCGCCACGAGGTGGGCGAGGGTGCGGACATCGGACTCGCCTGGTTTGTTACCCAGGATGAGGGCCGCACCATCACCTGGCACAACGGCGGAACCGGTGGGCACCGTACCTTCCTCGTCCTCGACCGCGAGGCACGGAAGGCCGTCTATGTGATCGGTGACACCACCGCCTCGGTGGATGGTATCGGTCTGGCCCTGCTGCGCGAGGAGAACAACTCATGAACCTGTTTATGCCCATCCTGGGTGCCGTCCTGCTGGTCCCGTTCCTGATTGCCGGAATCCCCGGGCGCCGCCCCTCGAAGCGGAGGGCCACCAAGCCGCCGCGCAGCCGTGATCGACTGAGCCTGATCAGTGGTGCCGTGGGCATCCTGGTGATCCTGGTCCTGGTTCGCCAGATGGGAACCTGGACCCCGGAAACCCTGTGGTCCTGGTTCGCGCTGGTCGCCCTGGCGGCCCTGGCACTCGCGGGCATGGCCTTCCGCGGATATTCCCGGCCGTGGATTCGTCCGGATCGCCCCGCGCCCGTTCGGATCGGGGTCACCGGCGTCATCGCGCTGATCGGTGCCGTGGTGGTGGGCACGCTGACCCTCTAGCGGTTAGTCCCGCGGGAAAATCGCTCCGCGAGGGCACTCTACCCGGAGAAACCCGCCCCGTGGAGATTACCAACCGGGAAGTACCCCGCTAGGAGAGCGCCCCCGAAGCCCGGCTTCGGGGGTTCTTTCGTACCCGGCGCACAATGCGGTCCAGGGTCCAGGCGACCAGGGTGAGCACGTGCAGAAGGACCAGCAGCACGATCCAGATGACCTTCTCCGAGGTTCGCATCTGGCGATCATTCGCGGTGACCACGATGGCGTACACCCAGTACCCAAACAGCGCGAGTACACCCAGCAGAACCGGCAGATGCCAGCCAATCAGCAGATTAGACACGGTGTTCCCCCACTCCCCCTCGGCACATCCGAGTAGCTACACCCTAGCGAGATCCACGCCCCGGTGCCAGAAAAAACCGCCGCCCCCACTGGAATCCAGTGGGGGCGGCGGCAGGAGACAACTCGCGAACTAGTTCACGTCCTCGTCAACCCAGTCGAAGGTCTTGGTGACGGCCTTCTTCCAGTTGCGGTACAGGCGGTCGCGCTCGCCCTTGTCCATGCTCGGCTCCCAGCGCTTGTCTTCCTGCCAGTTCTTGGCCAGGTCGTCGGTGTCCTTCCAGAATCCGACGGCCAGACCCGCGGCGTAGGCGGCACCCAGCGCGGTGGTCTCGGCGACCACCGGACGGACTACCGGGACACCCAGGATGTCGGCCTGGAACTGCAGCAGCAGGTCGTTGGCGGTTGCGCCACCGTCCACGCGCAGCTCGGTCAGGTCCACACCGGCGTCGGCGTTCACGGCGTCCAGGACCTCGGCGGTCTGGTAGGCGATGGCCTCCAGCGCGGCGCGGGCGATGTGACCCTTGTTCACGAAGCGGGTCAGACCCACCAGTGCACCACGGGCATCCGAACGCCAGTACGGAGCGAACAGACCCGAGAAGGCGGGGACGAAGTAGGCGCCACCGTTGTCCTCCACGCCACGAGCCAGTTCCTCGACCTCGGCGGCCGAGGAGATCAGACCCAGGTTGTCGCGCAGCCACTGCACCAGCGAACCGGTCACGGCGATCGATCCCTCGAGCGCGTAGTGGGTGGGCTGGTCACCGATCTTGTACCCGATGGTGGTCAGCAGACCGTTCTCCGAGTGGATGATGTCCTCACCGGTGTTGAAGATGAGGAAGTTACCGGTGCCGTAGGTGTTCTTGGCCTCACCCTTGTCGAAGGCTGCCTGACCGAAGGTCGCGGCCTGCTGGTCGCCCAGGATACCGGCGATCGGGGTCTCGCGCAGCAGCGAGTGGCTGTCGGCGTGACCGTAGACCTCGGAGGAGGACTTCACGGTCGGCAGCAGCGACTTGGGCACATCGAAGGCGGCGAGGATCTCGTCGTCCCACTCGAGGGTCTCCAGGTTGAGGAACAGGGTACGCGAGGCGTTGGTCACGTCGGTGACGTGCACACCGCCCTCGACGCCACCGGTCAGGTTCCACAGCACCCAGGTGTCGGTGGTTCCAAAGAGCAGGTCGCCGGCCTCGGCACGCTCTCGAGCGCCCTCGACGTTTTCCAGGATCCAGACGATCTTGGTACCGGAGAAGTAGGTGGCCAGGGGCAGACCCACGGTCTTCTTGAAGCGCTCCACGCCGCCGTCGGCCGCCAGGCGGTCCACGATGTCCTGGGTGCGGGTGTCCTGCCACACGATGGCGTTGTAGACGGGCTCACCGGTGTTCTTGTCCCAGATGACCGCGGTCTCGCGCTGGTTGGTGATACCGATCGCCGCGATGTCGTGGCGGGTCAGGTTGGCCTTGGACAGCGCCTGTCCGATGGCCTCACGGGTGTTGTTCCAAATCTCGTTCGGGTCGTGCTCAACCCAACCAGCCTTGGGGAAAATCTGCTCGTGCTCAAGCTGTCCGGTCGAGACGATGCTCCCGGAGTGGTCAAAAACAATCGCACGCGACGAGGTGGTTCCCTGGTCAATCGCGATGACGTAGTCAGCCATGTGCTTAACTCCTTATTTCAAAAACTGCGGTGTCTGTGAGGGGGGAATACTACGAGGGTGGCACGGGCGGATGCATGTTTACCGTGCATCCGCCCGGACCGAGGTGTTAAGTTAGGCTCCGACGATCGGGAGCAGTACCGGAGAGAGCACACCGGCCAGGACACCACCGATGATCGGACCCACAACGGGAACCCAGGCGTAGCCCCAGTCGCTGGAACCCTTGCCCTTGATCGGCAGGATGGCGTGGGCGATACGCGGACCGAGGTCACGTGCGGGGTTGATGGCGTAGCCGGTGGGGCCACCCAGCGAGGCACCGATACCCACAACCAGGAAGGCAACGGGCAGTGCGCCCACGGCTGCCAGACCACCGGTTTCACCCTGGTGGTTGAAGCCGAGGATCACGATGACCAGCACGAAGGTCGCGATGATCTCGGTGATGAGGTTCCAGGTGTAGGAGCGGATCTCCGGGCCGGTCGAGAAGACGCCGAGCTTGACGCCCTTGTCCTCGGTGGCGTCGAAGTGCTTCTTGTACGCCAGGTACATGAAGATCGAACCGATAATGGCACCGATCAACTGACCGGCAAAGTAGGTGAATGTCGCTCCGACGCTGACCGGCACGTGCGGTGCGTAGTTCTCAGCACCGGAGGTAAGAATACCCAGCGTCACCGCGGGGTTCAGGTGTGCACCCGAGTTGAATGCAACGATCACACCGGCGAAGACCGCGAGGCCCCAACCGAAGTTGATCATCAGGGTGCCGCCGCCCAGGCCCTTGGACTTGGCCAGCAACACGTTTGCAACTACACCCCCACCAAGCAGGGTGAGCATTCCCGTACCGAAAGCTTCGGAGAGAAAGACCGTTCCTAAAGATACGTCCACGTTGACCTTCCTTTTCTGTTTCGTGGCGACCCCTGGTCGCCGCGTTGGTGTGTGAGTCCCGGATCGGAGCCGCCACCGACTCTCGTCGGTGGCGACCCCTAAGCCCGGACTGAGCGAACCCTAGGCGCTCACCGGAGTCTTCCCGCCAGCGCGGGAATCGGTGATGCCGTGAGCCCAGCTCAGGTATTCTGCGGCCCGAGCGATTTCTCGTTCGGTCGCCTCGGTGTCCCAGCCCAGTGACGACGCAATGGCCTCGGCCACTTCGACGAGGACCGCGTGCGAGCTCCGACCGGTGAAGGCCAGGCTCGTGCGGCGCTGGATGACATCAAGCAGGGTGACCACGCGCTCTTCGGTGGCCAAAATGGTGAGCTCCTCGGCGCTGTAGTCCGGGGCGGTGGCGAGCATGTGCTCTTTCGCCGGGAGCTGAGCGATGAGGGCGGCGGCACGGGTGCCGTAGCGCTCAAGCAGTGCGTCGGCACGCTTGTCGGAGACCAGGCCGCGGTTGGCGGATACCCAGCGGGCGCGGGCTGCGTCGTCGCGGGGGTAGTCCTTACCGCCACCGATCGCCATTCCGGCGGTGGATACCTTGCGCTCGAGACCCAGGACCTTCAGCACGTCGCCGGAGAGGTGCTCGGCCAGGGCGCGGAACGTGGTCCACTTTCCACCGACGAGGCTCAGCAGCGGGGTCTTACCCACGGCGGTCTCGACGATGCGGTAGTCGCGGGAAACGAAGCCGGGCTGGGTGTCACCGTGACCGGGCAGCGGACGGATGCCGCTGAAGCGGTAGATGATCTGCGAGCGGTCCACCGAGATCTGGGGGAAGACGTGCTTGACCAGGTCGAAGAAGTAGTCCACCTCTTCCTCGGTGCAGACGGCAGCTTCACGCGGGTCGGCGTTGATGTCGGTGGTACCGACCATGACCTTGCCCTTGAGCGGGTAGATCAGCACGATGCGGCCATCGTTGTGCTCAAAGAAGATCTCGCGGCCACCGGTGGCGGCGAGCAGCTCGTCGTTTTCCAGCACGATGTGCGAACCCTTGGTGCCACCCATGTAGGTGGTCGGGGTGCCGAAGGCACCGTTGGTGAGGTCGGTCCAGGGACCGGAGGTGTTCACCACGACGTCGGCGGTGAAGTCGAACTCCTCGCCGCTGACGCGGTCGCGCAGGGTGATCGCACCGGACTCGGTGGATCCCACGGCCTCAACATAGTTGACGGCACGGGCGTGGTCGCCGGCGGCCAGACCATCGTGCATTACGTCGAGGGCCAGACGCTCGGGGTCGTGCATCGAGGCGTCAAAGTAGGTGGCGGTGTACTTGAGACCCGGGTTGAGCTGCGGCAGCTCGGCGAGGGTCTTCTTCTTGCCCAGGAAGCGGTGACGCGGAACCGAGCCGCCATCACGGGAGAAGGAGTCATACATGATGAGCCCCATCTTGATGAGCGCGGCACCGCGCTCCTTCGGCTTGCCCTGCTTGTGGGTCAGGAAGCGCATCGGAGCGGAGACCATGCCCGAGAAGGTCGAGAAGATCGGCACGGTGGTGGGCAGCGGCTTGACGTAGTGCGGGGCGATCTTGATCAGGGAGTTGCGCTCCTGAACCGATTCCTGCACGAGTCGGAACTCGCCGTTCTCCAGGTAGCGAATGCCACCGTGGATCATGTGGCTCGAGGCGGCCGAAGCGCCCGAGCAGAAGTCGTTACGCTCGATCAGGGTCACGTTGACTCCCTGAAGGGCGAGGTCGCGGAAGGTGGCAATCCCGTTAATACCGGCACCGATAATCAGTACGTTGGCTCGCGGCTCTGCGCGGACAGCCTCTACCGTGGTGCGAGCGGTGCCCGGGTTCCCTACCTGATCCTGCATGGTGTTACCCCTTTTCGAAACTTTCGATTTCCCCCGGCAGCGGCATCCCCGCCGTCGGTTCTTTCCGATTGTGACCCACCTGCACAAAACGCGCAAAGCCGATGCACGAATGTGCACGAGCCTGATAACACATGTTCTTGGATCACAACTTAGTAGCCGTCATGCGCTTTGCATAGGGGTTTTCCGCATCGTTACGCGGAGCGTCATATATCAATCGTGCTCCATTCACCCGGACACTCCCCTCTCGGTGTCCCCCAAAAATGGTTCCCCGATGCGCCAAAGAAACATTTAAAAAACACACATCTACCCAATCTTGGTGCACAATTTCTCAGCAACCGTTATCCAGATGAACGGCGGGTAAACGGCGCTGTGGCCCCGTAAACAAGCGGATGTTCGAGAACTCTCGACGTTCGCAGCCCGCACTCACCGTGGCGGACGGCAAGCCGAAAACTACCGATTTTGGGTCAAAAAGAGCGCGCGAAGGTGCAAGATATGCCCGTTCCCGCATTCATCACCCGCTACGCACGATGTCCCCCATCCATCCGCGAGACGCACCGGTTGTCGGAACCTCGGAGAATTACGCCCCTCCAAACCCCGAGACGGAGCCTCGGCGCGCGCTCACGGGAAAAAATGGTTAAGCTCGGAGGTGAAGTCTTGCGACGGTGAACTCGGCGATCCCGTACCACCACGCGGGCCCGCACATCACACCCGCAATACATCCGCCACCTGACCGGCCCCACTGGCGGCCGCACGGCGCAAGGAGTTTTACCAATGTCGGTTCCCGAATCGTTTTCCCTCAGTGGGAAAACTCGTGACGCCCTAACCGCCGCGCAGCTCTACTATCTGCAGGACCTGACCATGGATGCGATCGCCGCCGAGCTGCACACCTCGCGCTCGAGCGTCTCGCGTCTGCTGGGCCATGCCCGCGAGACCGGCCTGGTGGAAATCCAGGTCCGCTCCCCGCTGGACGCCCCGCGTCAGCTGGAAAACGACATTCGTCAGCAGTTCGGCGTGGTCGCCCACGTGGTTTCGGTCCCCGACCAGATCAGCGACGTGGACCGCCTGGACCGCGTCGCCCTCTATGCCGCCCGGATCCTCGGCGGCTTCTTCGACTCCAACATGTCGATGGGTGTGGCCTGGGGTTCCACCATGAGCGCGGTCTCCCGCAACCTCTCCTCCAAGCCCACCCACAACTCCCTCATCGTGCAGCTCAACGGTGCCGCCAACCCGCGCACCACGGGTATCGCCTATGCCAGCGAGATCCTGCAGCGCTTCGGCGCGGCCTTTGGCGCGGCGATCCAGCAGTTCCCGGTGCCCGCCGTGTTCGACGACCCCAACACCAAGACCGCGATGTGGCGCGAGCGCAGCGTGAGCCGGGTGGTCGAGCGTCAGAACGCACTGGACATCGCGGTCTTCGGTCTCGGCTCGACCTACTCGGACGTCCCCAGCCACCTCTACGTCGCCGGCTACATCGATGACGCGGATCTCGCCGTGATGCGCGAGGACGGGGTCGTCGGAGACGTCGCCACCGTGTTCTACCGCGAGGATGGCAGCAGCGACAACATCGCCCTGAACTCCCGATCCTCGGGCCCCAGCCTCGATGTGCTGCGCGGCATCTCCCGCCGGGTCGGCGTCGTTTCCGGTGCCGGCAAGCTGCGCACCCTGCGCGGCGCGCTGGCCGCCGGCCTGATCACCGACCTGATCGTGGACGCCGGCACCGCGCGCCGCCTGGTCGATCAGGGCCCGCTGGACGCCTAGCCCGCTCCTCCATACAGACAGAGACGCTCCCCTCGACTTCGAGGGGAGCGTCTCTGCATGCGGCCACGGCGGCCCCGAGCGGCCGCCGGAAAAAAGTCTCGGTGTGTCGGAATACTTCCACCGGGCAGTGCGGTTGTCCTACGATAGATAACAAATAGTGCTCCGGGGTTGGTGAGAGTCCAAACCGGCGGTGAGAGTCCGCGAGCCCGTTCTTTTTCGGAAGGAGGGGTTGAGCCGGTGAAATTCCGGCACCGACGGTTATGGGTCCTGCGGGATTCGAGTCCGGATGAGAGGTAGCACACGCGGATTTGACGACCCTTCGTCGGGTGCGCGTAAATCGGTGACGCTCGCGTCGCCACCCTCCCGGAGTGCGCTCGAGAAAAGGCAACCACTCCGATGATCACCCCAGACCGCCTAGACGCGGCCGTCCTCGACGCGGCCATGGGCCGCGCCCTGGAGATCGCCACCCGCGGGCCCGAAGGCGGGCCCAACCCGCGGGTAGGCTGCGTCATCCTCAGCCCCGACGGGCACACCCTCGCCGAGGGCTGGCACCGCGGTGCCGGCACCGCCCACGCCGAGGTAGACGCCCTCTCCCACCTGGCACCGGGCGAAGCCCGCGGCGCGACCGCCGTGGTCACCCTGGAACCGTGCAACCACACCGGACGCACCGGCCCCTGCGCGCAGGCGCTGATTGCCGCCGGCGTCGCCGAGGTGTACTTTGCGGTGCCCGATCCCGGAGCGGTGTCCAGCCACGGCGCGCAGACCCTGATCGACGCGGGCATCCCCGCACGGCTGGGACCCCGCCGCGAACAGGCGGAGGAACTGCTGGCCGGATGGCTGCGGGATGCCCGACGCGGACGCCCCACGGTGACCGTGAAGTGGGCCACCAGCCTGGACGGCCGCGCGGCCGCCGCCGACGGGACCAGCCAGTGGATCACCGGACCCGACGCCCGTGCCGACGTGCACCTCGAACGCTCCCGCCACGATGCGATCGCCGTGGGCACCGGAACCGTCCTGGCCGATGACCCCGCCCTCACCGCCCGCGGCGAGGAAAACGGTGCGCCGCTGGCCCAGCCGATCCCCGTGGTGTTTGGCCACCGCGAGGTGCCGGCGAACGCGCAGCTGCGCAGCCACCCGCGCGAGCTCATTACCCTCAGCGGCGATGATCTGGCCGCGGATCTAGATGTTCTGTGGAAACGCGGCATCCGATCGGTGTTTGTGGAGGGCGGCCCGAGCCTCGCCAGCGCCTTCATCCGTGCCGGATTTGCCGACCGCGTGCTGGTCTATATCGCGCCCACCCTGATCGGCGGTCCGAAGGTCGCGCTGACCGACCTCGGTGTGGACACCATCGGCGACCAGCATCGCCTCATCTTCACCGATGTTCGACACCTGGGATCGGATCTGCGTCTCACCGCCGAACCGGTCGCCCCCGAAACCTCATCCACCCACCCGACGTCTGGAGCCCACTAGTGTTTACCGGAATCATTGAGGAGCTCGGCACCATCACCGCGCTCGTTCCCAGTGCCGATGCCCTGCGCATCACCGTGGAGGGGCCGCTCGTGGTCTCCGATGCCGGGCACGGCGATTCGATTGCCGTGAGCGGCGTGTGCCTGACCGTGATCGAGCAGACCGAAACCTCCTTCACCGCCGACGTCATGGCCCAGACCCTCGTTATGTCTGCCCTGGATGGGGCGACCGTGGGAACCCGGGTGAACCTCGAGCGCGCCGCCCAGGTGGGCGACCGTCTCGGCGGTCACATCGTTCAGGGCCATGTGGATGGCACCGGCACGCTGCTCCAGGTCACCCCGGGTGATGCCTGGCGGGTACTGCGCTTCTCGCTGCCGATCGAGCACGCCTCGCTGGTCACCGATAAGGGGTCGATCACCGTGGACGGGGTCTCCCTCACGGTCAGCGCGATCTCCGATCCCGCCGAAACGGCCCCCTGGTTCGAGGTCTCGCTGATCCCCGAAACCCTGGTCGCCACAACCCTCGGCGAGCGCCAGATCGGCGACACCGTCAATCTTGAAACCGACATTCTGGCACGTCACGTGGAGCGTCTGCTCGCCGTGAATGCCGCAGTTACTCCCAACGAAAGCCGATAACCGATGAGTCTCTCAACCATTCCTGCCGCCCTCGCCGCCCTGCGCGCGGGCAAGGCAATCCTCGTGGCCGATGATGAGGGCCGCGAGAACGAGGGCGACGTGATTTTCGCCGCCGAGCTCGCCACCCACGACACCGTGGCCTGGGCCGTTCGGCACACCAGTGGTTACCTGTGCGCCCCGATGACCGCGGACATCGCGGACCGACTGGCCCTGCCCCCGATGGTGGAAAACAGCCAGGACCCGCGCAAGACCGCCTACACGGTGACCGTGGATGCGGCCTCGGGCGTGACCACAGGTATCAGCGCCTCCGACCGTGCCCGCACCCTGCGGGTCCTCGGTGATGCGACCAGCACCGCCGAAGACCTCATCCGCCCCGGACACATCGTGCCGCTGCGCGCGGTGGCCGGGGGCGTGCGCGAGCGTGCCGGTCACACCGAGGCCGCCGTGGATCTGCTGCGCCTGGCCGGGCTGAACCCGGTCGGCGTGATCGGCGAGGTCGTGACCGACGAGGGCGACATGATGCGTCTGCCGGGCCTGCTGGAACTCGGTGTCGCGCACGACATTCCGGTGATCACCATCGCCGATCTGATCGAGTACCTCGACGCCGCCGATGCCGGCACCACCGAGCAGCTGGCCGCGGTTGCCAACGACTCGGCCGTGCACTTCGAGATCGAGACCAACCTGCCCACGACCCACGGCAACTTCAAGGTGCGCGCCTACCGTGACCGGCAGACCGGTGCCGAGCACCTGGCCCTGATCCACGGTGAGCTCACCGACACCGCGATCCTGCGGGTCCACTCGGAGTGCCTGACCGGTGAGGCTCTCGGTTCGCTCAAGTGCGAGTGCGGTCCGCAGCTGGACGCCGCCCTCGAGGAGATCGCCGAGAAGGACGGCGTGGTCATCTACATGCGCGGCCAGGAGGGTCGCGGCATCGGCCTGATCAACAAGCTGCGTGCCTATGCGCTGCAGGAGCAGGGCTATGACACCCTGGACGCCAACCTGGCCCTGGGTCTGCCGGCGGATGCCCGCAGCTACCTGCCCGCCAGCGCGATCCTCGAGGACCTGGGAGTGAGCGCCGTGCGCCTGCTGACCAACAACCCCGAGAAGATCCGCCAGCTGGAAGAGGCCGGCATCCGCGTGGTTGAGCGTCTGCCCCTGGTGGTCGGCGTGGGCGAGGTCAACGAGAACTATCTCCAGACCAAGCGCGACCGCATGGGCCACCGCTTCGAGGGCGAGCCCGGCTCGTTCATCCCGCTCTCCGACTAACCCCTCCCTACCGAACGGAACACATAATGAGCAGCAACGGAATCCCCTCCCTCCAGGTTGACGGCACCGGCCTCAACGTCACCGTGATCGCCGGATCCTGGCACGAGGAGATCAGCAACGGTCTCATCGCCGGTGCCGAGAAGGCCCTGGCCGAGTCCGGTGCCACCTTCACGACCGTGCGCGTCGCCGGGAGCTTCGAGCTGCCGGTTGCCGCCCGCGCGGCGCTGGAGGCCGGGGCGGATGCGGTGGTCGCGCTCGGCGTGATCATCCGCGGCGGCACCCCGCACTTCGAGTTCGTCTCGGATGCTGCGACCTCGGGGCTGACCCAGGTGTCCGTGTTGACCGGCAAGCCCGTGGGCTTTGGCGTGCTGACGCTGGACGATGAGGCACAGGGCATCGACCGCGCGGGCCTGCCCGGCTCGCGTGAGGACAAGGGCCGCGAGGCCGCCGAGGCCGCGCTGCACACCGCGGTCCTGCTGCGCTCGCTCTAACCCGCGGGTAACAGAACCGCCTAGTGGGCCGCGCCGAAGAGATTCAGCGCGGCCCACTGCAGCAGGATCACGGTTTTGCCGTCGCGGATGCGGCCGTCGGCGATCGCGGCCACGGCATCATCAAACCCCAGCTCCACCCGCTCGATCTCCTCGCCCTCCTCGGCCAAGCCTCCGCCGATCCCGGTTTCATCCTCGGGCGCGTATTCGGCGGCGAAGAAGTGCACCCGCTCGGTGATCGACCCCGGACTCATATAGAGGTCAAAGAGGTACCGGGGCGCGCGGACCCGCACCCCCAGCTCCTCATGGGTCTCGCGGGCGATCGCTTCCTCGGGGGCATCCCCGTCCAGCAGGCCCGCGGCGGCCTCGATCAACACGCCGTCGGGGTGCCCGTTGACGTAGGCGGGGAAGCGAAACTGTCTGGTCAGTAAGATCGTGCGGGTATCGGTGCGGTACAGCAGGATCGTGGCACCGTTGCCGCGATCGTAGGTCTCCCGGGTTTGCCGCCCCCAGTTGCCGTGTCGGTCCCGGTATTCCAGGGTGGTGCGGCGCAGCACGTGCCAGCCGTCCGAGGTTACCTCCACGTCGAGGATCCGCACGTCGGGATTACCGGCGAGGTCCCGACCCACCCGATCCAGTCCGGTCCTTCCGCGACCATCGGGGATCCCTTCCCCGGGAACGGCACGGGCGGCACTCTGCGCGGGATTTTCACTCATTTCCCCACCCTAACCCGAGGATTTATTTCCGCCAGGTTGTGTCGCCCTCACGCCGCGGAGTTTCGGGAAACTCCCGGTATGGGCGTATATTGGCATTTCCGCCACAATCGGATACCCACACCAATTTAGGCTCAGCGATCACCCCACCCCCGTGATGACTGCACCTCACTCTTGATTTACGACGTTTTTGGACGACAGCATGTCAGCAGCAACCACGGGGGATTCGAAGGCCCCCGCAGCCCCCGCCAATCCCCGCTCGCGCGTCATTACCGCGAGCCTGATCGGCACCACCATCGAGTTCTACGACTTCTATGTCTACGCCACCGCGGCGGTTCTCGTGTTCCCCACCCTCTTCTTCCCCAGCGCCAACCCGACCACCTCGCTGCTGGCCTCGTTTGCCACGTTTGGTGCGGCGATGGTGGCCCGTCCGATCGGCGCCATGGTCTTTGGCCACTTCGGTGACCGCTATGGCCGCAAGGCCACCCTGGTCGCCTCGCTGCTGACCATGGGTATTGCGACGTTCCTGATCGGTGTGCTGCCGACCTTTGACACCATCGGCTGGTGGGCCGCGCTGCTCCTGCTGATCCTGCGCCTCGGACAGGGCTTCGCCCTGGGTGGTGAGTGGTCCGGTGCGGCGCTGGTCGCGACCGAGAACGCCCCGACCGGCAAGCGCGCCTGGTACGGCACCTTCCCGCAGCTGGGTGCACCGCTGGGGTTCATCATCGCCAACGGGCTGTTCCTGCTGATCAACGCGATGCTTCCCCACCCCGAGAACCCCGCCCTGCAGTCCGAGGCGTTTGTGGCCTGGGGTTGGCGGATCCCGTTCCTGTTCTCCGCGGTCATGGTCATCGTGGGCCTCTGGGTGCGTCTGCGTCTGGTGGAGTCCACCAGCTTCCAGAAGAACGCCGACAGCGGCAAGCTGAAGAAGTCCCCGCTGGCCGAGGTGTTCCGCTTCCACTGGAAGAACCTCATCCTGGGTACCTTCATCATGCTGGCCACCTACGTGCTGTTCTACCTGATGACCAACTTCACCCTGACCTTCGGTACCCGCGCCTCCTCGGTAGAGGTTGCGCAGAAGGCCGCCGAGGCCGCGGGCAAGCCGTTTGATCCCTCGACCTTCTACCCCGGCGGTGGCTTCGGCTACGTCGACTTTGTGCTGATGCTGATCATCGGCGTGGTCTTCTTCGGAATCTTCACGCTGGTCTCCGGCCCGCTGGCCGACCGCTTCGGTCGCCGCAAGACCCTGATCGTGATCACCCTTCTGATCATCGGATTCGGCTTCCTGTTCGAGCCGATGCTCGGCACCGATAAGGGCCTGACACAGGCGTTCCTGATCATCGGCTTCACGCTGATGGGGGCAACCTTCGGTCCGATGGGTGCGCTGCTGCCCGAGCTGTTCCCGACCAACGTGCGCTACTCCGGCTCGGCGATCTCCTATAACGTGAGCTCGATCCTCGGTGCCGCCGTGGCCCCGCTGATCGCCCTGCAGCTGTGGCAGGCCGCCGATGGCAGCCCGTTCCTGGTGGGCATGTACCTGGTGGCGATGGGTGTGCTCACCCTGATCGCGCTGCTGCTCTCCCGCGAAACCAAGGACATCAACATCGACAACTAGTCGAGTCCAGCCCGCGGCCCCGTCTCTCCCCCCCCCCAGTTCACGGGGAAAGGAGACGGGGCCGCCGCGTATTTCCAGGGCGAACGGTATGCCCCCGAAAGACACGGAGCCCGATCGCGTTGACACCGGCTGGGCGAGTCCCATAGGTTTTCATCCAGCAGGTCACGAGCCCGCTACAACACCGAAGAATTGCCACCTCGGTTTTACACGCTGAGAACGGTGTTTTCTTCGGTTTCGTGGCGCGCTCGGGGTGCCTGAACTATTAATGGGGGAAATGATGAATACGATTAAGAAGACCGTTACCGTGGCACTGCTGGCAGCCGGACTGGTTGCCGGTGGCGCGGGGGTCGCGCAGGCAGCAACCGTGTATTACAAGGGCAGCGCCATCAGCTGGGAACACGGTCGTTCGTGGGGGGTCACCAGCTACTCCGACGTGCAAACCGGTGTGTACGAACACAGCTCGACCGCGAACACCACGTTCTCCGGGTGGAAGAAGCCCGGTGTGCTGGCGCACGCCGAGCAGTTCGTTGGCACGGGCGCGGCAACGGCCTACTGGAACGCTCGCGGCTAATAGCACCAGGGTGACAATTGCCGTAGAAGAGAAGGACCACAAGTAACGTTCATGTCCTTTTGGTCAAAACTCTCAAGTTCCATACTCGTTGTCCTGATCGGGGTTCTCTCGACCGTGCTCCTGGTGTTCAGCCAGGGAGCACGGCTTCAGCAGACGGTCGAAGAGTACCCCGTTGGGGCAACAAAAATCTATGTGCACGGAGTCCCCGAAGAAAGGGCAGCGAGTGTTCTCGCTGCCCTTGGGGACTTCGCTCACACCGAAGGCCGCGCGGTTGTCCGAGTCGACCATCTCGCGGCCGACTCCTCGAACCTCGTCACCGGAATGCGCATCGGTATCGTGGCCAACCCGGCTGCCGTCCCGGATACGCTGGGCCTGGACGACCTGGGAACGTCGCTCTTCGGCTCCGCCGAAATCTCACGGCTGCTCGAGGGTGAACCTACACGATCCATCGGGCTGGACGCGAATGCAGCCGACGTGCTCGTTCCCATACCGGAGTTCACGTTCGCGCCGAGGATTGCGGTCGTCCAGCTTGCACATCTTGTCCAAACTTCGGGAACCGTCAACGCCGCCTACCGCGTAGTCGGAGCGAGCCCGGATCAGGTCGCTGGTCTCCTCGGTTCGCTCGAATCCGTCACCGGCCAATCCGCCGAAAGCATGCTGACCCCGATGCAGGGACGCGCCGCCGATGGCGGTCTCGTGGGTGGTCTCCTGGTGGGCTTCCTCGTCGCCGCGACAATTCTGCTCCTCCTCGTGCTCGTTTTTGAAACGCTCAGGGCATTTCGAATTCTCGGCGTGCACGTCTTGCTGGGGCGCTCAACCTGGGGATTTGCGGCCACGCTATTTCGTCCGGTGCTGATCACCGCCGGAATCACGGCGGTGCTTTCGGCGGGACTTACCATCGCGCTTGCGCCGGGATATCGGCTCACCGTCGAGCTCGCGTCACTCGCCTGGAGCGCGTCGGCCGCCGGAGGCATCCTTACACTCGCCTGTGTGGTAGTTGCGGCGGCGGCGCTCATCTCGACAAAACCGGTCAATGCGATCCTCGGACGCTACTCGAAAAAACTGCTGCTCTGGACCCTCTCCGGGTTCTACGTAGTGGCGATTGCCGCCTTCACGCTAACCCTGGTCTTCCTCGACGGCCCCATTCGAGAAGCCAATAGGCTCTCCGATGTTAACCATTCCTGGGCCTCGGTCAAGGACCAGGAAATCCTGTTCCGGATGTCTGCCGGTAGCGCGCAGACCTCCGATGGCGGACAATCGCCACAGCAAACCAGAGACTTTTACGATTGGTACCGGTCCATCGCGGACAAGCCCGGTGTCAGCCTGGTCAATACCCAGTACTTCGACTCGCAAATCCTCGACAAATGGGACGGGATCTATGCATCCGTCCCGGAACAGCCGTTCTGGTATGTTGCCGCGTCACCCAGCTGGCTCGCCGAGCAGGGGTTCCACGTTGATGACGCCCTCATTGCCCGGGCCCACCACGGCGAGCGAGTGTTCCTGATTCCGAACTCCTGGTCGGAATCAACCAGGACCGCAGTGCAGGGGTGGCTGGACGAAAACAGTCATCCCTCATATGAGCCCGCCATTCGCACCGAGTTTTTCGATGGCGAAAGGGTGACATTCGAGGGGTACGAACCGGGTTCGCAGCTGTTCGCCTGGAACACGGATCCGGCTCTTCCTCAGCACACCACCGACCCGGTTATCCTCATCACCACTCCGGAGAATATGGTGCCAACCGAAAGCGAAAGCCTCGCCGCGGTCGGGCTGAGCAACAGTTATGTGAAGCTGGAGACGTCCGCTGCTCGGGACTACACCAGCACCGAGTACCTGGCCTCGTTCCATCTCGACGATAAGAGCATTGAGTTTCTCCCGGTGACGGATTTTATCGCCGGGCTCACCAAGACCATCGAATCAATCATTCAGTTGTTTGGCGGCGTTGTCCTCTTCCTCTTCGTCTTCTGTCTGGTGGTGTTGGCCTCGGTAGCACGGCTGTTTGCGCTCACCTACCGCGAGGCACTGGCCGTCAAACGGCTGTTGGGATACTCGCTCGGCAGGCTCTTCGCCCCCGCCCTTTTCGTGGTTGGAGGCACCGGAATCCTGGCAATTATCGTGGCCATCTTGTCCCAGTCCACCAGTGCCCTAGGGGGCACGATCGTCATGCTGGTGGTCCAATCCGCACTGTTGATAATTCTTGTGCGCCGCTATTCACGACTTCAACTCGGCACAACCCTTAAAGAATAGGAGTCGCTGTGAACGCTCTACTCACCCTCGACGCCGTCACAAAAACCTACGGGTCGCGAACGATTCTCGATCGCATCAACCTGGAGGTATTTAGCGGCGAATCCGTTGCGATTGTTGGCCCATCCGGCTCGGGCAAATCAACCCTGCTCAACGTGATCGGGCTGCTTGATGACCCGTCGTCAGGGGCCATCCTCTTCAATGGAAAACCCCTTCCTCGGATCAATGGATCTGCAGCCACCGCGCTGCGCCGAGATCACATTAACTATCTTTTCCAATCGTTTGCACTGATCAATTCCTCCACAGCCGTGGAGAACGTTCTGCTCGGGATGCACGGCGTCAGAGCCCGGCGATCGCGCAAGCTCGCACAGGCCATGGAACTGCTGGACCGGCTGGGCCTGCACGAGGTTGCCGAGGATAGGGTCATGACGCTCTCCGGTGGCGAGCGTCAGCGTGTGGCCCTTGCCCGCTGCCTCCTCAAACCCGGTGAGCTCATCCTGGCGGATGAGCCGACCGGTGCGCTGGACGCAGCTATGGCGGACCGTGCAATCACCGAGATGCTGGACCTGCAGCGTGATTACAACAAGACCCTCCTCGTGGTCACCCATGACCAGGGTGTGGCCCGCCGTTGTGATCGCATCTTCGAGATCGGCGCGCGAGCGCAGACGCGCGTGTAGCTACTGGCGGGTACCCCTCCTCTCGTCCGCCGGCTGGCCATCGGCACACCATGACGGGAGGGGCACATCGAATAGGTGCCGGGGGTAGTTCCGGCCCTCGGTTTTGGGTCCCGCGCGTGCACGGCCCCCGGACACGCCCGTCTTGGCGACAGGCTGTCGGAACTGTGTCGACGCGGGGTCGGGAAAATCCCCGGTCACGCGCGTTACCGATGCGTTTGACCAGGCCCGCCGGGTGTTCTACGGTAAGGAAAGCACGCGGTTCCGCCTCCCGCCGCATCGTCGCGTGGGGCGCCGGGTTCTCGTGCGCCGTTTCAACCCAACACCCGGCCAGACCGCGCACGCTTTCGGCCGCCGATTTACCCCGCCGAATGCCACACCAGGAGTGTGTTCGGCACCAGGAAAGGCCACATGTCCTCGCCCGCTCAGTCCCGCTCCCCCTTCGCCCGGCGCAAGCCACAGGAGGGTCCGCGCGCCTCGTTTAGGCAGCTGCTGCCGTTCCTGTTTGAGCACAAGCGGATGCTGTGGTTCATCATCCTGCTCTCGGTCCTGGGAGCCCTGGCCTCGCTCGCCCAGCCGCTGCTGGTCAGCCAGGTCATCGGCCGGGTGCAGAAGAACGAGATGCTGGGATCGCTGGTCTGGGCGCTGGTGGCGCTGGTTGTCATCTCCGCGCTCCTCATGGGCTACCAGCACTATCTGCTCCAGCGCACCGGTGAGGGTGTGGTGCTCTCCAGCCGCAAGCGTCTGATCTCGCGGATGCTGCGCCTGCCGGTCTCCGAGTTTGATGCCCGCCGCACCGGCGACCTGGTTTCCCGCGTGGGCAGCGACACGACCCTGCTGCGCGCGGTCCTCACCCAGGGGCTGATCGAGGCCATCGGTGGCGCGGTGACCTTTGTGGGTGCGCTGATCGCGATGCTGATCCTCGATCCGGTCCTGCTGGGCCTCACGGTTCTTGTGGTGGCCGTCTCGGTGCTCGTAGTGGTCGCGCTCTCGGCGCGGATTCGCCAGGCCAGTGCCGCGGCTCAGGCTCGCGTGGGCGACCTGACCTCCGCCGTGGAGCGGGCGATCAGCTCGGTTCGGACCGTGCGTGCGGCCGGTGCCACCGAGCGCGAGATCGCCGGGGTTGAGCAGCACGCGACCGCCGCCTGGAAGATGGGTATCCGTGTCGCCAAGGCCTCCGCCCTGGTGGTCCCGGTTGCCGGTATCGCGATGCAGGCCTCGCTGCTGGTGGTGCTGGGCGTCGGCGGATTCCGCGTGGCCTCGGGCGCGATCGAAATCTCCAGCCTGGTCGCGTTTGTAATGTTCCTGTTCATGATGATCATGCCGCTGGGCCAGGCCTTCGGGGCGCTCACCGCGACCAACCAGGCGCTCGGTGCCCTGGGCCGGATCCAGGAGATCATCGATCTGCCCGCCGAGGACGCCAACGACGCCGAAATCGCCGCCGCCCTGAGAGATCCCGGCACCGTCTCGGCCGAGGCCGCGGCGATCGAGTTCCGCGACGTCAAGTTTGGCTACGCGACCGCCCCTGCGACCGGCGGCGTGGCCGAGGCCGACGAGATCCGCACCGTCACCGCCACCGGCGAGCGCACCGAGGTGCTGCGCGGAGTGTCCTTCACCGCCGAACGCGGTACCCGGACCGCGCTGGTGGGTCCGTCCGGTGCCGGAAAGTCGACGATCCTGGCGCTGATCGAGCGTTTCTACGACCCCCAGGACGGCGCGATCCTCTTCGGTGGCCGCGATATCCGGGCCCTGGACCGCGGCGACCTGCGCGGCCAGATCGGCTATGTGGAGCAGGATGCCCCAGTCCTCGCCGGTTCCCTCCGCGATAACCTGCTGCTCGGTGCCCCCGACGCGACCGATGCGGACTGCGAGCGTGTGCTGCGCGACGTCAACCTCGGCGAGGTCCTGGCGCGCAACAGCGCCGGCCTGGACGCCGCCGTGGGTGAGGACGGCATCATGCTCTCCGGTGGTGAGCGTCAGCGCCTGGCCATCGCCCGCGCGTTGCTCGCCGCCCATCCGGTGCTGCTGCTGGACGAGTCCACCTCCTCGCTGGATGGCCAGAACGAGCAGCTCATGCGGGTGGCCCTGGATGCCGTGGCCAAGGACCGCACGCTGATCATCATCGCCCACCGCCTCTCCACCGTCGTGGACTCCGACAAGATCGTGGTCCTCGAACACGGCACCGTGCTGGGCACCGGCACCCACTCCGAACTGGTGGCCTCGGTGCCGCTGTACCGGGACCTGGCCAAGCACCAGTTCCTGGTGTAACGCGCAGGCCCAACGCCCCAGCCGGGTTTCTCGGCCGGGGCGTTGCGCTTCCCCGAAACCCGACGATGCCCCGCACCGCTGGAGGACGGTACGGGGCATCAATCACTCGGCCGGCTCGTTTCCGATGCGAGCCGCCGGTGGGGTAGGCGAGCCTAGCGGCCCGCCTCGTCGCCGAGGTTTTCGGCAAGCACGTCGAGCACGCGTGAGCGCGCCCGTTCACCGGCCGCGCCCAGGCGCGTCCCGATGGTCTCCACCAGCGCCTCGAGGAATACCACGTGCGGTACCCGCGAGGTGTGTTCCAGCTCCTGGCGGAAGCTCGCCGCCGGGGCCAGCAGCAGGGTGATTGCGGCCAGACGGGTCAGCGGGGTGTTACGGAACGAGGTGACCGCGATTACCCGCGCCCCCGCCTCATTGGCCTGGGCGGCGGCACGCAGGCTCGCCTCGTTGGCACCGCTACCGGAGATCACCAGGCAGACATCCTCGGCGCGCAGACCACGGGCGGCGATCTGCTGGCCGATCGGATCGGCCAGGGTTTCCGCCGGGCGGCCGGCCGCGGTCAGGCGCATCGCCAGGTCCATCGCCAGCGGCCCCGAGAGGCCACTGGCGACCACGAGCACCCGGCCCGCGGCGACGATCGAGTCCACCGCCGAGTCCACCTCGGGTTCGCTCAGCACGCTGGCGATCTGCGGCAAGACCTGCGCCAGGGCGACGATCTCGGCGCGGATCCGGCCGAGCGCACCCGCGCTCGGGTCGGCGTCCTCGGTGCGCTGGGCAATCTCCCCGGCGAGCGCGAGCTCCCCGGCCAGCGCGACCCGAAGCTGGGGATAGCCGCGGTAACCGAGGCTCTGGCACATCCGCACCACGGTCGAGCGGGCGACACCGGCGCGGTCGGCGAGCTCCTGCGCGGTCAGCTCCACCACGCTCTCGGGATCGGCGGCGATGATCTCCGCCGCCCGACGCTCACTGCGCTGCATGCCCGGCAGGGCGGTGGCGATGCGCACGGTGGGCATCGCGGTGGGAATCTCCCCGGTGGAGACAACATCGATGCTAGGCGAGGTCACGCGCCTTGCTCCCCTCGGTGATCCGGCGACGAATGGCACCGGAAGTCAGGTCAATGGCGATGGTCACGATGATGACCACGATCAGCAGCGCACCCACGGTGGGCCACTCCCGGTACTGGGTGTACGAGGTGAGCATATCGCCAATTCCACCCACACCGATCAGCCCCAGCACGGCGCTGGCGCGCACGTTGATCTCAAACCGGTAGAGCCAGAACGACACAAACTCCGGTGCCGCCTGCGGCCAGATGCCCCAGCGCACGGTCTGCCAGCGGCTTCCACCGGCGGCGTTCACGGCCTCGATGGGTCCGGGATGCACACCCTCGATCGCCTCGTATCCCCACTTCCCCAGGGTTCCGATGCCGTTGACCGCGAGCGCGAGCGCACCGGTCAGCGGGGTGAGCCCGGTGACTGAGAGAATCACGATGGCGATCACGATCTCGGGAACCGCGCGGATCAGCGAGAACAGCCCGCGCAGCGCGAGCCGCACCGGGGCCGGGCCGATGCCACGGGCGGCGAGGAAGCTCAGCGGGAACGAGATCACGATACCCAGCAGGCATCCCACCCACGCCATCTCGACGCTACGCCAGGTCTGCCAGAGCGCCTCGGGGACCTTGTCCCAGGCGGGGTTGGAGAACATCAGCCACAGGTAGCGGGCGATGTCCGCGGGGAGGTTTGCGGTGCGTGCCCAGTCCACCTTGACCGACCAAAAGACCAGCACCACCAGGAGGGTGATGGCCACGGCGATGACCGTTCGCCAGGGACGGCGCGGCTTGGCCGGCGGGGTGACCGGGCGCGCGGGGGCGGTGCGTGTGGTCCGCGGCGCGGTATTCAGGGCTGTCATTTCAAACGCTTTCTCATCGCCGCACTCGCCCAGTCGATCAGCACCACAACCACGAGAATCTCGAGGATGATCAGCGCGAGCTGGTCGTAACGGTAGAAGGTACGCACCGCATCGATCAGGAGGCCGAGGCCACCCGCACCGACGAGTCCCAGCACGGTCGAGGCGCGCACGTTGAGCTCAAACGCGTACAGCGCCTGGTTGATAAACGGCGGCCAGATATCCGGCAACAGCGCCGCCCGGTTGATCTGGGTCTGGGTGCCACCGGCCGCACGAGCGGCCTCACCGGGACCGGGATCCCCGGACTCGATCGCCTCGGACACCAGCTTGACCACGATGCCCACGTTGAACAGCACCAGGGCGATAATACCCGGGAGTGCGCCCACGCCGACCATGGCCACCAGGACCGCGGCGTAGAGCAGATCGGGGACCGCGCGCACGATGTTGAGGACGGTGCGCACGAGTCCGCGGGTGATCCGGTTGGGGTTGGTCAGGCGGGCCGCCCACATGCTCAGCGGGACCGAGACGATCGCGCCGATCACCGAGGCGATCACCGCCATCTGCAGGGTCTCGATCAGCGGTTCGATCGTGCGCGGGAAGAACGACCAGTCGGGCACCAGCAGCTGACCGATCTTCTCGGCACCGTTGCGCCAGTTGCGCACAATGGCGTCGAGGGAGAAGTCCACGCCGATGCCGGGGGCCAGCGTCACCGCGGTAATGGCCGCGATGATCGCGATGGCCAGCCAGATCTTCCAGCGTCCGCCGGGTTTGGCCGGGAGACCGGGATACTCTGCTGCACTCACGCGGGCGTCCCGGCGGGGGCCCCGGCGTCCGATGAGGTCGTACCGCCCAGCAAGTCCTGGTCGCCAATGGGCCGCCCATAGATCCGCTCGAAGTCGGCATCGGTGGCGGTGGCCGCGGGGCCGTCGTAGACGATCTCCCCGGCGCGCAGCCCGATCAGCCGGGTGCCGTAGCCACGGGCGAGGTCGAGCAGGTGCAGGTTGACCAGCACGGTGATCCCGAGTTCGCGGTTGATCCGGCGCAGGTCGCCCATGACCGCGTGGGCGGTGGGCGGGTCGAGGCTTGCCACGGGCTCATCGGCCAGAACGATGCCGGGCTCCTGAGCGAGGGCGCGGGCGATGGCCACACGCTGCTGCTGGCCGCCGGAGAGGTGTGCCGCCCGGTGATATACCCGTTCGAGCATACCGACGCGATCCAGCGCCTCGAAGGCCAGCTGTCGATCCCGCTGACGGTATGCACCGACCAGGGTGCGCGGGACCGAGGTGTGGGCGAGGCGTCCTACCAGGACGTTGTTGAGTACCGTGGTGCGCCCGGCGAGGTTGAACCCCTGGAAGATCATGCCGATCTGTCCACGCAGGCGGCGCAGTTCGCGGCCGCGGGCGAGGTCCATCCGGTGGCCGCCAACCTCGAGGGTGCCCGAGCTGAGCGGAACCAGGCCGTTGATGGTGCGGATCAGGCTGGATTTGCCCGATCCGGAGAGGCCAACGATGGAGACCATCTCGCCGGCTTCGATGTCGAGGGAAATCTTCTTGAGGCCCACCACACCGTTGGGGTAGCGAACCACCGCGTCGCGCAACCGGATGGACCAGGGGGCGGAGGCCGCGGTCGCGGCCCCCGCCGGGGTTTCCGGGGAAATCCGGGTCACTACTGCAGTCCGAGGCTCTTTGCGGCACGGGCCACAACGTCGAGGGACTTGGGGTCGGCCGGGGCGAGCTTGGTGATCGAGTAGATGCTCTGCAGCACCTTGGATCCGGCCTCGGTGTTGGAGTAGTCGGCCAGGGCCTTGGCGATCTTGTCCTGGAGCTTGGGC
The DNA here is from genome assembly GCF_014522285.1 of Mycetocola sp. JXN-3. Classification (GTDB taxonomy): domain Bacteria; phylum Actinomycetota; class Actinomycetes; order Actinomycetales; family Microbacteriaceae; genus Mycetocola; species Mycetocola saprophilus. The sequence continues at coordinate 2,912,907 of NZ_CP041635.1, forward strand.
GAGAGGTCCTTGCTCAGGGTCACGCCGTCGTTGGGGATTTCCTGGCTCAGGGCGAAGACCACAACCTTCTGGCCCACGTCCGGGGTGTCCTTCTTGACGATGTCGCGGGCATCCCAGAACGAGAAGCCGACCTCGGCGTCACCGTTGTAGACGGCGAGCACGGACGCGTCGTTAGCGGTGACCGGAAGCTTGTTGATGTCGGTGTCGATGTTCAGTCCGGCCTCCTTGAGGGCCAGCATCGGGTAGATGTAGCCGGCCGGGGATCCCGGGCCCAGGACCGAAACCTTGGCACCCTTGATCTTCTTGATCTCGTCGAGACCGGCCGGACCCTTGAGGGCGTCGGCACCGTTGCAGAACAGCTTGCCGTCGCGCTCGACCGGCTTGTCCTTGCAGTACTTATCGGGGTTGTTGGTCATGAACTGGGCGGGGTAGCTGATGTTGCCGTTGCGCTCGGTCTGCAGCATGGTCTTGGCACCGTACTTGTCGCTGGCCTGCCACAGCTGCAGCGAGGGCAGGAATCCGATCTGGGCCTGGCCGGCACCCATCGCCTCGACGGCGGCCTGGTAGTCCTTGGATACGACGCCGTGGACGGTGATGCCGAGCTCCTTGGTCAGGAAGTCGGTCAGCGGGGCGGCGGTGTCGACCAGGCCGGACTGGTCCTGCGAGGGAACCAGCGCGAGGGTCAGCTCGGTGGGGTCCTTGACGGCTTCGGGTGAGGCGGAGGATCCGGAGCCGGCGTTAGCCGAACAACCGGTCAGGACGATGGCCGCGGCACCGATCAGGGCCAGGGCGCTCAGGGACTTCTTCAGCATGATTATGCCTTCCAATATGGGGTGTGAGAGGGAGGGGGGTGAGGTTTAGTGGGCGGCGATGAATTCGCCGCGTGCCCAGGCGAGCAGCTCGGGGTAGAGGCTCTCCAGGCGTTCGGCCGCGAGATCCGGGGTGGCCTCGGCGGGACGACGGGTGCCAACCAGGGCCGTGTGGTGGCCGCGCTGGTGAATCGGTGCGAGGTCGTTTTCCCAAATGTCGCCGATCGAGAGGACCGGCCCGCGTTCGGCAGCGGCGGCCGATTCGGTGGCAAAGGCGTCCCGACTGGGGGCGTTCTCGCGCGTGACGTTCTGACCCCCGGCCTCGACGGTGAATCGCTCGGGCAGCGGGCTCGCGCTCAGCTCATCGAGGATGGACGGGAACCCGGCGGGCTTGCCGGCCTGGGTGACAACCCGGTCAAACAGCGGTGCGAGGCCCAGGGTCTGCAGGACCCGGTCGATGCCCGCGGCGGGGGCGTTGGTGACCAGGACGATCTCGGCGTGCGTCCGGGCCTGTTCCAGGAATTCCCGGAATCCGCGCGGTGCGAGGATCGGTGCCTCGGCACCGCCGAGCACGCTGCGCGAGTGCAGGTAGGCGGCGGAGAGCTCCTCTTCGCCAACACCGAGCAGTCGGGCAGCCCGGGCGACCCGGTCGTAGCCGTCCAGGGCTTCGGGATCGGTGTGCTCATCCAGGACCCGGGTCAGGAAGTCGGCGCGCTGTTCGGCGGGGATTCCGGAGGCCGCGGCGACGGCGTAGGCTCGAACCGGACCGGTGCCGAGGGCAACGGTGCCATCAAAGTCAAAAATCAGGGTGGGGGTGGGGATCACAATTCTCCTCGTGGACGATGCGTCCAGACTAAGAAGTTAAAATGGACGAAATGACCACGAGTGGGTGAACGGGTCGTGAACGTGTGACGGCCGATCGGCGTGAGCGGGCGGTCACCCAGCATGCTCCACCTAGCATGAGTTCATGAAGCACTTCTTCGGCACCGCGGCATCGCGCACCACCGCCCTCGCGCCGTCCCCGACCGACGGGTCCGCGGCGCACTCCGCGCCGCGTACGAACCCCACGGACACCGCCGCCCTGCACGCCCACCTGCAGGACCTCTCGCTCCACCTCACCGCGCTGGCCGAAGCCACCCCGCTCAGCCTCGCCGAGGATCTCTTCCGCGCCCAACCCTGGCTTGCCGATGCCCTGGATCGCGACCGCGCCGCCGGCGTCTTTGCCCACTGGGGCCGTTCCACCGCGGTCGATGAGAACGTGGGTTCCGCGGTGCTCGCCGCTCCGGTCCTCAACGTTTTGAGCGCTCGCGCCGGGCTCCCCGCCACCGCGCCCGAGGCCAACGCCGGTCTCCTGCACGTATACGGCTACCTGTATGCGCCGGTGCAGACCCCCTATGGTACCAAGCGTGAACGGTGGATCGACGGCGAGCTCGCCGGAGCGCTCGGCCTGCCGGCGACCCACTTCCGCCCCGAGGACGGAGAATCCACGCCGCTGGCTCGCCTCACCGAGGTGCTGCTGCCGCTGTTCTCGGGCGGTCCGCGCCGGGGTGACCTGCTGCGCCTGCGCGAGCAGGTCACCCCGAGCCTGGCCGCCCACACCCTGCTCTACCAGGCACGACCCGGCTCCCCCGGCCCCGCGGCGCTGGCCTATGCTCTCGAGGATTCCCGCGGCATCCACCTGGTCACCGCGTTCCCCTACGCCGGCTCGGCGGGCGAACTGTGCTCGGTACATGTGTCGGCACCGCCGCGACTGCGCTACAACGCGCTGACTCCCTAAACCCCACGGGCATGCATACGCCGGGTACCCACCCCCGTGGGCACCCGGCGCAATCATGGTTTATTCGTTTGCGGCGTCGCGGGCCCGGCGAACCCCCATCGCAAACACCCGCACGACCAACACGATCATCCGAACGCCCGGGCGATCCGAATGCGTGCCTCGGCCAGCTGCCCCGAAACCTCGAGCGGCAACCGGTTCCCGACTCCACCAAAGAACTCGGCCTCGCGCTCGACCTCATAGCGCCACTCGACCGGGTCCACCGTCAGCAGCCGGCTGAGGCGGTCCGCGCCCAGCCCATCGGCCGCGATGTCCGCGGCGAGCGGGACCGCACCGATGGCCGTCTCGTTCGCCTCGGCCGCACCGGTGATGCGGCCGGCGATCCAGGCAAGAACCCGCGCATTCTCGGTGAATCCCGGCCAGAGGAACCCGCCCTCGGCATCGCGTCGGAACCAGTTGACCCGGTACATCCGCGGGGCCAGGTCGGGATCCAGCCGCTCGCCGATGCGCAGCCAGTGTGCCCAGTGATCGGCCACGTGGTACCCGCAGAACGGGAGCATCGCGAAGGGATCGCGGCGCACGATGCCGGTGGCACCCTCGGCCGCGGCCGTGGTCTCGCTGGCGATCGTGGCACCGAGGTAAACCCCGTGCGCCCACCCTCGCGCCTCGGTGACCAGCGGCACGGTGCTCGCGCGGCGTCCACCAAACAGGATCGCGTCCACCGGTACGGCCTCACCGATGTTCTCGGCGGCGGTCGGGCAGTGCTCGGCGGCCACCGTGAAACGGGCGTTGGGGTGTGCGGCCGGGGCCCCCGAGGACGGATCCCAGGGGTTACCCTGCCAATCGGTCAGCCCCGCGGGCGGCACGTCGGTCAGGCCCTCCCACCACACGTCTCCCTCGGCCGTCAGCGCGACGTTGGTGAAGATCGTGTGCGCGGCCAGCATCTCGATGGCCGCCCGGTTGGTCTTGGCGTTGGTGCCCGGCGCGACCCCGAAGAATCCGGCCTCGGGGTTGATCGCCCAGAGCCGGCCGTCCTGCCGCGGCTTAAGCCAGGCGATGTCGTCACCGAGGGTTTCCACCCGCCAGCTGGGCAGATCCGGGCGCAGCATGGCCAGGTTCGTCTTGCCGCAGGCCGAGGGGAAGGCCCCGGCGATGTGGAACGCACGCCCCTCGGGCGAGATCAGCCGCATGAGCAGCATGTGCTCGGCCAGCCAGCCCTCGTCCCGGCCCTGAACGCTGGCGATCCGCAGCGCAAAACACTTCTTTGCCAGCAGCGCATTTCCGCCGTAGCCGGACCCAAAGGACCAGATTTCGCGGGTCTCGGGGAACTGAACGATGTACTTCTCCGGATTGCAGGGCCAGGCTACATCGGCCTCGCCGGGCAGTAGCGGCGCACCCACCGAGTGGATTGCGCGCACCCAGTCGGCACCGCGTTCGATCTCGTCCAGCACCGCGGATCCGGTCCGGGTCATGATGGTCATCGAGAGCGTCGCGTAGCCCGAATCGGTGAGCTGCACACCCACCCGGGAGAGCGGACCGCCCACCGGCCCCATGCTGAACGGGACCACAAACATGGTGCGTCCCCGCATGCTGCCGGCAAAGCGCGCGCTCAGTTCGGCGCGCATCGCGGCGGGTTCATGCCAGTTGTTTGTCGGGCCGGCGTCGGCGGGATCCTCGCTACAGATAAACGTACGGGATTCCACCCGCGCCACATCATCCGGATTGCTGCGGGCAAGGAACGAGTCGGGACGCAGCTCCGGGTTCAGACGGATCAGCTTACCCTCGGCGACCAGTTCATCCTGCAGCGCGGTGACCTCGGCGGGCGTTCCGGTCCACCAGACCACGCGGTCGGGGCGGGTGTGCGCGGCGATCGTGGCGACCCACTCGGCGAGCGCCGCGGGCACACCGGCGGCCGCGGGATACGTCGCGGCGGCTCCGGTCGCGGCACCGTCTTGAGCGGCGCCACGGACCGCTTCGGTCTTCGTCTGGGCATCGTGTCGCTGGTCGATCATCGTCATCTCACGGTCTCCTTCGGCCGAGTGGATGCGGTGTAAGTTTCACCACTAACCCCATCCTGCGCGCGAAAATCGAAGAAAACGGCTGTAATTTGGTGTTAAGAACCGTGATTCTTTCCCTATGATGAAGAGATGACCGGTATCTCCGCAGATCTTGCGACCCTTGGCAAACGGATTCGACACTTCCGCACCGCCCGCGGCCTAACCCTCGATCAACTCGGGGAATCGGTGGGCCTGGCCGGAAGTCAGCTCTCGCTGATCGAGAACGGCAAGCGTGAACCCAAGCTCTCCTCCCTCCAGCAGATCGCGCAGACCCTGGGCCTCAACCTGGCCGACCTGCTCACCTCGGAGGCCCCGTCTCCGCGGGCGGCGCTGGAGATCGAGCTTGAACGCTCGCAGAAGCTCGGGGTCTTCACCGAGCTGGGACTGCCGCCCATCCGGGTAACCCGCGGCCTGGCCGACGACGCCCTGGCCTCGATCGTCGGTCTGCACCACGAACTCCAGCGTCGCGCGACCGAGGCGGTGGCCACCCCCGAGGAGGCCCGCCGGGCCAACACCGAACTGCGCGAGAAGATGCGGGCGGTGGATAACTACCTTCCCGACATCGAGAAGATCGCCGAGGAGCGCGTGCGCGCCAGCGGCCACACCACCGGGGCCATTACCCACCGCACGGTGTCGATCATGGCCCAGCAGCTGGGACTCGAGCTCATCTACGTCAACGATCTCCCCCACTCGGCGCGCTCGGTGACCGACCTGGAAAACGGTCGGATCTACCTGCCCCCGGCCTCGATCCCCGGCGGGCACGGCCTGCGCTCGATGGCGTTGCAGGCGATGGCCCACCGTCTGCTGGGCCACACCCGGCCCACCTCCTACGCGCAGTTCCTGCTGCAGCGAATGGAGATCAACTACTTCGCCGCCGCCTGCCTGATGCCGCAGACCGCCGCCGTCTCCTTCCTCCAGGCGGCCAAGCGGGAGCGCAACCTGGCGGTGGAGGACTTCCGCGATGCGTTTGGTGTGACCCACGAGGCCGCGGGCATTCGCCTGACCAACCTGATGACCTCACAGCTGGAGATGCCGCTGCACTTCCTCCGGGTGGACGAGCAGGGTGCGGTAGCCAAGGTCTTCGCCAACGACGGTCTCCCGCTGCCCTCCGATATCACCGGTGCCGTCGAGGGCCAGATCATCTGCCGGCACTGGGCCGCCCGGGCCGCGTTCGAGCGCACCAACCGGACCACCGAGTTCTACCAGTACACCGATACCCCCGCGGGTACCTTCTGGTGTGCCACCCAGACCGGGTCCACGGACGCGGGCGAGTTCTCGATCTCGGTGGGCGTTCCGTTCAACCAGTCCAAGTACTTCCGCGGACGCGAAACCTCGATCCGAGCGACCAGCACCTGCCCGGACGCCGCCTGCTGCCGCCGCCCGGCGAAGGACCTGGTGAACCGCTGGCAGGACAAGTCCTGGCCCAGCGCACGCCTGCACGCCCACATCCTCTCCCCGCTGCCCAGCGGCACCTTCCCCGGGGTGGACGACACCGAGGTGTACGAGTTTCTCGAGCGGCACGCGGGCTAGGCGCGGCATGCTGATTCCCACCGAACCAAGCGTCCCGACCGAGTTTGTCACCACCGCCGATGGGCTGCGCCTGGCAACCTATCGCTACGAGGATCCGAGCGCCCCCACGGTGCTCGCGGTCCACGGCTTCGCCTCCCACGCCTTTTTGAACTGGGAGCTGAGTGGATGGACGCGCGAGCTCACCCGCGCGGGCTTTGGTGTGCTCGCCTTCGACCTGCGTGGGCACGGATCCTCCGATGCCCCCGCCGACCCCGCCCGCTACTCCCTGAGCCTATTCGCCTCGGATGCGCGCGCGGTTCTCGCCCACCACGGCGTCCCGCGCGCCCACTACCTGGGCTATTCGATGGGCGCTCGAACCGGATGGCGGCTGGGTAGGGAGAGTCCCGAACTGCTGTACGACCTGGTGCTCGGCGGCATGCCCGAGGGCGACCCGCTCACCACCTTTGATGCCCCCGCGGCCTATGCCTACCGCGACCACGGCACCCCGATCCCGGATCCGCTGACCGCCGGTTATGTCCGCATGGCCGAGGGGGTGCCGGGGAACCGGCTGGACGCGCTCATCGCCGTGGTGGAGGGTGTACGCGGCGGCGAGCACGCGGCCCTGGGGGCGGCCCCCACCCCGCCGATGTTGCTGGCCACCGGCGAAAAGGATGCGGTGGCCCCGGGCAGCCGGGCCCTTGCCGCGGATGCCGGGGCGGAGTTTGTGGAGATCCCCGGCCGAGGTCACCTCAACGCCGTGGGTGCCCGTGCCTTCAAGGACGCGGCGGTCGAGTTTTTAGTGCGCCACCGCGACCAGGTTTAGTCCCGCGGAGTAACCCGCCTCGACCCGCAGCCCCTCACTTCGAGCGACGATCTCGGGAACGGCGCCCCGGTCTTCCCGGCAGCTGCCTGCCCAACACGGTGCCGACGGCGCAAACCTCGAGCGCTAGTCCCCGTCCAGCTCGCGCAGCAGCTCGTCCAGCTCGTCCCCGCCGGCCATCAGCGCGGTGATCCGCTCGATGCTGGCCTCCTCACGTGGGAAGGCTCCGATCGTGCGGCCGCGGCCCAGAATCAGGAATCGATCGGCCACCGGCATCGCGTGACGCGGATTATGGGTAATGAAGATGACCCCGAGTCCGCGCTCACGCGCGTGCCGGATATGCCGCAGCACGAGGGCCGACTGTTTCACCCCGAGCGCCGCGGTGGGTTCATCAAGCATGAGGATGCGCGCACCGAAGTACACGGCCCGGGCAATGGCCACACTCTGGCGTTCCCCGCCGGAGAGGGTGCCGATGGGCTGGTCAACATCGCGCAGGTCGATGCCCATCCCGGCCAGCTCCCGCCGGGTGATCTCTCGCATCGTGGCGATATCCAGCCGGCTCAGCGGACCCCATCCGCGGGTGAGTTCCTGACCGAGGAAGAAGTTGCGCCAGATCGGCATCAGCGGCACCACCGCGAGGTCCTGGTAGACGGTGGCGATGCCGCGCTCCAGGGCCTGCCGGGGCGAGGTTAGCCGCGTGGGGATCCCGTCAATCTCCAGGGTTCCAGAGTCCGGGGCGTGGTTGCCGGAGATGATCCCGATCAGGGTGGACTTGCCGGCACCGTTATCGCCGAGCACACAGGTCACCGAGCCGGCGTGCACCTCGAGGTCCACATCCGCCAGGGAGATCACGTTGCCGTGGGTCTTGCCCACACCGGTCAGTTTCAGCAGCGGGGCGTTCATCGGGTCCTCCCTCGGGCCGCGCGGCGCTGCAGATAGACGTTGAAGACGGTCGCGGCCAGGAGCATCGCGCCGAGGAAGAACTTCAGCCAGTCGGGGCTCCACTCGGCATAGACCACGCCCTTGAGCGCCATCCCGTAGATCAGTGCGCCGATCGCCGCTCCGATCGCCGAACCGTAGCCGCCGGTCATCAGGCATCCGCCCACCACCGCGGCGATGATGTAGAGGAACTCGTTCCCGATGCCCTCCCCCGACTGCACGGTCTTGAACGCAAACAGCTGGTGCATGGCCAGCAGCCAGGCGCAGAACCCCACGCCGATGTACAGGCCGATCTTGGTGGCGCGCACCGGAACGCCCGAGGCGCGGGCCGCCGCCGGGGCACCGCCGGATGCAAAGATCCAGTTACCCACCCGGGTACGACGCAGAATCCACGTCGCGATGATCACCAGCGCGATCCAATAGAACACGGTGATCTTGATCGTGATTCCGAACACGGGCACGTCGGCGGCAAAGATCTCTCGGCCCAGCTCATAGCCCGGCGCGGCCTCGATCGAGGGGGTCGCGACGCCGCCGGTCAGCATTCGGGTCACGCCGAGGTTCAGACCGGTGAGCATGAAGAAGGACGCCAGGGTCACGATGAAGCTCGACAGCCGGGTCCGGGTGAGGAGCCACCCGTTGAGCGCGCCCACGGCGAGCGCGGCGATCAGCGAGAACAGCACCCCCCACCAGATGTTGCCGCCAAACCAGTAGGCGATCAGCGCGGCGGTCAGGGCACTGGTGGTCACGGCCACGCCGGCCGAGAGGTCCACCTCGCCGCCGATCATCAGCAGTGAGACGCCGACGGCCATGATGCCCACGGTCGACGCACCGTACAGGATGGTGGCCAGCGATGCGGGCTGGGTGAAGACCGGCGACACCGCGGCGAACACCACAAACAGCACCAGGGCCGCGGCGAGCGCCCCGATCTCGGGCCGGACAAACACGCGCTCAAACAGTCCGCGTCCGCGCACCCGCTCGTCGCGAATCAGGTCACCGGTACTCAAATTAGCGGGTACCGTTCTTGGCGAAGCCGGCGATCTTGTCGGCGTCGGCGGAGGTCAGGATCTGCGGTCCGGTCAGCACGGTCTTTCCGCCACCGAGGATGTTGCCGTTGGTCTTGTACAGCCACAGGTTATCCAGCGCCTCGTAACCCTGCAGGTAGGGCTGCTGGTCCACGATGAACTGGATTTTGCCCGCCTTCATCGCGTCCACGGCGTCGGCGCTGAGGTCGAAGGTCGCCAGTTTCGCCGAGCTGCCGGCGTCGGCGATCGCGTCGATTGCGGTCATCGCAAACGGGGCACCGAGGGTGACCACATAGTCGATGTCGGGGCTGGTCTGCAGCTTGGCGGTGATCGTGGAGGCCACGTTGGTCATGTCCTGACCGTTGACGTAGAGGCGCTCGACGCTGCCGGTGAAGGTTTTGGCCAGGCCGTCGCAGCGGGCCTCGTGGCCCACGTTGCCCTGCTCGTGCACCACGCACACGACTTTTTTGGCCCCGAGCTCGTCCAGCTTGGTTCCCGCGGCCTCGCCGGCGATGGTCTCATTCTGGCCGAAGTGGGCCAGCACGCCGAGGGCCTGCCAGGCATCCTCACCGGAGTTGATCGACACCACCGGGATGCCCGCCGCCACGGCCGCCTTCACCGCGGAGGCCACTGCATCGGGCTTGGCGAGGGTCACGATGATGCCATCCACCTTCTGATCCACGGCCTGATCCACGAGCTGCGCCTGGCGGGCACCATCGGGATCGGAGGAGTACAGCAGCTCGGCATGGTCCTTCTTCGCCGCGGCCTCGGCCCCCGAGCGCACGATGTCCCAGAAGGTATCGCCGGCACCCGAGTGGGTGATCATGGCGATCTTCAATTCGGGTCCGGGGGAGGTTTCCTTCCCCTCGGCGCCGCCCACACCCGCGGGCCCCCCACACGCCGCGAGGGTAAGAACGAGTCCGGCGCCGGCCAGGGTGGTCAGGGCGCGTCGGGTCCAGGGGCGCAGGGTCACGGTGGGGATGTCCTTTGATTGAGGGGATGCGGTCGCGCGGGGAAGACGCGAGCCAGGGTGTTTCGATCCTATCGTCGCGGGGGCGCACACGGTTTCTGCGGTGCACGCAACCGGGTATCCGTGCAGCAGGACGATGTTTTTCCTCACGGTTCTCGGCCACGCCGCTGCGGCGAACGACCCGGGTATTCGCGCTAGGATCGGGGCACTCCATACCGAGGCCGCGCGAGCGGCAGGAAGCGAGGCACCGTGGTGGATTCACGATTTGACCCGGCATTCCAGCGCGGGTTTTCGGGATCGGTGCGTCCACCCGAGGAGGCTGCGGCCCCGCCCACGGTGTACGCCGACCGGGCAGGGACACCCCAGACCTGGGGACATCCGCCCCAGGACTTCCAGGACATCCAGGATTTCGAGTTCGCGATGCCCCCGATCCGACGCCGCAACCCGTGGGTGTTGAGCCTCTGGATCGTGGGCGGTGTGACGTTTGTCTTGGGGATGCTGGGTATCTTCGCTCAGAGCCTGCGCTACGTCTCCAATGGCTACTTCGATCAGGCCTATCCGGACACCCCCAACCCGTGGGAGCCGCTCATCCAGATGCTGACCCTGCTGGCATTCCCGTTCCTGGTGACGGGACTACTGGCACTCCTCATCGGGTTGGCGGTCAGCGCGATTCGGTTTGACCTGCGGCACCGCGAACCCGAGCCCCGGTTCGGCCCCGCCGAGCGGGGGTAACCGTCGCCGCACTCGGCCCCTCCGGCCGACTCATTCCCGGATGTCCTACCGCCTGGCAGGGCGCGACGCTAGGATCGGGGCAATCACCAACCGATGCCGCGCAGTCGCGGCGGGAAGCGAGCACACGTGGTGGACACGCGTTTTGACCCGGCTTTCCAGCGCGGTTTTACCGGCGCGTCCGCGCCCGCTGCCGAGGAATCTCGCCGGTCAGCTCGGGATTCTCGCACCGATCCCACCCGGGTTCGCCCCCGGGACGGGCGGGAACGGTCGGGCACCTCCGAGCGGGTGGATACCGAGGTCTCGACGCCCGCTATCCCCGTGGATCCCGCGCGAGAGGGCCGTGCCACACCAACCAGCGCGCATCTGGGATCCCCCCAGAGCTGGGGTCAGCCCGCATCGCCCGGCGCACCGCCTCCGGGTGTCCCTGCGACGGGGCGAAATCCCTGGCTGGTTGTGCTCTGGGTCTTCACCGCGTTGTGCCTGGCGGGCGGGGCCTGGACCGTGATTTATCTCAGCGATTCCAGTAATTCGGGCATGTACGTCGAGTCGTTTAGCGACAGCGTCCGGGAGCAGTGGCAGCTTAACGAGACGGTGCGCATGCTCTCCGCGCCCCTGCTACTGGTGGGGCTGGCCAATCTCACGGTCCTCTTCTGCCTATATGCGCTCCGTCGCGATCGTCTTCGCTCCCTCCCCGTTTCCCACCGAGAGGACCTCGCATGAGTCTCCCCCATCCCGAAACCACTCCCGCCGCCGAAGCGCGCAACCCCGAGGAGTTTCGCGCGGTCGCCCAGCGCATCCTGGACCGGGTGGAGACGGTGATCGATGGCAAGCCCGAGCCCGCTAAGCTCGCCCTGATTGCGCTGCTGGCCGAGGGCCACGTGCTGATCGAGGACGTCCCGGGCGTTGGCAAGACCGCGCTCGCACGTGCCCTGGCCGCGAGCGTGGACTGCACGGTGGGGCGGATCCAGTTCACCCCGGACCTGCTCCCCGCGGATATCACCGGCGTCTCGATTTACGATGCCGGTCGGGGCGAGTTTGAGTTCAAGCCGGGCGCGGTGTTTGCGCACATCGTGATCGCCGATGAGATCAACCGAGCCTCCCCCAAAACCCAGTCGGCGCTGCTCGAGGCGATGGCCGAACGTCAGGTCACCAGCGATGGGCTAACCCACCGGTTGCCGCACCCCTTTACCGTGATCGCTACCCAGAATCCGTTGGATATGGAGGGTACCTACGTGCTGCCCGAGGCTCAGCGCGACCGGTTTATGCTGCGCATCTCGATGGGATATCCCGATGCCGATGCCGAGATGAAGATGCTGCGCCAGCGCAACACCGCCAACCCTCTCGACAGCATTACCGCCGTGGTTGGCCGGGATGAGTTGGAGAGTCTGATCACCTGGGCCCAGCACGTCTATGTGTCCCCGCTGGTGGAGGCGTATACCGTCGCCCTGATTCGTGCGACCCGGGTTCACCCCGATCTGAAGCTGGGGGCCAGCCCCCGCGCGACCCTGCAGTTGGTGCGCGCGGCAAAGGCACGGGCGGCGTTGGACGGTCGCGATTTTGTCCTCCCCGACGATGTGGCGGCCCTGGTGCTGCCGGTCCTGGAACACCGCCTGATTCCCACCCGCAGAAGCGCCGGCGAACACGATGTCCACTCGGGTAGCGCGATCGGCGATGTCCTGTCCGACATCCTGCGCGACACCCCCGTTCCGCACTCGGGTCAGGCGGGCTAGCATGGCCCGCGCGCCGCATCGGCCCTCCCGGCGCAACGCGCGCTTCACCCTCACCGTCCGCGGCTGGGGTCTGATCATCGTGGTCATCCTCGTCTTTGTGACCGCGACGTCCCTGGGCTCGGTGCAGCTGATGGCGGCCGGCCTCCTCCTCGCGACGATCTTTCCGCTGGCCCTGGTGGTATCGCTGTGGCCCCTTGCCCCGGTACGGGCCGAGCGTGTGCTCCCGGTGACCTCGCTGACGGCCGATGACCGGATGCACCTGCGGGTGCGCCTCACCGGTCCCGGGGCGGCGCGTGTGGCGGCCTCGGACTGGCACGATCTGCTCCCCACCGAGGTGGCAGTGGACCTCTCGGTTCCGCTCGAATCGCTCGTCCGGAAGCGACTCCCCTCGGGGGAATCGGTGGTTGAGCTGGGTACCACCGTGCGAGCGCTTCGCCGAGGCCTGTATCGGTTGGGGCCGGTCGAGGCCCTCCTCGGCGACCCCTTTGGTGTGATGCGGCTGCGTCGTCACATCGGCGGAACGAGCGAGATTACCGTGTTGCCGCGGCCCGCCGCGCACGTTCCCTTCGGCGGCCTCAGCGGGCAGGGGGTGGACGGCCAGGCCGGCCGGGTAGCGCGGCGCGGCGAGTCCGGGCTCGATGATCCGATCCCCCGGGTGTACCGCCCCGGGGATTCGATTCGGCGGGTGAACTGGCGTGCGAGCGCGCGACACGGGGAGCTGATGGTGCGCCAGGAGGAAGCCACGCCCTCGCCGAGTCTCTTTGTCATCCTGGATGTGGATGCTCGACACTGGCCCGCCCCGGGTGGAGCCGAGGGGTCTGATGCCGCATTCGAATGGGCGGTGTCCCTGGCCGCGACCGCCTCGATTGATGCGGCCCAGCGTGGATGGCAGCCGGTGCTCTGCGCCGGGGGAACTCCGCTGACCTCGCGCGGACTCGACGGCGGAGTCGCCATCGCCGAACCCGCCCTGCTTGAGCTGGCACGCATTCGGCCAACCGCCACCCCGGCCTCGATCAGCGGACTGTATCCGCTGGTGTCACAGCGCAACTCGCTGCTGGCAATCCTCGGCAGCCTCACCCCCGCCGCGGCGGCCGAATTTGCGACGCTCGCCGCCTCAATCGACTCGGCAACCGCACTGTTCACCGATGATGTTCCCGCGGATATTTTGACCATATTGGAATCGGCGGGCTGGTCCTGCACCGTCCTGCCCGTCCCCGAGGCGGCGCGTGGATCGCGTCTGGGGTGGCACGCATGAGTCACAGTGTCACGGATTCTTGCACGGTCTCCGACCGCCTGGCACCGGTGAGCCAGGCCGCGGCCACGCTCTTTGTGGTGGGAACCGGACTGGGTGGTTTCGGCAGCATCTTTGTGGGGGCCTCCTGGATCACCACGCCTCTGGTGATCTCGGCGTTCATGTACGCGGCAATCGCCGCGCTCCTCATCTGGTTTCGCCGTCCGCGGGCTACCGGACCCGGGTGGGTTCGAGCCGTCGTCCCCTGGCTGGTCGGCGCGGTTGTTGGGCTGTGCGGGCTCACCGCCGCCGCGGCACCGGGAACCGCTCTACTGGGCATCATCCCGACCCCCAGCACGGTACTCAGATTCCAAGAGCTCACCCGGACGGGGCTGGTCGATATGGCCTCGGGGGTGGCACCCCTGCGCCCGGATGCCGGATTCTCCTTCCTGATCGCCGTGGCCGGTGTTGTCATCGCCTTTGTGTCGGCCGCGCTGGTCCTGCTGGCCCGCCTGCCGCTGGTCGCGATTCTGCTGGCGATCGCCGTGTACGCGGCGCCTCAGTTGGTGACGGTTCCCGCACTCAATGACTTTTCGTTCGCGGCGCTGGGCTGCGCGATTCTGCTGCTGTTGGCTCTCACCCGTCACCGGCAGTTCGACACCGAGCGGATGGGGCGACTGCGTCCGACGGCGATTCCGGCGGCCGCCGTGGCGGTGGTGGTTGCGCTGATTGCCGCCCCGACGCTGACCACGACGATTGCCCCGTCGCCGGTGGCTGTGAACGCCCATCCGGGGCCGTTTGAGAGCGGAATCAACCCCCTCATCACGCTGGGTGAAGACCTGCGGCGGGGTTCCAACACCGTGGCGCTCAAGTATGTAACCACGGCCGAGGACGCACCGTATCTTCGGGTGTTCACGATCGATGACCTCGACCGAACGCTGTGGCAGCCGCGTGGCTTTTCCAGCAACCCCGGCGCGACGGTGGATGCGTTTCCGAGTCCACCGGGCCTCGCCGCCGAGACCTCACGCACGGAGATCAGCACCACGATCACCATCGATTCGCTCTCGACGAACTGGCTTCCGATGCCCTACGCCCCCTCGAGCGTCGAGGGTCTTCTGGGCAACTGGCTCTGGGAGCTTCCCGGGCTGTCCGCCTACAGCAACATGTCCACCACTCGCGCGCAGCAGTACACGGTCAAGAGCATCGTGGCCGAGCCGACGGCGGAACAGCTGCGCGCGGCGACCCCCGGCGGCGGTAGCGGCGTCGACGAGCGATATCGTTCACTCCCGGATGATCTGCCCATGGAAATCCAAGACGTCCTGAGCCAGGTGGTCGCCGGTGCCGACACCGATTACGACCGGGCCATGGCAATGCAGACATATTTCCGCGATAACTTCACCTACTCGGAGCAGGCACCGGTCCAAAAGGGCTTTGACGGTTCGGCCGGGGAGGTTATTGCCAGCTTCCTGGAGCGCAAGACCGGATACTGCGTGCACTTCTCCTCGGCGATGACGGTCATGTCCCGGCTCTTGGGTATCCCCGCACGAATCGCCGTGGGCTATCTGCCGGGAACCCCCGATACGATCAACGACGCCGGCGATCGCACCTACCGGGTAACCTCTCAGCAGTTGCACGCGTGGCCCGAACTCTATTTTGAAGGCGCGGGGTGGATCTCATTTGAGCCCACCACCAGTCGGGGCGCGCCCGCCCAGTTTGGCGCGGTGGCACCGACCCCGTCGACGGCTCCGACCACTGCCCCCACCTCCGTCCCGACATCGGCACCCACCTCCGCGCCCACCACTTCGCCGACCTCCGCCCCCAC
The DNA here is from genome assembly GCF_014522285.1 of Mycetocola sp. JXN-3. GTDB lineage: Bacteria > Actinomycetota > Actinomycetes > Actinomycetales > Microbacteriaceae > Mycetocola > Mycetocola saprophilus. The sequence goes on from NZ_CP041635.1 coordinate 2,928,322, forward strand.
TCCGTCGGCCGGGCCGAAGAGCCCCGGTGCAAACATCTCCGCCCTGCTGTTGGGTCCGGAGATCATCCTCGGTGCGATCCTGGCGCTCGCTCTGTTGTGTGTCCTCGTTGTCCCGGCCCTGCTGCGCCGCTGGCAGCGTGGACGAGGGTTTGCGCGGGGAGCACGTACGGGGACCCCGGCGGGGGCCGTGTGGACGGAACTGAACGCGGTGGCCCTCGATTTGGGAATCGAGCACCCACACGGAGAAACCTCGCGCGAGTTTGCCGCACGCCTCGGCGAGTACCCGGGTGTCAGCGCGGATCACCTCGCACACCTCATCGGTGCGCTCGACGCCGAGAGCTACCGTCGTCCCGCATCCTCGACGCAGACACAAGACGCGAACCCGCAGACCCCACGGCACCCTTCCACCCGGGATCAGCTCCAGACCCTCACCGCGGGTACCGAGACGATCCGCGCCCTGCGAGCGGCCCAGCCGGCCCGTGTGCGCCTGCGCGCATTCTTCCTCCCCCGAAGCCTGCGTCGCCACTAGCCCAGGCGGAGAGCCCCGTGCTCCCTCCCTCAAGCCTGCGTCACCACTAAGCCAAGCGGAGAACGTCCAAGAAGGGCCCCGCCCTCACCAGCTCAAACTGGGTGCGCGTAACCGCACAGAGATCGCAGTCCTGGTCGCCCGCTCCGGCCTCGGCCACTAACCCACACGCACACCCACCACACCCACACCCAGGCCCCGAGCCCTGAGCTTGAGCCTCGAAGCCCTCGGCCATCCCCTCCCCGGCAAGGCCAACGGCCGCGGCAGCATGCACCCCACAGCTCCGCATTAAACACAAAAGGCCCTGCCGCTTCCCGGCAAGGCCCACAACCCCAGCAGCACACACCCCATCGCCCGGGTTAAACACAAAAAGCCCCACCCTCACAGGACAAGGCCACCAGCCAGCATCACATCACACCAGCACCAGATAGAAACACCAGCCGCAGCACCACGATAGTGCTGTTAAACAAGGAAAGCCCCGACCATAAGGCCAGGGCTCTCAACCTGCAACACACACATGTGTTGTAAAGAAGTCCGGCGGTGACTTACTCTCCCACAGGGTCCCCCCTGCAGTACCATCAGCGCAAAGAGCCTTAGCTTCCGGGTTCGGAATGTAACCGGGCGTTTCCCTCTTGCTATAACCACCGAAACACTATTGACATATCTCCAACAACACGGCCATCACACACCACCCAAACATGTTAGGCAGCCTGTGACAGCTATATTGTTCTCGACTCATACATCAAGAACCACAAAGTGGACGCGAAACATACTCTGGACCACACACACCAACCTTTAAAAACAGTGTGCATGTAATGATTATCAAATTATCGGCCTATTAGTACCGGTCAGCTCCACGAGTCTTTAGTCCTCGCTTCCACATCCGGCCTATCAACCCAGTAGTCTACTGGGAGCCTCTCCCTAAAAGGATGGAAATCTCATCTCGAGGCCGGCTTCCCGCTTAGATGCTTTCAGCGGTTATCCATCCCGAACGTAGCCAATCAGCAATGCTCCTGGCGGAACAACTGACACACCAGAGGTTCGTCCAACCCGGTCCTCTCGTACTAGGGTCAGATCCTCTCAAATTTCCTACGCGCGCAGCGGATAGGGACCGAACTGTCTCACGACGTTCTAAACCCAGCTCGCGTACCGCTTTAATGGGCGAACAGCCCAACCCTTGGGACCTACTCCAGCCCCAGGATGCGACGAGCCGACATCGAGGTGCCAAACCATGCCGTCGATATGGACTCTTGGGCAAGATCAGCCTGTTATCCCCGAGGTACCTTTTATCCGTTGAGCGACAGCGCTTCCACAAGCCACTGCCGGATCACTAGTCCCGACTTTCGTCCCTGCTCGACCTGTCAGTCTCACAGTCAAGCTCCCTTGTGCACTTACACTCGCCATCTGATTGCCAACCAGATTGAGGGAACCTTTGGGCGCCTCCGTTACTTTTTAGGAGGCAACCGCCCCAGTTAAACTACCCACCAGGCACTGTCCCTGAACCGGATCACGGTCCGAAGTTAGATATCCAATATGACCAGAGTGGTATTTCACCAGCGACTCCACAAACACTAGCGTGTCCGCTTCAACGTCTCCCACCTATCCTACACAAGCCACACCGAACACCAATACCAAGCTGTAGTAAAGGTCACGGGGTCTTTCCGTCCTGCTGCGCGTAACGAGCATCTTTACTCGTAATGCAATTTCGCCGAGTTCACGGTTGAGACAGCTGGGAAGTCGTTACGCCATTCGTGCAGGTCGGAACTTACCCGACAAGGAATTTCGCTACCTTAGGATGGTTATAGTTACCACCGCCGTTTACTGGGGCTTAAATTCTCAGCTTCGCCTTGCGGCTAACCGTTCCTCTTAACCTTCCAGCACCGGGCAGGCGTCAGTCCGTATACATCGACTTGCGTCTTAGCACGGACCTGTGTTTTTAGTAAACAGTCGCTTCCCACTGGTCTCTGCGGCCCAAACACGCTACCCACTGCAAGAGTGTTCACGCGCCAGGCCCCCCTTATCCCGAAGTTACGGGGGCATTTTGCCGAGTTCCTTAACCGTGATTATCTCGATCTCCTTAGTATTCTCTACCTGACCACCTGAGTTGGTTTGGGGTACGGGCAGCTAGAACCTCGCGTCGATGCTTTTCTTGGCAGCAGAGGATCATCGGATCATACCCTTACGGGTTCCCCATCAAGTCTCAGCCTTATATGAGAGACGGATTTGCCTATCTCTCGGCCTACACTCTTGGCCTAGGACAACCATCGCCTAGGACCGACTACCTTCCTGCGTCACACCTGTTAATACGCTAACCGCACCAGATCGGGTCACGTGCGTCCCCGCCTCGTCTCACCCCGAAGGGATCAATCAAAACGGCTTCGAAACGTTTAGCAGTACTGGATTAGCTTGGGCGGTTCTTCGCCGGTACGGGAATATCAACCCGTTGTCCATCGACTACGCCTGTCGGCCTCGCCTTAGGTCCCGACTTACCCAGGGCGGATTAGCCTGGCCCTGGAAACCTTGGTCTTCCGGAGGACGGGTTTCTCACCCGTCTTTCGCTACTCATGCCTGCATTCTCACTCGTGTAGCCTCCACGGCTGGTTTACACCGCCGCTTCACTGGCCACACGACGCTCTCCTACCCATCAATACGGCTGGACCACGAAGGCCTACCATAATATTAATGCCACAACTTCGGTGGCGTGCTTGAGCCCCGTTACATTGTCGGCGCGGAATCACTTGACCAGTGAGCTATTACGCACTCTTTCAAGGGTGGCTGCTTCTAAGCCAACCTCCTGGTTGTCTCTGCAACTCCACATCCTTTCCCACTTAGCACGCGCTTAGGGACCTTAGATGGTGGTCTGGGTTGTTTCCCTCTCGACAATGAAGCTTATCCCCCACTGTCTCACTGCTGCGCTCTCACTTACCGGCATTCGGAGTTTGGCTGACGTCAGTAACCTGGTGAGGCCCATCGGCCATCCAGTAGCTCTACCTCCGGCAAGAAACACGCAACGCTGCACCTAAATGCATTTCGGAGAGAACCAGCTATCACGAAGTTTGATTGGCCTTTCACCCCTATCCACAGCTCATCCCCTCAGTTTTCAACCTAAGTGGGTTCGGTCCTCCACGTGCTCTTACACACGCTTCAACCTGGCCATGGATAGATCACTTCGCTTCGGGTCTAGGACATGCGACTGAATCGCCCTATTCAGACTCGCTTTCGCTACGGCTTCCCCACACGGGTTAACCTCGCCACATATCACTAACTCGCAGGCTCATTCTTCAAAAGGCACGCCGTCACACCAACAAGGGCGCTCCGACGGTTTGTAAGCAAACGGTTTCAGGTACTATTTCACTCCCCTCCCGGGGTACTTTTCACCTTTCCCTCACGGTACTTGTCCGCTATCGGTCATCTGGGAGTATTTAGGCTTATCAGGTGGTCCTGACAGATTCACACGGGATTTCTCGGGCCCCGTGCTACTTGGGATACTCTCCACACGATTACAGCATTTCGACTACGGGGCTGGCACCCACTCTGGCTGGCCTTTCAAGACCATTCGTCTATACCGCTCTCTAATGTTCAGTGATCGGCAGATCACTACGGAAAGTCCCGCAACCCCGAACATGCAACGCCTGCCGGCTATCACACATGCCCGGTTTAGCCTCTTCCGCGTTCGCTCGCCACTACTAACGGAATCACTGTTGTTTTCTCTTCCTGTGGGTACTGAGATGTTTCACTTCCCCACGTTCCCTCTACCCGCCCTATATATTCAGGCGGGAGTCACCACGTAACCTTGCAGCCCGTGGCGGGGTTTCCCCATTCGGACATCCTCGGATCACAGCTCGTTTATCAGCTCCCCGAGGCTTATCGCAGATTACTACGTCCTTCTTCGGCTCCAGATGCCAAGGCATCCACCGTTTGCTCTTAAAAATTTGAAATCACATGAGTATAAAAATCGATCAAAAAACTAATAAAAGTAAACTTTTTCAGAAATTGACCAATGATCTATAAAGATCATCTTTATCATGAACCACATCCCCGAAGAGATGTAATTCTTAAGATGCTCGCGTCCACTGTGTAGTTCTCAACGTACGGTCGATACCAAAACATGTAAAACCATCAAACACTAAGTTCGACTCCTGCCTCACAAGCTTTGGTCCGAAGGTATCAACAAGACGTTACCGCCTTGAGTGATCCCTCAGGACCCAACAACGTGCACCCGACCTTCCACATAATGCTCTGTTCCAACTTCCAAAGAAGCGTACTAACAACACCATGCTTTCAGCACGGAAATATCAAATGTTCCACCCATGAGCTACCAGCTGAGACGTTTGCTCAGAACTGGCGCCTGGACAACCAATGGTTGCCAGATGCTCCTTAGAAAGGAGGTGATCCAGCCGCACCTTCCGGTACGGCTACCTTGTTACGACTTAGTCCTAATTACCAATCCCACCTTAGACGGCTCCCTCCCACAAGGGGTTAGGCCACCGGCGTCGGGTGTTACCGACTTTCATGACTTGACGGGCGGTGTGTACAAGGCCCGGGAACGTATTCACCGCAGCGTTGCTGATCTGCGATTACTAGCGACTCCGACTTCATGAGGTCGAGTTGCAGACCTCAATCCGAACTGGGACCAGCTTTTTGGGATTCGCTCCACCTTGCGGTATCGCAGCCCATTGTACTGGCCATTGTAGCATGCGTGAAGCCCAAGACATAAGGGGCATGATGATTTGACGTCATCCCCACCTTCCTCCGAGTTGACCCCGGCAGTATCCCATGAGTTCCCACCATTACGTGCTGGCAACATAGAACGAGGGTTGCGCTCGTTGCGGGACTTAACCCAACATCTCACGACACGAGCTGACGACAACCATGCACCACCTGTATACCGACCTTACGGGGCGACCATCTCTGGACGTTTCCGGTATATGTCAAGCCTTGGTAAGGTTCTTCGCGTTGCATCGAATTAATCCGCATGCTCCGCCGCTTGTGCGGGCCCCCGTCAATTCCTTTGAGTTTTAGCCTTGCGGCCGTACTCCCCAGGCGGGGAACTTAATGCGTTAGCTGCGACACAGAATCCGTGGAATGGACCCTACATCTAGTTCCCAACGTTTACGGGGTGGACTACCAGGGTATCTAAGCCTGTTTGCTCCCCACCCTTTCGCTCCTCAGCGTCAGTTACGGCCCAGAGATCTGCCTTCGCCATCGGTGTTCCTCCTGATATCTGCGCATTCCACCGCTACACCAGGAATTCCAATCTCCCCTACCGCACTCTAGTCTGCCCGTACCCACTGCAGGCCCGAGGTTGAGCCTCGGGATTTCACAGCAGACGCGACAAACCGCCTACGAGCTCTTTACGCCCAATAATTCCGGACAACGCTTGCACCCTACGTATTACCGCGGCTGCTGGCACGTAGTTAGCCGGTGCTTTTTCTGCAGGTACCGTCACTTTCGCTTCTTCCCTACTAAAAGAGGTTTACAACCCGAAGGCCGTCATCCCTCACGCGGCGTTGCTGCATCAGGCTTGCGCCCATTGTGCAATATTCCCCACTGCTGCCTCCCGTAGGAGTCTGGGCCGTGTCTCAGTCCCAGTGTGGCCGGTCACCCTCTCAGGCCGGCTACCCGTCGTCGCCTTGGTGAGCCATTACCTCACCAACAAGCTGATAGGCCGCGAGTCCATCCCCCACCGAAATTCTTTCCAACCCCCACCATGCGGTGGAGATTCATATCCGGTATTAGACGCCGTTTCCAGCGCTTATCCCAGAGTGGAGGGCAGGTTACTCACGTGTTACTCACCCGTTCGCCACTAATCCACCAGAGCAAGCTCCAGCTTCATCGTTCGACTTGCATGTGTTAAGCACGCCGCCAGCGTTCGTCCTGAGCCAGGATCAAACTCTCCGTAAATGTTTATCTCCACGCCTCAAAAGAAACGGGACATTTGTTTGTGATGAACACCCGGAAAAAGAGTGAACACCACGAGTTTGAAACTGACAGAACAAATCATTACTGACTTGCTTTGTTTTGTTTAAAATGTTTCCAAAGGAATCTCCACATCACTAAAAGTGATGCCGAGGTTTTTGGCATTTGACATTGTGCACGCTGTTGAGTTCTCAAGGATCACACACTCCCCACATCCGCCACACAAAAAACATGGCTTCTAACTAGGGGTGACCACATCACCACACCACTTCACAAACTCGCTTCCACAACCGATAAAGAACCAGATTGTGAGTGGGGCATCCGTGAAGCGGATGAGTTTCAATCCTGCCACACAACCAAGCACAGAACAAGTCCGGCGTGTTGAAGTGTGGGGATGATCCCGCTTGAGGCCGGCCGCTCTAGCGAGCCGCACCTTTGGGGTGATGAGTATTACTTTACGCAGGTTCCACAGAACGGGCAAATCGAGGCCGAATAGTGGCGTGTCGCACCCAACTTCCGCATGTTTTCGCGAGCACCACTACGCGGCACTCAGCGCATGGTCGATCAACACCTCGGCCGCGGCGCGCGCCTGGCCCGCGGCTTCCCCCGAACCGGCGATGGCCGCGGTGGTCTGCGCACCCTCGGCCAGCAGCGCAAGCTGAGCCGCCAGAAGCGTGGGTGCACCCAGGTCATCCACAATCTCGGCCAATCGACGCTGGAACGACTCCTTGTGCTCGCGGACGATCCGGCGCACCTCGGCGTCCTCTCCCCCGAGCTCCCCGAAGGCGTTGATGAACCCACACCCACGAAAGCCGTCCTCACAGAACCAGTCGGCCAGATAGTCGTAGACGGCCAGGAGTCGCTCACGCGAGCCCCCCACCTCGGCCATGCGCGCCTCGACACCGTCGCTCCACTGCTGGTGCCGCTTCTCCAGCACCGCACGCACAATCGCATCCTTCGCCGGGAACTCCGAATAGAGGCGGCGCAGTGACACCCCGGCCGCATCACGCAGTTCGGCCATTCCCACCGCGGTAATACCCCGCTCGTAGTAGAGCCGATCGGCGGTATTGATGATTGTTTCGGCAACGGATTCGGAGGTCATGCATTCATTGTACTTGCAATGAGAACGATCATTCTCTATAGTCGATTTCAGCAGCGAGAACGATCGTTCTCGCATTGGAATCGAAGGAGCACATCATGGCCCGCATTACCGTCGGCACCGAAAACAACATCGACATCGAGCTGCACTATGAGGATCGGGGCACCGGCATCCCCGTGGTCCTGATCCACGGATACCCGCTCTCGGGGACGTCCTGGGAAAAGCAGTCGGTTGCGCTCTTGGACGCCGGCTATCGCGTGATCACCTATGACCGCCGCGGCTTCGGGCGCTCGAGTCAGCCCGGCATCGGATACGACTACGACACCTTCGCCGCCGACCTCAACGTGCTGATGGAGTCCCTGGACCTGCGCGGGGCAATCCTGATCGGGTTCTCGATGGGCAGCGGCGAGGTGGCCCGCTACCTGTCTCGCTACGGGAGTGACCGTGTGGCCAAGGCCGGCTTCTTCGGTTCGCTTGAGCCCTTCCTCACCCAGACCGAGGACAACCCCGGCGGTGCCGTACCGGCGAGCTTCTTCGAGGAGGTCTCGGCCACCGTCCGCGCCGACCGCTTCGCCTACTTCACCGCGTTCTACAACGACTTCTACAATCTGGATGAGTTCCTCGGGTCCCGGATCAGCGAGGAAGCCGTCCGCGACAGCTGGAACGTGGCCGCCGGTGCCGGATTCATCGCCGCTGCCGCCGCACCGCTCACCTGGGGCACCGACTTCCGCGCCGATCTGCCGGCGATCACCGTGCCGACCCTGATCCTGCACGGCAGCGCCGACCGCATCCTCCCTGTCGAAGCAACCGGTCGCGCGTTCGCCGCCGCCCTGCCCGCGGCCGAGTACGTGGAAATCGAGGGTGCGCCGCACGGCCTGCTCTGGACCCACGCCGACGAGGTCAACGAGGCCATGCTCGCCTGGCTGAACCGCTAGGCACTCGGCCAGACGGCCCGGCTTCCCCAGGGAAGCCGGGTCGTCGTGGCTACTCGGTCGCCTCGCGCGGGCTGGGTTCGCGCGAGAGCTTGCTGGGCCACCAGATCTTCGGACCGATGTCGTAGGCGAGGGCGGGGACCAGGAGCGAGCGCACGATGAGCGTGTCCAACAGCACACCGAACGCCACGATGAACGCGATCTGCGCCAGGAACAGGATCGGAATCACCCCGAGCGCCGCAAACGTGGCCGCCAGCACGATGCCCGCCGAGGTAATCACCCCGCCGGTGACCGAGAGCCCACGCAGGATGCCCGGCCTAGTGCCGAAGTGCTTGGATTCCTCGCGCACACGGGTCATCAGGAAGATGTTGTAGTCGATGCCAAGCGCAACCAGGAACACAAACCCGTAGAGCGGAACCGCGGGTTCCGCCCCGGGGAACTTGAACACCCCGTCGAACACCCAGGCCGAAACACCCAGCGCCGTGCCGAATGAGAGCACCACCGTGGCGATCAGGATGATCGGGGCCAGGATCGAGCGCAGCAGGAGCATCAGAATCAGCAGGATCACCACGAGCACAACCGGGATGATCAGGTTGCGATCGTGGGTGGCCGCGTCGTTGGTATCGATCGCGGTCGCGGTTGTTCCGCCCACCCGGACCGGATCGTTGCCACCATCAAGCTCGGTGCGCAGGTCGCGGACCAGCTTCTCGGCTGCATCCGAATCCGGTTCGGCTTTCAGGGTGGCCTGGAGCAGGATGTGGCCGTCGGAAACGGTCGCGTCCACGGTGTTCGGCGCGGCCGGATTGCCGGGGGCGGTGAACACCGCCGTCCCGTTCTGCACGGTCGCTGCGGCAGTTCCGCTCGGGGAGGCACTGGCGAGCGCCTGCACCTGACCGAGGCCGTCGTTTTTGCTTAGGGTTTCGATGACCTCGGCGGCGCGAGCGGTGGGGGCCAGCACCTGAAGCGGGCTTCCCGATCCGCCGGGGAAGTGCTCGGCGAGCACCTTCTGCCCGTCGCGCGCGGGTGACTCGTTGAGCACCAGCGCACTCTGCGGAACGCCGGTGGCATTCAGCTGAGGGATCCCGATCCAGGCGGCGAGGAGCACCACGGTGCAGCCGATCCAGATCAGGCGCGGACGCTTGGTCACCGCGCGACCCACCTTCGGCCACCATCCGCGGGCGTCCGGTCCCGCGAGCACCGGATGGGCACTGCCGAATCGGGTGTTTCGCGGCCAGAATGCAACCCTCCCCGACATCAGCAGCAGCGCCGGGAGGAAGGTGAGGGCCGAGAGCACCGAGAACAGGATGCCGATCGCGGCCACCGGTCCCAGCGCGCGGTTGTTGTTCAGATCGCTCAGCAGCAGGCACAGCAGACCCGCGATCACGGTACCGCCGGAGGCCAGGATCGGTTCGATGCTGCCGCGCAGCGCAACCATCGTGGCATCCCAGCGCGACTGATGATCCCGCAGCGCCTCCCGATAGCGCGACACATACAACAGCGCATAGTCGGTGGCGGCACCGATCACCAGGATGAACAGGATCCCCTGCACCTGCCCGTTGAGCAGCACGATATTCGCCTTGGCCAGCCACCACACGGTGAGCAGCGCGGTACACAGCGCGAACATCGAGGCCGCCAGGACCAGGACCGGAAGCAGCGGCGAACGGTAGACAATGACCAGGATCACAAACACCGCGGCGAGCGCGACCAACAGCAGCAGGCCATCGATCCCGGCGAAGGCACCCACCAGATCGGTGGTGAAGCCAGCCGGGCCGGTGACATAGGCGGACAGGCCGGACGGCAGGTCCTTGGACAGCGTGGTGCGGAGCGCCGAGACCGTATCGCTCGCATCGGCGCTGTCGATCGGCACGAACACGGTCGCAGCCTTGCCATCCTCGCTAAAGATTGCCGGAGACGGAGCCTCCGAGATGCCCGGGGTGCCCTTGATCGCGGCGGCGCGTTCGGAGATGAGTGCGCGGTCGGCCTCGGTCAGGGCGGAATCCCGGGCAAACACCAGGACCGCGGGAATCGCATCGGACTCGCTGAATCCGGGCAGTGCGGCGGCAACCTTGGTCGCGTCGGCGCTGGCCGGGAGGTAGCTGATCTGGTTGTTGGTGGAGACCTCGCTGACCTTGCCAAAGTAGGGTCCGCCGATCGCGCCGCCGGCAATCCAGAGGATGATCAGTACCGCCGGGAGCAGGATCCGCAACCACCGGGGCACACGCGAACCGGGCACGCGGTGGCCCGAGGTTTTGGGTGTGCTGGGCTCCTCGGGGGCGGTGGACGCGGCGGGCGCGACATCCGCCGGCCGGGTGAGTGACTCGGCACGGGCGGCGAGCGCATCGTGCGCGGGCCGGGTGAGTGGCTCGGCACGGGCGGCCTCCACGGGAGCTTCGCCCGCGGCAGCCTCGCCCTCGGGTGCCTCACCCGCGGAAGACTTTCCACTCACGTCCGCACCCGGCCGCGCGCCGGCCGCCGCGTGGGCGGCAAGAATCTCGGGGGTGATGATTGGGATCGCATGGGTGGGGGTGCGATCGGATTCGCGATTCGGATCCTTCTCATCGATGGGCCGGTCCGAACCGTGTCGGGGATTCACGCGTCTGTCACCTCACCGGAGTGGGCGAGGGAGGCGCCGCCCGAGCGCAGATCCTCGAGGGCTCGGGCGCTGGCGTCGGCATCGACTCCGGCAACCAGGTCGGTGAGCACTCGCACATCGAACTCGGCAGCGAGCGCATCCAGAGCGCTGGCGCGTACGCAGTGGTCGGTGGCGATCCCCACCACATCCACGGTGGTAATGCCGGCATCACGCAGCACCTCGGGGATGCCGCGCACATCGGCCGGATCGGCGGCGTCCAGGGAACCGGCCGCACCCTCAAACAGCGAGTAGGCGGGAATACCCCGCCCCTTATACACGTGCACGGTGTCCGCGGGCAGGCGCAGCTCGGGGTGATAGTCGGCACCATCGGTGTCGGCGACGCAGTGCACGGGCCAGGTCGTCACGAAGTTGGGGGCCTCGCCCGCCGGGGCAAAGTGCCCACCATTGCTATTGGTGGCATCATGCCAGTCTCGCGAAGCAACCACGAGCGCATACGCTCCCGGGTGGAAGTCGAGGTGATTGCTCACGTTCCGTGCGAGGGCCGCACCCCCGGAAACCGCGAGCGCACCGCCCTCGGTGAAATCGTTTTGTACGTCCACGATCAGCAGCGCCCGAGACATATGTCCCCCTTCAGCCAGGTGATACCACCCTAGTGGCGAAGCCTTCCGGCTTCCAGCCCAAAAACGTGGCGTTACGTGCCGGAAACACGGGCGGCGGTAATCGGGTCAGTGGTTTGAAAGCCCGTTGCCGCAGCGGTAGAACCCGGTGGCCACCGTGTCGATCCCCTGCCGGGCGGATTCGGAGACGCGTCCGGTGGCGTAGATCACAAAGGTCAGCGTGCTTCCATCGGCCGCGTCGATGAAGCCCCCGAGCGTATAGGCGTTGGTGATCGACCCGGTTTTCCCCACGATATGACCGCGAGCAACCGCGTTGGGACCGGTAAATCGGTTGCTGTAGCCCAGGGTCCCGGTCTGGCCGGCCACCGCGAGCCCATCACGAATGAACCCGAGGTTTCCCTCCCGCGCCCCAATCTTCATATACAGACCGGCCAGATAGGACGGGGGTACCGCGTTGTTGGGGCTCATCCCCGAGGTATCGGCGATGGTCAGGGCGGAGGTGTCCAGCCCGTATGTTTTCAGCGCCTCGGGAATGGCCTGGGACACGGCGGTCAAGGTGTTTCCGGTTCCCATCTTGATCGCGACCTGTCGACCCAGCATCTCGGCCAAGGTGTTATCGGAGGGGATCAGCATCAGCGGAATCAGCGCCGAGAGCGGGGCCGACTGGACGCTGGCCAGCTCGGTTGCGCCGGCGCCCGCGGTTCCCGTCGAGGTTGATGCCCCGGGGAAGTAGGAGGCGAAGGCGTCGCCGGCACGGCCCACCGGGTCCTCCCCCCGGGGAGAGAGGAACACCTTGGGATCGGCGCGGTCGGCATCCACCTGCAGCGCGGTGATGTGCGAGAGCCAGCCCGCGCGCCGCTCGGTGGCCGGCCAGCTGGGATCCCAGGTGGGGCCGCCGAAGTAGGTGGAATCCAACAGGATGCGTCGCACGGGTTCGCGAATCCCCGCGGCGGTGCGCGCGGCGGTGACCTTCTTGGCCAGGTCGTCCAGGTGTGCGGCACCGGTGTAGACGGGCTCGGTTCCGGAGGGCAGCCGGCTCAGGGTCAGGTCTCCCCCGCCCACCAGCACGATCGTGCCCGCGTCGGGGCCGCTCACCACGCGGGTGGAGGCTCGATAATCCGGACCCAGCACGTTCAGCGCGGCCGCGGCGGTGAGGATCTTCATCGAGCTCGCGGTCGCCCGCGGGGTGTCCTGGTCGCGTTCAAACAGAATCTCGCCGGTGGCGGCGTTGTACACCTGCGCCTGGAAGGTGCCCAGGCGAGGGTCATGAATCAGGTTCTCGACCGAGCAGGTACGGGCGAATGCGGGCGGGGTCTGGGTCGGCACCGGACGCTCGGGAACCTCCGGAGTCGGCTCGGCGCTCGGTGCGGCAGCCTCGGCCGACGAGGGTGCGGGATCGGGGGTGCGGGCGATCGAACCGGAAACCGCACCGGCGGCGATCACCGCGAGCGCGAGCCCACCGGCGAGCAATCCGAGCGGGAGCGGACGCTGCCACCACACCCTACGCGGAGGTTCGGCGATGGTCGGGGTTCCCGGCTCGGTCTGCTGATCGTCCATAGAAGCGATCCTATCGGGGGCAATTTTGCGACATCGGCGGGGTTGCGTTTTTTGAATTGCCGAATGAGACGCTAAGCTCGTTCCCGGAACGGTGCGTGTGCACCCTCCGGCCGCCTTAGCTCAGTCGGTAGAGCGTTTCACTCGTAATGAAAAGGTCACGAGTTCGATTCTCGTAGGCGGCTCCACAAAAACCCCCGATCAGGATGCCTGATCGGGGGTTTTGCGTGATTGTGCGATTACCGGGACAGATACAGGCAGGTAACCGGCTGATATCCGGTGGTGTGCTGGGTGGCCACGATCTCACCGTCGATCCGGATCTCGCAGGTCAGGTTGCCGCGGGAACCGTCGATGTTCTTGGCGAAAAGCACAAGCTTGTGGAACCCGGCGGCATCCTCGGCGCTCAGCGTTTGGGTGTCGCTCCAGGGAAGGGCGCGCGCGGTCGCATCGACATCCGCATCGTTATCGGCGCGGACCACCACGTTACGGATCAGCGCGGATCCGGCATCGCCGGTTACCGTGAATTCCACTCGACGCTCACCGTCGGTCCCCGTCTCGGTGGGCGACGCGGTTGCTCCCGGTTCAACCGGGGGCTCGGAGGCGATTCGGGCATCGGCGGACGCCGAGGGGGAGGCAGACGCGGATGCCGTGGCATCGGGTCTCGGCCCGGTCGCGCAGCCCGCGAGAAGCAGGACTCCCGCCGCGGCGAGGGCAACACCCGCCAGCATCCCGGAGCGAGCCAGACCAAAACCAAACCGTGTACGCATGCCTCCATCCTCGTCGCTTTCCCGACGCACCACGGGCCGATGTCTGAAAACGAGTGTTTGGTAGTCGGCCGCGGCCGAGAAAACATAACGAAGCTCAGGCAGAACGGACGCGCCGAACGAACGCGGCAGATTCAGGGTTAACTTCCGGCAAACTCCGAGCATCCGCATGGTCGCGGTGATTACTTAGCCCTTTTAGGGGTCAAAATCCCCGTTTCCCTCGAGTCGGGTCACCCGCCGTTCATCCCCATTCAACTCCCGATGGTTAGCCTCCACGAGATGCCGGGGAACCCCGCCCCGCGCGCACATCCCCTCACACCTGGAGACAGAAATGGACACCCCCACGCACGAGAGCCTTCCCGGCTCGCGTCGCCCCGGACGCGCCCGTCGCGCACTCGCCACCCTCGGCGCGTTCTCGCTTCTGGCCGGACTGGCAACCGTCGGCGCCACCGCCGCGGTCGCCGCCCCGGATGCCCCGCTGATGACCAGCGCGACCACCTGGCGCTACTCGGAAAACAACACCGATCCCGCCGAGGGCAGCGCCGATCGCCTGGTGTGGACCCGCGCCGGATTCAACGACACCGCCTGGAAGAGTGCCGCCGGCAGCTTCGGCGCCAAGAACGGCAAGGCCACCGGCATCGGCCCGTATACCGCCTCGACCCTGCTCAACCAGTACATCGACGGCGTCGCCGCCCCGGATGTGAAGACCTACCACTTCCGCTCCAGCTTCCAGCTGAGCGCCCAGCAGCTGGCCGGCACCGCCAAGCTCACCGGAAACGTCATCTTCGATGATGCCGTCCAGATCTTTGTCAACGGCACCAAGGTTGCCGGTCTGGTCGAGGATTCCGACGCCAAGATCGAGGCGGCCCCCGAGTCCGAGCGCAACCTGATGTACGCGGGCGTGAATGCCGGCGACCCGGTGACCCGCGAATTCACCGTCCCCGCCACCGCCCTCAAGGCCGGCGAGAACACCATCGCGGTGGCGCTGTACCAGGACCGTGCCGCCAGCTCCGACATCTACTTCGACCTGACCTCGCTGGTCGCCGCAGCCCCCGAGCCCACCTCGACCCCCACGCCGTCGGATTCCGCGGCCCCGGCAAAGCTCAGCGACATCGTGCTGAGCGTCGGCTCCAACGAGTCCGGTCGCGGCCTCGCCTGGTACTCGGACATCGACACCACCCAGGTCGCCCAGGTCGCCACCCGCGCCGCCCAGACCGGCAACGCCTTCCCCGCGGCGGTCGCCAGCACCTTCCCCGCGAAGGGTGCCCAGACCACCAGCAAGGAGTACAACCGCTTCGCCGACATCACCGGCCTGACCGAGAACACCGAGTATGTGTACCGGGTCGGCAGCGACGCAAACGGCTGGTCCAAGACCTACTCGTTCCGCACCCAGTCCTTCTCGGGCGCCTACAACTTCCTGTTCTTCGGCGACCCGCAGATCGGTGCCTCCGGCAACACCAAGAACGACGAGGCAGGCTGGGTCGACACCGTGAACGTGGCCCAGGCCGCTCACCCCAACGCCGAAATGCTCTTCTCCGCCGGCGACCAGGTCGAGACCGCCGCCAACGAGGCACAGTACGAGTCCTTCCTCGCCCCCGAGCAGCTGCGTTCGATCCCGCTGGTCCCGGTCAACGGAAACCACGACGTCGGCTCCAAGGCCTACGAGCAGCACTACAACGTGCCGAACCTCGACCCGAACGCGGGCAAGGCCACCTCGGCCACCTCCTCGGGCGGCGACTACTGGTTCATGCACAAGGGTGTCCTGTTCATGGTGCTGAACTCCAACAGCAGCGACTACGCCGCCCACGAGGCATTCCTGCGCAAGACCGTCGCCGAGCAGGGCGACAAGGCGACCTGGAAGGTGGTGGCCTTCCACCACTCGATCTACTCGGTGGCCTCGCACTGGAACAGCTCGCAGATCATCAACCTGCGTGCCGCGCTGCCCAAGGTCATCTCCGACCTCGGCGTGGACCTAGTTCTGCAGGGACACGACCACTCCTACACCCGCACCTACCTGATCAAGGATGGCGTGGTCGCAAACCCCGACGAGGCCGCCGCCGCACCTCAGGTGACCGCCAACGCGGGTGAGGTCCTGTACGTGACCGCCAACTCGGCCAGTGGATCCAAGTACTACAACGTCACCAACCCCACCGCCTGGTGGGCCTCGGTCATCAACCAGGAGAAGGTGCGTAACTACTCCTCGATCGATATCACCCGCAATGCCATCACCGTCAAGACCATGCGCAGCCAGGCCTTCGGCGACGAGAAGCCCGTAAACAGCGTGGTCGACTCGGTCACCCTGAAGCGCGTGGACACCGCGGCCCCGGTGATCACCGCCCCGACCGAATCCGAGATCCGCGCGGGTGAGGACTTTGACCCGATGGCCGGGATCACCGCCTTCGATCAGGAGGATGGCGATGTCTCCTCGAAGATCACCGTCTCCGGATCGGTGAACACCCGGGTTCCCGGTGTGTACACCCTGGTGTACACGGTGACCGACGCTGCCGGCAACGAGGCGACCTTCACCCGGACGATCACCGTCCTGGCCGCCGCGGAACCGACCACCACGCCGACCGCCCCGGGCACCGATCCCACCCAGCCGGGGAGCACGCCGTCCGCGTCGGCGGGTGTGTCCTCCTCGGCCACCCCGTCGGCCTCGGCCGGTGCCACGGCGAGCAACGGCAATAATCTCGCCAACACGGGTTCCGACCTGACGCTCCCCCTGGCCGGCGGTGCCGCACTGCTGCTGATCATGGGTGCCGCGGTTCGCCTCCTGCGACGCGAAAACGCCGCCTAGTAGTCCCAACGGTGACCGCGGGCTCGAGCAAATCTCGAGCCCGCGGTCACCACCGTGTGATCCCCGGAGGAACCTCGTGCACCCCCAGCCCCGCACCGCCGCTGCAACTGCCGCTACGCTCGCGACTACCGCCGCGAGCGCGTCCGACACTCATCGCCACCCCCGGGTACACCGTTTCACTCCGCGGGGCATGAAGCATCTCGCCCCGAGACGGGGGCTAGGGCGGGGGCGGGGGCTGCCCCTGGGCCAGAACCTCGCGCCGAGCCTTGGACTCTCCCAAAGCCGGAGACTCGCGCTGAGTCTCGGACTCTCCCTGGGGCTGGGACTCGCACTCACCGGGTGCGCGGGGATCCCCGATGCCGCCGCTCCCACCGTATCGGCGGCGGCGAGCGCCGACGCCGGGTCCGGCTCGGGCCCGCTGTCCACCGAGATCCCCTCCCCCGCCCGAACCTCGGATGCGCACCGGCCGGTACCCGGGTCCACCGTCGCCCCGCTCCCCGAAACCGAGAGCGATGCCGCGGTGCCCGCGGGACTCCACATTCTGCTGATCGGCTCCGGCAGCGAACACCCGGCGCTCCTCGCTGCCCTGCACGAGCGCGTTGCCGCGATCCAGGCCACCCTGACGGTGTGCGATCCGACCGGTTCCGCCGATCAATCGGCCGACGATCTGGTCTCCGCCCAGCTTTCCCAGCGCCCCGATCTGGTCATGCTGCTGGGAGAGCGCGGAATCGATACCATCGACCGGGTATCCTCGGCCAACCTCGACCGGCGCTTCGTCATTCTCGGGGCCCAACTCCCCGAGCCCACCCACAATGTCACCGCGGTGATCTGGCCCGGTGCCAGCGCGCGCGGGCTCTCGCCGGAAACGATTCCGCAGACCGACCCCACCGCAACCGCCGAATCCCTCGAGGCTCGGTATGCGAAACGCGCGGTCAGCGAGGGAATCGCGGTGGCGACCACCGGGAACACCGGGTTCGTCACGGCACTCAGCGATTAATCAGCAAACACATACCCCTCATTCAGGGGTGATTTTACACATTTGCCTTGTGTGGATACTTACTGTTCTGTTAGTAAGTTAACGCTCGCTAATTCCGACGGTCGGAGCCGCCCCCAAGCAGCGAGCGAACCAACACACGAAGGAGTATGTTGATGCGTTTATCGTCCCCACCGAGCCGCGTCCGAGCGGTTATCGCCGGCGCACTCGGACTCTCCATGGTAGGAACCGGAACCTTTGCACTGGCGATCCCCGCTGCCGCCGCAGAGGTCTCAACAATTGTGACCGCGGGGAAAACGGCCAAGGCCACCTCAATCGAGGGCAACAACCCCGCCTCCAACGTCACCGACGGCAACGCCGCAACCCGCTGGTCCAGCGAGTACCGCGACGGCGAATCGGTCCAGATCGACCTGGCCGCGACCTGCGTCATCGACCGGGTGGACCTGAACTGGGAGGGTGCCTTCGCCTCCGAGTACACGGTCTCGGGATCCACCGATGACAAGACCTGGCAGACCCTGGCCACCGGCACCGCAACCGGTGCCGGAGCGCAGACCCTAGATAACCTCGCCGACATCGGCGCGATCCGCCACCTCAAGGTGACCGGTGACAAGCGCGGATCCGACTACGGCATCTCGCTGTACACCGTGGACGGTTGGGGTCACTCCTGCGCCCCGCTGCCCGGGATCCCCACCCCGACACCCACCCCCGGTGGCCCCGGCACCCCCGGTCCCACCGAGCCGGTAGAAACCGAGCTGGGTACCCTGGTCTCACGCGATGCCAAGGCCTCCGCGTCCACCACCGAAAACGGTGACCTCGCCCCCAAGAACGCCACCGATGGCAACCCCAAGACCCGCTGGTCCAGCCAGGCCGCCGATGGCCAGTGGATCACCGTGGACCTCGGCGCCACCTACCTGCTGGATGCCGTTGAGCTGGACTGGGAAACCTCCTACGCTCGCGGCTACGTCCTGGAAACCTCACTCAACGGCTGGACCTGGTTCCCGTACGAGTCGGTGACCGGCAGCGATGGCGGCCGCGATGTGATCACCAGCGATAAGCACCCGCGCACCCGCTTTGTGCGCATGACCTCGACCGAGCGTTCGAGCCAGTTCGGCGTCTCGCTCTGGCACTTCAACGTGTACGGATCCGAGCGCGAAGAACTGCCCCCGCAGCACGGCGAGGGCGAGGGCCCCGGAGTCCTGCTGAGCTACAAGAAGACCGGCACCGCGTCCTCGAGCCAGAACGACCCGCAGTGTGTGGACTGCACCCCGGACAAGCTCTTCGATCAGGACCTGGCAACCCGCTGGGCCGTGGCCGAAAAGGACTGGTCCGACAACGCCTGGGTCCAGGTGGATCTCGCCGCCCGGGCCGAGATCTCGCAGATCGTCCTGCGCTGGGACCCCGCCTTTGCCAAGTCGTACTCGATCGAGGTTGCCGACTCCCCCACCGGTCCCTGGACCATCGTC
This sequence comes from Mycetocola sp. JXN-3, assembly GCF_014522285.1. Lineage (GTDB taxonomy): Bacteria > Actinomycetota > Actinomycetes > Actinomycetales > Microbacteriaceae > Mycetocola > Mycetocola saprophilus. The sequence goes on from NZ_CP041635.1 coordinate 2,947,580, forward strand.
TATAAGACCGTGGGTGGTACCGGAGGCAAGGAGGTCATCAACATCGATACCACCGCCGGCCGCTATGTTCAGGTCAACATGACCGAGCGCACCGTGGGCTGGGGTGGCAATAGGTACGGCTTCTCCCTCTACGAGTTCCGCGTTTACGGCACCGGTGGAGACCCGATCTTCCCGCCCGCCGGCCCCGCCGATCCCGACTTCGACAATCTCAAGCTGGTCTGGAGCGACGAGTTTGACGGCGCCGCCGGAACCGCCGCGGATGACAAGAAGTGGACCCTGGACCACACCGCCAACCCCGGTGACAACAACAACGCCGAGCTGCAGCTCTACACCGCCGACACCAACAACGTGCGTCACGATGGCAAGGGCAACCTGCTGATCGAGGCCAAGGTGGAGGACTTCCACGGTGCCAAGTTCTACTCCTCCGGACGCCTGAACACCTCGCATAAGGTCTCCGCCCAGTACGGCCGCTTTGAGGCTCGCGTCAAGGTTCCCGAGGGCAAGGGCCTGTGGCCCGCGTTCTGGATGATGGGCACCTCGTTCCTGGAGGGTCGCCCGTGGCCCGCCAACGGTGAGATCGACATCATGGAGGTGCTCGGTCACGCCCCCGAGGAGACCCACGGAACCGTTCACGGTCCGGGATACTCGGGCATGGGTGGCCAGGGTGGCGCATTCACCCTGCCGGACAAGACCAACCTGAGCAAGGACTTCCACGTGTGGTCGGCCGACTGGAACAGCGAGAAGATCACCTTCCGCCTGGACGGTCACGATGTGTACACGGTGACCCGCGACCACGTGGAGAACACCCTGAACCAGGCGTGGGTCTTCGACCAGGAGTTCTACATCATCCTGAACCTCGCCGTGGGTGGCGACTGGCCCGGTAGCCCGGATAAGGACACCAGGTTCCCGGCCGAAATGCTGGTGGACTACGTTCGCGTGTTCCAGTCCGAGGGCTCGGGCAAGTTCACCGCTCTGCACCCGGTGACCCTGCCGGGAGCACACCCCACCGACGGTACCCCCGGCGTGGGCACCCCGATCTCGACCGGACCGATCGTGGATGGTTCGGTCACCCCGGCCTCCGGCACCTCGGCCAGCGGCGCACGCGCCCTGGGCGAGACCGGCGCTCCCGCGGGTCCGCTGACCCTGATCGCGCTGCTGCTGGTCATCGGCGGAGTGGGAACGCTCTTCCTGGCTCGTCGCGAGCTCGTACGCGTGCGCGGCCTCGCCGGCTAAACCGGCACTCGGGTCGGGGCGAGTCGGCTCTCCCCGACCCACACCGGGCGACGGCCGGAGATTTTTCCTCCGGCCGTCGCCGCATTCCGGCGTAGACCAACCCGGTGCGCTAGCGTGTGTGACACACGCTTTTGCCACGGCACGGGAGAGGACGCCATGACCGATACCGGCATTCCCTGGAGTCTCGCGGATACCCGACGGCAGATTCGGGTTCCCACCTCGACCGACGATAAGTATCGTCGCGGCGTGCTCGGGATTCGGACCGGATCGGTGCGCTATCCCGGTGCCGCGGTGCTCGGCGTCGAGGCCGCGCTGCACACCGGGGTGGGGATGGTGCGCTATGTGGGTCCGGACTCCGTGGGGCACGCGGTTCTGGCCCGGCGGCCCGAGGCGGTGCTGGGTTCGGGACGGGTGCAGGCACTGCTGATCGGGTCCGGGATGGAGCCGCTAGATTCCGAGGGGGCCGATGCGCGCGCCCTCGCCGACACCCTGGAAGCCGGGATCCCGGCGATCCTGGATGCCGGAGCGATCGGGTTGGTGGCGCACCACCCGGGTGCACGGATACTCCTCACCCCGCATGCCGGCGAACTCGCCGGGCTGTTTCTCGCCCACCCGGATGAGCGACGTCACGAGGGCATCCCCGACACCCCGGAGGGCCTGCGCGCCTGGATCGAGGCGCATCCCGAGCTGGCCGCCAGCTGCGCCGCCGAGCGCTGGGGTGTGAGCGTCCTGCTCAAGGGCGCCCACACGGTTGCGGCCGCTCCGGGGGAGGCGGCGCTCCTGCTTCCCGCGGCCACGCCCTGGCTCGCCAGCGCGGGCACCGGGGACGTTTTGGCTGGGGCGATCGGGGCGCTGGCGGCGTCGGGTTTCGGTTCGACGGAGTTGGTCCCCTCGCTGGCGCGGATCGCCGCAGCCGGTGCCCACCTGCACGCCCTCGCCGCCGAGCGGGCCTCCGCCGGCGGACCGCTGCTCGCGCTTGACCTCGCCCACGCCCTATCCGAGACCGTGGCCGAGGTCCTTCGCACGGCCTAGCCCGAATCCTCGCCGGGCGCTTTTACGCTACTCGGAGTCTCGAATGCGACGGGCGAAGCTCGACACCCGTTCGGCCAACACCCCGATCCGACGCTCGCGTTCGGCATCCCGATCGAAGCCCACATAGGCCAGGGTCGGCAGCGCGCGCACGTTGCGGTTGCACTCGAAGCTCTCGCACACCAGGGTGCCCACGGTATTTCCCGCGCGTCCGGCCTTGCCTCCGCGTCGGGCCGAGAAGAACACCACCTCATTGGGGAGGTGCACGTCCTCGCACCAGGCGCACTGCGGCCGGGTGCGCGTGCGCGCCTCGGTCTGGCGCAGCAAAACGCCCACGGGTTCCCCGTCCACCTCGGCGATCATGAAGCCCAGGGTGGGCGATTTGGGGTCACGCCAGCCGAGGTAGGTCAGCGCCGCCCAGTCGATCTGGTCGAGTTCGGCGGGCAGGGCGATCGCCTTACGCTCGCTCTGGCTGGTGTTGACGAATGCGGCTCGGATATCCCGTTCACTCAGCGGCTGCATGATTTCCATTCCTTCGAAAGTTGTGGGTGATTTTCCGGTGAATCCGGGCGTTCCTCGCGTGGGAACCTCGTTAGTCTACACCCTTTAGACCGATGGATCCAGGCCGGGGTCTTGTATCGAGCAGCCAGTCAACATAGAGTGCCAGGACACGGGCAATGCGGCTCCTGTATTCGCCTCATCGCCCCCGGTTCGAGAGAAGTGGAGTACCCCCGTTGATACACACCGATATTCCGACCCAGGCCGAGATTGTGACCCTCGCCACCGCGCGTGAACCCGGCAGCATCTCACTCTTTATGCGCACGAGTCCGGTTCCCGCCCAAAATGAATCCGCGCCGGTCGAGTTTGAAAATCTCGCCAAGGCCGCCCTCGAACAGCTGCGCACCACACACTCGGGTGCCGCGGGGCGCGACATCCTGGCCGGACTCACCGAGCAGATCGACGATCTGCTCGGTGATGCTTTTTTCTGGCGTCACCTCTCCCACAGCATCGCCGCCTACATCACCCCTACCTCGCTGCGCACCTACCGACTGCCCAATCACCTGGCGAACGCGGTGGAAATCTCCGACCGCTTCCATCTGAAGCCGCTGCTGCGCGCGGTCACCTTCCCGCACACCGCGTTTGTGCTGGCCCTGTCGCAGAACTCCGCGCGACTGATCGAGGTCACCGCGGACGCCCCGGCACACGTGCTCGACGTCCCCAACCTCCCCACCGACGCCATCGATGCCCTGGCGGTGCCCTCGATCTCGGGGCGCTCCCCCAACGGGAAGATCGAGGGGTCGGAGGGTAAGAAGGTTCGCCTTCGCCAGTATGCCCGCGCCGTGGATAAGGCGCTTCGACCGTTCCTGACCGGGCGTAATACCCCGCTGATCCTCGCCGCGACCGAACCCCTACTGGGCATTTATCCCTCGGTCAACAGCTATCCCTCGCTCAGCTCCGAGGTGATCGAGGGCAACCCGGACACGCTGAGCCCCGCCGACCTCGACGCGCGGGTGCGACCAATCCTCGACCGCTACTACGCCGAGCGGGTGGCGGCCGAACGGGAGCGCTTTGATGCGCTGGTCTCGGCGGATCGCACCTCCACCGAGATCGACACCATCGCGCGGGCCGCCACGTTCGGGGCGGTGGAAACCCTGGTGGTGGACATCGACTACATCCTGCCCGGAACCGTGGATGAGGAATCCGGCGCCGTGGTCCTGGATCGCAGGGACTCCCCCGATGCCTACGGTGTAATCGACGAGGTGGTCCGCCGGGCGCTGCTCAGCGGTGGCCGAGTCTGGGCCGTACGGGCCGCGGATATGCCGGACGATACCGGTGTCGCTGCGATCCTTCGCTTCGCCCCGGCCGCCTAACCCGGCTCGCATTAACGGTGCGGGCGGCCTCCCTGGGAGGTCGCCCGCACCGTTAGTGTTTGCTCGGCCACGCACCGCGAAACGCTATCGTTCTCGCGCCGCATGCTCGCTATCGGCAGCGGGGATCCGAGGACGGAACCTTTCCGTCGATAAAGAAGTCATCCACGGTGGAGTTGATGCACTTGCTGCCCTTGTTATAGGCGGTGTGCCCCTCGCCCTGATACGTCACCAGGTGACCCTTCTCCAGCTGCTTGGCCAGCGACTGCGCCCACGCGTAGGGGGTGGCCGGGTCGTTGGTGGTGCCGATGACCAGGATGTCCGCGGAACCCTGGGCGTGAATCGGGCCACGCTCGGCGCCGTCGGGATACGGCCAGTTGGCGCACAGCACGTCGCCGTAGCTCATGTACTTGCCAAAGATGGGCGCCCGCGCCTCGATCTTCGCGGCCTCCTGCTCCATCACCGCCGGGTCATCGTTGGAGGGATAGTCCCGGCAGTTATAGGCGTTGAACGCGTCATTGGAGTTGGAGGTGTATGTCCCCGAGGCGTCGCGGTCGAAGTACATATCCGCGAGGTAGAGGGCGTAGTCCGCGTCCCCGGCCATGACCGAGGTGAACAGGTCGCTCAGGGCACTCCAGTTATTCGGGGAGTAGAGCGGGAAGATGATCGCCGTCATCAGGGTCGACGATCCGACCTTGCGCCCATCTTTCCCCTTGAGCGGGCTGGCATCCACCGATTCCAGCAGGTTGGAGATCGTGCTCATCGCCGATTCCACGTCCCCGCGGAACGGGCATTTGGACCCGGTCAGGCAGTCGGCCAGATAGGCCCGCAGCGCGCTTTCGAAACCCGCGGCCTGGGTCGCGGAGACCTCGGTGCTGCTCACGGCCGGGTCGATCGCCCCGTCCAACACCAGCCTTCCGGTGTTCTTCGGGTACAGCTCCGCATAGGTGGCCCCGAGGAAGGTGCCGTAGGAGTATCCCAGATAGTTAAGTTTGGGATCGCCCACCAGCGAGCGAATCAGGTCCATATCCCGGGCCGAATTGACGGTGGTGATGAACTCCAGTTCGGGACCGGTGTTCTTTTTGCAGGCCTCACCGTAGGTGCGGGCCTGGGTACGGGCCGCCTCGAGCCAGCCGTCCTGACCGGGACGGGGCTGAGTGGGGTCAAACAGGAACTTATCGGTGTCTCGATCCGAGAGGCACTTGACCGGGGAGGATTCGCCCACGCCTCGCGGGTCAAAGCCGATCACGTCAAAGTGGGACTGCAGGGTCTTGTCCACGGCAAAGTCGAGGCTGTCCTTGACCAGTTCCACGCCGGAGCCACCGGGACCGCCGGGGTTCACCAGCAGCGAGCCGATCCGGTTCGATCCGGTCGCCGCCGACCGGACCAGGCTGAGGGTCAGATCCCCGGCGCCGGGGTCCTCCCAGTTCATCGGGGTCTTGATGTCGGCACAGCTGAGCTTCGAACCACACTCTCGCCAGCTCACCTCTTGGCCATAGAAGGAACGCAGGTTCTCGGCCACCTCGGTCGCGGGCAGCGGGCTGGGAGCGCCCTTCCCGGTGCTGCTCGGCAGAAACGCGGTCACGCAGCCGGTGAGGGTCAGCCCGGCGGCAATCACCAGGGCAAGGGTGCCCATCACGCGGCGGCGGGTTTGATTGGGTCGAGGCACGAGACTCCTTGGGTTGTCCGCTCCGGGCGGCTCGGATGGGTTAGCGGATCGCGGTCACAAGCATGGCTTCAAGGGCGAGGGTGGGCGTGATGTTGGCCCCGATGCGCTCGCGCGCTTCCCGGATCGCCTCCATCGTGTGCAGCGTGGTTTCCGGGGTGGAGGACTGCGCCACCTCACGGATCTCGCGCGTCAGTTCGGTGTTGATCAGGCCCTCGACCCGATCGAGCTGCTGCATTAGCAGGTCGCGGTAGAGCGAAAGCAGGTCGGTGAGGATCCGATCGACCCCGTCGATCAGGCCACGCTTCGCCCGTCGTTTCTGGTCGTTTTCCAGGTCGCGAAGCGGCGCCCGCAGCGCCGGCGGAATGGTCCCCCCGGGTTCCACACCGAGGGAGCGCAGCACCCGCTCGCGCTCCTGTTCGTCCCGCTCACCGGTGTAGGCCTTGGCATCGGCACCGGCGATTTCTACCAGGCGTTGCGCCATGACCACGGCGTCGGACACGTCGCGGATATCCAGAACCGCACGCAGGGTGTCCTCGCGCCGGGCCCGCGCATCGGCATCGGTGGCAAGACGCCGAGCCATGCCGATGTGGCTCTGCGCCAGGCGTGCGCTCTGCTCGGCCAGGTCTCGATCGATGCCGTCGCGGGTGTGCAGGAGCTCGGCGATGTCGGCGACGGAGGGGGTCCGCAGTCGCACCGAGCGCACGCGGGAGCGGATGGTGGGCAGGAGATCGGCCTCGCTGGGTGCGCAGAGAATCCACACGGTTTCCGCGGGAGGCTCCTCGAGTGCCTTGAGCAGGGTGTTGGAGGTGCGCTCGATCATTCGGTCGGCGTCCTCGACGATGACCACCCGGTAGCGTGAAATCGAGGGTGCGTAATACGACCGGCGCACGGTTTCCCGGACGTCTTCGATCTTGATGGTCATCGCGGTGGTGGACAGGGCGGTGAGGTCCGGATGGCTGCGCGCGGCCACCTGAGCGATCGTGTCCGCATCGCCGTCCACCCGGGTGCTGAGCAGCGCGGTCGCGAAGGCGTAGGCGAGGTTGGAGCGTCCCGATCCGGGCGGCCCGGTAATCAGCCAGGCATGGGTCATGGTGTCGCCACCGTCCGAGGGTCCCCCGGCGGCCGCACGCAGCGTCGCTACCGCTTCGGGTTGCCCCACAATTTCATCCCACACCGACATGTTCCCAGCCTACCGGGCCGGGACCGAACGTGGGCCACACGGGACCAAGCCCGCGCGTGTGCGTTCGGGTTTGGGTTCAGGTTCGACGGATCGGGCCCGAGGTTCAAATCGAGGTCGAGATCGAGTTCGGCTGATCGGATTCAGGTCCGAGTTCGGGCCCTCGGTTGTGCTACGCGGCAAGCAGCGCCGAAACTCGCTCACGAATTCGGGCGGCAAGCTCCTCGATCGAGAGGGTGGCGTCCAACACCAGGAAGCGGGCGGGTTCGGCCGCCGCAAGCTCGAGGAAGACGCCGCGCACGCGGCCGTGGAACGCACTCTTTTCGGCTTCAAGCCGGTCGAAACGAGTGCGGGCGCTGTCGAGGCGCTCGCGAGCACTCTCCGGATCGAGGTCGAGCAGGATGGTCAGATCCGGCCAGAGGTCTCCACTCGCCCACACCGAGAGCGCTCGTACCTCCTCGATGCCGAGCGCACGACCGGCACCCTGATAGGCGAGGGATGAGTCGATGTAGCGGTCTTGCAGCACGATTTCGCCGCGTTCCAACGCGGGCCGAATCTTGGTGTCGATGTGCTGCGCGCGGTCGGCCGCATAGAGCAGCGCCTCGGCGCGGGATGAGATTTCTCCCCGGTGGTGCAGCACGATTTCGCGCAGCTGCTCGCCCACCTCGGTGCCACCCGGCTCGCGCGAGCGCAGGGTGGCCGCCCCGCTCTCGTGCAGCCAGGCGTCCAACAGCTCGGCCTGGGTTGTCTTACCACTGCCATCCCCACCCTCAAAGGTGATGAACAGCCCCCGGGTCGCCACTAGGCCTCCGGATCTGCCGCGGCAGCCTTGGTGGCAGCTGCGGTCTTGGTCGCGGTGGTCTTAGCCGGAGCCTTGGTGGCGGCCGCGGTCTTAGCCGTGCTGGCCTTGGCCGCGGTCGTCTTGGCGGCGCTGGTTTTGGCGGTGGCCGTCTTAGCTGCGGCGGTCTTGGTTGCTGCCGTCTTGGTGGTCGCAGCCTTGGCTGTTGCAGCCTTGGTTGTTGCTGCCTTTTTAGCCGGAGCCTTCTTCGCCGGTGCCTTCTTGGCGGGGGCCTTCTTGGCCGCGGTCTTCCGCGGCGTTGCCGGTCCCTTCGCTCGCTTGAGGGCGAGCAGCTCGACGGCACGCTCGAACGTGATCTCCTCGACCGATTCGGCCTTGGGGATGGTCGCGTTGGTGGTGCCATCGGTTACGTAGGGCCCGAACCGGCCGTCCTTAACCTTGATCGGCTTTCCGCTTTCGGGGTCCTCGGCGAACTCCTTCAGCGCGCTGGAAGCGCGCCGCGCGCCGTACTTGGGCTGCGCATAGATTTCCAGGGCACCGGCCAGATCGATGTCGAAGATCTGGTCCTCGGAGGTCAGCGATCGGGTTTCGCTGCCCTTTTTCATATACGGTCCGAAACGGCCGTTCTGGGCCAGGATTTCCTCGCCGCTTTCGGGATCGGTGCCGATAACGCGGGGCAGGTCCAGCAGCTGGAGCGCGGTGGCCAGGTCGATCGTGTCCAGGGACATGCTCTTGAACAGCGATGCCGTGCGCGGCTTGGGAGCCGCGGCGGCCTTCTTGGTGCTCTTCTTGGGCGGCTCAATAACCTCGCCCGTGGCCGAGTTCACCTCGGGCTCGGGTTCGGGATCAACCTCGCTCACGTAGGGTCCGAAGCGACCGTCCTTGGCGACGATTTCCTTGCCGTTTTCGGGGTTTACACCCACGATCCGGTCGGTGAGCACGGGTGCATCAATGAGTTCCTGTGCCTTCTCGGCGGTGAGCTCATCGGGTGCCAGGTCCTCGGGGATGTTGACTCGACGCGGGGTCGCCTCGGGGTCGGCACCCTCCTCGCGCACCTCGAGGTACGGGCCGTAGCGACCGATACGCAGCGTGATGTTGTCGGTGAGGTGGATCGAGTTGATTTCACGCGCATCGATCTCACCGAGGTTATCGATCACCTGGCGCAGACCCTCGCGGCTGTCGCCTCCGAAGTAGAAGGACTTCAGCCAGTCGGTTCGGTCCTGCTCTCCGGCGGCGATGCGGTCCAGGTCGCCCTCCATCGATGCGGTGAAGTCATATTCGACCAGGCTGCCAAAGTGTTCCTCCAACAACCGAATCACCGAGAAGGCAATCCAGGTGGGGATAAGCGCCTGGCCGCGCTGGCTCACATATCCACGATCCATGATCGTGGCGATGGTCTGTGCATAGGTCGAGGGACGCCCGATACCCAGCTCTTCCAGGGTCTTCACGAGGCTGGCCTCGGTGAAGCGCGGCGGCGGGGTCGTCTCGTGCCCCTTGGCCTCAACCTCTTCCAGCGCCACGGTCTGGCCCTCGGTCAGCTGGGGAAGCTTGGCCTCCTTGGCGGCGGCGTCGCCCCCGCGCTGCTCGTCCTGACCCTCTTCATAGGCCTGGAGGAAACCACGGAAGGTGATGACCGTTCCACTCGCGGTGAACTCGGCTTCCTGACCCTCGACGGTGGCCGCAAGGGTCACGGTCGCGGTCTGTCCCTTGGCGTCGGCCATCTGTGAGGCGACGGTGCGCTTCCAGATCAGTTCGTACAGGCGGAAGTCGTTTCCGCTGAGCGAGGACTTGAGCGACGCGGGCGTCCGGAAGTGATCTCCCGAGGGACGAATTGCCTCGTGGGCTTCCTGGGCATTTTTCGACTTGCCCGAGTACAGACGAGGCTTGTCCGGGATGCTGTCGGCACCATACAGGCTGGTTGCCTGGTCGCGGGCGGCGTTGATCGCCTGCGAGCTGAGCGACGGCGAGTCGGTACGCATATAGGTGATGTACCCGTTTTCGTACAGCGACTGTGCCACGCTCATGGTCTGACGCGCGGAGAAACGCAGCTTACGCGCGGCCTCCTGCTGCAGGGTCGAGGTGGTGAACGGTGCCGCCGGACGACGCGAATATGGCTTGGTTTCCAGCTTGGAAACCCGGGTGATGGTTTCCGGAGCCTGGAGCGCGTCGGCAAGCTTTGCGGCGCTGGCGGCATCGAGCTGGCGGGCGCTGCCGGTCAGGACACCGCGGTCGGAGAAGTCGCGACCACTGGCGATCCGTTCGCCATCGAGGCGGACGAGGCGAGCCTCAAACCGGGTCGGGTCTTCGGCGGCGGCAACCTGGACGGCGATGTCCCAGTAGTCGGCGGAGATGAACGCACGACGTTCCTTCTCCCGCTCGACGATCAGTCGGGTCGCGGCAGACTGCACCCGACCGGCGGACAGGCTCGGGCCTACCTTGCGCCAGAGCACCGGCGAAACCTCATAACCGTAGATACGGTCGAGAATGCGGCGGGTCTCCTGTGCATCCACCAGGGCCACATCGAGATCACGAGTGTTGTCCTTGGCCGCCAAGATGGCGTCCTTGGTGATTTCGTGGAACACCATGCGTCGTACCGGGACCTTGGGCTTGAGCACCTGCAGCAGGTGCCAGGCGATGGCCTCTCCTTCGCGGTCCTCATCAGTTGCGAGGAGGAGCTCGTCGGCATCCTTGAGCGCACGCTTGAGATCCGCGACGGTCTTCTTCTTGGTATCGGAGACCACATAGTAGGGTTCGAAGCCGTTATCGACGTCCACGGCGAACTTGCCCATGCCACCCTTTTTCAGGTCGGCGGGCAGGTTTTTGGGTTCGGCAAGGTCACGGATGTGGCCTACCGAGCTCAAGACTTCATAACCGTCTCCGAGATACCCGGCGATCGATTTCATCTTGGTCGGCGACTCTACGATGACCAGCTTTTTCGTGTTGGACACCCGGCTCCTTTCGTCAGGCACACCATACACACCTAGACCGTGTGTGGGCCGTATTGGCTCTTGATGGAACACCCCTATGATCCTCCTATTTATACATGAGTGTGTTGAGGCGGCGAATTTCGAAGGGTTCCACGACGGCTAACGTCGTCGAGGTCGAGGTCATTCCCCTGCCCTCCCGGCACCGTTATGTCGCCTCGGCTCCCCCACCGGGAATCCGCATGTTCCCGGGGGTGAGAGCCGTACGGAGGTACGGACCAGCGCTCCCATACCTCTTATATAGGGTGTTCGCCGACGGCACGTGCCGAGTTTCTTGAGTCCCGTGTGTCGTCGAGGAGAAATCCCGCGGACGAGACGCCCTGAAGGTTTACCCCACCAACAATGCGTGACACCGTGACCCGAACATCGGTTTCTCCCAGTCGACAGCTACTCAGGGAAACTCCATTCGACTCCGCGATGCTCCGGGCGACCTCGCAGGGCGCACCCGGTGCGAGCCCCGCAAGCACTCGCGCACCCGACAACGCCACCGAATCGGCAAGGGCCCGCATCTCGGCACGCGCCCCCAGCGTAAGCGTCGTGGGAATAGTCAGGCTCGCGCACAGCACCAGGACGCAAAATAATGCCATCCCCAGGACGGTGCCCGAACCGCGCTCCGAACGAACCCCACGGGCACGGGTGTCAGATGCTAGTCCTCGGGGAGGGTACATACCCGCGCCTCTAACCGGAGCGGAAGCATCCGCCCGACAACACCACCAATCGGAATATCCGCGGTGGCACACACCAGGCTTGCCTGTGAGTCGACTTTCACTGCAACCTCGGGCAGCAGCTCTCGAGCCTGCGCCATGATGCTCTGCTCGGGATCGCCGCGGGCCGAGGCGCGGGCGGATTGTCCGGCGACGTCCCAGAGACGACTGCGGGTAGTTCCGGCGGCAAGAACCCCGAGGCACAGTGCCAGCAGCACCAGCACGGCCGGCATGACGATTGCAAATTCGGCGCTGATGCTCCCCTCCTCGCCCCGGAGCCTCCGCCTGGTCCGAGGACGGCGATCATCCCGATCACGGATCGCTGGATTACTCGGGGCCGGATCGAGGCGCACATGGTCGTCCCCGGACGAGTGACGGTGGGCCAGACAACCAGTGCGCTGATACCGGGCGACTCGATGACAAACGGCCGAGCTCTGGGATTCCATGGGCTAACTCGGGATCTGGAGTGCCGCACGAACCAGGTTTGTCAGCAGATCTCGGACCTCGCCGCTGCGGATAATGACCACCAGGAGCCCGGCGAAGGCAACCGCCGCCATCGTGGTGATGGCGTACTCGGCAGTCACCGCGCCGGTGTCATCGGTCAGTGAGTGCTGAATGCGGGCCGCCGCCCTGCGGCGCATGCGGGTCGCGCGAGCCACAAGCCGAATACGGCGAAGCACCCCTGGGCCATTCACACCGTGGGGCTGCACCGAGAGCGGTACGCATGGGAGATCGGACCGCACAGTGCGGGCCGAATCGGGAGAGTAGGCCAGGTTGGGAGAGTAGGCCAGGCCGGAAGAATCGGCCAGGCCGGAAGATTCGGTCAGGCCGGAAGAATCGGTCAGGCCGGAAGAGTCGGTCGGGCCGGGTGAGCTACGTGGGTGAAGTGAGCCGGGTGTGCCGACTGAGCTGGGCGAGCTGGCAGACCTGACTGAGCTAGGTGAGGCGAGTGTGATGTTCATGGTGGTTCCTCTCGGTTGGTTGATTCCAGTCTTGTGTGAGGTACACACGAGTGGAACGGCGCGAACCGATCGGTGGAGAAACGCGGGTGCAACACCCACTGTGGAGGAACCTGCTTGCCCGCCGATACCGGTGAGAATTGGCGGCCAAATCCGAAAATCGAAGGATTTTCGTCGTCTAAGTGGCGGGCGAAGTCTTCGACCCCTCAGCGGCGGCGGGTGCGCCGCGCCAGACGGACCGTCGATAGAGGGGAAGCCCCGCAAGGGCGGCGAGGACCAGCACCCCACAGGCAAACGCGGGGAGGGCGGAATACCCAAATGCCTGCGCGAGGAACGAGGGCACGAGGGCACCGAGCACGGCACCCAGGGCGATGATTCCGTTGAGTAGTCCCATGGCCGAGCCCTCGGGGCCCGGATAGATCTTTACGACCATCAGGGTGGCAGCAACAACCTCAAACGAGTAGGCAGTGGCGGCCACGATGAGGGCAATCGATCCGATTACCGCCTTCCCTGGAATGTCCCCCAACGCGGCGACCGCCATCGACCCGAACGCGAGAATCGTGGCACCAACCCCCACGAGGAGAACCGCGCCGGGGCCCGTTCGGTTGGCGATTGATCCCGCAAGCGGATAGCAGAGAGTCCCTAGGACGGCACCCACGAGGAACAGAATTGACGATGTTGACGGATCCACGGCGAATGAGTCGCGCATGACCAACGGAACCACGTTGAAAAAGGTTTGGACCCCCATCATGGTCAGCAGCCAGGTGAGCAGAAAGACCCCGATCTTCCCCCGCAGGAGTGCGGCCAATCCCTTCGTTCGGGCACCCGGCGGCGGGGTGGCCGGCTTCAGGCGAGGCAGTTGACGCCGTCCCAGGAAGAACCCGGTGGCCAAAAGCACGGCGGAGAGAATCCAGCCAAAGCGCAGCTGCGTTGCGGCGAGCGCGGCGATGATCAGCCCCACAACCTGCCCCAAGCCGTATGCAAGCCGGAACCAGCTCAGGCGGTTGTTCCACTCCTTCATCGGCTGTGCCTCAACGATAAAGAGCCCGGCCACGGTTCCCGCGAGAGAGCCCGCCCCACCAAAAATGAGGGCGAGGGGTGCCCAGATCCAGACGCTGGTTCCCAGCCCAAAGCCAACCATAGCCAGCGCCATCACCGGGAAGGACCAGAGGAATACACCGCGCTGGATTCCCCTGCGATCGGCCAGGGATCCCAATACCGGTGCCAGTAATCCCCCCGCATAAAACGCCGCAACGACCAGGCCCACCAGGGTGGCACCGTTTTTCCCGCCATCCTCCACGCTGAGTGGGATGAAGATTGGCGCGACCCCAAGCATCATCATTCCCACGAGTGCATAGGCCAGGTACCAGGGTTGCGTCCACTTCATGACTCACACCCTATGGGCCGGGTAGAAGTGTGTCTATGGGTTACCGACGATTGGCAAACCCGAGGAGAAAAACCCAGAAATACCCACCCCGGACAGGGCTCAGAGGGTGATCGTACCGAGACTGTCCCGCAGCAGTGTGAGCATCATCGGGGCGACACCGAGACAGAGAAAAGCCGGCAGAGCCCCGGCCCCCAGCGGAATCAGTAGCCGGGTTCCCAACCTGGCCACCGCCCGCTGCAGGTCCGTGGAGCGCCGGTCTCGGAGAGACATTGCCTCGGCACGCAAGAGGTCATGTGCGATCATCCCCACCCGGGCGGCCAGCGTGAGGGCAGCCCGAAGATCCCGGTCGGCGGCTGCGAAGACGGACACTCCGGATCGAGTTAGTGCCTGTGTTGCGCAGGCCCGAGCGGACTCGGGGTCAAGGCCGGCGGACAGAGCCATCGCGGTGAGGTCGAAGACGACGTCGGACTCGGGTGGCGCATGAAGCGCACGTCGCACGACGGCGCGAATCCAGAGTGCGGTGGCCGCGCTGAGGGACAAACCAACGGTAAGCAAAATCTGCCCGGGGCGTGTGCCGGTGAGGGCATCGAGAAGCGGGAATCCCAGGGCCTCTCCCAACAGGGTTGATACCACCGGCAGTGAACACACCAGCCGGGCGCTCGAGCGTGGTCCCTCGGCTTCGGCGTCGCAGGCTCGTCGGAGACGCGCGCGCTCGCGCAGGGTCATGGCCAGGCCGCGCAGGCCCTCGGCGAGCGGTGCCCCGGTCTGCGCCGATAACGACCAGACGGCCGCCAATCGCGCCCAGGGAAGAGAAACCTCCATCCCGACCGCGCCGCGATCCGGCTGCCTCGCCGCCGGTCTTCGACCGACCGTTCCCCGCATGGCCCCGCCGACCGCCAGGAGGGCGGCGGCGGGGTCTTGCCCCGTGCCGAGCGCAGCCAGTATGGCCGCCTGCTCTGGCACGCTGCCGGAGCGGAGACCCGATGCCCCAAGTAGCTTGGGCGGGCGACAGAGAATCATCGACCGGCGCACCGCCCGTGCCTCCGTCGTCTTCCCCGCGGAAGCGAAATCCTCCGCCAGACCGGGGTCGGTCACGTAGGACCACGCGGCGGCCGGGGCGAGCCCCGCACCCAGCATGGCGGCGAGTCGCTCGATATCCGCGGCACACGCATCGTGATATGCGGACACATCTCGCCGAATCCTCCGTTGACGGCTCGCCGCAGGCGAGGTGATGGAAGCTCTCATCGGGCCGCGCTCCACACCGGCACCGTCGCGAGCACCCCCGCGGGAGTGCGCTCAAGACGACCGATCGCGGCGAGCCCACGGGGGCGATCCCCGCGCAGGTGTAACACGAGATCGAGCGCGCTCACGGCCTGGCTGGCCAGGGCAGTCGGCGCGAGCCCGGCCAATGCCCCCAGCGCTTCCAACCGCGCGGGGACATCCTCAAGCGAGTTTGCGTGAATCGTGCCCGCGCCGCCGTCGTGCCCGGTGTTCAGGGCGGAGAACAGATCCTGAATCTCCGCCCCGCGACACTCCCCGAGGATCAATCGATCGGGTCGCATTCGCAGCGCCTCACGTACGAGGCTCCGTAGGCCCAGGTGCCCGACCCCCTCAATGTTTGCCTGGCGTGCCTGCAGGGAGATGAACAGCCGACGGCGTACGCCGAGCTCCGCTACGTCCTCGACCGCGATCACGCGTTCGGTATCGGGGGCGGCATCGATCAGCGCGGCGAGCAGAGTGGTTTTCCCGGAGCCCGTGGGACCACTGATCAGGATGTTTCGACGTTCCCTGAGTAGATCGATGATGAGCGAGGTGGCATCGTGCTCACCCCCGGGTCCAAAGAATCCCGAGGCCGCCAGCGTGTCGAGGGAGAGCGGAGTGAGCGCGGGAACGCGCACGCTGAGTTGGGTACCGTGCGCGGCTACCGGGGGAAGGACCGCATGCACTCGGACGCCACCGGGAAGCCGGACATCCGCGCAGGGGGCCGCCTCATCGATGTGGCGGCCCCCGAGCGCGATGAGACGCGTGGCAAGGGCGCGCACCTCAACTTCCCGGTGAATGTCGCGATCGGCCGGCTCGAGGCCCTGCCCACGGTCGTACCAGGCGCCCGCGTCCGCGGAGAGGAAGATATCGCTCACCCCCGCCCGCAGCAGCGGGGTGGAGAGGACCCCGAAGTGGCGGGCAAGACTCACCCGCTGATCGAGCGCCCGCTCATCCTGCGCCTGCGCGAGCGGCACGCGCTTCGCGGCGCCGGAGGTATCCAGGTGAGGCTTGCGCATCGGGGCAAGCACCGGGGCAAGCACCGGGTCAGGCACCGAGTCAAGCGCCGAATCATGCACCGGAGGATCACGGGTCGAGGCGCGGGCCCGGGAGTCACGGGGTGGGGCGAGAACCGGCGCATCAACGGTCGGGGAATCACGGATTGGGACTTCGGTGAGTGTGGTCATGCCACGAGCGTAGGTTTGGCGGCGCAGGAGGGGGCCCGTGGGCCGCGTTCTGTGGACTACGCGTGAGGGAAGTCTCGCCTGTGGAAAACCGCGGATCCGCGTCAGGACGGGGAAAACACCGTCGGGAAAAATAAAAGGGCGGCATCCATTGGGGGGAATGGATGCCGCCGCAAGCGACACTGGATTGGGGGGAATCCGTTGTGCGCTGCACGCTCGAAATAAGAATTTCGGCCTGGAATTAGTGTACGCCCTCGGCGTCGATTTGACGACCCCTGTCCACCAAGTGGATGACACCAGTTCGGGGGACATGAGGGTGTCTCCCGCATGATTCCGGGGAACACAACGGATTCCACATCAAAAAAACTTTTTCACGGATTCTTCGGACACGTTCTGGGCACCCGAATTTTCGGAGTACGCTGTGTGTGCATGGCCCACATCGAGGTGGGAACACGTCATCGCAAAGGAGCGATTTAGCCGTCATGAATGCCCAGATTGATAATCTGCTCACCGAAACCCGTCGATTCGAGCCCACCCCGGAGTTTGTCGCGCAGGCAAACGCGGATGATACTCTCTACGATCGCGCTCAGGCAGACAGGTTGGGGTTCTGGGCGGATCAGGCACGCGACCTGATCAGCTGGCAGCGGCCGTTTACCTCGGTACTGAACTGGGAAAACCCACCGTTTGCCAAGTGGTTTGAGGACGGCACGCTCAACGTGGCCTACAACTGCCTGGACCGGCACGTGGAAGCGGGCAACGGCGATCGGATCGCGCTCTACTGGGAGGGCGAACCGGGTGATACCCGCGCCATCACCTATGCGGAACTCACCGATGAGGTTAAGCGCACCGCCAACGTCCTGACCGATCTGGGCGTGCGCGCCGGAGATCGGGTGGCCATCTACCTGCCGATGATCCCCGAGGCCATCGTCTCGATGCTCGCGGTGGCCCGCCTGGGCGCGGTCCACTCGGTGATCTTTGGCGGATTCAGCGCCGACAGCATTCGCGCCCGCGTGGACGACGCGGCGGCGACCCTGATCATCACCGCCGATGGGGGCTATCGCAAGGGCAAGGTGTCGCCGCTCAAGCCCGCGGTGGATGCGGCGCTGGCTGCTCGCGGAGACCTCCCCGCGCAGCAGACCGTCCGCAACGTCCTCGTGGTTGGCCGAGGCGGCAACGAGATCGAGTGGACCGAGGGCCGGGATCACTGGTGGCATGAGCGTGTGCCGGTCGCATCCAGCGTGCACGAACCAGAGGCATTCCCCGCCGAAAACCCGCTGTTTATCCTCTACACATCGGGCACCACCGGTGCCCCCAAGGGAATCCTGCACACCTCCGGCGGCTACCTGACCCAGGCCGCCTACACCCACCGCAACGTCTTCGACATCCACCCCGAGACCGACGTGTACTGGTGCACCGCGGATGTGGGCTGGATCACCGGGCACACCTACGTGACCTACGGCCCGCTCGCCAACGGTGCCACCCAGGTGCTCTACGAAGGCACCCCCGACTCCCCCAACCCCGGTCGCTGGTGGGAGCTGATCGAGAAGTATCGGGTCAGCGTTTTCTACACCGCGCCCACCGCGATCCGGGCGGCGATGAAGCTTGGCCGCAAGATTCCCAAGCGCTCGGACCTCTCCAGCATCCGCCTCCTGGGATCCGTGGGCGAACCTATCAATCCCGAGGCCTGGATGTGGTACCGCAAGGTCATCGGCGGCAAAACCGCCCCGATTGTGGACACCTGGTGGCAGACCGAGACCGGGGCAATCATGATTTCGGCCCTCCCCGGCGTCACCGTCACCAAGCCCGGCAGCGCCCAGGTGCCCCTTCCGGGCATCGAGGTTTCGGTGCTTGAGGAAAACGGGACCCCGGTCCCGCCGGGCAGCGGTGGCCTGCTCGCGATTACCGAGCCCTGGCCCAGCATGCTGCGCGGCATCTGGGGCGACCCGGACCGGTTCCGCGAGACCTACTGGAGCACATTCCCCAACGCCTACTTCGCCGGGGATGGCGCACGCCTGGACGCCGACGGAGATGTGTGGCTGCTCGGCCGCGTGGACGATGTGATGAACGTCTCCGGACACCGGCTCTCGACCGCCGAGATTGAGTCGGCGCTGGTGGCCCATCCGTTTGTTGCCGAATCGGCCGTGGTGGGGGCCACCGATGAGACCACCGGTCAGGCGGTCGTCGCGTTTGTCATCCTCAAGGAGAGCCAGGCCGAGGAAACCGCGGACCACGCGGCGGTCTCGGCGGCACTGAAGTCACACGTGTCCACCCTGATCGGACCGATCGCCCGGCCTCGGGATATTTTCGTGGTGGCCGAGCTGCCCAAAACCCGGTCGGGCAAGATCATGCGCCGCCTGCTGCGCGACCTGGCCGAGGGCCGCGAGGTGGGAGACACCACCACACTCGCGGACACCACGGTGATGCGAATCATCTCGGCGGACGTCGCCGCCCGCTAGTCGCGTATCTCATATCCACCCCACCCCAAAACGAGTGGCACCGGACCCGTGGGTCCGGTGCCACTGGTGTGTTTCGGGTATGGCTACTCGAATGCCACCACGATTTCGACCTCAACCGGTGCATTCAGCGGCAGCACGGCGACGCCGACGGCGGCGCGGGCGTGCTGCCCTCGCTCGCCGAAGATCTCACCGATCAGGGTCGAGGCACCGTTGATGACCGCGGGCTGACCGAAAAACTCGGGATCCGAGGCGACAAAGCCGTTGATCTTCACGACCCGTGTGATCCGGTCCAGCGACCCAATCTGCGCCTGAACGGCGGCCAGCGCATTGAGCACGGCGATTCCGGCGTAGTCGGCGGCGATCTCCGGGCTGACCAGTCCTTCCCCTATGCCGACCTTGCCCATCTCGGGCAGCGCGCCGGAGACGAACGGCAGCTGGCCCGAGGTGAAGACGAGGTTACCCTCGGTCACCGCAGGTACGTAGGCGGCCACCGGTGCGGCGACCTCGGGCAGGCTCAGGCCCAGCTCGGCGAGGCGGTCGGCAATGACACTCATGCCTGTGCCCCCTCATCGGCCAGCGGACGCTTGAGGTAAGCCACCAGGCCACCCTCGGGTCCGTTCACCACCTGAACCAGTTCCCAGCCCTGCTTGCCCCAGTTATTGAGGATCGCGGCGGTGTTATGGATCATGAGCGGCGTGGTGAGGTACTCCCAGCGAGTCATGTTTCTCCTTAAATAGTATGAAGTTCGGGGCCCGGATAGGGATTCTTTCAGCAATGTCACTTAAACTGAATCCTATGCCTCAAGAAAAACGTACCGGTAGCGGTGTCCTGGGTGGCCTGATGGGCTTCATCGGTCTCAGCGTCGCCGCGGGGATCCTCGTGACCGCAGCGGTCACCCCCGCCCTCGCCGTGACCGGCATGTCCACCAAGGGTGCGATCAACGCATTCGATGGGCTCCCGGCTTTCCTGGACATTGATCCGCCGATGGAGCGTACAAACATCTACGCGACCGCCTCGGACGGCAGCCACCAGCTGCTGGCCACCTTCTTCGACCAGAACCGCCAGCAGGTGGGCTGGGACGATGTCTCCCAATACTTTAAGGACGCCGCGGTATCCACCGAGGACCCGCGCTTCTACGACCACGGCGGTGTGGACCTGATCGGTACCACCCGTGCCGTTCTGTCCAACTTTGTGAAGTCTTCCGGCACCCAGGGTGGATCCTCGATCACCCAGCAGTACGTGAAGAACGTGCTGGTGCAGAACGCCGAGCAGATCACCAATAAGGAACAGCGCGACGCCGCCTACCAGGATGCGATTCGCCAGACCCCCGAGCGTAAGCTGCGCGAGATGCGCTACTCGATCGGTGTGGAGCAGAAGTACACCAAGGACCAGATCCTGCTCGGGTACCTCAACATCGCCAACTTCGGTGGTGTCTCCTACGGTGTCGAGGCCGCCTCGCAGTACTACTTCGGTGTGTCCGCCAAGGATGTCAACATCCAGCAGGCCGCGACGCTGATCGCGACCATCAACGACCCCAACGGTCTGCGGATCGACCGTCCCGACAGCGAGAAGAACGGCGCCGCCAACGGCTATAAGCTGACCAAGGATCGCCGCGACTACGTCATCGACAAGATGCTCAAGGAGGGGAAGATCACCAAGGCTCAGCACGATGAGGCCGTGGCGAGCCCCATTGAGCCGAACCTCAAGCCGCCGAGCACCGGATGTCAGGCCGCCGGAAACGCCGGTTACTTCTGTAACTACGTGCAGAACATCATCCTGAACAGCCCCGAATTCGGCGTGAGCCTCGATGACCGCCGCGCAACCCTGCGCCGTGGCGGTATGGACGTGTACACCACCCTCGACCTCGACATCCAGAACGCCGCTCAGGCCGCGATGGACCGCTGGGTTCCCGAGGAGAAGCCCAACGTAGAGCTGGGCGCCGCGGCTTCCACCGTGCAGCCCGGCACCGGCCGCGTGCTGGCGATGGTTCAGAACAAGACCTTCTCCGAGGACCAGCAGGTGGGCGAATCGAGCCGCTCGCACACCAGCATCAACTACAACACCGACTACAACTACGGTGGCTCCAACGGATTCCAGGTGGGTTCGCAGTACAAGGTATTTGTGCTGCTGGACTGGCTGAAGTCCGGCAAGTCGCTCAACGACACGGTGGATGCCAGCCGGCAGTCCTACGTCAAATGGGATGACAGCTGTGTTCCAGGCGGGAAGATGACCACGGCACCGTGGAACCCGCAGAACTATGACGGCAGTGGCTCGGGCCGGATCACCCCGTATGAGGCGACCCGACGCTCGGTGAACACCGCGTTTGTCAACATGGCCAGCAAGCTGGACCTCTGCGACATCCGCAAGACCGCTCAGTCCCTCGGCGTGCACCGTGCAGACGGTGGCGAGCTCTCCAAGCTGCCCTCCTCGGTCCTCGGTGCAAACGAAATCGCCCCGCTGACCATGGCCAGCGCGTTCGCGGGAATCGCCGCTCAGGGCAAGTTCTGCACCCCGGTCGCGATCGACAAGATCGTGGGCCCGGGCGGCAAGGACATGGCCGTGCCGAAGTCGAGCTGCGACCAGGCGGTCACCCCCGAAGTTGCCAACACCGCGGCCTATGCCATGCAGGCAGTATTTGGTCCCGGTGGTACCGCGGCCAACGCGGTTGTCCCCGGTGCCCCGCAGTTCGGTAAGACCGGTACCGCGGATGACGCGTACGACACCTGGATCACCGGTGGAACCACCAAGGCCGTGACCTCGTTCTGGATCGGTAACGTGCAGGGCATGCCCGGCACCGGACGGAAGTCGTCGATGTATAACGTGCAGGCAAACGGAACCAGCGCCTTCCAGGCCAAGTTCCGGGCGTTCGCCGGAATCACCACCGCCACGATTGGCAAGTTCGGTGGAGACGCCTTCCCGAAGCCCGATGCCTCGCTGACCAAGACCCAGCAGAGCCCCGTGCCGGATGTGAGTGGCCAGAGCGTCGCCGACGCGACCGCGGCGCTGACCGCCGCCGGATTCAACGTCCAGGTGGGTGACCCCACGCTCTCGAGCGTCGCCGCCGGCATGGTGGCGGGCACCGACCCGGCCGCCGGAACCAACGTTTCGACCGGCAACACGATCACCATCCGTCCCAGCGACGGCACCGGTAAGAGTGTTCCGGATCTCTCGAATATGACCGGTGATCAGGCGAAGTCGGCCCTTCAGGGTCTCGGCTTTACCAGCGTGGATCAGAAGTGTGTGGCCGACCCGGCCGCACAACCCGGTGATGGCAAGGTGACCGCGCAGGTCCCAGCCGCCAACACGATGGTGAACCCGGCAAACACGCCGGCCTCCATTACCGTAACCAAGCAGAGCTGTTAGCAAGGAGCACCCCGATGGCCCGACGGACCGGCAGAATTACTCCCCTGGTGGGGGTGTTGGCCGTCGCGGCCGCGGGGTGTTTTGCGTGGGCAAGCCTGATCGAGCGGCGCATGTTCACGCTGCGTCGGGTCGAGGTTCCGGTGCTTCCGGTGGGGAGCGACCCGATCCGGATCCTGCACCTCTCGGATCTCCACATGGCACCCTGGCAGCGCGATAAGCAGGCCTGGGTCCGCTCGCTGGCCGCCGAACAACCCGACCTGGTGGTGGACACAGGGGACAACCTCGGTCACGCCGACGGCATTCGCGGAATCGAACTGGCCTTTGCCGAGTTCGGGGGCGTCCCCGGCGTCTACGTCAACGGGTCCAACGACTACTACGGTCCGGTTCGGAAGAACTGGCTGCGGTATTTCCGCGGCCCCTCCTCCTCCGGTGCCTCCGCCCCCCGCCGCTCGAAGGACCTCGATACCCCGCGACTGGAGCGCTTCTTCACCGACGCGCTGGGGTGGCGCTCGCTCAACAACCGGGTGGATGAAATCACCATTCGCGGAACCAGGATCGGGTTCTTCGGGGTTGATGATCCGCATATCGGACGGGACCGGCTCGACCTGCTCACCGGGCTGCTGGACGGGCAGGAAGACACGGACTCCTTCGAGTCCGAGGCCTCGTCCCCCGCGCTACACATCGGCGTCGCTCACGCCCCGTATCAGCGGGTGCTGAACTCGTTTGTGACCCACGGGGCCGATGTGATCCTGGCCGGCCACACCCACGGCGGGCAGGTATGTGTGCCGGGTGTAGGTGCCCTGGTGACCAACTGTGATATCCCACGACGCCAGGTCAAGGGACTGAGCCTCTGGCGACACGCATTCCGCAGCGCGTACCTCAACGTCTCGGCGGGCCTGGGCACCTCGATCTACGCCCCCGTGCGCTTTGCCTGCCGCCCCGAGGCCACCCTGGTGACACTGGTTCCCCGCTAGGCTTCCCCGGCGTCTCAGACACGCACACAGCCGTCCACACAAATGTATGTGGGCGGCTTTGTGCGTGTGAGGCACCGGCAGGCAGGGCGGGAGCAGGTCGCCGGCAAGTGAGCCGCCGTTGCGTAGCGCGTGGTGATGCGCGGGCCCTCGCATCCGCGGGAAGACTCCGGGCAAAACAAAAGCCGGTCAGATTTTTCTGACCGGCTTTGATGTTTCCATCTGTCGGGGTGGCGGGAATTGAACCCACGACCTCTTCGTCCCGAACGAAGCGCGCTACCAAGCTGCGCCACACCCCGATGGTGATCTTGCGACCTCTATTAGAGTACCTGATTTTCGCCCGGAGTTTGACCACGGCCCCCTCAACCGGCTCATTTTTACCGTGTTTCCGCGGTTTTCCGGCGTGCACACCCCCGGGGGAATGTGCACGCCGGGTGTGTCATTCGGCGTGTCCGGGAAGGGTCCGGGCCTCGAGCGGGGCGGCGAAGAATGCAACCTCATGAGCCGAGGCTCGCTCAAAGGCCTCGAACATGCGCCCCCGGGTATCCGGATCGGCCCGCCGCACGGCCTCCCCCACAAATCCGATGGCCAACCGGGTGGAGCGGGCGAACGCCTCATCGGCGTAGGTTTCCAGCCAGCTTGCGTAGGGGTGCTCGGGATGGGACTGCGCCACCAGGCGGCTTCCGATGTCCTGGTAGAGCCAGTAGCAGGGCAGCACCGCGGCGATGATCACCGCGTAGTCTCCGCGGGCGGCTGCCGCCAGCAGGTGATCCACATAGGCGATGGTCGCGGGGGCGGGCGGGGTGTTAAACACCTCGTCCTCGGGCAGCCAGCCCTGGTGCAGCTGAAGCTCGGCGGCGATCGCCCCGTTGGCCCCGGCGGCCCAGAACGCCTGCTCCTCGGGGGTCGGCGCGAGCCTGGAGGCCTCGGCAAGCACCCGCGAGTAGTCCCGCAGGTAGAGCGCATCCTGGGCCAGATACCAGGTGAAGGCATCGCGATCGAGGGTACCCGCGCCCAGCCGCTCGACAAACGGGAGCGTGTTGGCACGGTGCCGGATCGGGGCGATGGCCCGCCACCACAGGTCGAGATGCTCCTCGGCCGTGCGCTCGGTGGTCAGGCCGCCGCGGGACCAGAGTCCGGCGAAGTGGGAGATCGGGCCGTGGCCGGTGCCCACGTGCAGCGAATCGGCGTGGCCGATCGACTCGGTCAGCCAGCGCTTCACCTCGGCGATGGCCTCGAGCCAGTCTCCGCCCGCGGCGATGCGGGTCGCCAGCGCCGCCGAGAGCGAGCATCCGGTCCCGTGGGTGTTATCGGTCCGGATGCGTGCCCCGGCAAACTCCACGACCCGCAGGCCGCCGGGAATGCTGCCCGAGGCGTCCACCAGGGCATCGGGGGCGGTCTCACCCTCCAGATGTCCACCCTTGGCGAGTACCCTGACCGCATAGCACTCGGAAACCCGTTCCGCCTGGGCCAGGACATCTTCCCACGTGATGGCCACCGGTTCCTCGGCCAGGATCGCCAGCTCGGGGATGTTGGGGGTGATCAGATGCGCCCGCGACAGCAGGCCGCGCAGCGCGGCCTCGGCGTCGGCCGCCAGGAGCCGGTCCCCGCTGGTTGCGATCATCACCGGATCGAGCACCACGAGGGGCGGTTTGACCGCATCCAGCCAGCGGGTGACGGTGTCGATCACCGCCGCGTCGCCAAGCATCCCGATCTTGACCGCGTCGATCACCACATCATCCGACACGGCATCCAGCTGTTCCCGGAGGAAGGTCACGGGCGGCACGTGCACACCGCGCACACCCCGGGTGTTCTGGGCAACCAGCGCGGTGACCACGGCCATCCCGAACCCGCCGTTGGCGGCGATGGATTTGAGGTCGGCCTGGATCCCGGCACCGCCGGTGGGGTCGGTGCCGGCAATCGAGAGCACCCTGACCGGACCGGAGACCTCCGGGTGCACCCCGGCGGTACTCGGGACAACGGGTGAGACATCCGGGAACACGCGCGCCGCATCCGCGCTCATGCCTGAGCTCCGTTCCAGGCGGCGCGCAGCTCGCGGGCCGCGGCCTCGGGATCCGGCACGGCACAGATCGCCGAGACCAGCGCCGCCCCGGCCAAGCCCGCGGCTCGAAGGATCGGCAGGTCGGCGGCGCGCAGACCGCCGATTGCCACCGCGGGCAGCGACGAAGCGGCAGCCAGGCGGGCGACCGCGTCGTGACCGAGCCCGTCCGGCGCATCGGCCTTGGTGGTGGTGTTGTGCAGCGGTCCGATGCCGATGTGATCCACCACGCCCGAGGCCGCCGCGTCCGCGATCTCCTCGGAGGTGCTGGCCGAGAGGCCGAGGATCGCATTGGTCCCGATCAGCGAGCGGATCGCCGTGACCGGCAGATCGCCCTGACCCACGTGAACACCGGACACCCGCGCCGCGCGAACCCGCGCGGCCAGGAACACGTCCACCCGGTCGTTCACGATCAGGGCCACATGCGTCGGCAGCGCTCCCGCCAGTGCCTCCACATAGGCCAGAAAGTCTCGGGTCGAGGCGTCCTTCTCCCGCACCTGCACGGTGTTGACTCCCCCGGCAACCGCCGCCAGGACGCCACCCACGGGGTCGTGTCCGGCCGCGCGTAGCTGGCCGGTGTCGGTCACCAGGTAGACCGAGAGGTCGGGTCGCGGCAGGCTCATGCGATCACCATCCGGGCGGCGATGTGCTCGGCCCGGACCTCGTCCAGGGCATCCAGGAACGCGATCTGGAAGCTCCCCGGTCGTGGTGCGCGCTCGGCCGCCAGCTCGGCGGCAATGTTGTAGGTGCTGACCGCGGCGACCGCGGCCACCAGGGGATCCTCGTCCACGGCGGCAAAGGCGGCCAGGACCGCGCCCAGCGCGCATCCACCCCCGGTAATCCGGGTTTGCAACACGTGGCCGTTGGACAGGCGCACGGTGCGCTCCCCGTCGGTAATCAGGTCGGTGGGCCCGGAGACCGCGAGGACCCCGCCGGTGCGTCGGGCAAGCGATATCGCGGCATCCAGGGCGCTCTCGACCCCGTCGGTCGCGTCCACGCCGCGGCCCCCCGCTCCGGCCTCGGCCAGCGCCAGAATCTCCGAGGCGTTTCCGCGGACGATGGTGGGGCGCAGCTCGCGCAGTTCCAGCGCGAGCGCCGTACGCACCGGCAGCGCGCCGATTGCGACCGGATCAAGCACCCACGGGGTACCCGCCTCGTTTGCCGCGGCCACGGCCTCCCGGGCCGCCTCGCGCTGCTCGGGCACCGGGGTTCCGAGGTTGATC
The DNA here is from genome assembly GCF_014522285.1 of Mycetocola sp. JXN-3. Classification (GTDB taxonomy): domain Bacteria; phylum Actinomycetota; class Actinomycetes; order Actinomycetales; family Microbacteriaceae; genus Mycetocola; species Mycetocola saprophilus. Next base: position 2,973,905 of record NZ_CP041635.1, read on the forward strand.
AGCAGGCCCTGGGCGATCCGGGCAAACGGCCCCGCCTCGCCGACGATGTCACACATCGCCGGGGCCGCCCCGAGCGCCAGCAGCGCGTTGGCGGTGAAATTGGTGACCACCGCATTGGTGATGCTCTGCACGAGCGGCGCGGTTTCACGCACCCGCTCCAGGGCGGTCTGGGTCTGGGAAATAAGGTTTTCTGGCGTGCGCGACATGCGCGACATCCCTTCGCTAGTACGAGCTAGATCAGGTTCGACGGGTGTAATCTCAGCCTCGAAGGGCACCCCGTGTCACGTGGTTTTCGGGTGTCACGCTATCACACCCGGCCGGGTTCCCGGCGAATCGCGCGGGCCGCCTAGCGGCGTCCCAGGCCGTGATAGGCCCAGCCCGCGCCGCGCCAGGCGGCGCGATCCAGGCAGTTGCGCCCATCGATCACGATCGGCGCGTCCACCAGGGCCGCGGCGGCCACCGGATCGAGGTTTCTGAAGTCGGACCACTCGGTGAGTACCAGCACCAGCTCGGCACCGCGCAGGGCCGCCTCGGCATCGAACACGAAGTTCAGCTCGGGCGCGTGGCGACGGGCCGTTTCGACCGCCTGCGGATCGGTGGCGGTGACCACCGCACCCCGTGCGGCCAGCCGGGTCGCGATATCGAGTGCCGGCGAATCCCGGACATCATCGCTATCGGGTTTGAAGGCCAACCCCAAGACCGTGATCCGGCGCCCATCCAGGTCACCCAGGATCGCCTCGGCTCGCTCGACCACGTGATCGCGGCGACGCAGGTTGATGGCGTCCACCTCGGCGAGGAAGCCCAGCGACTCCCCCACCCCGAGCTCATTGGCCCGGGCCGAGAACGCGCGAATATCCTTGGGCAGGCAGCCGCCACCGAAACCGATGCCGGCGCGCAGGAAGCGCGAGCCGATGCGGTTGTCGTACCCGATCGCTGTGGCCAGGTCGCTCACGTCTCCGCCGGTCACATCGGCGATCTCGGCCATCGCGTTGATAAACGAAATTTTGGTCGCCAGGAATGCATTGGCGGCGACCTTGACCAGCTCGGCGGTGGCAAAGTCGGTGACCACGAGCGGGGTTCCGGCGGCCAGGGCATCGGCGTACACCTCGTCCAGCAGCTCGCGCCCGGGGGCGCTCACGCTGGTGCCCTCACGGACCAGGCTCTCGGCGGCGAACCCGTACACCAGGCGGTCCGGCCGCAGGGTGTCCTGAACCGCAAAGCCCTCACGCAGAAACTCGGGATTCCAGGCGAGTTCGGCCCCGCGCTCGCGCACGCGGGCAACCAGGGTTTCGGCGGTGCCCACGGGGACGGTGGACTTGCCCACCACCAGATCCCCCGGGGAGAGCCGGGGCAGCAGGGTGTCCAGGGCCGCGTGGAGGTAGCTCAGATCCGCGGCGCCACCATCGGCGGCCTGCGGGGTGCCCACACCCAGGAAGTGCACGCGGGCCTCGCGAAGCAGCTCGGGATCGGTGGTGAACCGCAGGTTCCCGCTTGCCCCGGCCGCGGCGAGCAGCTCGGGCAGCCCGGGCTCGTAGAAGGGCGCCCGGCCGGCGGCCAACGAGGCAATCTTCTCGGCGTCCACGTCCAGGCCGATCACCTCGTGGCCGAGGGTGGCCATCGCGGCGGCGTGAACCGCGCCCAGGTATCCGCATCCGATAACCGAAATCTTCATCGGCCCAGCTCCGTTTCGTTCAGCTCACGTACGAGAGTGGGCATCTTGCCGCCGCACTCGGTGAGATAGCAGTTTCCGCACAGGGATTCGTAGCCGGCCTCGGTGCCGTCGATTACCACCTGCTCGCCGGAAAAGACAAAGCGACCATTCTCGATCCGCGCGTTAAAGAGCGCCTTGCGCCCGCAGCGGCAGATGGTCTTGAGCTCCTCGATGCTGTGCGCAATCTCCAACAGCCGACGCGAGCCGGGGAAGGCCACGGTCTGGAAGTCGGTGCGGATGCCGTAGGCGAGCACCGGGACGTCCTCGAGCAGCGCGATCTCCAGCAGGGCATCGATCTGCGCGGTTTCCAGGAACTGGGCCTCATCCACCAGCAGCGCGTGGACGGGTTCGGCCCCGCGCGCGCGGGCGAACAGCTCGTGCACGTCGGTGCCCCCACCGATCAGGAAATCGGTCTGCCGACTCACACCCAAACGGCTGCTAATCGCGCCATCGGCCTTGGTGTCGATGCCGGGCTTTGCCAACAGCACACGGTGCCCGCGCTCCTCATAGTTGAATGCGGCCTGCAGCAGGGCGGTGCTCTTACCCGAGTTCATCGCCCCGTAGCGGAAATACAGTTTCGCCATTCGACCAGTCTAAGCGAGCCGGGGCATACGATGCCCCGGCTCGCTCACAGCGTTGCATGGTGGGGCGTCGAAAGCGCCCCACGCACCCGCCTAGAGTTCGATCTGCAGAACCTCGGCGGTCTCGGCCAGCACCGCGCGGGCGCGGTCGGGATCGTCGTTGAGGTTGGTGCCGAGGGTCGGGATCATCTTGGTCAGTTCCGACTCCCAGCCCGGGTACTCGTTCGGGAAGCAGCGCTTAAGCAGATCGATCATGATCGGCACGGCGGTGGAGGCTCCCGGGGAGGCACCCAGCAGGCCCGCGATCGAGCCGTCGCCGGCGGCGATCAGCTCGGTCCCAAACTGCAGAATTCCACCCTTTTTCGGATCCTTCTTGATGACCTGGGCGCGCTGACCGGCCACGATCAGGTGCCAGTCCTTGGCCTCGGCCGTGGGCATGAACTCGCGCAGCGCGGCGAGCTTCTTGGCCCGCGAGGCCGTCAGCTCCTTGAGCAGGTACGAGATCAGCGAGGGGTTGTCCTTGGCCACCGCAAGCATCGGGATGATGTTGCCCGGACGCAGCTGGGTGATCAGGTCCCACAGGTTCCCGTTTTTTAGGAACTTGGGGCTGAACCCGGCATACGGCCCAAACAGCAGGCTCGACTGGCCGTCCACCACGCGTGCATCCAGGTGCGGCACCGACATCGGCGGGGCACCCACCGCGGCCTGGCTGTACACCTTGGCCGAGTGCTGGGCGACGATCTCGGGATTGTCGGTGCGCAGGAACGCCCCGGAAATCGGGAAGACCCCGTAGCCCTTGATCTCGGGGATACCCGACTTCTGCAGCAGCTTGAGCGCCCATCCACCGGCACCCACAAACACAAACCTGGCGTTGATCTCGCGCGGAGTGCGTCCCACCAGATCACGCGAGCGGATGCGCCAGGTCCCGTCGGCCAGCTTCTTCAGCCCGCGCACCTCGTGGTTCAGGCGCAGCTTGGCGCCCGAGGTCACCGCGGCGTCCATCAGCTCATGGGTCAGCGCACCGAAGTCCACGTCGGTTCCCGCACTCATCCGGGTGGCCGCATATGTATCGCCGGCCAGACGCTTTGTCATCAGTAGGGGTGCCCACGCGTTGATCTGGCGCGTGTCGGTGGAGTATTCCATGGTCTGGAACAGCGGCTCGTTGCGCAGCGCCTCGAAGCGCTTGCGCAGGTATTCCACGTCCTTCTCGCCGTGCACAAAGGTCATATGCGGGGCGGTGTTGATGAACGTGTTCGGGTCGTGCAGCACACCCTCGCGCACCAGGTGCGCCCAGAACTGTCGGGACACCTGGAACTGCTCGTTGATCTGCAGCGCCTTGGCCGGATTGACGGTGCCATCCGGGGCCTCGGGCATGTAGTTCAGCTCGCACATGGCCGCATGGCCGGTGCCCGCGTTGTTCCACGGGTTGGAGCTCTCCTGGGCGACATCGCCCAGGCGCTCATAGATTTCGATTGACCAGTCCGGCTGCAACCGGGAGATAAGAGTAGCCAACGTTGCGCTCATGATACCGCCGCCGATAAGAGCCACGTCGACCGGCTGTGAAGTCGTCATGAGGCTAGCTTATGCCCCAATGCATCAACCCGCGAACCGTCCCGGGCAACCCGCACCTCGGCGATCACGTTTCCCGCGTCGGCACGCGCCGCGGCGAGGCGCTCGTTCACCGCGCCCCAGAGAATGTCCCACTCGACCCCGGGTTCGGCCTGCTCGGCCACCCCCACACTCGCGCTCATCCGCAGCCCGCGCTCGGGGGCCAGCGGGGTTTCGGCGAGGGTCGTGAGGATGCCGCGGGCCACATCGCGCCCCGTGGTGACCTCATCCATCATGGCCAGCACGGCGAAGTGTCCCTCGCCCAGGTGACCGATGATCGCGGTGGGTGGGACGCTGCCCCGCAGGACCCCGACAAAGCGCAGGATCGCCTCCTGCGCGGCCGAGGCACCGTAGGCGACCTGGAAGTCGGAGAGCCCGTCGATACGCGGCTGGAGCAGCGCGACCCGGATTCCATGCTGGCGCGAGCGCACCATCCGGTCCTTCGCCCCGGCCACAAACGCCGGGGCCGAGAGCACGTCCATCGAGAAGTTCACGGCGCCCCCGCCCGGGGTCGGGGCCAGACGGTGCTGGGTATCACGCTCGGCGCGGATCGCGGTCAGGCAGATCGAGGAGATCACCAGCAGCACGGTGACCACCAGCGTGGCCGTGGCGCTTCCGTAGAGCGGACTCCCCTCGATGGTCTTGACCCCGGTGGCCGTCAGCTCCAGCGCCCGATCCAGCTGGTACAGCCCGCCCAGGATCATCGCCGTGGAAAACACCCGCGCATACACGTTGCGGCGCAGCGGCGGACGCAGCGCCTCCCAGCCGATCAGCCCGGCAAAGATTCCCACGGTGACCATATAGCCGGCGGCCCCCGCCCACACCCCGTGGTCCGCCCAGAACAGCGGAACCAGGGCGGCGCAGATCAGCCCGCCGAGCATCGGCAGCTGGATCAGCGAGCGACGACCGTTAAACAGTCGGGTCCCACTCCAGACGGCACCCAGGGTGAACGCGAACGCGCCGTTGGCCACGGCCAGGATGATCCAGCCGTCATTCAGCGTCGCCGAGACCGCGTAGCAGCCGGCGCTCACCAGCCCGGACATGAAGCCCAGCGACCAGTACAGCCCCGAACGATCGTGCCCCCGAAACACCGTGTGCAGCACAAACGGCACCGCACAGATGATCGCCATCAGGCCGTTGACCAGCTGCAGGGTCGCCGCATCAAAGTTCATATTCGGGGATCCGATCGCTGTGGTGGGGAAGGGTTACGGTGACGATCGTGCCGATGCCCAGCTCGCTGGCCACCTCGATCGATCCGCCGTGCTGGTCGATGATGTCGCGGCAGATGGCCAGGCCCAGCCCGGTCCCGTGAATCGTGGAAATGCGCATATCGTCGGCGCGATAGAAGCGCTGGAAGGCCCGCGCGCGGTCCTGGTCGGACATGCCCAGGCCGGTGTCGGCGATGCTCAGCCGGACGCCGTGATCATCGGTTTCGATCCGGGCGGTGACCGTGCCCCCGTCGCGGTTGTACTTGAGGGCGTTGCTCACCAGGTTGTCCACCACCTGGCGCAGGCGGAATCCGTCGGCGTTCATCGGAACCGAGTCGGGGGCGCTGATGCTCAGGCTCACATTACGGTCCGCCGCCGCCGGCTCGGCCGAGGCGATGGCCTCCCCCACGATCTCGCGCAGATCGCAGTGTCCGCGGGTCAGCACGAAGGCCTGGTCGGAGTCTCGCGCCGCCTGCAGCAGGTCGGAGACGATCGCCAGCATCCGCTCGGAGTTTCCGAGGATGATCTCGATCTGCTTGCGGGTGCTCTCGTCCAGGCCGTCATCATCAAGCACCAGGTCCAGGTAGCCGATCACCGAGGTCAGCGGGGTGCGCAGCTCATGCGAGACCGAGGCGATCAGGTCGTCCCGGGAGCGCAGCGCCTGGAGTTCGGAGGTGATATCCCGCTGGACCAGGACCGATCCGCCCTCGGGCAGCTGACGACCCGACACCGCCAGGGCGATGCTGGGCGCCAGCGGCGAGGTGAGCCACAGGATCAGATCCGAGAACTCCTCGCCGCGATGCAGTCGCTCGAGCGGCAGGTCGCCGGGATCGGGGATCGTGCGCCGGTCGGCCCCAAACAGGCGTCCCTCGGCGTGCGCGGTGTTGTGGCTGCCGTAGCGCAGCTTGAGCACCCGGAACGCCTCATTGCGGTGTCCGCGGTTTCCCTCGGCATCGTAGGCGACCACGGCAAAGGGCACCGCGTTGAGGACCGTATCCAGCGTGCCCTGCTGGATTCTGGCGTCGTCGTAGGAGCGGGTCATCAGCGCCGATTGGCGGGTGAGCAGGGCCCGCTGGGCGGCGCTGCGACGGGTGTTTTGATAGGTCGCGGTGGAGATGAAGACCAGCGTGATCGGCAGCAGCAGCACGCGCGGCAGATCGTGGAGTCCCATCGGGCCCTCGGGCGCGATCACCCAGAGCAGGAGCGAGGCGAAGGCCGGGCCGGCAATCGCGCCGGTGCGCCCGAAGTACCCGGCCAGCCAGGTCACCGGGAACACCAGCAGCAGGCCCGCGCCCAGGGCCACATCGCCGTTGCGGATCAGCACGATGGCCACGATATCCACCATCGGCAGGATCATGATCAGTGAGCGCGGCCAGCTTGACCAGCGCCCGATCGCCGCCATCATGGTGGCCAAAAAGATCAGGCCCACCCCGGTCAGAATCACCGGGGAGCGCAGCACATCGGGATCCAGCAGCAGCGAGGCGGTCACGATGATCAGCACCACCACCGCCAGCAGCAGCTGGGTCAAGAACACCTCGCGCTCGCGGCTACTCGCGGTCAGCGGACCGTTGTGCTCGGGCAGCGAGGGGGTGAGCGGGCCCGTTCGCGGGCGTGCACCGGCCCGGACCGAGCGCGGATCTGCCGCGAAGGGCTGGGGGAATTTCGGTGCGCGCATTCTCCGAGAATACAACGACCGGCGACGGGGAAAATCCCCGCCGCCGGTCGTTCCAGGCAAACGTTAGTCGGCCAGCAGCTTCTCGGCGAGCAGCTCGGCGATCTGCACGGTGTTCAGCGCGGCACCCTTACGCAGGTTGTCATTCGAGATGAACAGGATCAGGCCGTGGCCGGCCGGGGCCGACTGGTCGGCGCGAATCCGGCCCACATACGAGGGATCCTGACCGGCCGCCTGCAGCGGGGTCGGGATCTCGCTGAGCTCCACACCGGGGGCACCGGCGAGAATCTCGGTGGCGCGTTCCGGGGTGATCTCCCCGGCAAACTCGGCGTGCACCGAGAGCGAGTGACCGCTGAACACGGGCACCCGCACGCAGGTTCCGGCCACCAGCAGCTCGGGCAGTTCGAGGATCTTGCGGCTCTCGTTGCGGAGCTTCTTCTCCTCGTCGGTCTCCCCCTCGCCGTCCTCGACGATGGCACCGGCCAGCGGAACCACGTTGAAGGCGATCGGACGCTTGTAGACGGCGGGCTCGGGCAGGGTCACGGCGGAACCGTCGTGCACCAGACGCTCGAAGTTCTCATCGGCCACGGCGGCCCGGGCCTGACCGGCCAGCTCGGCCACACCGGCGAGTCCGGATCCGGACACCGCCTGGAAGGTGGTGATCGCCAGGCGGGTCAGCCCGGCCTCGGCGTCCAGCGCCTTGAGTACCGGCATCGCGGCCATCGTGGTGCAGTTGGGGTTGGCGATGATGCCCTTGGGCAGGTGGTTCAGCGCGTGCGGGTTGACCTCGGAAACCACCAGCGGGATCTCCGGGTCGCCACGGAAGGCCGAGGAGTTGTCGATCACGGTCACGCCGGCGGCGGCAAAGCGCGGGGCGTGGGCGCGCGAACCGGTGGCACCGGCCGAGAACAGGGCGATCTGCAGGCCGGTGGGATCCGCGGTCTCGATGTCCTCAATCACGACGTCGGTGTCGCCGAAGCGCACGGTCTTGCCGGCCGAACGCGCGGTGGCGAACAGGCGCAGCTCGGCGATCGGGAAGTTGCGGTCCTGCAGCAGCTGGCGCATCACGGTGCCAACCTGTCCGGTGGCGCCTACGATACCGAGGCGTACTCCAGTGGTCATTGCGGTGTCTCCTTTGGCTTTTGCTCAGTCTAGCGAGCGGTAACGCTGCGAAAATATGGGCTGGGCGGATTCTCACCCGGCGGTGGTGCGGGGATGGCTCGGCGGCGATGCGCGGAGGCCCTGTATCCGATGGTGACGGATATGACGGTGCGCCGGTCGATAGCATCGACCGGCGCACCACACGAGAGGTGGTGGCGGTTAGCGACCGGTTCCGGCGTAGACGGTGGCCTCGATGTCGTTGTCCAGGCCGAAGACCGAGTGCACCACGCGGGCGGCCTCGTTCACCGAGTCGGCGCGGGTCACCACGGAGATGCGGATCTCACTGGTGGAGATCATCTCGATGTTGATTCCCGCATCGGACAGCGACTGGAACAGCTTGGCCGAAACACCGGTGTTGGCCTTCATTCCCGCACCCACCAGGGCGAGCTTGCCGATCTGGTCATCGTGCTGGACCGAGACGAAACCGATGGCCTCCTGCTCGTTGCGCAGCGCGGTGAGCACCAGCTGGGCCTCCGACTTGGGCAGGGTGAAGGAGATGTCGGTTAGACCGGTCGACGCCGCCGACACGTTCTGCACGATCATGTCCACGTTGGCCTCGGTCTTGGCGATCAGGCTGAAAATCTGAGCGGCCTTACCGGGGACATCGGGGACACCCACAACGGTGATCTTGGCCTCGCTCAGGTCGGTGGCGACACCGGTGACGATGGGCTGTTCCATCTCGTCACCCTCCTTCGGGTTGTATACGAGGGTTCCCTCGTTGTTGCTAAATGATGAACGAACATGCAGGGTGACGCCGTGACGACGCGCAAACTCCACCGCGCGGATGTAGAGCACCTTGGCGCCGTTGGCGGCCAGCTCCAGCATCTCTTCGGCGGTAATCTTGTCGATCTTACGCGCCAGCGGAACCACCCGGGGATCCGAGGTGAACACGCCGTCCACGTCGGTGTAAATCTCGCAGACATCGGCGTCCAGCGCCGCGGCCAGGGCCACCGCGGTGGTGTCCGAGCCGCCACGGCCGAGGGTTGTAATGTCGGCGGTGTCGAGGGAGAGACCCTGGAATCCGGCCACGATCACGATCGCGCCCTCATCCAGTGCCGCTCGCAGACGAACCGGATCCACCTCGACGATGCGCGCGGACCCGTGATGGGTGTCGGTGCGCATACCTGCCTGCGGTCCGGAGAAGGAACGGGCGTCGTGCCCCATCGACTTGATGGCCATCGCCAGCAGCGCCACCGAGATCCGCTCGCCGCTGGAGAGCAGCATATCCAGCTCGCGCTGGTCGGGAATCGGCGAGACCTCGTGGGCGAGGTCCATCAGCTCATCGGTCGAGTCCCCCATGGCCGAAACGGCCACAACCACGTCGTTCCCGGCCTTGCGGGTCGCGATAATTCGCTTGGCAACGCGCTTAATGCTCTCGGCGTCGGCAACCGACGATCCGCCGTATTTCTGAACGATTAGGCTCACGTGATACTCCTGGGGAATGGTGCGGGCATACGGCCCGCCGGATGTTTAGTCTAAATCGCCTTGAATAACGAACTCGGCATATTACGAGACGCACCACGGGGTGGTGGTGAGCGCCTCGAAAATGCGGCGAGCCCTAGCCAATGACGGTGCGACCCTCAAACGCGCGGCCGAGGGTTATCTCGTCGGCGTATTCGAGGTCGCCGCCCACCGGCAGGCCCGAGGCGAGGCGGGTGACCTTAACCTCCAGGGTGGTGAGCAAGCGGCTGAGGTAGGTGGCGGTGGCCTCCCCCTCAAGGTTCGGGTCGGTGGCGAGGATGACCTCCACCACGGTGCCATCGGCGAGGCGCTGCATGAGCTGCCGAATCCGGAGGTCATCCGGGCCGATACCGTCGATGGGGCTGATCGCGCCGCCGAGCACGTGGTAAAGCCCCCGGAATTCGCGGGTGCGTTCGATCGCCACCACGTCCTTGGCTTCCTCCACCACACAGATCAGGGTTTGGTTACGACGCGGATCGCGGCAGATCGAGCAGGTTTCCTGCTCGGCAACGTTGCCGCAGATCTCGCAGAAGTGCACGCGGGTACGAATCTGACCGAGGATCTCGGACAGCCGTGCCACATCGACACTCTCGGTCTGCAGAATGTGGAACGCGATGCGCTGCGCGGACTTGGGACCGATTCCGGGCAGGCGACCGAACTCGTCGATCAGTTCCTGAACAATTCCCTCGTACATGTGGTTCCTTTATCTCCGCACGGGCTGGCCGTGCCGTTTTCCGGTGGGGTGCCGGATGTTATCCGCGGTCGAAGCGGGTGGCCGGAATATAGGCCTGCTCCTCGAGGAAAACCGCGCCGAGAATTTCGCGGACAACGGCCTCACCGTAGCGGTTTCCCGAGGACGGAGCAAACCGCGTGGTGGCGGTGGGTGCCTCCCGAGGCGGCGCGGTGGCCGCTGTGGGGGTGGGGATTGGCGGATGCGGGTCCGAGCCCACATCGATCGGCCGGTCGCTCGTGTCGGCGGGTGCCGGGGATGCGGACGCGGATGCGCCGGCAGATGCGGGTGCGCCGGGGGTCGCCGATTCGCCCGGGGTCGTGGATGAGGGTGCGGAGGTGGTGGTGGCTACCGTGGGGCCACCTAGGGCGGGCTCCGCGGGGGCGTTGTCGCTATACAGGGCGGCGAAGCGTCCCGGTGCCGCCGGGGCGCGGTTGGTGGCACCCGGGGGGATGGCAGCCCCCGGAGGGATCGCGGCGGCGGGAGGGATCACGGCTGCCGGGGCCCAGGCTGCGGGCTGGTTGTTTCCGGGCTGGCCACCACCGGGCTGGGTGCCGCGGGGTTCGCGGGGTCCGCCAAATCCGCCACCGGGATCGGGGAACGGCGGTTCGTCATCGGCCGGCGGGGCGTCGTTGTCATCGGGGAACGGGATGCCCTCGGCGTCCATCGCGCCCGCCGCCGGTGCGGTCGCGGGCTGCGCGGTCGCGGGCGGTGCCGTCGTGGCGGCGCCGCCGGCGGGAGTGGTTGTTGAGGCGGCGGAAGCCGGGCGTGCGGTCGTCGCGGGAGCGGTCGTTCCCTCGGCCGGGGCGGATCCGGGAATCGCGGCCACGGCCCAGCCGGTTGCCGCCGGACCCAGCGTGAGCCCGTCCGGCAGAACCATCTCGGGTACCGCCGGGCTCGCCGCGGCACTCTCGGCGGCCGCGGTGCTCTGAGTGGGCGGAGCGTCGGCGATGCTCGGCGCGGCCGGTGCCGACACTGCGGCCTCTGCGGCCGGGGCTGGGTTGGATTTGGCGGGGGCCGCCGCGTAGCCGGCCGAGCGGGCGGGTCCGTCGGCCGGAGCATCCGAGGCACCATCCGCGGTGGACGCGGGAGCCGAGGCCGTCGACCCGGCCGCGGCGGCCACCGAGGCCGCCGGCGGAATGACGGCGGGCGGGATCACCGTGGGGGCCGGGGACGCATCGATCCGGGCGATAAACTTCACGGTCACCCCGAGCACCGCAAGGATCGAGGCGCGCACGTGTGCGCTGACCCCCTCACCGTTGGGTGCCGGCTGACGGAAGCCCTCGGCGTCGAGCTGGCTGGGGAAGCTGAGGGTCAGCACGTCGTTCTCAAACGCCCGCACGGTGGCGGTGCTGGCGACCATCCAGGACGCCCGCTTGCCCGCGGCCAGGTGGTCCAGAACCTCGGGCCACGCGTCGCGGACCTGGGCGAAGTCGAGGGGACGGTTGGGGTCCCGCGGGGCGGGGGCGGCGTGTGTGGCCGGTGCCTGGGGGACGGTCTCGGGGGCCGCGCTCTCCGGTGCCGCGTCGGCGCGGGGCGACGGGGCGCTGGTGGGGGCCGACGGCGCCCCCTGTCCGATGTTCGCGGTGGACCACGCGGAGGTGGCCGCCGCGGCCGGAGTTGCGGGGGCCGGGGTTGCGGGGACCTGGGTTGCGGGAGCCGAGCCCGCGGATGACGGGCTCGCGGGTGCCGACTGCGGGGCGGGCACGGTTGCCGCCCGCGGCGCGGGAGCGCTCGGGGCCGAAGCGTTCGCCGCGGCGGGTGCGTCGGAGGCCTGCGCCGCCGGGCGCTTGCCCGCGGCACGGGCCAGGTCGGCACCGCTGAGTCCGGCGGTTGCCGGGTCGCCCACGCCGGGCACATCGGCAATGGATGCGCCCGAGAGCAGCGCCCCGCCGGTCACGATCTGACGCTCGAGGCGCTCCACCCGGGCCAGGGCACCGCGCTCGCTGTCATCGGATCCGGGCACCAGCACGCGCGCCACCAGCAGCTCCAGGTGCAGGCGCGGCGCCGACGCCCCCACCATCTCACCCAGCGCATCGTTGACAATATCGGCCGTGCGGCTCAGGGCGGCGGGACCAAACGCGGCCGCCTGAATGGCCATCCGGTCCAGGTCCTCCTGCGGAACCCCGCGCAGCACCGAGGCGGCGGCATCGCCGGTGGCCCCGACCACGATCAGGTCACGAAGGCGCTCAAGCAGGTCGTCGACGAAGCGGCGGGGGTCCTGACCGGTCTGGATTACCCGATCCACGGCGGCAAAGGCGGCGGCCGAATCGCGCTGCGACAGCGCGTCCACGGCCTCGTCCAGCAGCGCGCCGTGGGTGAATCCCAGCAGCGCAACGGCTCGCTCATAGGAGACCGTGTCGTTTTCGGATCCGGCGATCAGCTGGTCCAGCAGCGACAGGGTGTCTCGCGCCGAGCCACCTCCCGCCCGCACAACCAGCGGCAGCACGCCGGGCTCGGTGGCGATCTTTTCCGAGGCGCACAGAGACTCGACATACTCCAGCATCTGTGCCGGCGGAATGAGCCGGAAGGGATAGTGATGGGTGCGCGAACGAATCGTGCCGATGACCTTATCCGGCTCGGTGGTCGCGAAGATGAACTTCACGTGCTCCGGCGGCTCCTCCACGATCTTGAGTAGCGCGTTGAAGCCGTTGGCCGTGACCATGTGGGCCTCGTCCAGGATGAAGATCTTGAAGCGGTCGCGGGCGGGGGCAAACACCGCACGCTCACGCAGGTCGCGGGCGTCCTCGACGCCACCGTGGCTCGCCGCGTCGATCTCGACCACGTCGAGCGAGCCGCCGCCGTCACGGCTGAGCTCGACACAGCTCGGGCACACACCACACGGGGTATCGGTGGGACCCTCGGCACAGTTGAGGCAGCGCGCAAGGATGCGGGCCGAGGTGGTTTTTCCGCAGCCACGCGGCCCCGAGAACAGGTAGGCGTGGTTGACGCGGTTGGTGCGCAGCGCCGTCATCAGCGGATCGGTCACCTGAGACTGACCGATCAGTTCGGCAAAAGATTCTGGCCGATAACGGCGATAAAGAGCGGTAACCACCTGCCCAGTCTAATCGGGGACCACCGACCATCCCAGCCCCGGAACGGGATTTCCCGATCTAGACGGTACGCCCGGAGCCAAATCCCAGGTCCGGAAGCGGAATTCCCAGGTCCGCCAGGGCGGCACCGGCGGCGGCAAATCCCCCGCGACCATGGACGCCGGGGCCCGGCGGGACCGAGGCCGAGCCGAGATACAGGCCGGGCACCGGGGTTCGCCAGGGTTCGCGGGCCAGGACCGGGCGAGCCAGGAGCTGAGGCAGATCGGTGGCCCCGGTTCCGATGTCGCCACCAATCATGCTGGGGTTGCGAGCCTCTACCTGGGCGGCCGAGGTGTGCACGCTGGCCAGAATCGTGTCACGGAACCCGGGGGCGAACTTTTCGATCCGGGCGGTGATGATGTCGGTGGGGTCCAGATCGCTCCCCGCGGGGACGTGCACATAGGCCCACAGCACGGCCTTCCCCTCGGGGGCACGGCCGGGATCCACACTCGAGGGCTGGGTAATCAGCACATATGGCTGATCCGACATGTTTCCGCGCGTCACGGCGTTTTCGGCGCGCGCGATGCTCCGCGCGCTCTCCCCGAGATGCACGGTGGGAGCGTCCCTGAGCGCGGAATCCAGCCAGGGGACGGGCTCGGAGAGGGCAAAGTCGACCTTCGCGGATCCATTCCCATAACGGAATGAGCGCAGGTTCCGGCAGTACTTCTCGGGCAGCACGTCCCCGGCGATGTGGGCGAGGTCCCGTGCGGAGGTATCAAAGATGATCGCGTCGGAACCGCGCAGCTCATCCGCATGCGTGATTCGGGTACCGGTGAGCACGCGGCCCCCGTGAGCTTCCAGATCCGCCAGCAGGGCGGCGGTCACCGCGCCCGCTCCGCCGATCGGGACCGGCCAGCCGCGGGGACCGTGGGCGTGGGCGGCGAGGATCAGACCCACGGCGCTGAGCGCCAGGGAACGGATGTTTCCGATACCGTGCGCCGCGACCCCGGCAAACATCGCGCGGGCAACCTCCGAGCGCAGCCCCACGCTCGCCTCCCCGAGCGGGGACGCGGCGAGAACCGACAGTCCCAGCCGCGCGGCCAGGATCGGATGGGCGGGGGCGTTCCCCAGCGGCGTCGAAATCAGGTTGGCCACGGGTTCTAGCCGCGACACCAGGGGCTCGAAGATCCGTCGCCAGCGCGAGCCGTCGCCGCTAAGACCCTCCGCGGTGCGGTCCAGATCACGATAGGCGATGCCCACGGTCCCCGGCTCAAGCGCATGCGCGTAGGAAATCTCGGGCACCACATAGGGCACTCGCTCGGTCAGCCCAAAGGCCTGGAAGAACGGGGAGGTCATCGCCATCGGATGCACCGCCGAGCCCCAGTCATGCAGGAATCCCGGAAGGGTGAGCTCCTCGGTGCGGCACCCCCCACCCGGGGTGTCCGCGGCCTCAAAAACCGTGACGTCGAGTCCCGCCCGAGCCAGGGTCACCGCCGCCGCGAGACCGTTGGGGCCACTTCCGATAATTGCCGCCGATGTCATGGGGTCAGTCTAGGCCGCGGGCTCGTGTTCGGGTGGAGGCCCGACCGCGAGTGGTCTCCTCGCCATGCAAACCTCAAAAACCCCGTGATCGCACGGTTTTCAACCCCGCGTAACATCGCGAAACCTCCCGGATCAAAACGTGACACAGGGTGGCAAATAGCGTCGAAAAAGTTACCCCAAGTCGGGGGACGCCACCCGTGTGTGACACCCGGTTTTCCTAATCACCACGCGATAATTACGCGGTTTTTCACCCGGTTTTTCACCCCGTCCCCCGCCCGGGGGACCCCCTGGACGGCTAATTTCCGGATTGCTAGCCTGTCCGCACGTGCGCGGGTACGCGTGCGTCACCGTTCATCCGAATAAGGGGATTCTTCGATGAGAACAAATGCACCACCGAGCTGGAGGAAGCGCCGAACGCGCAACCGGCTCCTGACAGCCACCGCGGGGGTTGCCCTAGGGGCGCTCATCGCGGTCCCGCTGGGAAACGCCGCGGTTGCGCTTCCCAATGATGCCTCCGAGGCTCAGGGCCAGTTCCTGCGCAGCGGACTCTTCAACTCCGCGATTCCGCTCGCGGACCTCGGCACGGCCGTCGCGGGTAACCCGTCGGCACCGGCCGCCAACACCCAAGCCCTGAACGTGGGGGCCCTCGGTGCCATCAACGTCGGCCTGGGTTCGCTTCAGCTTCCGCTGATCGGTCCGCCCGGCACCGGCCTGATCGATCTGGGCCAGCTGGGAACCCTGCGCGGTTTTGCCTCGGCACCCACCGCCACCAATGCGATCGCATCCTCCGGCCTGATCCAGGCCGACGGAAGCCTGGCGGTCAGCGGCGGCAACGGATCCGGCCTGACTCCGGCCTACATCGACCTGCACCGACTGTTCAGTCAGCTCCAGGTCACCGGTCTCACCGACACGGTGCTGGATCAGGCACGACTGGAAATTGGTGCCCTTGCCTCGCGGATTGAGGCTACCGGCCCGGCCACCACGTCGAGCCAGTACGCGCTGAGCCAGCTGGGTCTGCAGCTGCGTAGCCCGCTGGTTGGTAACCTCACCACCTCCATCGGAACCACCGTGCAAACCACCACGAACACGCTGAACTCATTGGTCGGCCCCGGTGGTGCGCTCACAAACATCCTGGGTGCCGTGGCGAGCGTGATCAACGCGCTCAACCTGGGCCAGATCGGCCCCGTGAACATTGGGCTGCTTCGCGTGACAGGCACACCGACCGTGGCGATCAATGGTCTCGACACCGTGGGAGCCACGGTGGTTCAGAAGCTCATCGCAACGCCGATTACCAGCGGCGCCGTGACGCTGAATGTCGGGACCGGCGCGATCAGCGTTGACCTCGCCAAGATCCTGCGCGACCTCGACGGCCGCGACATCAACAATCTGCCCCCGAACACCGAGCTGCTCTCGGCACCGGTCATTAATGCCATCGTGACCGGGGTAACCAACACCATCTCCGGAATCACCCAGCGGGTAACCGAACTCACCCTGGAAACCATCAACGCGCTGTCTGTGACGATGTCGCTTCAGATTCAGGGTGCGTGTGTTCCGCTTGTGGGATGTGCGCTGAACGGCGGGATCACGATCAACGGTTCACTCGCTCAGCTGAGCGGTCTGGACCCGACCCCGCTGACCATCGACACGTCCTCGCTGACCCTGGTCGGTCTGCCCGTTGGGCAGATCATTGCACCGCTGACCAACGGTATCCTGGCGGGTCTGGCAACCATCGTGAGCGGGACCCTGGGTCTGGCTCTTCGTGCCACGATCACCGCTATCGGTCCCGCGCTGACCCCGCTGGTTCAGGCGTTGGTGACTCCGGTCACCGCCGCGCTGGACCCGATTCTGCGTGGTGTCCTCAACCAGGTCGTGGCCATTCGTCTGAACGAACAGCCCACCGTAGCCCCTATTAACGGCACCGGTGACCTGGGTACCAACTCGCGTACGGTGCGTGCACTGGGGGTTTCGCTCCTTCCCATCCTGGGGAACGTGGCCTCGATCGGGTTCGCCTCCTCGAGCGTCCGCGTAGCCGCGGATGATCCCGGTGGAGCCGACGCCACCGCCAACGCCACGGCGACCGCAAACGCGAACGCCGCTGCGGATCCCACCGCTACCGCGAACACCAACGCAGCCGCCTCCGCGGATGCCAACGTGAACGCATCGGCATCGGCCGCCGCTTCGGCTGCGGCCGACGGCAACAACGCCGCCGGCGCCCAGGCAGCGGCCCAGGCCGCGGCAAACGGCGATAACACCGCGGCCGGGTCGGCAGCAGCCAACCCGAACGCCAACGCCGCTTCGCAGTCGGCCGCTACCGCCCAGGCGTCCACCACCGCCTCGGCGACCTCGACGACGACCGCGAACTCCGCGTCTAACGCGTCCGCCGTGGGTGCTGCCGATTCCAACGGCACCAGCGACAGCGCCGCCAACGGAACCGCCGCCGCCAACGGTAACGCCGGGGCAGCCGCCTCGGTAGCCGCCAACGCCACCTCGTCCTCGGATGCGTCCACCAACGCCGCCGCCAACGGAACGGCTACCGCCGACCCGGGTGCAGCGGCCACGGCAAACGCCGCCACGGATCCCGGTGCCGCAGCCAACGCAAACGTCAACGCTTCGGCCTCGGCCGCCGCGTCGGCAAATGCCAACGGTGACAACAACGCCGGTGCCCAGGCTGCAGCCCAGGCAGCGGCCGACGGTGACAACAACACCGCAGCCAACGCCGCGGCCACCGCCAACGCAAACGCGGCGGCACAGTCGGCGGCGAACGCTCAGGCGTCCACCGCAGCCTCGGCCAACTCGCAGACGGCCGCGAACTCCGCGGCTAACGCCTCGGCGGTCGGTGCGGCCGATTCGAACGCCAACAGCACCAGCGCCGCCAACGGAACGGCGGCGGCTAACGGGAACGCCGGATCCTCGGCTTCGGTAGCCGCCAACGCCACCTCGTCCTCGGATGCGTCCACCAACGCCGCCGCGAACGGAACGGCCACCGCAACGGGTGCCGATGCAAACGTCGATGCGGGTGCCGCCGTCAACGCCGGCGCCAACGTGAATGCGAATGCTGCCGCTTCGGCCTCGGCTTCGGCCAACGCGGATGGCGACAACAACGCCGGCGCTCAGGCTGCGGCTCAGGCAGCGGCCAACGGCGATAACACCGCCGTCGGAACCGCCGCGGCCACGGCCAATGCCAACGCAGCGGCTCAGGCTGCCGCAACCGCCCAGGCATCCACCGATGCCTCGGCAACCTCGGCACCGGATGCAAACTCCGCCGCCACCGCCTCGGCTCAGGCCGCGGCAAACGGCGACAACACTGCAAACACCAACGGTGCAGCAAGTGCCGCGGCCAACGCTAACCCGAATGCCGCAGCCAACGCCGCGGCAATCGCTAACGCGTCGACCAACGCATCCAGCACCGCCGCCGCCGACGGAACCGCCACCGCGGATCCGGGTGCAGCCGCAACCGCAACCGCCAACCCGGCGGCCGCGACCAACGCCGATGCCAACGTGAACACCAACGCCGCGGCTTCCGCCTCGGCCTCGGCGAACGCCGACGGCAACAACAACGCCGGTGCCCAGGCAGCAGCCCAGGCAGCGGCTCAGGCCGATGCCACCAGCACCGCCTCGGCGGCCTCCGATGCATCGGCCAACTCGGCCGCAAGCACCGCGGCCACCGCCGAAGCATCCACCAACGCTTCGACGAACTCCGATACGGCCGCTATTGCGTCCGCGCAGGCGGCGTCGAACGCGGATAACACATCGAACACCAACGGCACCGCCTCGGCGGCAGCCAACGCCAACCCGAACGCCGCGGCCCAGGCAGCGGCCACGGCTACCTCCTCGGCGACTGCATCCAGCACCGCCGCGGCCAACGGAACCGCCACCGCGGACCCGGGTGCGGCAGCCACAGCCAACACCGCAGCAGCCGCCACCGCGGATGCCAACGTGAACGCCAACGCAGCCGCTTCGGCATCGGCCTCGGCCACCGCCGACGGCGACAACAACGCCGGCGCCCAGGCAGCAGCTCAGGCAGCTGCCGACGGTGACAACAACACCGCGGCCAACGCCGCGGCCACCACCAACGCCAACGCGGCAGCACAGTCGGCGGCAAACACCCAGGCAGCCACCACCGCCTCGGCCGATGCCACCGCCACCGCTAACGCCTCGGCAAACGTGTCCGCGGGAGCGGCCGCAAATGCGGACAACACCTCGAACACCAACGGTGCGGCCTCCGCCGCGGCCAACGCCAACCCGAGTGCCGCAGCCAACGCCGCGGCAATCGCAACTGCATCGGCCAACGCATCGAGCACCGCCGCGGCAGACGGATCGGTCAACGCCGACCCGTCGGGCACCAGCACGTCCTCGGGTAACCCCACGGACAACGCGAATGCTGCCGCTTCGGCCTCGGCTTCGGCCAACGCCGACGGCAACAACAACGCCGGCGCCCAGGCAGCAGCCCAGGCAGCGGCCAACGGCGATAACACCGCCGTCGGAACCGCCGCGGCCACGGCCAACGCCAACGCCGCAGCCCAGGCAGCCGCAACTGCCCAGGCATCCACCGATGCCTCGGCAACCTCGGCACCGGACGCCAACACCGCCGCCACCGCCTCGGCTCAGGCCGCGGCAAACGGCGACAACACCTCGAACACCAACGGTGCAGCAAGTGCCGCGGCCAACGCCAACCCGAACGCCGCAGCAAACGCCGCGGCAATCGCAACCGCGTCGACCAACGCATCCAGCACCGCCGCCGCCAACGGAACCGCCACCGCGGATCCCGGCGCGGCAGCCACGGCAACGGCTAACGCCGCCGCCGACCCGGGTGCAGCAGCCACCGCTAACACCGCAGCAGCCGCCACCGCGGATGCCAACGTGAACGCCAACGCAGCCGCTTCGGCATCGGCCTCGGCCACCGCCGACGGCGACAACAACGCCGGCGCCCAGGCAGCAGCTCAGGCCGCAGCCGACGGTGACAACAACACCGCGGCCAACGCCGCGGCCACCACCAACACCAGCGCAGCAGCACAGTCGGCGGCAAACACCCAGGCAGCCACCACCGCCTCGGCCGATGCCACCGCCACCGCTAACGCCTCGGCAAACGTGTCCGCGGGAGCGGCCGCAAACGCGGACAACACCTCGAACACCAACGGTGCAGCAAGTGCAGCAGCAAACGCCAACCCGAACGCCGCGGCTTCCTCCGCGGCAATCGCGACGGCAAGCGCTGACGCCTCCGGTTCGGCGGCAGCCGACCCGGCAGCATCCACCAACGCGGATGCTGCGGCTAACCCGCCGGCCGCCAACGCGAACACCAACGCAGCCGCTTCGGCATCGGCGTCGGCGAACGCCGATGGCGATAACAACGCCGGTGCCCAGGCAGCAGCCCAGGCGGCTGCCAACGGCAACAGCACCTCGGCAGCTTCGGCCGCGGCCACCACCAACGCCAACGCGGCGGCTCAGTCGGCAGCAAACGCCCAGGCATCCGCGGATGCCTCGGCTAACTCGGCACCGGACGCCAACTCGGCGGCGACCGCATCGGCTCAGGCCGCTGCCAACGCCAACAACACGGCAAACACCAACGGTGCAGCCAGCGCGGCAGCAACCGCCGACCCGAACGCTGCGGCATCCGCCGCGGCAATCGCGACGGCCAGCGCTGACGCCTCCGGTTCGGCAGCAGCCGACCCGGCGGCAGACTCCCGCGCCGGTGCGGACACCGCGGCCAACCCGAACGCGGCAACGGCGAACGCCAACGCTGCCGCCTCGGCAGCGGCATCGGCATCCGCCAACGGCAGCAACAACGCCGCGGCTCAGGCAGCGGCCCAGGCCGCCGCCCAGGGGGACAACACGGCGAAGGGATCGGCCGCGGCAACCGCCAACGCCAATGCCGCATCGCAGTCGGCCGCAACCGCTACCGCATCCTCGGATGCGTCGGCAACCTCGGCCACCGCAGCGAACTCGTCGGCTAACGTGTCCGCAGCTGCCGCCGCCAACGGCGACAACACCGCGAACACCGATGCTGCCACATCCGCAGCGGCGCAGGGCAACGCGTCGGCAGCGGCAAACGCCGCCGCCACTGCAACCGCCTCTGCCGCCGCTTCCAGCGACGCCGCGGCTAACGGCAACGCGGCGGCGAGCGCCCCCACCTCGGCGGCCACGCCGAACACGAACGCGAACGCAAATGTGAACGCGAACGTCAACGCCAGCACCGCGGCCAGCGGAACCAGCGCGAACGGCACCACCGCCGCGAACGCCGGGACCTCCACCGCATCGGGTAAGCCGACCACCGTTTCCAGCGGTTGGCTCCCGGGCACCGGTAACGACGTACCGTGGTTCCTGATCGGTGGCGCGACCATCGTGCTCCTGCTCGGCGCCGCGATGCTGACCCACCAGGTGCGCACCCGTGACCGTCGGGAACAGGAGGTTTCCGACTAGTCTCCCCCGCCGGTGCCGGGACACCCTGAGTGTCCCGGCACCGGCTCTCCCCCTCGTGCCGGCCGGGGTCCCCGGTCGGCACGAGGTTTTCTCGAAAGGCTTCCAGCCATGGGTAAAAAAACTCGATCTCCCCGTTCCCTTGGTATCCGCATCGTCACCGTTGTGGCCCTTCTCTTCACCGGCTGGCACATCCTCGCCTCGTTCCTCTGGATTGCCCCGCCCACCCCCCTGCGCGATGTTGTCCCCGGCAACGCGCTCACCAGCTACATGATCCCCATGTTCGGCCAGTCCTGGAGCGTCTTTGCTCCCGAGCCGATCAATGGCGACTATAAGTTTGAAGTTCGCGCCTGGGCTTCCAAGGATGGCGGCGAACCCGAGCTCCACGACTGGGTGGATGCCACCGCCGTGGAACTCTCGATGATCCGCAACAACCTGTTCCCCCCGCGCGCCGGTATCCAGACCAGCGAGCTTGCCAGCACCGTCAAGGGGCGCTACGACGCGCTGACCGACGAGCAGCGCAAGATCGTGGCCCTGGGCTACTTCAAGGGCGACGACTCCGAGGCTCGGATGAGCGAGGCACTCGGTGGGGGCGGCCAGAACGTCGCCGTCAACAACTATCTCTTCGCCGACCGGATGGCGCGGGCCTATGCGACCCAGGTCGCCACCGCGCTATGGGGCACCCCGGACCGGGTGCAGTTCCGGGTGAGCCGCACCAACGTCATCCCGTTTGCCGAACGCAATAATCCCGACGCCAAGCGTCCCGCCGCACAGATCGCCGATATCGGCTGGCGGGCCGACCTGACCAAGGAGGGCCAGTCCGATCAGGCCTTCGGCGACATTTTCCGCGCTCAGTATGAGGGGATCAACAAATGAGCGACAAGGTTCGCCTGAGCCCGCAGCAGTGGCTGCGCACCATCGGCACCATGCTTGCGGGTCTGATCCGTGACGGCTGGAAGCTGCTGATTTCCCTCCCGGTTCGCGGATGGAACTTCGCCGAATCCTGGCTGCTGGATTCCAAGAAGGCCCGCTACGGCATCTCGGTGTCCCGGATCGTCTTCGGAGTCACGGGCCTCGGCCTGCTGCTGACAAACTTCCGCACCCGCCTGTACTCATTCGGTTCGGGTTCGGTGTGGAACGATGAGGTTGCCAACATCAAGAGCGACTTCCCGAAGATCTGGATCTTCAGCTCGTTCCACAATGCGATCACCAACGATGCCGCCTACACGGCACTGTACGTCCTGCTGATGCTGCTCGCGGTCCTGGTGATCCTGGGCTGGCGCACCAAGATCGTGCTGCCGATCTACTTTGTGCTGTGGGTCAGCTTCATCGAGGCCAACGACATGATCGGCGACCAGGGTGACAACATGTACCGCATCGCCCTGTTCTTCTTCCTGTTTGCCGATGTCTCGGGACGCTGGTCCCTGGATGCTCGCCGCCGCAGAAAGAACGGTACCCAGCGGATCCTGCCGCGCGAGATCAGCAACCTGTTCCACAACCTGGTCCTGGTGATCCTGACCGCGCAGGTGTCGTTTGTGTACGTGTCCGGCGCGCTCTATAAGGCCGGCGGCACCCCCTGGTCCGGCGGGTACGCCATCTACAATCCGCTCTCCACCGAGCGGTTTGGAACCTGGCCGTTCCTGACCGAGCTGATCACCACCTGGGCCCCGCTGGTGGCGTTCCTCACCGTGGGATCGATGATCATGCAGATGTGCTTCCCGCTGATGCTGCTCACCCGCCCGACCCGGATCATCGCGCTGATCGCGATCATGAGCTTCCACATCGGCATCGGTGTCACCATGGGTCTGCCCTGGTTCTCGCTGACCATGATCGCGATTGACTTCATCTTCATCCGCGACCGCACCTGGAAGGGTCTGCTGGATCGAATCCACGGCGGCTATCGCGAGGCTCGCAGCGAGGTGGAGGGCCCGGATGCCCCGCGCGACGCGGAGTCCGAGGGCTCGTCGGACAAGCCGGTGAAGACCGGCAAGTCCACGCAGAAGAAGGCCCCCACGGGCGATCGGGCCCCGGAAAAGACGGACGCACCGGCCGAGGAGGAGCGCGAGCTCGTCCCCACCCCCACGCTCGCCTCCCGTCCGCGCACCCGCGCCTCGGGCAGCACCCGGATCCGGAAAACCGGCACCGCCCCGGCCTCCTAGCGGGCCAAAACGCCGAGGCCGCGGAGGGTTTCCCCTCCGCGGCCTCGGCGTTTTAAGCGGACTAGCCCTCGATTGCGGCCAGGGTCTGGCGGGCGATCTCCAGCTCCTCGTTGGTCGGCACCACGAGCACGGTCACCTCGGAGTCATCGGTGGAGATGATCTTCGGACCACCGCGGCCCGCGTTCCGGGCCGGATCGATCTTGATGCCCAGGCGCTCCAGCCCGGCCAGCGCACGCTCGCGCACCTGCGGGCTGTTCTCGCCCACCCCGGCGGTAAACACGATGGTGTCCACGCGCCCGAGGTCGACATAGTACTTCCCCACGTAGCCGCGCAGGCGGTGGTTGTACACGTCCAGGGCGGTGACGGCGATCTCGTCGCCGTCGTTGGCACGCGCCTGGAGGTCGCGCATATCGGCGGCACCGGCAAGGCCCAGCAGTCCGCTCTTGCGGTTGAGCAGGGTGTCGATCTCCGCGGCCGACAGCCCGGCCACCCGCTGCAGGTGCACCAGCACCGCGGGGTCCACGTCACCGCTGCGGGTGCCCATGACCAGGCCCTCCAGCGGGGTGAAGCCCATCGAGGTGTCCACGGATTCGCCGCCGCGCACGGCGGTGGCCGAGGCACCGTTTCCCAGGTGCAGGATGATCTGGTTGAGCTCGGTCACATCCTTACCGAGGAACTCGGCCGCGGCCCGCGACACAAACTGGTGCGAGGTGCCGTGGAACCCGTAGCGACGCACGCGGTGGCGGTCGGCCAGCTCGCGGTCGATCGCATACCGGTAGGCCTTCTCGGGCAGGGTCGAGTGGAAGGCGGTGTCGAAGATCGCCACGTGCGGGACGCTGGGGAAGGCCCGCTCGGCCGCGACGATTCCGTCGAGGTTCGCCGGGTTGTGCAGCGGGGCCAGCTCGGCCAGATCCTGAATGTTGATCTTCACCAGATCGGTGATCCGGGTCGCCTCGAAAAAGCGCTTGCCGCCGTGCACCACGCGGTGGCCGACGGCGAGCACCGGATGCTCCTCCATCGACGGTCCGTGCTCGGCGAACCGAGCCAGCATCACCGCAAAGGCGTCGACGTGGTTCTTGATCGGCTCCTCGGAGACGATCGGGTTGTCGGGGTCGGCCTCGACGTTACGGTGGTTAACCACCCCGACGTCCTCGCCGATCCGCTCGATCAAACCGGAGGCGAGAACCTGCTCGCCGGTCATCTCAATCAGCTGATACTTCAGCGAAGACGACCCGGAGTTCACTACCAAAACCGCGGACATGGTGTTCCTTACTGCTCGTTCGTGGCCGCGGCACCCGCCTGAATGGCGGTGATTGCTACGGTGTTCACAATGTCCTGGACCAGGGCCCCACGGGACAGATCATTAATCGGCTTATTCAGTCCCTGCAGGACCGGTCCGATGGCGACCGCACCCGCAGAACGCTGCACGGCCTTATAGGTGTTGTTACCGGTGTTGAGGTCCGGGAACACAAACACGGTGGCCCGACCGGCAACCTTGGACTCCGGCAGCTTGGCCGCGGCGACCGCGGCATCGGCGGCGGCATCGTACTGAATCGGCCCCTCCACCTCGAGGTCGGGGCGACGCTCGCGCACCAGCTCGGTGGCCGCACGCACCTTCTCCACATCCGCACCCGAACCCGAGGTTCCGGTGGAATAGGAGAGCATCGCGATCTTCGGCTCGACCCCGAACTGGGTCGCGGTTTCGGCCGAGGAGATCGCGATGTCCGCGAGCTGCGGCGAATCGGGGTCGGGGATCACGGCGCAGTCACCGTAGACCAGCACGCGGTCGGCGAGGGCCATCAGGAACACGCTGGAAACCACGTTCACCCCCGGACGGGTCTTGATGATCTCAAAGCCAGGACGGATCGTGTGTGCGGTGGTGTGCGCGGCACCCGAGACCATGCCATCGGCCAGGCCCAGGTGGACCATCAGCGTGCCGAAGTAGGACACGTCGTTGACCACCTCGCGGGCCTTTTCCACGGTCATGCCGCGGTGGGCGCGCAGGCGCGCATACTCCTCGGCAAAACGGATGGTGAGGACCGGATCAAACGGGGAGAGCACCTCGGCACGCGAGATGTCCAGGCCCAGCTCGATCGCGCGCGAGCGCACCTCAAACGGCTCACCCAGAATGGTGATTCGGGCGACCTCGCGGGCCAGCAGAATGTGGGCGGCACGCAGGATCCGGTCGTCCCCACCCTCGGGCAGCACGATGTGGCGGCGCGCCTGGCGGGCACGCTCGATCAGGCCGTACTCAAACATCAGCGGGGTGACCACGCCGGTGGTGGAAACCTGCAGCAGGTCGAGGAGACGATCCACCTCGACGTTCTGCTCAAACAGGGCCAGCGCCGAGTCGTACTTCCGCGGAGATTCGGCGGCCAGGCGACCACGGGTGCGGGTAATCCGCACGGCCGTCTGGTAGCTGCCGTACTCGGTCGCGATGATCGGGGTTACCGACTTCAAACCGTTCAGCAGGCGCTGCACGGGTTCTGGAAGCTCGAATCCACCGTTCAGGATGATGCCCGAGATCGACGGGAAGTTATCCGAAGCGTGGGCGAGCAACACGGCCAGGAGCACATCGCTGCGGTCGCCGGGGACCATCACGACGGCACCCTCGGTCAGACGCGGCAGCACGTTTTCCATCGACATCGCGGCAAGCACCACGCCGAGCGCCTCGCGACGCAGCAGCGCACTGTCGCCGGAGATCATGGTGCCGTCCACGGCGTTCAGGATGGACTGCATGCTGGGCGCGACGAGGAACGGATCCTCGGGGATGGCCCACACCGGGACGCGCGGGCCCACGCTCTCGGGCAGCGCACTCTCGATCGCCTCGACGATCTCGGCCGAGCGCGCGGCCTCGGCGCGGTTGGCCACCACGGCCAGCAGGTGGGCGTGCTCGCTGTGCAGCTCCTGGATGGCCTGCTCCATGACCTGACGCATGTCATCGGGCTCACGGGCAGCCGACAGACCCAGTTCTTCTCCGGTTCCCGGGCCCTCGCGGCCACCGAGGACCAGCAGGACCGGGACACCGAGGTTCGCGGCGATGCGCGCGTTGAAACCAAACTCGGCGGGGCCGGCGACGTCGGTATAGTCCGAGCCGAGCACCACGACGGCGTCGCACAGGGCCTCGACGGCCTTATAGCGGGCGACGATGTTGGCGAGCGCCTCGTCGGGGTCGCGGTGAACGTCCTCATAGGTCACGCCCACGCAGTCGTCGTAGTCGAGCGACACGCTTTCGTGGTTGACGAGCAGCTCGAGCACATAGTCTCGATCGCTGTCCTCATCGATGCGGACGATTGGACGGAAAATACCGACACGGGGCACGCGCCTGCTCAGCGCGTCAAGAACCCCCAGTGCAACCGTAGATTTTCCGGTGTGGCCTTCGGCCGCGGTGATATAGATACTCTGCGCCATTACGCTCCGTACGGGTGGGTGTTCCTCTTACCTTCCGGGCTGCGGATAGCTCCCCGGAAAGCAAACGACCCCTCGCGCACCCGCCAGAGCCTGGTTACCCTTGCTACATTTCTGTCCTGGGGGAGTTGGCCTGGATGACGCCACGCGAGGAGTCATCTGTTAGCTTACCCGATTTTATCCCGGATCACATTTGGGCAACAGGCCCGGGGGTGTTGAACGATGCTCAACTGTCGGATCCGGCGCGCCCGACGCGCTCAGTTAGGAACTGCGCCCACCTTCTGGGTAAGATGTTCACGTTGCCTCGCGCAATGCAGTTGGAGAATTCGCCTAGTGGCCTATGGCGCACGCTTGGAAAGCGTGTTGGGTGTTACAGCCCTCGGGGGTTCGAATCCCCCATTCTCCGCCATCGAAAATCCCCTGGTTATCCAGGGGATTTTCGCGTTTGTGGGGTCGAGTGCCTCGGCAGGCCCACCCGGCACCGCCACCACCGCCGTCGCAAATTCTCGGTGAACCCCGGCCCGGAAACGACCCCCGCCGGCGGCGAAACGACGCCCCGTCATCCCGCTTTTACGCTTGCTGAACATCAACCGTGAAAACAAATCGAACGCGATCCGATCGTGTCGCCGCGGCCCCTCACCCGACGCAGGTTTCCGTGTTTCTCTAGGCTGACGCTCCCTCGGCGCGAAGCCTCTCGCATAGGCTGTTGCCCATACCCGGACGAGAGGAACCCGATGACCCCGCACCTTTCCCCCGACGTCGCCGAGCGTATCGAGAGCGTCACCCACGCCGGCCGGCGCGCGGATGCGCTGAGCCTGATCGAGATTCTGCGCGAGGTCACCGGGCTGGAGCCGACCCTCTGGAAGGGCATCATCGGATTCGGTGAGTACCACTACCGCTACGCCAGCGGCCACTCGGGGACCGCCCCCGCCGCCGGGTTCGCGCCCCGGGCCACCGCCAGCGTGATCTATCTGCCCGACGGAATCGACACCTACGCCGCCGAGCTCGCGGGCCTCGGCCCGCATAAGACCGGCGTGGGGTGTCTGTATATTTCACACCTGGATCGGATCGAGTTGCCGATCCTCGAGGACATCCTCGCCCGGTCCTTTGCCGCCGTCACCGCCGGTACCTTCACCCAGCGCGCCCGGGAGGGCTCGGCCTCCTAGGTTTCTCGCGGGTCTCGTCCCGGCCCGTAGACCCGAAGACTGGATAGCGCCTCCTTCACTCGCGGATCCCCTCCCCGTCCGCTAGCCTGGAAGGCTCGGCCATCGAGCACACGCCCGCCAGCACGCAAGGAGCCCGCATGTCCGATCCCACCCGTTCTCCCCTGCCCGAGATCTCCCGCGATGTGAATCGTGCCAACTGGGATGCCCGCGCCCCGCTGCACCTCGGATCCCCCGACTATGCGGTCGACGCGCTCATCAACGACCCGGCCCGCATCTCCGATGTGGTCGCCTTCGATCGCGAGCGCCTGGGGGACATCACCGGGCTGCGCACCGTGCACCTGCAGTGCCACATCGGTACCGATACTCTCTCGCTTGCCCGGCTCGGCGCGGCACCGGTGACCGGACTGGATCTGTCTCCGGCCTCGATCGCCGGGGCTCGCGAGATCGCCGAGCGCGCCGGCGTCGACGTCTCCTTTGTTGAATCCGATGTCTACCTGGCCCCCGAGGTCCTCGAACCCGGAAGCTTTGACCTCGTCTATACGGGGATCGGGGCGCTGTGCTGGCTGCCCGATGTGCGTGCCTGGGCCCGCACGGTCGCGACCCTGCTGGCACCGGGTGGGCGACTGTTCATTCGTGAGGGTCACCCGATGCTGTGGTCCATCGACGAGACCCGCACCGAGGGCCTGGTGCTGGGCTTCCCCTATTTTGAGCAGCCCGAACCCAACGTATGGAATGAGGACTCAACCTATGTGAACACCGAGGCGAAGGTCAGCGCGCCCCTCTCCCACGATTGGAACCATGGGTTGGGCGAGATTATCGGCGCGCTCCTGGCCGAGGGGCTCACCCTCACCGCCTTCGAGGAACACCGCAGTGTCCCGTGGAATGCGATCCCGGGCCGGATGCACACGGTCGACGGCGGCGAATGGGTACTCGATGAGCATCCCGAGCGGCTTCCGCTGAGCTACACCCTACAGGCGGTCAAACCCCGCTGATCCGAGGTTCCCAGGGGGCGCATGAAACGGCTAGGGTGAGGGCAGAGAACGGAGAACTATGCCCGAGCACGCCACGCTCCCCCTGGTGGGCCACCCGGATCGCCGGGCATTTTGGCGCGCCTACCTGGTGTATGCCGTGGTGATGCTGCCGTTTTTCATTTTGCTCTACGGGCTCACCGGCGACTCGGGTGAGCTGACGGCCGTCCTGCTGGTGCACCTCGGCCTCCTCCTGGTCGGCGCTCTGGCCGGCATCCGCTATGCCCGCACCACCATCTGGCTGGATGCCGACGGCCTGCACGAGCGCGGCTTCCTCGGCCGGGTCAGCTTCCTTCCCACCGAGCGGATCGGCAGCCACGTGGTCCTGGACCTTCACCGCTCCCTCTCCTCCCGTCCCACCCCGCAGCTGTTTGTCCTCGACACCGAGGATCGCATTTTCTGCCGGATGCGTGGCGAATACTGGTCCCGCGGCAAGATCGACAGGTTCTCCGCCGCGCTCCCCGGGGAGTGTACGAGACCCACGCATCCCTTCACCCTGGATGAGCTCCAGCGCAACCATGCGGACCTGCTGTACTGGTACGAGAGAAGTCCGTTCCGCCTCGCCTAGCCGTCCCCCACCCACAAAGCCGCAAACCCGGCCCGGGCCGCCTCGCTTAGCGACCCCTCTCCTAGCGGCCCCTCACCTAGCGGTAATACACGGCCAGAGGATAGGCGCCGTCGTGACGGACCCGGACCTCGGTATCAAAGAGCGCGCCCAGTACCTCATCGCGCATGGTTTCATCCGGGGTGCCGGCCATCACCAGCTCGCCATCGCGCAGGGCCACGATGCGGTCGGCATAGGCCGAGGCAAAGTTGATGTCGTGGATCACGATCACGAAGGTTTTACCCAGCTCATCGGCGGCCCGACGCAGCTGACGCATCATCCCCACAGCGTGGTGGATATCAAGATTGTTGAGCGGCTCATCCAGGAGGATGTAGCGGGTATCCTGGGCCAGGACCATCGCCACATACGCACGCTGCCGCTGCCCACCCGAGAGTTCATCCAGGAAGCGGTCACGGAGATCGGTGAGGCTCAAAAACTCCAGCGCGTTTTCCACGTGGGCCTGATCCGCGGCGGTCAGGCGTCCGCGCGAGTGCGGGAACCGGCCAAACGCCACCAGCTGGGCCACCGTCAGCCGGGTGATGAAGTGGTTTTCCTGCCGCAGGATCGAGAGCACCTTCGCCAGCTCGCGGCTCGGGGTGGTCGCCACATTCGCCTCCCCCACCACGACGGTCCCGGAATCGGGCTCCAACAGCCTGCCCATGATCGTCAGCAGCGTGGACTTCCCCGCACCGTTGGGCCCCACCAGCGCGGTGATCCCGCCCGCCGGCAGCTCGAGCGAGATCGGGCCCAGCACCCGCTTGCCCGCATAGCTCTTGGACACGTTACTCAGCGTGATCATAAACGCCCCTTTCGTAGCAGATAGATCAGGAAAAACAGCCCGCCGACAAACTCGATAATCACCGAGAGCACCCCGGCGGCAGAAAAAATATGGCGGAGGATAAAGTAGCCGCCGAGCAGCGTCACGAGGCCCAGCAGGAAGGCAAACGGCAACACCCGCGAGTGTGCCGAGGATCCGGTGAGCTGATAGGCGAGGGTCGCCACGATGAAGCCAAAGAAGGTCAGCGGACCCACCATCGTGGTCGAGATCGAGATCAGGATCGCGACGATCACCAGCAGTCCGGTCACCTCGCCGCGGAAGTTCAGTCCGAGGTTGGTGGCGGTCTCCCGGCCGAGGGCCAGCACGTCCAGCCGATGCCGCCGGGTCCACACCAACACGATCACCGCCCCGATCACCAGCGTCGCCCAGGGGATATATTCGGGGTTGGAGTTGGACATGTTGCCAAACAGTCGGGCCGAAAGCACGTCAAACTCGCTCGGGGTCAGCATCCGCTGCATAAACGTGGAGACCGAGGCGAATCCCATGCCCAGGATCACCCCGACCAGCAGCATCGTGTGCAGGTTTCCCAGCCGTCCCGAGAACAGCCAGCGATAGAGCAGGGTCGCGAAGGCCACCATCAGCGCACTCTGGATCGCAACCTTGAGCAGCCCGTCGGTGGCAGCCAGGCTCTGTGCTCCCCAGAAGAACACCAGCGCCGTCTGCATCACCACGTATAGCGCCTCGAACCCCATGATCGAGGGGGTCAGGATGCGATTACTGGTGGCCGTGTGGAACAGCACCGTGGCCACCGACTGGGCGGCGGCCACCACGATCATCGTGGCCACGGTGATGCCCCGACGCGAAACCACGAGCCAGAACCCCCGGCTGCCGGGCTCGGGCGCGATCCCCCAGGTGAGCACACCCAGCGCACACACCAGCGCGATCGATCCGAGGATCACCAGGCGTACCCACACGCGCGGGGCTCGTCGAGTGCCCCGCGAAACCGTTTTGGTCTCAGCCACGACGCCTCATTCCCAGCACCAGCGCAATAAAGACCGCGGAACCCACGACTCCGAGGATCATCGAGGCGGGGATCTCAAACGGCATTCGGATCAGCCGCCCCAGAATGTCGCACACCATCAGAATTGCGATTCCCCCGAGGCAGACCCAGGGAATGTTCGAGCGCAGGTTATCACCGCGGATCATCGACACCACATTCGGCACGATCAGTCCCAGAAATGGCAGGAACCCGACCACCACGGTGGTCACCCCGGTGGCCACCGCAACCAGGCTGGTGCCCAGGATCAGCGTGCGCACATAGTTGAGCCCCACGCTGGTTGCGATGTCGCGTCCCAGGCCCGCCACCGTCAACCGGTCGGCCACGAGATAGGCGAGGATCACGATGATTCCCACGATCCACAGCACCTCATAGCGCCCCCGCACGACCCCGGTGAAGCTGCCCATAAACCAGGTTCCCAGCATCTGCAGCAGATTCGTGCTCACCGCCAGGTAGGTGGTAAAGGCCGCCACCACTGCCCCGAGCATGATGCCCACCAGCGGCACGATCAGCGAGGAGGTGAGCGCGATGCGCTGCAGGATCGCCAGGAAGATCAGGGCACCCACGAACGCGGCCACGCTGGCCACCACCATCTTGGTCCCCAGTGATGCGCGAGGGACCCACAGCGTGACCAGCAGCAGTCCCAGCGCCGCCCACTCGGAGGTTCCGGTGGTGCCCGGTTCCACAAACCGGTTGCGGGTAATCATCTGCATGATCAGGCCCGACACGGCCATGGCCGCACCGGCGAGCACCAGCGCGGCCGTGCGAGGAACCCGGGAAATCCAGAACATTTCAGGCCCGAACTCATCCCCCGAAATGTCATAGACCCCGACGTTGAGCGATACCACGACGAGCGCGGCAACCAGGACGGTTGCCGCGCTCAGGGCGACCCCGCCCCGGACGCCGATTCGGGTTCGGCGTCGAGGCGGGGCGGCTTCCGGAGCGAGCCGGGTCACTTCGCCGCGGCGAAGGCGCTGCCGAGGTCGCTAAAGAGCCGGGTATAGGACTGGATTCCCTCGTCCAGATAGAAGGACGGATCGGCGTACACCACCTGCGACTTCTGCACCGCGGTCACGTTCTTCAGCGCCTCGGCGTTTTCCAGCACGTCCTTGGCCGGCACGTACCCCTCCTCGCCGAAGCCACCATCGCGATCCAGCACCACGATCCAGTCGGGGTTGGCGGCGGCAATCGCCTCGGGGCTGAGGTCATCGCCGTGCGAGGTGTTCTCGGCTGCCTGATCGATCGCGGGGGTCAGACCCAGCGTCGGATACAGCAGCCCCAGGCTGCGTCCGGTAACCGGGGCGACGTATCCGATCTTCCCACCCGAGACGATCAGGGCCAGCACCGTGCCGGTGCCGTCGTAGGCCGATTTCGCCTCGGCGATCGACGTGTCGAGCGCCCCGGTGAGCGCGGCCGCGTCGGTCTTGCGGTCAAAGATGGTGCCCAGAATGTCGGTCTGCCGCTTGAGCTCGGAGATCACGTCCTGGTCCTTGCGCGGATTGATCTCGATGGTGTTCGGAGCCAGCTTCTTGATCTCGTCGTAGTAGCTCCCAAACCGATAGCCGCCGATGACCAGATCGGGATCGGCCTCAACAATCTTCTCCAGATCGGGCTCGCGGTGGTCACCGATATCGAGAACCTTCTTGTTGTCCACCCACTTCGGCCAGGCCGTACCCATCACGCCCTTGGGGGCCGCCACGAGGTCGATGTTCCAGTCGCTCAGCGTCTGGAACACGGTGTTGTCCAGGGCCACCACCCGGCCGGGTTTGACCGGCACCTCGATCGACCCAAAATTGTCGTCGATCGTGACGGTGGAGGCCGCCGGCGCCGAGGATCCGGCACCGGCCTCCCCGGCACCGGCCGCGCAGCCGGTCAGAATCAGTGCGGACAGGGCGGCCGTGGCGAGCGCCGCCGTCAATCGGGTGCTGTGCATCGTGAAGTTCTCTCCCAGGGGTTCCGGGAGGTGCGCGCACGCCAAATCCTGCCTCACCGCGCGCCCACCTCGTCTTCGGTGTGGATGAGTGTTCATCCAGAATTTAGTTTAGGCTTCCCTAAATTATTTAAGTCAGACGGGTGTGCGGATTAGCAAAATACCGCAGAATTATGCCGAATTTTGACGCGGCAGAAAGGCGGCCAACCCGGACAGTGCCGGGTGGCCGCCTTCGGGCCGACGGTTAGCGGCGACGCCGGGTACCGAAGATCCCCTCGACCACACCGGTCAGGATGCTCTTGGTCGCCTTGGATCCCAGCACCTCCTCCAGCACGCTCTTCTGCGAGCTGGACTTGGTTGATCGCCCGGTACCGGCGGTCTTTTTCAGGAGCCGTTCGTATTCGGCGTCGGCCTTCTTGCGGGCCGCCTCCTGGGCCTTATCCAGGGCCGCCTGCTGCTTGGCGTATTCGGCGTCGATCTTGGCCTGATCCGCCGCCGCCTGGGTGGCCTCGGCCGCCGCGTGCGCGGCGTCCAGGCGCGCGGTCAGGATCTCGCGCGCCGACTCGCGATCCACCGCGGTGCCGTACTTCGCCAGCAGCGGGGACGCGGAGATCGCCGCCTCGATCTGCGGCATCGGGGTGGGGTCCATCCGTCCCTGCGGGGCGCGCAGCCGGGTCCAGGCCACCGGCGAGGGTGCCCCCTTCTCGTTCATCACGGTCACGACGGCCTCACCGGTTCCCATGGCCTGAAGAACCTCGGCGAGGTCGTAGCCGGATTTGGGGTAGGTCGAGACGGTGGCCTTGAGCGCCTTGGCGTCGTCGGGGGTGAAGGCGCGCAATGCGTGCTGCACCCGGGAACCCAGCTGGGCGAGGACGTCGGCGGGCACGTCCTTGGGGGTCTGGGTCACAAAGAAGATGCCCACGCCCTTGGAGCGGATCAGCCTGACCGTCTGCACCACCTGGGCGAGGAAGTCCTTGGAGGCGTCGGTGAAGAGCAGGTGCGCCTCGTCAAAGAAGAACACCAGCTTGGGCTTGTCGAGGTCCCCCACCTCGGGCAGGGTGTGGAACAGCTCGGCGAGCAGCCACATGAGGAACGTGGAGTAGAGGGCCGGCTGATCCTGCACCCCGGGCACCTCCAGCAGCGAGATGATCCCACGACCATCGGCCGCGGTGCGCAGGAATTCGGCGGCGTCGATCTCGGGCTCGCCGAAGAATCGATCGGCACCACGGTCGGCGAAGGTGATCAGCTCGCGCAGGATCACCCCGACGGTCGCCGCAGAAAGCCCACCGAGGTCCTTGAGTTCTGCCTTGCCCTCGTCACTGGCCAGGAAGGTGAGGACCGCCCGCAGATCGGAGAGGTCCAGCAGCGCCAGGCCCGCCTTGTCCGCATAGTGGAATACCAGGCCGAGGCTCGACTCCTGGGTGGCGTTCAGCCCGAGGACCTTGGAGAGCAGGGTGGGACCGAACCCGGCGATGGTTGCGCGGATCGGCACCCCGGTCCCCACGCCACCGAGGGAGAAGTACTCCACCGGGAAGCTGGCCGGAGTCCAGTCCTGGCCCAGGGCCGATGTGCGCTTGAGGAGTTTTTCGTTGCCCTCCCCCGGGGTCGCGACCCCCGAGAGGTCGCCCTTGATATCGGCGGCGAAGACCGGAACCCCGTGCGCGCTGAGCTGCTCGGCGAGGCCCTGCAGCGTGCGGGTCTTGCCGGTACCGGTGGCACCGGCAACCAGGCCGTGCCGGTTCATCATGGCCAGCGGAATGCGCACCTGCACGGTTGGGTCCGGTTCGCCATTCATCAGCGCACCCACCTCCAGCGCCGCGCCCTCGAGCGTGTAGCCGGCGCGGATCACGCCCGCCTGTTCGGCGTTCAGCGGGGCACCGGGCGCGGGGGCGGAGTCGGCTGGCACGGGGGTGGCGGACGGCTCGGCAGGAGCAGCCGGGGTTGCCGCCTCGGCGGGGGCCGCAGGGGTTGCCGCCTCGGCGGGGGCGGCGGGCGGCACCTGGGCGTTGGCCGCGGCGAGCGCCGCCAGGGCCTCCTGCGCCCGGGCAACCGCGGCGGTGGCCTCCTCTTGAGCGCGCCGGGCAGCCTCGGCCAGCGCCGCTGCGTCCTGGGGCGCGGCGGCGGTCGGTGCGTCTGCGGGTGTTCCTACGGATTCGGAATTGGTGGCATCTGCGCTCATGGCATGAGCATAACGATTCCCATGCGCGCTGTCACGGGTCAATCAGTAACCGGTGTCGCCCCATTTCGGGCAGCACCCCACCGATCGGGTGGGGTGCCGGGAAGGCACACAGGCCGCGCGTTAGACCGCGGGAGCGGCCGGGGCGTCGATCCGCTCGATCACGGTCATGATGGTGTCGGCGGCATCCGCGGGAACCTCGAGGACCACGCGGCTGAGCGCGCCGGCGCTGACCGAGAGGGCGTAGTTCCGATAGCGACCGCGCAGGTCAACTACCGTCTGTCCGCGGGCGGGGCCGCGGCCGGTCTCCACCACGACGGAGGCTTCGGGGGCCAGGCTCAGCGAGACGTCACCGGTGGCGATCGCGGCGGCCAGCGGGTCGTGCAGCGAGGCACGACGCTCCCCGTAGACGCCGATGTAGAAGTCGAGGTAGGTATCCAGCATCGCACCGAGCGCCCGCAGGCCCGGCTGGGTCGAGGCCGACAGGCGTGCCTGCTCGGCAGCTCCCACCGTGTGCTCCATGGTAACGTCCAGCGGAACCAAGATCGTGTTGAATCCCGAGGTCAGCACCGTGTGGGCGGCGACCGGGTCCTTATAGATGTTGGCCTCGGCGGCGGCGGTTGCGTTACCCGGGGCGAGGGCCGCACCACCCATAATGGTGAGCTCACCGATCAGCTCGGGCAGGCGCGGCTCCAGCGCGAAGGCGATCGCCAGGTTGGTCAGCGGGCCGATTGCCAGGACCTTCAGGGTGCCAGGGTTCTGTCGGGCCAGGTCTACCAGGAGCTGCGCGGCCGAGGTGTCGACGCGGGTGGCGTCCACGGCGGGCAGATCCACGTCGCCGATCCCGTTCTCGCCGTGGACAAACGCCACGGTTCCGGCAAAGACCCCGTCCAGCGGGTGGTGCGCCCCGACGGCGATCGGAATGTCGGTGCGCCCGAGCGCCCCGAGGAAGCGTGCGGTGTTCTCGGCGGCCTCGGCGGCGCTGGTGTTGCCACTCACGGTGCCCACGCCAACCAGGTTGACCCCGCGACCGATGAGATAGGCGATGGCCAGGCAGTCATCGATACCGGTGTCGCAGTCCAGGAAGAACGGTTCGGCAATGGGGTGGGTGGCGACCGACATGCGGGGCTCCGTTCGAGGGGGATCAGCGAGAAAGCCGGGTGGCGTGTTTCCCGCGCTCGGGGCGGAAGAAGACGAGCCAGGCCAGCAGGGCCACACCCGCGCCGAGCGATGCGCCGGCCAGGGTGTCGGTGAACCAGTGCGCGCCCAGCAGGTTGCGGGAGAGCGCCATGATCACCACGTATATCGTACCGATCCAGGCGATCCACCAGCGACCAAAGATCAGAGCCAACGCGATCATCATGGTTGCGGCGTTCGCCGTATGCCCCGAGGGGAAGGATCCGTGATCGGCGGGGACCATGAGCACCTCGGGCCGGGGACGCTCAATAATCTTCTTCACCAGCTGCACCAGCAGGGCACTCACCAGCGAGGTGATCAGGAAGAACAGGCCCGTGCGCAGTCCGCGACGCCACCACAGCAGCCCCGAAATCAGCAGCGGCAACACGTAGGTCCCGATCACCCCGCTGCCAAACACGTTGAGGAACAGCGATACCGAAACCAGCGGGACACTCTCCCGCCAGGGCAGCAGGTCCTGCATCCAGGTGCGGTCCCATCCGGTGCTGGCACCGGTGACCACAAGCACCAGGATGATCGCGAAGGCCGCGAGGAGTGCCACTCCGGTGATACCCAGAGCTCGTCGCTGTCGGATTGTCATGGCACGTCCTTCTCGAATGAATAATTCGTTCAGGCTAGCCCGAAGCCCCCGGCCGTGGACAAAACCACGCGCCGGGGGCGAAGACATGCACCGGGCATCCCCGGCTAGCACTCAGATGTTATCCAGGGATGAATCCGAGGGAAATACCGGGTGACTAATCGGTGAGCGCCGGGACCGACTTGGGGCGCACCACGGCCCACAGCAGGATGATTGCGGCCACCGAGGTGAGCACCATGACCATGCCCATCGCCGGGCCGTCGCCACCGAACAGTCCCACCAGCGGCGAGAGGATCCCGGCCAGGCCGAAGTTCACGGCTCCCATCAGCGAGGCCGCGGTTCCCGCCGCCTCCCCGTGCCGAGCCAGGGCGGTGACCTGCACCGCCGGGAAGCCGAATCCACAGCTCATGATGAAGATAAACAGCGGAATCTCGATGCCGAGCAGTCCCGAATCCAGGTTGCCCATGATGATAATCGAGATCGCCGCGAACAGCTGCAGGATGGTGGACCCCACGAGCACCCAGGGCGGACCGATCTTGCGCATCAGGCGCGAGGAGATCTGCACCCCGGCGACGATCCCCACCGAGTTGATCGCAAACAGGACGCCGTACTCGGCCGAGCTCAGCCCGAAGAAGTCTTGGAAGAGGAACGAGGAGGCCGAGAGGTAGGCGAACAGGCCCGAGAAGCTCAGCGCGCCGATTAGGATCGCGCCCACGTAGATGCGGTCGGAGAGCACCGAGCGATAGCCCAGCACGGTCGCCTTGAATCCCGAGGAGCGGCGACGCTCGGGCGGCAGGGTCTCGACGATCCACAGGGTCACGGCCACCATCACGCCCACGCCGTAGAGGGCCAGCACGATAAACAGTCCACGCCAGTGCATGAGCGGCAGCAGGGCACCGCCGATCATCGGGGCGAGGATCGGCGCCATGCCGTTGACCAGGGCCAGACGCGAGAGCATCACCACGAGCGGGCGGCCGCCAAAGAGGTCGCGCACGGTTGCGGTGGCGACCACGGCCCCCGCGGCGGCACCGGCGCCCTGGAGCACGCGGAAGATTGCCAGGACCGTGATGTCCGGGGCAAACAGGCAGCCCAGCGAGGCCAACACGTGCACGGCGGTCGCGATCATCAGCGGGGTGCGGCGGCCCACCCGGTCACTCCACGGCCCCATAAACAGCTGGCCGATGGCAAAGCCCACGGTGGTTCCGGTGAGCGTCAGCTGAATCGAGGTCATGCTGACCCCGAGGTCGGTCTGCATCGTCGGGAACGCGGGCAGGTAGAGGTCGATGGTGAAGGGGCCGAGCGCGGTCAGCGCTCCGAGGATGAAAACGTAGGCCAGACGCTGGCGGCGGCTCAGCGCATCGCCAGGGTGTACGACGGTGGTCACGGGGTCCTTTGCTGTGGGGATGGACGGTCGAAAATATCGAATCGATTCGATGAATCCATTAACCCTATCGACTCGCCCCCGCCGCGGCCAAGCCGGTTCGGGCGTTATGTGAGTTATTTTTCCGAAGCCGCCTCATCGCCTAGATCCTGGCGCAGCGGAATCTGCGCGGGATCGGCGATCAGGCGATCGATCACCGGTTCTGCCGCCCCGATCAGCAGCAGGTCGACACCGAGCTCAGCCCGCACAATCTCGGCCTGCTCCCCCGGCGGAACCAGGGCAAACTTGGCGACCGTGGTGGCAAGCAGTTCGGACTCGCGGGCGGCGATGATGCCCAGGAATCCACCCAGAACCACGCGGGAGGGGTTCACGATGTTGATCATCCCGGCGAGCGCGCGGCCCAGCACCTCGGCCTGTGTCGCGGTGATCGAGGCGGAGGCCTCCCCCAGCAGGCGCTCGAGTTCGGCATCGTCGATGTCGGCGCCGGGCGCCACCGCGGCCACCAGGGCATCCCGGGTCACCGCCCGCTCCAGCGCGATCCCACCCTCGGTTCCGAAGGTGTGACCAAACTCCCCCGCATAGCCGCCGGCACCGCGGATCGGACGGCCCCCCAGGACCAGTCCGCCACCGATTCCCGAGGCGCCACCGTTGAGGTAGATCAGGTCGTCGATTCCGCGCCCGGCACCGAAGTAGCGCTCGGCGCGGGCACCCAGACTCGCATCGTTATCCACCGTGACCGGCAGCCCGGTGGCCTCGGCCAGCAGCTCGGCGAGCGGCGCATCCACCCACCCCAGGCGGGGCGCCAGGCGGACCATGCCATCCGAGGCGCGCACCAGGGCGGGGACGGCGACGCCGATCCCGGCAATCTGCACCCCCTCGGGCAGGCGAGCACGAAGTTCGGCCACCAGGTTCGTGGTTTCGGTGACCACCCGAGCCACGCTGGGTCCCGAGCGGAATCCCCGACGGAGGCGGTCCACAACGCTGCCGCCCAGGGTGACCGCGGCCACGGTGACCCCGTCAAACTCGGGGTTGACCGCGAGGATGAGCGTGGTGTCGCTCGCGGACACCACCGGCGAGGGTCGTCCCACGACCCCCTCGGTGTCCGGATTGGATTCCACCACGAGCCCGCGCGCCACCAGTTCGGCCACCAGTGCGGCGATGGTGGAGCGGTTGAGTCCGGTTTCGCGCGTCAGCACCGAGCGCGAGAGCGCGCCCTGCCGGTGCACCAGGTCAAGGATGCGACCGAGGTTGTGGCGGCGGACGGCGTCGAGATTACTCCCCGTGGGTTTCACAGTTTCCCCTTAGTTTCTCCCGAATCCTATCCCATCAACCCTTTTTGGTGGCGCAAACAACAATTCCGTCGTAATATGTCCTTCAACGCAACAAACTCCCTCGATGAATGGACCCAGCATGGCAATGAAGCCCACCAAGGCCGACAAGTTTTCCTTCGGACTCTGGACCATCGGTTACAACGGAACCGACCCGTTCGGCGGCCCGACCCGTCCCGACCTCGACGTGGTTGAGGCCGTCGAACGCCTCAACGACCTCGGCGCGTACGGACTGACCTTCCACGACGACGACCTCTTCGCGTTTGGATCGAGCGACGCCGCTCGCCAGAAGCAGATCGACCGCCTCAAGCAGGCCCTCACCGACACCGGCATCGTGGTTCCGATGGTCACCACCAACCTCTTCTCCGCCCCCGTCTTCAAGGACGGCGGCTTTACCTCCAACGACCGCGAGGTGCGCCGTTTCGCGCTGCGCAAGGTACTGCGCAACCTCGACCTGGCCGCCGAGCTCGGCGCCCAGACCTTCGTCATGTGGGGCGGCCGCGAGGGCAGCGAGTACGACTCGGCCAAGAACGTGGGTGCGGCCCTCGAGCGCTACCGCGAGGCCGTCAACTTGCTGGGCGACTACGTGACCGACAAGGGTTATGACATCCGCTTCGCGATCGAGCCCAAGCCCAACGAGCCCCGCGGCGACATCCTGCTGCCGACCCTCGGCCACGCCCTCGCCTTCATCAACACCCTGGACCGCCCCGAACTCGTGGGTGTGAACCCCGAGGTGGGTCACGAGCAGATGGCCGGACTGAACTTCACCGCGGGTATCGCCCAGGCCATCGAGCACGGCAAGCTCTACCACATCGATCTCAACGGCCAGCGCGGCATCAAGTACGACCAGGACCTGGTGTTTGGCCACGGCGACGTGATGAACGCGTTCTCGCTGGTGGACCTGCTGGAAAACGGCGGTCCGAACGGCGGTCCCGCCTACGACGGTCCGCGTCACTTCGACTACAAGCCCAGCCGCACCGAGGACATCACCGGGGTCTGGGACTCCGCGGCCGCCAACATGGCCAACTACCTGATGTTCAAGGAGCGCGCCGCGGCCTTCCGCGCCGACCCCGAGGTGCAGGCGGCCTTCGCCGCAGCCCGGGTAAACGAGCTCTCCGAGCCGACCCTGAACGCCGGCGAGAGCTACGACGATCTGATCGCCGACCGCTCCGCCTACGAGGACTTCACCCCCGAGCGCTACTTCGGCGGTCAGGGCTACGGCTTCGTGCGCCTGCAGCAGCTGGCCGTGGAGCACCTGCTGGGCTTCCGCGCCTAACCCCTCGCAGTAGTCTCGATGGTGGGTGGGGTGCCACGCAGCCCGCCCACCATCACCGATCTAAGGACCCCCATGAGCCTCGTTGCCGGTGTCGATTCGTCCACCCAGAGCTGCAAGATTGTTATTCGTGATGCCGCGACCGGACGCCTGGTGCGTCAGGGCCGGGCACCCCATCCCGAGGGTACCGCGGTGGATCCCGCCGCCTGGTGGGAGGCGCTGGGGACCGCGATCACCGAGGCCGGCGGGCTGAGCGATGTCGCGGCGATCTCGGTGGCCGGTCAGCAGCACGGCATGGTGGTGCTGGATGCCGAGGGGCGGGTCATCCGCGACGCCCTGCTCTGGAACGATACCCGCAGCGCCCAGGCGGCCCTCGACCTGATCGCGGAGGTCGGGGCCGAGGCCTATGCCGAGCGGGTGGGCGTGGTCCCGGTAGCCTCCTTTACCGCGACCAAGCTGCGCTGGCTGCGCGATGCCGAGCCCGAAAACGCCGCCCGGGTGGCCGCGGTCGCGCTCCCCCACGACTGGCTGACCTGGCGACTGCGCGGGTACGGTCCCGTCGGCGAAAGCCCGCTCGGGCCCGACCTGGAGCAGCTGCGCACCGACGTCTCCGATGCCTCGGGGACCGCGTATTGGTCGGCACGCACCGGCGAATACGACCTCGATCTGTTCGCCCGGGCGCTGGGAGTTCAGGCTCGTGTGGCCGAAACGCCGGGCGCCGGCGTGATCCTCCCCGCCATCGTGGCCCCCGGCACCGCCGCCGGCACCGGAATCGACGCCCGCCTGCTGGATGGCACTCTCTCCGCCGATCCCGCGGGCATCGCCGACCATATTGTTGTCGCCGGTGGGGCCGGCGACAACGCGGCGGCGGGGCTCGGTCTCGGGGCTCAGAGCGGCGACGTGGTGGTCTCGATCGGCACCAGCGGGACCGTGTTTGCGGTGACCGAAGCCTCGCCCAATGATCCCACCGGGACCGTCGCGGGTTTTGCCGCCGCCTCGGGGGAATTCCTGCCGCTGGTGTGCACGCTCAACGCGGCCCGCATCCTCGATGCGATTGCCGGGCTGCTCGGGGTGGATCACACCGAGCTGGGCCGCCTGGCGCTCGAGGCCGAGCCGGGATCCGGCGGCCTGGTCTTGCAGCCCTATTTCGAGGGCGAGCGCACCCCGAACCTGCCCGACGCCACCGCGACCCTGTTTGGGATGACGCTGGGTTCCACGGTGCGACCAAACCTCGCCCGCGCGGCGATCGAGGGCCTGCTGTGCGGTCTGGCCGACGGGCTGGATGCCGCCCGCGAGCAGGGGGTGACCGCCCGACGGATCCTGGTGATCGGCGGGGCCGCGCAGAATGTCGCGGTCCAGCGGATTGCCGCACAGGTCTTCGATGTGCCGGTGGTCATCCCGACCCCCGGCGAATACGTGGCTGACGGCGGCGCGGTTCAGGCGGCCTGGGCACTCACCGGGGCCCGCCCCGGCTGGGAGCTGGAGATTGCCGCCGCCCCGACGCCGGATCACCGTCCCGAGATCCGCGCCGGATACTCGGCCCGCTAACCACAAATGCGGGCGGCCGAAGCCGCCCGCATTCGGATCCTGCACACGGTGGGGGTTAGTGACCGACCGGCACCGCGGCCGGCTGGGCCGCCTGCGCACTACGCAGCTCGGCCTCATTGGGCAGCTTGAGGAAGATCGTCACGACAAACGCGAGACCGTAGAGCGCGATCAGACCCCAGGCGATGCCCTGGTATCCGGTGACCGCAACCAGCGCCGCAACCAGACCCGGACCCACGACGGCCGCGAGGCCCGCGCCCAGGTTCAGCACCGACATGATCGCGCCGGTCTCGCCGTGTCCGTGCGCGATGGCCAGCGGGTTCATCGGCACGTATGCGCTGGCACCGGCACCCATGATCACCGAGGCCAGGGCGATCAGTGCGAAGTTCGGGCCCACCAGCTGCGGGATGTAGTAGTAGGCGAAGATGCCCAGCGCACACAGCGGGGTCGCGATCCACTGGGTCGAGCGATGCCAGCCGATCCGGTTACCCAGGTTTCCCCAGACCACGTTGCCGATCACCGCCGAGATGCCGTAGACGGTGAACACGTTGATCGCCAGCGCCTCGGGCAGGTGAATCTCGGAGACCAGGTAGGGCACGTAGAACACGGCCACGGCCAGCGGACCGGCGAGGTTGACCACCTTGACGATCAGCAGCAGCGACACCTTGGGGCGACGCCAGAGGAT
Source organism: Mycetocola sp. JXN-3 (assembly GCF_014522285.1). Taxonomy (GTDB): domain Bacteria; phylum Actinomycetota; class Actinomycetes; order Actinomycetales; family Microbacteriaceae; genus Mycetocola; species Mycetocola saprophilus. The sequence continues at coordinate 3,017,314 of NZ_CP041635.1, forward strand.
CGAGAGGCCGCGGGCCAGTGCCGCGGTGGCGTTGCCGCGGGTGGACTCGGTTTTCGCCGCGGTCCGTCCCAGGAAGGCGATACCGGCGATGCCGCCGATTGCGGCCAGGGCGAAGCCCACCCAGAGGGTCGAGATGGCGCCCACGCCGGGCAGCAGGACGCTGGCCAGGGCCGGGCCGATGATCTGCATGCCGCTGGAGAAGGCGAACCAGAACCATCCGGCCACCGGCGACTGCTTCTCAGGGGAGGACGCGTTGAGCACCCAGGTAAGGAAGCCGTAGGCAAAGAAGGGGTAGCCGATCCCGCGCAGCGCGTAGATGCCGATCACCAGGCCGAGGTTTTGCGAGGGCAGCGCCACCAGGATGAACAGGGCGGCGAAGAAGAGGAAGGCCACCAGCCCGATGGTCATCACGCGGCGCACGCCCCAGGCCTCGGGCAGCGCGCCCGAGAAGAACGAGGCGATGGCCACCACGATGCCGTAGGCGGTGATGACCGCGCTGGCCTCGGCGACGGTGAAGCCCTCGGTGGTGTGCAGGTAGTTGGCGAGCCACACGGACTCGATGCCATCACCGATCAAGAAGACGGTGACCGCGGCCAGGCCGATCGCGATCGGCGCGGTCAGGCCGAGGCGTTCAAGGAGCCCGCGCTGCGGGACGAGGGTGGAAGTCATGCGGGGGCCTCGGTTTCGGTACGCAAACAGTGAGGGTGCACGGAACGTACTTCTCCTCATTGAGTGAAACTGCGTGGGGGATGATTTTCTCAAACTAACACGCGATTTTTTGCCCACCCCCGCCCGTTCCCCGCGCCCGAATGACCGCTTCATAACCGGTTGCTCCCCGCCCCGAACGCCCTGTTTCCGGCGTTCGTTTCGGGTATGGCGCCCGCGTCGTGACCGTTGAGCGTGGCATCCCGCCCGTTCTGCGTGGCCGAGGCGCCCGATTCGGTTCGCCCACACGAAACCGGGCGGACCCTCGCAGTGAGGATCCGCCCGGTTGTGTGACGGAGCGTCAGGCCCGAGACCGATGCCCGGACCGAAACCGGCGCTAGCTCGGTGATCGAGCGCTAGGCCAGTCTTGCGGCCGTGCGCTCGAACGCGCGCTCCAGATCGGCCAGCAGGTCCGCCACGTCCTCCACACCCACCGAGAGGCGCAGCACGTTTTCAGGCACGGCCAGCTCGGTGCCGGCGACCGAGGCATGGGTCATCAGCGCCGGGTAGTTCATCAGCGATTCCACGCCGCCGAGGGATTCGGCCAGCTGGAACAGCTCGGTGCTCTCGGCAAACGCGATCGCCGCCTCACGTCCCCCGCGCAGGGCGAAGGACACCATGCCGCCAAAGCCGCTCATCTGCTTCGTGGCGAGCTCGTGTCCGGGGTGGCTCTCCAGGCCCGGGTAGTACACACGCTCGACCTCGGGACGCGACTCCAGCAGCTCGGCCACGGCCTGCGCGTTCTCGCCGTGCTGACGCATGCGCAGCGGCAGGGTCTTGATGCCGCGGGTGGTCAGCCAGGCCTCGAGCGGGGCGGAGATCGCACCCACGGCGAACTGCTGGAAGCGCACGGCCTCGGCCAGCTCATCATCGTTGAGCACAATCGCACCGCCGATGACGTCGGAGTGGCCGCCGATGTACTTGGTGGTCGAGTACACCACGATGTCCGCGCCGAGGGCCAGCGGCTGCTGCAGAACCGGGGTCGCGAAGGTGTTATCCACCAGTACGCGTACGTCCTTGGCATGGGCAATCTCGGCGAGCGCGGCGATATCGGTGATCGCCAGCAGCGGGTTGGAGGGGGTCTCCACCCAGAGAATCTTGGTGTTCTCGGTGATCGCCGCGGCCACCGCGGCGGTGTCGCCGAGGTCCACCACCGTGTGGGTGATGCCCCACGGGCCGAAGACCCGGCTGATCAGTCGGTAGCTTCCGCCGTAGGCGTCGTTGCCGATCACCACGTGGTCGCCGGGGCGCAGGATCGCGCGCAGCAGTCCGTCCTCGGCCGCCAGGCCCGAGGAGAAGGTGATCGCATGCTTGGCGTCATCCAGCGCCGCCATCTGGGTTTCCAGCGAGGTGCGGGTGGGGTTGCCGCCGCGGGAGTACTCGTAGCCTCCGCGCAGCTGGCCCATCCCCGCCTGGACGAAGGTCGAGGTGAGGTAGAGCGGCGGGATCACGGCACCGGTGGTCGGATCAAATTCCTGGCCGGCGTGGATGGCGCGGGTGGCGAAGCCTTCGGAGTGGGTCATGGGGTGTCCTTTCGGAAAAAACGTGTGTGCGCGAGGCGCGGTGAGGGCGTGCGGGGGCACGCCAAAGTGGTTGGCGACGGGGTCGCCCGAAACGCGATGTTACGGGGCGATTAGCGCGGACACTCGCCGGTGGCGCCGGACACGTTCTGGGTCGCGGTGGCGGCCAACACGGCCACCGGAACCCCATGGATGGTGCTCATTATGCGGTGGCCTTCGCGGCCAGGGCATCGATCAGGATGCCGGGGGTCAGGATCGCCACGGGCTTGCCGTCGGTCAGCACCAGCAGGATCCCGTGCTCCTCGAGGGCGACGCGTGCCTCGGCGATGCCGCGGCCCGAGCCAATCGTGGCAATCGGGGCACCGATGCCGCGGTCCACGGCCGTCTCGGCGGTGATCTCGCCGGCCAGCAGCCCGGCGAGCAGGTCGGATTCGCGCACCGCGCCCCAGACCTCGCCGAGGACCGGGTCCGCGGTGGTGGTGATAATCGGCAGGGCGGGGAGGCCCAGCTCGCGCAAACGCGCGCCGGCGGCGGTCACGGTGTCTGCGGGGGCGAGGCGCGGGAGCGCGGCGCTCACGTCTGCGGGCAACACGCTTGCCAGGGTTTCTCCCTCGCCGTGGTCGTACCCAAAGTCGCGCATCCACCCGTCGTTGAAGACCTTGGTGAGGTAGCCGCGGCCGGAATCCGGCAGCAGGATCACCATTACGTCATCGGGTCCGAGGGTCCGGGCCACGCGGAGTCCGGCGGCCACGGCCATACCGGAGGATCCACCCACGAGCAGGCCCTCCTCGCGGGCCAGGCGGCGGGTCATCGCGAAGGATTCGGCGTCGTCAATCGCGATCGCCTCGTCCACGAGCTCGGGGTGGTAGGTGCCCGGCCACATGTCCTCGCCCACACCCTCGACCAGGTAGGGGCGACCGGTGCCACCCGAGTAGATCGAACCCTCGGGGTCGGCGGCGATGATCCGCACGCCATCATTCGACACCTCGCGCAGATAGCGCGCGGCACCCGAGATGGTCCCGCCTGTCCCGGCACCGGCCACGAAGTGGGTGACCTTGCCGTCGGTATCACGCCAGATCTCGGGTCCGGTGGACTCGTAGTGGCTCAGCGGACCGTTGTCGTTGAAGAACTGGTTGGGCTTATAGGCCCCGGGGATCTCGGCGGTCAGCCGGTCCGAGACCGCGTAGTAGGACTGCGGGGAATCGGGGCTCACCGAGGTCGGGGTCACCACAACCTCGGCCCCGTAGGCGCGCAGCACGTCGCGCTTTTCCTCGCCCACCTTATCCGGGGTGACAAACACACACTGATATCCGCGCTGCTGGGCGACCAGCGCCAGGCCCACCCCGGTGTTTCCGCTGGTGGGTTCCACGATGGTGCCGCCCGGAAGCAACTCACCGGACTTCTCGGCCTCGGTGATCATCTTCAGCGCGACGCGGTCCTTCACCGAGCCGCCGGGGTTCAGGTACTCGACCTTCACCAAAACGGTTGCGGTAATGCCCTCGGTGACCCGGTTCAGCTTGACCAGCGGGGTGTTGCCGATCAGGTCCACCACGGACTCTGCGTACTTCATGTGTGTGATTCCTTACTCGCACCCGGGGTTTTCGGGCGGCGGCGGATAATAATCCGCAACCCTAACTGTAACCGGCGGAAATCAAGTGTTACGTTTCGGCGAATTCGGCCCGCTAGCCGTGCATCTGCTCGGCGAAGAGTCGGGCATATAAACCCTCGGCCGCGAGCAGTTCCTCGTGGGTTCCCGACTCGACGATGTGTCCACCCTCGAGCACAAATATGACGTCCGCGGACACAATCGTGGAGAGTCGGTGGGCGATCGCCACGGTGGTGCGTCCCTCCGAGGCCTGTTCCAGCGCGCGCTGCACCACCCGCTCGGAGAGGGTGTCGAGCGCGCTGGTGGCCTCGTCCAGAATCAGCACGGGCGGATCCTTGAGCAGCACCCGGGCGATGGCCACCCGCTGCTTTTCGCCACCCGAGAGCCGGTAGCCGCGCTCCCCCACCAGGGTGTTGTACCCCTCGGGGAAGCGGGCGATGGTGTCGTGGATGTTGGCCGCGCGGGCGGCCGCCTCCAGCTCGGCGTCGGTCGCATCGGGTTTGGCATAGCGCAGGTTCTCGGCGATGGACGCGTGGAACAGGTAGGTTTCCTGATTGACCACGCCGATGCGCTCAACCAGGGACTCGTGGGTCAGGTCGGTCACCGCGGTGCCCGAGAAACGCACGGTCCCGCCGGTGGAGTCGTAGAAGCGCGGAATCAGGTACGAGATCGTGGTTTTTCCGGCGCCGCTGGGGCCCACAAACGCGGCAAACTGGCCGGGACGGATACTGAAGCTCACCCCGTCCAGGGTCGCCGGTTCGCTCTCCGAGGCGTCGGGATAGCGGAAGGTCACGTTGTCGAAGTCGATCTGCCCGGCCGGCCCCTTCGCCCGGGACACATTCACCGCGTTCGGCGCATCGGCGATCGCCGGTTTCAGGTCGAGGTATTCAAAGATGCGGGCAAACAGCGCGCCCGAGGTCTGCAGGTCAAGCCCCACCCGCATGATCGAGATCAGCGGGAACAGCAGCCGCGACTGCACCGTGGTGAAGGCCACGATCACACCGGCGGAAATATCCGTCGCCCCGCCGGTGATCAGATAGCCCGAGACCAGATAGACGATCGCCGGGATCGAGGAGAGGAAGATGTTGACCATCGCGAAAAACCACTGGCCGCTCATCTGCTGGCGCACCTGGAGGCCCACCTGCACCTTATTCGCCGACTGGTAGCGGCCGATCTCGGCCTCCTGACGGCCGAAGCTCTTGGCCAGCAGGATGCCCGAGACGCTCAGGGTTTCCTGGGTGATCGCGGTCATCTCGGAGAGGGATTCCTGGGTCTGGGTCGCGATGCGCGCCCGCACCTGGCCCACCCGGCGCTGGGCGATGACCAGGACCGGCATCAGGATCAGCGCGATGATGGTCAGCTGAACGTTGAGCATCAGCATCGCGACCAGCGCGGCGATCACCGTGACGATGTTGCCCAGCACGCTGGAGATCGTGTTGGTGAGAACCGAGGAGACCCCACCCACGTCGTTTTGCAGGCGCGACTGAATCACCCCGGTCTTGGTGCGGGTGAAAAAGCTCAGCTCCATTTCCTGGAGACGGCGAAACAGGCGTACGCGCAGGTCGCCCATAACCGAGTTTCCCACGGTCGCGGTGAGCCAGGTTTGCCAGACCCCGAGGGCGGTGGATCCCACAAAGATGATGATCATCGTGATGACGATGGTGGTCAGCACCGGGAGGTTCGGGGTCCCGTTCTTGGGGAACAGCCCGTCATCAAATGCGCGGGACACCAGCAGCGGCGGGAGCACCGAGAGCGCGGCCCCGACCAGGACCAGCGCGATCGTGACGATGATCTTGGGTTTATACGGGGCAAACAGTGTGAAGATTCGGCGCAGCAGGTGCGGGATTTTTGGGGCCTGCGCGTTCATGGCGCGCTGGGCGGATTCGTCCGCGCCGCTCACCCGCCCACCGCCGCGGCCGCCTCCGCCGCCGGGTCCCCGCATACTCATCGGGCCGCGTTTTCCCGGAGTCCCGGGGCTCGGACTCCCTTATTTATCACCCTCGCTGCGCGCATACTCATGCGGTCAGCATACTCCCGCTTCCCCGACACACGGGCGAGACTATCCCACCCCGAATGGGTGCCCGACGCGGCGGCACCGGACATTCACCCGGTGCCGCCGCATCCGTCTTCACAAACGCCCTATCCCTTGGTTGCCCCCGCCAGGAGCCCGCGCACGAAGTAGCGCTGAAGCCCCAGGAACACCAGCAGCGGAATGATGATCGAGATAAACGCGGCCGCCGAGAGCAGGAACGTGTTCTGCCCCTGGGTGCCCACCATATTGGTCAGCATGACCGTGATCGGATTCTGATCGCTACTGGAGAAGACCAGCGCGATCAGCAGGTCGTTCCACACCCAGAGGAACTGGAAGATCGCGATCGAGGCGATGGCCGGCATCGCCAGGGGTAACACGATCCGCAGGAAGATCTGCCCGTGCCCGGCACCGTCAATCCGCGCGGCTTCAAACAGGTCGTTGGGCAGACTGGCGATGAAATTATGTAGCAGGAAGATCGTCAATGGGAGCGCCAGGATCGTATGGGCCAGCCAGATTGAGGCGAACCCGCTATCACCCCCGAGCGGCCGGACCACCACGGTCCCAAAGATCTCCCCGCTGCTGAAGAGCCGAAGCAGCGGCACCATGACCATCTGGATCGGCACGATCTGCAGCGCAAAGATGCCGATGAATATCCAGTTGCGCCCGCGAAACGGAATCCATGCAAACGCATAGGCGGCCAACAGCGCAAGCCCCAGGGGCAGGATCGCGCCGGGGATGGTGATGGCCAGCGAGTTGAGCAGGCCCTCCCCGATACTCACGTACACCCGGGTCGGGTCGAAGATCGCCTCGTAGTTATCCAGGGTCAACCCGCCATCGGTAAACGCCGTCCACCATCCGCTGGTGGCCACCGCATCGGGGGTGCGGAAGGACGAAACCAGGAGGCCAAGCGTTGGGAGCGTCCAGAGAATCGCGATCAGCAGGGCGGCGATGGTCGCGGTTTTGGAGCTGAGTTTCTCGCGTACCCGATCGAGCGTCCGCGGTTTCTCGGGAGGGAGATTTGGGCGTGTATTGGGATCAAGCACCGTACTCGCGGTCATGTTACTGCCCCTCTCTGCTGCGACGAAGATTGCGAACGTTAATCACGATGAGCGGGATCACCAAAATGCACAGCAGCAGCGCAAACGCCGCCGCCCGCCCGTTTTCTCCCAGGGTGAAGCGCTCATACATCTGCTGCGCCAGCACCCCGGAGGAATTACGCCCGTTGGTCATGGCGATGACGATGTCAAACACCTTGAGCGAGGCGATCGAGGCGGTCGAGAGCACCACGATCAGTGTGGGCCGAATCCAGGGGATGGTGACCTGGGTAAACCGGCGAAATGCGCTCGCACCGTCCAGGGCCGCCGCCTCGTGCTGCTCGGCGGGCACCCCCTTGATCGCGGCGGAGAGCACCACCATCGCGAACCCGACCTGGATCCAGACGAAGACCACAATCATCGCGAAGGTGTTGGCGGGGGCGCTGGAGAGCGGATCCACCGGCCCCACTCCCACCATCCCCAGCACCGCGTTCATCAGGCCGACCTGTGCCTCATCGGCGGGACGGGCCTGGTAAACCAGACGCCAGATGATCGATGCCCCGACGAATGAGATGGCCATGGGGAGAAATACCAACAGCTTGTAGATCTTCTCTCCCCGGCTGTTATCGATAAACACCGCGTAGATCAGACCCAGGATGGTCGAGGCGGCGGGTGCCACCAGCACCCAGATCAGCGTGTTCCCCACGGTGATCAGGTTGTCCGGGTTGGAGAAGATCCAGGCAAAGTTCTCGAAGCCCACAAATTCGGTACCCGAATCATCCTGAAACGCAAACAGCACGGTACGGATAAACGGGATCACCAGGCCCAGGATCAGCAGCGCCCCGGCGGGGGCGAGAAACGCCCACAGCTGGAGGAGTGATCCCGCACCCCGGCGGGCGCGCCGGTCGAGCAGGAACAGTCCCAGCCCAACCAGCGCGCCGGCGGCGATCGCGATGTCGTACGTGTGCAGGAGTGCCAGGATGATCACCGGCACCAGCACGGCCAGGGTGATCCGGAAGATCGTTCCGCCCCGGCCGGGCCGCGGAAGGTACTCCACCGCCAGGACGATCAGTCCCACCACGGCCACAAACACCGCGATGATGACCACACCCTGAAGCAATACCGGCAGCGTGGCTATCCAGTCAAAAAGTTCAGGCATTGTGCGCCCTACCGGCTACTTGACGGGCCAGCTGGCGTCGATTTTCCTGGTGATATCCGGTAGGGATCCCCCGTCGATCCAGTCGGTGATTCCGGTGAGGAACGAGGTGGTTCCCACCGCCGCGGGCATCAGGTCGGAGGCATCGAACCGGAAGGTAATGTCGGGGTTTTGCAGAACCGAAATCGACTCCTTCAGGATCGGGCTCGATGCGGCGTCGGGATCTAGCCCGGTGTTGGGCGAGATCACGCCCCCGAGCTTGACCCGGGAGTTTGCCCACTCGGGCGAGGCCAAATAGGCGAGGACCTTGGCCGAGGCAGCCTTGGTATTGAAGGCCGCCACGGTATCGCCGGCACCGGTAACCGCGTTATTCTTGCCGCCGTCGGTGCCAAACCCCGGGGTCGGGAAGGCCCACAGGTCGGCGTCGGGCCCGACGCTGAGCCCCGCGCTCTGGGCAAAGGTGTCAAAGAAAGAGGCCTGATGGGTGAGGACACACTTGCCGGATTTGAAGGCGGCAGCAATCTCATCACCATAGCCGGTGGCGTTGATCGAGGTGGGACTTCCGAACCCCGCATTGACGTAGTCGGGGTTTAACAGAATCTTGCCGGTCTCCTCAAACGCCGACTGAATGCGCGGGTCGCTGAAGGGGATCTTGTTTTCCACCCAGTCGTCATAAACCTCGGGACCGGACTGACGCAGGACCACGTCTTCGATCCAGTCGGTTCCGGGCCAGCCGCTGGCCGCGCCGGCGGAGAATCCCGCGCACCAGGGCGGAGCGGAGGTGTCGGCCCGGATCTTGGCTGTCAGGTCCAGCAGCCCCTGCCAGGTGTCCGGTACGTTCCAGCCCCGCTCGGCGAACAGGCTGGGCGAATACCAGATGAAGCCCTTGACGGTTGCCAGGATCGGCACCCCGTACACGGTGCCATCAACGGTTCCGTAGCGCTGCCAGTCGGCAGGATAGTTCTTTTTCAGCGCCGCCTGCACCTCGTCATTGGCCGGTTGCAGGGCCTTCTTCTTCGCCAGGTCGGCGAGCAACCCGGGCTGGGAGAAGATCGCCAGATCCGGGGTCTTATTGGCCTGAACCTGCGACTGAATACGCTGCTCAAACCCCTTATCGGTATTCAGTTTGATGGTGATGTTGTTGTCCTTGGCCCACGCGGCCCAGGACTTTTCCAACTGTGCCGCCTCTTCACCACCGATATTGGTGGCGATGGTCACGGTGTTCGAGTTTTCGGCGGCCGGTCCCCCTCCTCCAGGACCGCCACATGCCGTCAGGGCGCCGATACTCACGCCGGCGACGGCGATGCTGAACACCACACGCGAACGGGCTCGGGATGAGCGGCGCGAGGGGTACGGAGATTCACGGTGCAGACCGATTCTGGGGAAGACTGCTTTGGGCATAGTCACGCTCCTTTGAGTGATGGCTGCTAAGGCCAGTCAGCCTAACAGCGTGCCCAGAGCAGAACAACGCATAATCCGAATTCCCATGGCTTCGTTATATTTCTGCCCGGATCAGGGAAATCGTCTTCCGAGACAAAACGGCGGGCTCGGATCGCTCCGAGCCCGCCGTCACAGCCACACAACTAGGCGGCATCCCCCAGCACGATGTCCGCGGCCTGCTCGGCCGCGCTTTCGTGACCCTCGTCCGCCGAGACCAGGGCCTTACGTCCCAGGATCAGGATCAGAACCCCGATCAGCGCGGCCGCCGCGGCCAGGTAATACGGGGCCGCGGGGGCGATCGCCGCGGCGAGCAGCGCACCCACGGGCGGGGCCACCGCGCCGCCGAGGAACCGCACGCCCGAGTATGCCGAGGAGGCCACCGAGCGCGGCAAATCGGTGGATTCCATGACCGCCTCGGTCAGCACGGTGTTGGAAATACCGAGGATCAGTCCACCCACGATGATCGCGATAATCAGCCCGGTCCGGTTATGCACCACGAGTCCGGCGGCGATCAGGTCCACGGTCAAGGCGGTCAGCACCACCATCAGCAGCCGCGAGCGGCGGAAGTGCCGCAGCAGGATCGGGGCCACCACCACGCTGGTGATCGCCAGGGCCACACCCCATCCGAAGAATACAAAGCCGAGTCCGGTGGCCCCGAGTTCCAGCGGGAACGGGCTGTAGGCCAGCAGAATAAAGAACGCCACGTTGTAGAAGAACGCGGTGGCTGCCAGCAGGGCCAGGACCGGGCGACGCAGGGCGCTAAAGGCCGCGGTGATTTTGACCGGGGCGGGCTTGGCGGGGTCCTTTTTCAAAACGGTCAGGATCGCGATGAACCCGATCGCCATCAGGCTTGCGGTGCCGAAGAACGGTCCGCGCCAGGAGATGTTCCCGAGCAGGCCACCCAGCAGCGGACCCACGGCGATGCCCACACCCAGCGCCGCCTCGTACAGCACGATGGCCGATCCGGCGCCACCGCTGGCGGCACCCACGATGGTTGCCAGGGCGGTGGAGATGAAGAGGGCGTTACCCAGGCCCCAGCCGGCGCGGAAGCCGATGATCTCGTCCACACTGCCCGAGAGGGCGGCCCCTAGGGCGAAGACCACGATGATGACGAGGCCCAGCAGCAGCGTGCGCTTGGCCCCCAGGCGGCTGGAGATCCAGCTGGAGAAGAACATGGCCAGGGCGGTGACCAGCAGGTACGAGGTGAAGAGGAGCTCGGCCTGGGCGGGGGTTGCGTCGAGATCCTTGGCGATGGCGGGGAGGATCGGGTCCACTAGGCCGATGCCCATGAACGCGATCACCGAGGCGAAGACCACGGCCCAGACGGCGGTGGGCTGCTTCCACATGCTGGGAACGGCCGGTGCGGTGGTGGCGTGGCCGCTCATGCGCGGGCCTCCCCGGCGACGGACGCTGCAGAATCCGAGTCGGTGGCAGGCTCGGCCTCACGATCCTGGACGGCGGAGCCGGAACCCGCGACATCGGCAGCGCCGGACATGGCGGACTCGGCAGGCTCGCCCTCCTCGGGCAACTCGGCTACCTCGGGGGCACCCGGTCCCACCGGACCGGAGATGCTCACCAGCTCGGCGAGGATCCCGGCGGCGGAATCCAGCGTGTTCAGCTGCTCATCCGATAGCGCCTCAAACCGAGGGGTGAGCGCGGTCAGCACGGTTTCGCGCCAGGTGGCCAGGGCCGCGCGTCCCTCCTCGGAGAGTTCCAGCACCGTGGCGCGAGCGTCGGTGGGATCGGCCACGCGGGCCACCCAGCCGCGCTGTTCCAGCAGCCGGATGATCTTGCTCATCGTGGGCTGGGACACCCGACCGTGGCGGGCGAGTTCGCCGGTGCGCATCGGCCCGGAGGTGTTCAGGGCGTCGAGGGTGCGCCAGATCGCCGGAGATTCGGTACTGGAGGTGGAGTGGGCGGCGATGCGGGTGAGTCGGTGTGCCGAAAACACGAGGTCGCCCAGGATGGCGTGCAGATCACGCCGCGAGGTGGATAAATCAGAACTGGACATGAGTCCATAATACATAGCCAAGCTATATAAATCCTGAATTCCGGTATTTAACGCGGTAACGCGTGGCACCCGGGGGTGCCACGCGTTACGAATGCGATCAGAAGATCGACTCAGCGCATTACGCTCAAGTAAGTGCTCCTCGCGGAGCCCAAATTACTTGACGGTAACGGTTGCGCCAGCCTCTTCCAGAGCAGCCTTTGCCTTCTCGGCGGCTTCCTTGTTTGCGCCCTCGAGCACAGCCTTGGGGGCACCGTCGACAACAGCCTTGGCCTCGCCCAGACCCAGCGAGGTCAGCTCGCGCACAACCTTGATGACCTGGATCTTCTTGTCGCCAGCAGCCTCGAGGATAACGTCGAAGTCGGTCTTCTCTTCAGCCTCTTCAGCAGCAGCGGCCGGAGCAGCAGCACCAGCAACGGCAACGGGAGCGGCGGCGGTGACCTCGAAGGTCTCCTCGAAGGCCTTGACGAACTCGGACAGCTCGATGAGGGTGAGCTCCTTGAACGCGTTCAGCAGTTCTTCAGTAGACAGCTTTGCCATGATGTTTCTCCTTATAGTTTCTTAGTTACTCACCGCATTCCTAGGTAGAACCTAGGCTGCGGACTCCTGCTTCTCACGCAGCGCCTCGACCGTGCGAACGGCCTTGGAGAGCGGTGCGTTGAACAGATAAGCGGCTCCGAACAGCGAGGCCTTGAAGGCGCCGGCAAGCTTGCCGAGCAGAACTTCGCGGGACTCGAGATCGGCGAGCTTGCCGACCTCAGCAGCGGTGAGGGGGTTTCCATCGAAGAAACCGCCCTTGACGATGAGCTGAGGGTTTGCCTTGGCGAAGGCACGCAGCTGCTTTGCCACGGCGACGGGGTCACCGTGAACGAAAGCGACGGCGGTCGGACCAGCAAGCTCGTCGTCAAACGAGGTAATGCCGGCGTTGTTGGCCGCAATCTTGGTCAGCGTGTTCTTCACCACGGCGTAGGTTGCGTCTTCACTGATGGAAACGCGCAGCGCCTTGAGCTGTGCGACAGTGAGGCCGCGGTACTCGGTCAGCAGGACGGCAGTCGAGCTCTGGAATTTCTCCGTGAGCTCGGCAACCGCGGCTTCCTTGTTCGCCATGGCTTACTCCTTGTGTATTGGTTCCCACATCGCGGAAGCGATGTGCACCATTTCCCACCGAGGCATAAAAAAATGCTCCGGCACAGGTACCGGAGCGGGAGACAACATCTGCACGGGGCAGCTGTAAAAATCCTTTTCGTTACCTACGCGGGCCGTTCCCTGGGGAACCTTCGCTGCGTGGCGTTTGCACACCACAACAGAACCGGCGGTCTGTGGCTATGTGAAACTCTAACCGATGATTCCGGGATGCGCAAACCGGGCGTTAGCGCCTGCGTGCCAGGTTCCACATCGACACCAGCACCACAATCTGAATCAGCAGCACCACACTCAGCGCCACCGGAATTCCCGCATTGAGCACGAGCACTCCCCCGGCAAACGCGCCGAACAACATCGCCGCGACCGCCAGGATGCGGCGGGTGAGCGCCCCGGATTTCCCACCCCAGATATCGGCCACCAGCCCGGTGATGGTCATCGTGAGCACCGTGGTGCTGAGATCCGGCACCCCGAGAGCCCGGGCCGCCGCGCCCTGGACGCCGAGGGCGGTGGCCATCAGCGCGACCATGATGTGCTGGATCATCGGGGCCTCGGCCCCGGTGATCCAGGCCATCGCCACCACTCCGGCAAACGCCAGCACCACCACACCCATTACGTTGCGGAAGGCGCGGACCGGAGCCAGATGAATGCGCGCCATGACGTATCCCCCGAGTCCCGCACCCAGGATGTAGCCGGCGAGGGCAAAGATGGATCCGGTCAGCGAGAAGTGGGGAGCGCCGGCGAGGGCGAAGCCGATCGAGACCACGTTGCCGGTCATATTCGCCACGAATACCCGACCGAGTTCAAGCACGCTGATCGCATCGACGATGCCGGTGACCGCGGTGAGGACCAGCAGCAACACGGGAAGCGCGGTGCCAAACTTCGGACCGGCCAGGCTGAATCGCGCGGGCGGCAGGGTGGTGGTGGCGGACATATCGGGACCTTTCTCGGGGACCGATAGCCAGCCCCGGCTGGCGTGCCGCGCTGCGCAAGAAACAGCGTACGTTATCCACCCCCGCAGCGCCTAGCCCGACCGTCCGATCGGTCTGGATTCGGAGAGTCACCCGGCGTTCGCGCTCGGCAAACTAGTTGCTTAAGCGCACTATCCGCGTGATTGGTACACTGGAGGCGACCGCAAGGGAGTTGACATGGGTATTGCAGACAGTGCCGTCGAGGTTCGTGCCAGCGGCTGGCGTGCAGTCGCCGCGCTACACGGGCTGATCGACACCACGATCGAACGGGCCCTGCAGTCCGAACACGGACTCTCGATGGTGGAATACACCGTGCTCGATGCGCTGAACCGTCAGGACGGCTGGCACATGCGCATGCAGCAGCTCGCCCGCGCAACCGCGCTCTCCAGTAGCGCAACCACGCGTCTGGTCACCCGGTTGGAGGAGCGCTCGCTACTGACCCGGATCCTCTGCGCCGATGATCGCCGTGGCATCTACACCGAGCTGACCGCCGCCGGCCACGCGGCCCTCGACCGCGCCCGGCCCACCCATGACCGCGCCCTCGCCGAGGCGCTCGAGGCCGCCCGCGAGCTACCCGAGCTGGTGCCTGTGCTCAGCGCACTGGAGGGTGTCATGCCCAGCGTGAGCGAGCCGGTCGGCTAGTTCGACGCCCGTCCGTCCCGCTACCCAGACGGATCCGCGCATCCGTGCGCAGAAAACCGGCGTAATCCCGGTGACTTTCCAGGGGATTTCTGGATACGATCAGGGGGTGACTACTACACCGCGCCTCTCCACGAAGATTTCCGCCATCGCCGAATCCGCCACGCTCAAGGTTGATGCGAAGGCCAAGGCCCTCCAGGCGCAGGGTCGCCCGGTTATTAGCTACGCGGCGGGTGAACCCGATTTCGCGACCCCGGCCCACATTGTGGAGGCCGCGGCGGCCGCCGTGAAGGATCCCAAGAACCACCGCTACACCCCCGCCGCCGGGCTTCCCGAGCTGCGCGAGGCCATCGTGGCAAAGACGCTGCGCGACTCGGGGATCGAGATCGCCGCCAACCAGGTTGTGGTGACCAACGGTGGCAAGCAGTCGGTCTATGAGGCCTTCCAGGTGCTGCTGAACGACGGCGACGAGGTCATCGTCCCGACCCCGTATTGGACCACCTACCCCGAGGTCATCGCGCTGGCCGGCGGCACCGCGATCGACGTCTTCGCCGACGCCGAGGCCGGATATAAGGTCACCCTCGACCAGCTTGAGGCCGCCCGCACCGAGCGCACCAAGATCCTGCTGTTTGTCTCGCCCTCCAACCCCACCGGGGCCGTCTACTCCCCCGAGGAAGCCCGCGCCATCGGCGAGTGGGCCCTGGAACACGGCATCTGGATCATCAGCGATGAGATTTACCAGAACCTCACCTATGACGGTGCCCGCGCGATCTCGATCCTCGAGGCCGTCCCGGCGCTGGCGAACCAGACCCTGCTGGTCAACGGTGTGGCCAAGACCTATGCGATGACCGGCTGGCGGGTGGGCTGGACCGTGGGTCCGGCCGACGCGATCAAGGCCCTCACCAACCTGCAGTCCCACCTCTCGGGCAACGTCAACAACATTGCCCAGCGGGCGGCGATCGCCGCGCTGAACGGTCCGCAGGACGAGGTCGAGGCCATGCGCGTGGCGTTTGATCGTCGCCGCAAGACCATCGTGGCCGAACTCAACAAGATCGAGGGCGTCTCGGTGCCGACCCCCGAGGGTGCGTTCTACGTTTACGCCGACGTTCGTGGCCTGCTGGGTCAGGAGTGGGCGGGCGTGACCCCGACCACCACCCTGGAACTGGCCGACCTGATGCTCGACGCCGCCGAGGTGGCCGCCGTTCCCGGCGAGGCCTTCGGCCCCTCCGGCTACCTCCGCTTCAGCTACGCCCTCGGCGACGACGCCCTGCTTGAGGGCATCCAGCGCCTGCAGAAGCTCTTCAGCCGCTAGGTTCACCACCACGAATGCCGCTCACTGCAAGGTGGGCGGCATTCGTGTTTATGCGTGCCGTCAGCCCTGTGGATCTAAAAACGAAGCCCCGTTATTCACTGAGAGCTCAGGCGAAAATCTAGTAATCATGCGGTCCCGGCCTCAGGCTTGTAGTCAGCCAAGTCATACGATGAAAGCCGGCAACGTGACACCCTCAGCGAAAAACAAAAGACGCACCCAGATCATCGCATTTGGGTTGGTCATTGCCACCTCAATTGGCGGATTCATTCTCACGGGACTCTTTCTCCCAAGAAGCACGGCCTCGATCACTCAGGTGGGCGTGGTGTCAATATCAATCCTCATCGCTTTCACCATGATGCGGCGTACGGAGGAGAATGACTAGCGAGCATGGGGGCCATGCTTCCACGTGCGCAGCTCGAAATTTTGGGGTAAGGCATGATGTTGTGCCGACCTAACATCTGCTGGAATGAAATCTCGCAACCAAGCATGCGGCAATTTGGTTGGCTAATAATGGTGCCCGGGGAATGCGGGCGAGCGAACGGCTGTTTTTCTCAGCATGACTGAAACCGCCGTGCCCGCCGTGACCGATCTGCCCGAGGGCACCCAGCGTGTGGTGGCCGACGCCGAGGCGCGCGGGATTCCGATTCGGGTGCGCGAGCGCGGCCCGGCGACGAGCCTGGCCGATGCGGCCGCGCAGATCGGGATCGAGCCCGGAGCGCTGGTCAAGACCCTGGTGATCCGTCGCCACGATGGCAGCTTTCTGCTGGCACTGGTGCCCGGCGGACGCAAGATTTCCTGGCCGCTGCTGCGCCAAGCCGTGGGGGTCAACCGTCTCGCGCTCCCCCACGCCGACCTCGCGTTGGAGGCCACCGGCTTTGAGCGCGGCACGATCACCCCGCTCGGCACCACCACCGCGCTGCCGGTGTTTGCCGATGCGAGCATCGCCGACCTGCCCGCGGATTCCTGGATCGGTCTGGGCTCGGGCTCGCACCGGCACGGAATCCTGGTGCCCGCCGCCGCGCTAATTTCCGGGGTGAACGCGACGGTAGCCCCGATCACCGAGGCCGAATAGCGCGCTCCCGGGTGAGCGGACGCCTAACACGAGCATGGCTCTCCGGCTCACGAACACAAACGCAAACACGAACGCCCGGCGGATTGAATCCGCCGGGCGTTCGTGTTTGAGGATGCGGTAAACGACTAGTCCACGTGGGCCGTGACGATGTCCTGCAGCAGGCGCACGCGCACCCGGGACTCGACCTCGGGGGTGTCCTCGGCCGAGTGCTGCACCACGATCGAGAGACCCGAGTCGAGGTGCACGGTGGTGCGGCGCAGCGAGCCGAGGAAGCTCGTGGTCACCACGGCACCGGGCTCGCCCTCGCCGTGTTCAAACGACTCCAGCGCCAGGTTTTCCGGACGCACCCGCACGCGCGCGAGCGCACCCTCGGGCAGCGGATCGGTCAGGTCGATCTCGCGGCCGAGCAGCGCGATCCGGCCCTCGTGGACCAGCGCGGTGAGCAGGGTCGACTGCCCGATGAAGTTGGCCACAAACCCGGTCTCCGGGCGGCGGTACAGTTCCTCGGGGGTGCCGATCTGGTCGATCTTGCCCGAGTTCATGACCGCGATCCGGTCGGCGACCGCGAGGGCCTCCTCCTGGTCGTGGGTCACAAACACCGTGGTGATGCCGAGGTCCAGCTGGATGCGCCGGATCTCGTCCCGCAGCTGGGTGCGTACCTTGGCGTCCAGCGCCGAGAGCGGCTCGTCCAGCAGCAGCACGCGCGGACGCGTGACCAGCGCGCGGGCCAGTGCCACACGCTGCTGCTGACCACCGGAGAGCTGGTGGGCGAAGCGCTCGGCGAAGTCGCCCAGGCCCACCCGGTCCAGCATTTCCTGGGCGCGAGCGGTGCGCTCGGCGGCGGGCACCTTGCGGGTGCGCAGGCCGAACTCCACGTTCTCGATCACGTTGAGGTTGGGGAACAGCGAGTACGACTGGAACACCATCCCCAGGTCGCGACGGTTCACCGGAACCCGGGTCACGTCCTCTCCGTCGATCAGCAGCTCGCCGCTGGTCACGGTTTCCAGGCCCGCAAGCGAGCGCAGGGCGGTGGTCTTGCCACAGCCCGAGGGGCCGAGCAGGGCCACAAACTCGCCCGGCTGGATGTCGAGGTCCAGTCCGTTCAGCGCACGCTGTGCCCCATACTCCTTGGTGACCGCACGGAAGCGCACGCTCACGCCGGAGCGCTGTGTGGTGGGGGTCGGATCAGACATCAAAGACCTTTCGTTTGGGAGTCGCAATACGCCCGATCACCGCGAGCAGCGCGGTCACGAAGGCGAGGGCGAGCAGCGAGAAGATCACCGCGACATACGGGTCACTGCGGGAGATTCCCACGATCGCGACCTGCAGGTTCTGCCGGTTCAACAGGGACGCGATGGTGTACTCGCCAAGCACCACCGCGATGGAGATGAACGCCGCCGCCACGATGCCGCGACGCAGCACCGGGAGCAGAATCCGCAGGAAGATCCGCGGCCAGGAGGCACCGAGCGAACGCGCGGCCTCCACCAGGGTCGGGACATCCACCGCGCGAATGCTGGCATCCAGCGCACGCGCGGCAAACGGCAGCACCAGCACACCGTAGATCAGGCCGAGCACCAGGGTGCCCGAACCGAGGATTCGGATGCTCGCACCGAACACCGGGGCCAGACCCACCACCAGGGCGATCGCGGGGATGGCGATCGGAATCACGGTGATGAACTCCAGCACCCGCACCAGCTTGGGGAAGCGCAGGCGCACCAGCAGGGTTGTGGGCAGCAGCACCAGGATCACGATGGCAATCGCGATCAGGGCCAGGGTCAGCGACTCCACCAGGCCCCCAAACAGCGGGCGATAGCGGAACTCGTTGGCCGGATCAAACAGTCCGGTCCAGTGCTCGAGTCCGTGACCGGTGGTGGTGCGCAGGCTGAACTCCACCATCGCGATCAGCGGGAGTGCAAACAACAGTCCGAAGACCACCAGCACGATGACCGCGAAGGGACGACGCGGGGCCAGCGAGTGCGAGGCACGCACCTTGCGGGCCGAACCCAGGGTTTTCACGGCGCTCACTTTTGCCACCTCGCGGTTCGGGCCTGCAGGGCCGAGTAGCCGAGCATCAGCACAATCATGATCACGATCATGCCCAGCGCCAGCGCGCCGGCCAGATTCTCCCGGCCGAGGACGGTTTCGGAGATCAGCGCGGTACGAATCTGCAGCGGCACAATCTGGGAGCCCTGACTGATCAGGGCGGCCGCGGTTGCATACGCCGAGAAGGAGTTGGCAAACAGCAGCAGGAATCCACCGGCGAACGCGGGGGCCAGCACGGGGATGCCGACGCGACGCCAGAAGGTCCAGGAGGTTCCGCCCAGGGTCGCGTTGGCCTCGGTCCACGCGGGCTTGAGACCCGAGAGTGCGGGCATGAAGGTCAGCACCATCAGCGGAATCTGGAAGTACAGGTAGGGAAGGATGAGGCCGGGCATCTGGTAGAGCCAGATTTCGCCCGGGTAGAGGGCAAAACCGAAGACATCCTTGAGCAGGACGGTCAGCAGACCCTGCACACCGATCGTGGCGATGAACGCGAACGCGAGCATCACACCACCGAACTGTGCCAGCACGCTGGAGATGGCCTCGACCGAGGCGCGCAGGCGCGAGGTCGGCGAGAACGAGAGCAGCGCGTAGCAGATCACGGCACCGATCAGGGCGCCGAGTGCCGCGGTGAGCAGCGAGATCCAGAGCGAGTTCCCGAAGGTGCTCAAAACCGTCGGGTCGACAAGGGCCGCGACGTTGTCCCAGGTAAACGCGCCGGAACGGTTAAAGAAACCGGTGGTGAGCGCGAGAACCGTGGGGATCAGCAGAAAAATCAGTACGTAGAGCGCAAACGGAACCAGGCCGAGGCCCGGAATCAGCCGCTGCGCCGAGCCCAGACCGCCGGCTCCCCCGCTGTTGCGAGGAAGCCGGCGGGTCCGGGCAGAGCCGGATGGGGTCATTTACTGAACCGCAGCCGCCCACTTTTCACCGAGGAGCTTAGCGGCCTTTTCGGTCTGCTCCGGGGTGGCCTGGATCAGCGAGGTCGGCTCGACGCCCACGGCGTCGAGGGCCTTCTTGTCCACGGTGCCGGCCTTGTCCATCGCGGCGAGGCGAACGGGCAGTGCGCCGGCCTGGAGGTAGAGGTTCTGGACCTCGTCGGAGTAGATCCACTCCTGCCACAGGCGAGCAGCCGCCGGGTGCGGTGCGTCTACGTTGATGGCCTGGTTGTAGTAGGAACCGAGGGCGTCGCCATCCAGAACCACCGTCTTCCAACCGGGAACCTTGGACTCCTGAGCCATGTTGTTGTAGTTCCAGTCGAAGACAACCGGGGTCTCACCCGAGGCGATGGTCGCCGGGGTGGGGTCCAGGGGCAGGAAGTTTCCGGCCTTCTTCAGGTCCGAGAAGAACTCGATGCCCTTGCTGTAGTCATCCAGGGTTCCACCGTTCTGCACGGTGGCCATGCCCACGGCGGCGAATGCGGCACCGGCCTGGGTCGGGTCACCGTTGATGGCAACCTTACCGGCGAAGTCCTTACCCAGCAGGTCGCTGAGCTTGGTGGGGGCGGGAACCTTGTTGGAGTCATAACCGATCGACATCACACCGGTGTAGTCGTTGTACCACAGGCCCGACTTCTCCTTGTTGGCGTCGGGGATGTCGGCCCAGTTCTCCACCTGGTACTTGGCGAACTGGTCGGTGTTCGCCAGGGTCACGGCGGTGCCCAGGTCGAAGACGTCGGGGGCGGTGTTCTGGCCCTTGA
Organism: Mycetocola sp. JXN-3; assembly: GCF_014522285.1. Classification (GTDB taxonomy): domain Bacteria; phylum Actinomycetota; class Actinomycetes; order Actinomycetales; family Microbacteriaceae; genus Mycetocola; species Mycetocola saprophilus. The sequence continues at coordinate 3,037,688 of NZ_CP041635.1, forward strand.
GGTCCTTGGCGGCCTTGATCTCCTCGGCGCTGGCGGCATCCGGCGAAGCGGAGTTCACGGTGATGCCGTACTTCTTCTCGAAGCCAGAGATGATCTTGCCGTAGTTCGACCAGTCCTCGGGCAGTGCGATCACGTTCAGCTGACCCTCGGCCTTGGCGGCCTCGACGAGCTTGTCGATGCCTCCCAGGTCCTTGGCGCTGGTGGCGGTGGCGGCCTTAGCGCCTCCGTCGGCGGGGGCGGCGTCGGCGGAGCATCCGCTGAGTCCGAGGGTCACGATCGCGGCAGCCGCGAGCGCGACAACCCATCCGCGCTGAGCCTTCATGTCTGTTTCCTCCAGTAGCGGACGAAGTGGAGGCCCTCATCGGTCGGGTCCTGACTACCTCATCGTCCTGCTGCGCTCACGCTAACAGGATGGAAATACGGGACCGGGACAGAAGGTAACGCGGAGGTGAATGCTCCCCTAATAGCAAAAACCGCTTCCGGAGCCGCTCCGAGGAAATAACATCTGACCAGAGGTTAAACGCATAACGTACGTGACCGAATCGTGATAAATCCGGTCCGATTTGCGGTACTAAATTTCGACGCCGACCAGCACCGGCTCGGGAACCAGCTGCACCCCGAACTCCGCCGAGACGCGAGCCTGCACAAAACGGGCCAGGGCGGCGACCTCATCGCCGGTGGCCCCGCCGGTGTTGGTGAGGGCCAGGGTGTGCTTGCTGGAGATCGCGGCGCGCGATCCGGGCAGGCGGAATCCCTTGGAGATCCCCGCATGCTCGATCAGCCAGGCGGCGCTGAGCTTAACCAGCTCGGGGGCCGCGGTGGGGGCATAGCCGGGGAGTTCGCCGGTGTAGTGATCCAGCGGAATGACCGTGGGCTCCACGGTGACCGGGGTGACCGGCCAGCGCGGGGCGTCCTCGGGCAGCGAGCGCGCGGCGGCCAGCGGCACGATCGGGTTGGTGAAGAAGGAACCGGCGCTGAAGGTGTCGCGGTCCGACAGATCCCGGACCATGCCCTTGCTGGCCCGCAAGGCGAGCACGCTGGCGCGCACGTCGGCCACCGGCAGCTGGGCACCAAGCTCGACCCCCAGCGCACCGGCGAGCTGACCGTAGGCGATCGGGGCGCTATTACCCGCGGCATCGGTCAGCACAAATTCGACGGTCAGGACCACCGCGTCACGCTCGGCGGGCTCGCCACGGTGACGCTTGAGCACCGAGGTGCGATAGCCGAGCTCGAGCTCGTCGGCGGACACCCAGACCGGATCCTCACCATAACGGTCCAGCAGCTCGACCGCGCTGAGCACCGCCGACACCTCCTGGCCATAGGCACCGATGTTCTGGATGGGGGCGGCCCCGACCGAGCCGGGAATCCCGCTCAGTGCCTCGAGGCCGCTCCATCCGTTGGACACCGTATGGGCGACCAGGTCGTCCCACACCACACCCGCGCTCACACGCAGCACAATACGACCGGGCTCGGCGGGGACCACCTCGAGTCCGGGATGCGCGATGCGCACCACCGGACCGTCATAGCCCTCGTCTCCGGCAACCAGGTTGGAGCCGCCACCGATAATCAGTGGTTCCTCCCCCTCGGACCACAGTTCGCGGAGGGTCTCCACCAGGTGGTCGTGGGTCTGCGGTTCGTACAGTGCGGCAATCGGCCCACCCACCTGGAAGGTGGTGAGCTCGGCGAGGGTGTGAACGCCCACGCTAGAGCGACTCGGCCAGACGCACCCGCACCTGGGCCTTGCCCAGGACGGTCTGCTCGGCGAAGGTCACGGTGAGGTCGACCCGGACGGTCTGCGCCTCGGCGTCGATCTGACCGATCTTGGCGGCGATCGAGACGGTCGCACCATCCTTCGGGTCTACAACCACGGGACGGGTGAAACGAACCTGGTAGTCCTCCACGCGTCCGGGATCGCCGGCCCAGTCGACCACGGGCTGCACGGCGAGACCCATGGTCAGCATGCCGTGGGCGAGAACGCCGGGCAGGCCGACGCTTTCGGCAACGTCGTCCCGGTAGTGGATCGGGTTGAAGTCACCCGAGGCACCGGCGTAACGCACCAGGCTGTCGCGGGAGAGTTTGATGGTCCGCTCGGCGACGATGTCGCCCACGGTCAGCTCGGAAATCTGGGGGATGCTCACTCGTCACCTCGTACAACCAGGGTGGAGATCGCGGTGACCACGTGGTCGCCGGATGCATCCACGATGCGGGATTCGGCGGTCACCATGGAGTGCGCGCCGAGGGTCTTGACCGAGGTTACGGTCAGGGTTGCGGTCAGCAGGTCGCCGGCCACGATGGGCCGGGTGAAGCTGAAGCGCTGGTCGCCGTGGACCACGCGGGAAAAATCGATTCCGGTGTCCGGCAGCGCGAGCAGTTCCGCAAGGGCGTGCTCCTGCACCACCACGGCGAAGGTCGGCGGGGCGACCACGTCGGCATAGCCCGCGGCAATCGCGGCCTCCGGATCGTGGTTCAGCGGGCTCTGGGCAAAGACGGCACGGGAAAACTCGCGCACCTTCTCGCGACCCACAAGATAACTTGCGCTCGGCGGCAGGGTGCGGCCCTGCAGTTCAGGATTTACACTCACCCTCCCAGGATAGCGGGCGCGAGAGTCCCGGGCCGGAATCTGTCCGGAGGGTCCGCGGTCGCCTAGGCGGCGACCGAAGCCGGGTGCAGGTCCTTCTGCAGCACCTTCATGCTCATGTCGAGGAGCTTGCCACTCTCGCTGAGGATGACCTCGGCGGGCAGCTCGCGAATCTCGCCGGTGGGAACATAGCCGCGGCGGCCGTAGAACTCGACCAACTCGGGGCGGGGGCCCAGCACGGTCATCTCGATCGCGTCCACACCAAACACGGTGGCCGCATGCTCCTCGACCCGGGCGAGCACGGCCTTGCCGACGCCGCCACCCTGATAGTCGGGGTTCACCGCGAACAGGCCGAAGTAGGCACGGTCCAGGGCGATCTTTCGGATCAGGCCGCAACCCACCAGCGTGCCATCCTCAGCGTGGGCCAGAATCATGTCGGTGTCGGGGATGCTCAGCTCGGCCAGCATCTCGACCTCATCGATCCGGTCGTGCTCAAACATGTTGCCCTCGCTGGTCCAGCCGGACTCATTCCCGCGGTACGCGCGGACGATCAGGGGAACGATGGTGGGGATATCGGATTCGGTGGCAAGGCGCAGAGCTAGGGTATTCACTAAAAAATTGTAAACCCGATCTGATGATTTTTTTATATCCGGTGTGGTTCACTGGCGGTGCCGCCCGATTCGCGTGCGTGCAGAACCCCGGGAGTGAACATGCGGGTACTCATCGTTGATGACGAACAGATTTTTGCCGACACCCTGCGCATCGCGCTGACCCGGGAATCGATGGCCGTGGATGTCTGCCACGACGGCCTGGATGCGCTGGAACTCCTGTCCCTCAACGACTACGACGTGTGTGTGCTGGACCGCGATCTTCCGGGGATGCACGGCGACGAGGTGTGCCGCCGGATCGTGGACTCCCCCGACCCGGTACCCGTCCTCATGCTCACCGCGGCCCGACGCCTCGGGGAAAAGGTCGCCGGATTCGAGTTGGGGGCTGACGATTACCTGACAAAGCCCTTCGACCTTGCCGAGCTGGTGGTCCGCATCCGCGCGTTGGCCCGGCGTCCGAGGCGAGCGCTGCCCCCGGTGCTTTCGGGATTCGGAATCGAGCTGGACTCCTTCCGTCATGAGGTCACCCGGGACGGCACCCCGATCCGGCTCTCCCGGAAGGAGTTTGCGGTGCTGGAGATCATCCTCGCCGCCGATGGGTCGCCGGTCAGCGCCGAGACCCTGCTGGAGAAGGCCTGGGACGAGAACGCCAACCCGTTTACCAACTCCACCCGGATGACCGTCTCGGCCCTGCGCAAGAAGCTCGGTGAGCCCTGGGTCATTCAGACGGTTTCCGGGGTGGGATACCGGCTGGGCCTGCGCGATGCCTAGGGAAACGGACACGACCCCCGAGGTGCGTCCGGCCCGTTTCACCGCGCGCACCCGGCTCACCCTGGTTACCTCGGGGCTGATCCTGGCCATGGGCACCGCGATGGTGGTGCTGATCTCGATCATGATCCGCTACCTCCCCTCCTATAACTTCCGCACCGCAGCCCTGGCCGATGGGACCGCCGGTTCGATTGGTGCGAGCCTGGTCCCGGTGCCCGGGGCGACCCTGGACCCCTCGACAACCACCACGGCGCCCGCGCCGGCCGGGGTGGCCGTGGCGATCGGGGAGGTGTCGAGTCCCGAAGACCTGTTCCGCGCCGCCCTGGTGATCGGCATCACCGCGCTGGTGCTGCTCGGGGCGCTGGGGATCTTCCTGAGCTATGTGATGGCCGGGCGGATCCTGCGCCCGCTGCGCGACCTCGACCGCGCCGCCTCCCGTGCCGCCGCGGGAGAGCTCAGCCATCGCCTCGCCCCCACCGGCGCCCGCGACGAATTCACCGGTCTGGCCACCACCTTTGACACCATGCTGGAGCGGCTGGAACAGACCTTCGCCGCCCATGAACGCTTCGCCGCCAACGCCTCCCATGAGCTGCGCACCCCGCTCGGCACCACCGCGCTGCTGCTGGATGTGGCCCGGGACGGAAACGTGGATCCCGAAACCGCCGCGCTGCTCGATAAGCTCGCGGTCACCAACACCCGTAACCTGACCATCGTGGATGCGCTGTTGGATCTCGCCACGATCGGGGCGAATCCGCCCGGTCACGAGGAGACCAACCTCGCCGACATCACCACCCAGGTCCTGGCCGAGCAGGCGGAGGCCGCCGCGAACCGGGGCATCGACATGCGCCCCGACCTGGGCTCGGCACCGCTGCGCGGAGATAAGGTCCTGCTCAGTAGGCTCACCGACAATCTGGTGCGCAACGCGATTCGGCACGGGGACGCCGGCGGATGGCTGAGCGTCGGCACCACATTGCTGCCCGATGGGTCGGCGCTGCTGCGGGTGGAAAACTCCGGCGAGGAGCTGGCCCCCGAGCAGATCACCCGGCTCACCGAGCCGTTCTTCCGGGTGCGGACCCGGCTCGCCGAGCCGGTGGCTTCTATGGGTTCGGGATCCGGAAACCAGCGGCCGGCGGATACCCACGGTCTGGGGTTGGCCCTGGTGGACGCAATCGTCACCGCCCATCGCGGCTCGCTGGTGTTGGAGCCCGGGCGCGAGGGTGGGTTACGGGTGACCGTGACCATCCCTTCCTCGGGTGGCGTTTTCACCGAAGAGGCCCGGGCGAGCATCTCTAGATAGGGCCGAATCGGGCCGCCCACCCAACGGCTACCAGTCATCCCTCGCATACACAACGGAACGTGCCGCCGGCCTCGTTGCTGCAAGTCACCCCGAGCAGACACAACGACACCGGCCGCCGACCTTGTTGCTGCAAGTCACCCCGAGCGGACACAACGACACCGACCGCCGACCTCGTTGCTGCAAGTCACCCCGAGCAGACACAACGACACCGGCCGCCGAGTGGTGTCACACCCGACGGCCCGTGCCGTTGTCCCGAACCGCCGCCGCGGGCTATGCCTTCGGCGCCGGAGCGGTGGTGTGCGGACCCGCGGGAATGGTCGCGGGATCGATCGGGCCCACCACGGTCGCGTGACCGATCTTCACATCGGTGGGCAGCTTCACGCCCGGAACCGGGACCAGGGTGGAGGAACCGGTGACGTTATGTCCAGCGTCCTTGAGGAGCTTCTGTGCATCCACCGGACCAACCTCGATGGCGGTACCCTTCGGTGCGTCGGTGGGGAGCTTGACGCCGGGCACCTCCTTGAGCTGGACCGCGTGAGCGCCCGCGTCATCCTTGCTGCCGGAATCGGCCGCGTTGGCCGCCCCGGCGGCGGCAATCCCGAGCACACCCACGCCGAGTGCCAGGGCGGAACCGGTCAGGATCTTCTGAGTCTTGCTAAACATGATTTCCCTCGTTTTTCTGCCACCGGGTGGTGGCTACGAGTTCATCTCATCAAAGTCGCTGTCGTCAGGACGTAAGCGTTTTGTGCAATATCCAGCTTCGCGCGAAACCTAGCTCAGCTCGGCGGCGCGCACCCGCAGTTTGGTCTTCCAGGGGTCCTCGAAGAGCAGGGTCTGGCCGTCGAAGCCGAACTGGATCCCGGCGAAGGTGAGGCGGGAGGCCAGCGCATCGATATCCACCCGGGCGGGCACGGTGATGTCCACGATCCCCAGCCCGAAGGTCGCGGCGCGGGGACCGGCCCCGTTGCTGCGCCAGGTGTTCATTCCGATGTGGTGGTGGTATCCGCCAGCCGAGATGAACAGGGCCTGCGGCAGCTCGGTCTTGATCTCGAATCCGAGGGTGTCCACATAGAAGGATCGAGCCTGTTCGAGGTTGCCGACCTGCAGGTGAATGTGGCCGAGGGTCATGCCCTCGCGCGGCGGCGCGGCGATCACGTCCTCGGTGAGGTGGGTGCGCAGGAACGCGTTGGGATCCAGCGGCAGCGTGGCCCCGCGGATGCGTCCGCCGGCCTCGTAGGTCCACTGGTCGCGCGGACGGTCGCGGTAGAGTTCGAGCCCGTTGCCCTCGGGGTCGTCAAAGTAGAACGCCTCGCTGTAGAGGTGATCGGCGCTCCCCGAGAAGGAGCGCGGCTCGCGGCTGGCGACCGTAGCCACGGCGAGCGCCAGCGAGCTCTGGTCGGGGAAGAGCAGGGCCGAGTGGTAGAGGCCCGCATCCCCCGGACGCAGCGGCGGCAGGTCGGTTTCGCGACGCAGCTTGAGCGCCGAGATGCCGTCACGCCCCAGGATCACGGTGTCGCCCTCGGCCTGCTGCACATCGAGGGTCACGGCCTCGTGATAGAAGCGCGTCATCAGGTCCAGGTCGCGCACCAAAAGCTCGACCTCACCCATCTGCGTTCCGGCCGCCAGAATGTTCTCGGTACTCATCACACGCTCCCTCGATTAGTTAAAGCTACAACTAAAAGATACCCCCGAATAGTTGAAGCGTCAAGTAACTAGCGGGAGCGACGCTCGCGCACAATCTGCAGGATCATCCGCGCCGCGATCACCGCGATAAACGCGGCAAACAGGATGTTCGCCACCTCCGGGCTCAGCAGCTTGGCGACGGTGGATCCCAGCGCCGTGGTCACACACGCCGAGACCCCGACGATGGCCGCGGCCGGCAGATCCACGTTGCGGCGGATCACGTTACCCACGGTGCCCGAGATCGCGGTCGGAATCATCATCAGCAGAGAGGTTCCCTTGGCCAGCAGGTCGCTCGCCCCGAAGAGCATCACCAGCATCGGCACGATGATGATCCCGCCGCCGATGCCCAGCAGCCCCGAGAGGATGCCGGTAGCCAGGCCCAGCCCCACCAGGCCGACAATCGATCCCGGGTATAATTCGATCTCGGCTCCGCGCACCGGAACCACCAGGAACAGCTGCACGATCACCACCACCAGGAAGGCGATGAAGGCCCACTGCAGCGCCCGCTTGGGGATCCGTTCCAGCAGGAACGCGCCGATCTGCGCGCCCACCACCGAGCCCGCGGCCAGGATCAGCCCGGCGACCCAGTGCACCTCCCCCGACCCGGCATAGCTGAAGACCCCCACCAGCGAGGTGGGCACGATCGCCGCGAGCGAGGTTCCGGCGGCCTTTCGATTATCGAACCCGGCCAGGAAGATCAGCGCGGGCACCATCAGGATGCCGCCGCCCACCCCAAACAGGCCCGAGAGGAATCCGGCCGCGAGGCCGATGACGATCAGCCAGGTGATGCGGCGAGAGGCGGTCGCGCTCACGCCGAGAGCGCCGAGTCGACCGAGCCCGCGGGCGTTGCCACCACGCGCCAGGTCTCCCCGACCCGCTCGAAGGACACCGGTTCCAGGTTTGCCACGGGCTCGCGTCCGGCCCCCGACACCGCCTCGGTCAGCAGGCGGATCAGCGCGCCGTGGCTGACCGCCAGCACCCGCTCCCCCGGGTGGGCGGCGGCGATCTCGTCCAGGCCCACCAGCGCACGCGCGACCAGGGCCTGCTCGGATTCCTGCCCCGGGTAGTTCCGATCCGGCCACAGCTCCATAACCTCGGGACCGGTCTTGCCCTCGGCCTCGCCGAACGAGCGCTCGGTGATCGCGGGATACGCGCCCACAACCTCCAGGTCGAGCTGGGCCGCCAGCAGCGCCGCGGTCTCGCGGGCACGCCCCAGCGGCGAGGAGGTCACCACGTCAAAGGCACGCGGCAGGGTGGCGCCGGCCGTGCGCGCCTGCTCCCGCCCGGTCTCGTTCAGGGGCACATCGGTGGCACCCTGCAGCCTGCGCTGGTGGTTCCAGTCGGTTTGACCGTGGCGAATGAGGGTGATCTGCATGGATGAAGCCTTCCTATTCTCTTCCAGCAGACTACCCCGGCGCGGTTACAGCGCGGGGTTCAGGACGTACAGGGTCACAACCCAGGCGATCCCGAGCACCGCCAGCACCGCGACGCCGATCCAGACCCAGCGACCGTAGGCCCGGCGCGGGGCGGCGGCGGTGCCGCGTTCCTGCCGCAGCCGGAAGCGGGACATCACCAGGATCGCGTCCAGTCCGAGTCCCGGATACCCACCCGGCAGCCGTCCACACAGCAGGAACACCACCACCAGCGGGGAGAAGACCAGGAAACTTGAGGCAAGAATGTGCACGATCAGGCCGCGGGTATCGGACAGCACGATATCGTGCAGGCTGCCGCCCAGGCCCAGCGCGGCAATAATGCTCACGGTGGTGGCACCCACCCCGATCACCACGACCCCCACCTCGACCGCCCGGATCGTCTGCCGACGCAGCCGCGCCTGCACATAGAGCGTGCTCCCCACCGCGTAGAAGACGGTCAGGAACACCAGGGTCGACGCCCGCACCGGGATACTCCACTGGGTGGTGGCGGGCCACAGCAGCACCGAGATCGCGGTGACTCCGGCGGGCACCCCCACCACCACAAAGATGATCTGGGCGAGGCGCAGCCAGAACGGCGACGTGCGCAGATCCGCGTGGCTGCGCAGTAGCAGGTCGATCCGCGCCAGTACGATCTTGCGGGAGGCCCGACGCACCAGCGGATCCAGCCGGTTCTCCGACGCACAGGCCGCATCGGCGGCAAGCACCGCCAGCAGCAGCCCCCCGAAAGGCGGGCCAAACTGCGCGGGGATGTCCACCACGCTATCCACGGGGAAGTTGGCGATGGCGGTGGCCACCGCGACGGCGATGGCCGCCATGCCCGCGACCTCGGCCAGGGATTCCAGCACCCGCTGCCGGGCCAGCTGCTCGGGCACCGCATCGTCGGGATCGTCCCCGGGCGTGCGCACGGCAATCTGCAGGGCCACGATGATGGTGGCCAGGATACCCAGCGCCCCGAGCGCCGACCCGGTCGAGATTTCGAAGCGGAGCGAGATATCGGTGGCGCTGCCGCGGCTGAGCTCCCCCACCCCGGCGAGGATCGCGATCCCCGCGAGCGGGAACGCCGCTCCCATCACGTGCCTTCCGAGGGTGGCCCAGTAGCGTTCCTGCTCGCGCAGGATCGCCAGGCCCAGGCTCGGATTGACCAGCGGGACCGTCGTCCCGGCATCCCCCAGAATCCCGCCCACGCCCGGATTACCCTGCTCGGCCGTCCCGCCGAGTGCCATCTCCGCGCTCGGATCGATCCGTGATGCCGCGCCGCCGTCCTCTACCACCATGCCGCCTCCCCCGGTCTTGGCCTCCACCCTAGTCCGGCCTGGCGCAATCGGTGTGGCAAACACCCCAGGGAATTACCCCGTTAACCACCGAGCGCCGGCGCACCCCGAGGGGCACACCGGCGCTGCGCGTGAGGATTTAGCGGTGCGAGGCCATAAATTCGGCGAGCTGCTCCGGGGTCGGGTAGGACGCCTGGGCACCCGCGCCGGTGGCCGCAAAGCTGCCCACGGTCGCCGCATATCCGGCGGCCTCGGCGAGGACATCCCCGGCGGCCAGGCGCAGGGCGAGCGCCCCCATGAAGGCGTCGCCGCAGCCGGTGGTGTCCACCGCGTTGACCTTCGGGGAGGACACGGCAACCGCGTCCGCCTCGGTGTCAAACACGATGCTGCCGGCGGCCCCCGCGGTGATCACCGCACGCGGAATCCCGTGCTCGGTGAGTGCGGCCCGGGTCTGCTCGCCGCCGGCGGTCAGCACCTGCTCGGGGGTGAGCCCCAGCAGATCGGCGGCCTCGTGCTCGTTAATCAGCAGGATGTCGGTCAGCTCCAGCAGCTCGGCGGGCACCGGGCCGTAGGGCGAGAGGTTCAGCAGAACCTGGGCCCCGGCGGCGCGGGCGCGACGGGCGGATTCGAGTACCACGTCGATGTCGATTTCCAGGCACAGGCAGAGGATCGAGGCGCGCTCAAACAGGCTCGCCGCCGCATCCAGCTCGGCCACCCCCAGGCGGCCGTTGGCACCCGGGGAAACGATGATGGTGTTTTCGCCCTCGGCATCCACGGTGATCACCGCGGTTCCGGTGGCCACATCCGCCAGGGTGGCCACGTGCGTGGTATCCACACCCGAGGCCTCGACCGACTCGCGCAGCAGCTGGCCGTTGGCGTCGGATCCCAGCGCCCCCACCATTGCCACGTTTCCGCCCAGACGCCCCGCTGCTACCGCCTGGTTCGCGCCCTTACCGCCGGGGATCACCCGGAGCTCGGACCCGGTGAGGGTTTCGCCGGGCTGCGGGAAGCGTGCCGTCTGCACCACGAGGTCGGCGTTCAGGGAGCCAACCACAAGAATCTGACCGTCGGTCATGGGGGTGTCCTTTCCTACCCGGGCGGGTGGTGGGGTGAGGGGATGGTAATACGTGTGGGTCCCCATCGGCGGTGGCCGACGGGGACCCGTCCCTAGGATATGAGGGATTGACTACTTGGTGGCGACCGGCGCCGAAACCTCGGCGTCCTTCGGTGCCGGGATGAGGAAGCTCATCGCGAAACCGGCCAGCGAGATGATCGCACCGGCGAGCATGCCCGCGGTGTATCCGGTGGTCGAGGTGGGGTCACCCTGAACCGTGAAGATCAGCTGCACGGCAGGCAGGATCGCGAAGCTCAGGCCCGCACCCAGGTTGAACGCACCGGCGTTCAGACCCGGCAGGAAGCCGGGGTTGTCCTTGGGCGAGAGCACGATACCCAGACCGTTGAGCATGATGTTTCCGATACCCGCATAGGTGATACCCAGCAGGATCGTGGTGATGATCAGGACCGGCAGCGAGTGCACACCCACGAACGCCATCACGATGGTGCCCACAATGGTGCCGGCCATACCGACCCGCATCACGTTGAGGTAGCCGAAGGTCGGGGCCAGGCGGCCCGCGAACGGACCGACGATCCATCCGGCCACCGCATACGGCATCAGGAAGGCCAGCGAGGTGAGGTCGGCTTCCAGGCCGAAGCCCGCCTGAGCGTTCTGTGCGAGCGAGGCAACCAGACCGTTGACCACCGCGAACACACCGGTCATGGTGAGCAGCGTGGTGACCAGCAGGGCCCAGCTCGAGCGCTGCTTGAGGTAGCGCGGCGGGACCAGCGGTGCGGCGAGCTTGGACTCGAGGATCCAGAACACCCAGAAGGACACCAGACCCAGCACCGGCAGCGCCCAGATGATGTACCAGTTGGAGTCGTTGGCGGCACCGAGGAAGTTCAGGAAGGTCAGCAGGGAACCGATCGAGACGACCAGCGGCAGCACACCCCACCAGTCCATCTTGGTGCCCTTGGACGGGCGGCTCTCGGGTGCCCACAGGAGCACAAATACGATGGCCAGCACGGCGACAACGGCCATGGTCCAGAACACCGAACGGAAACCGTGGTTGGAGACGAGCCAGCCGCCGGCGAGGGCGTCGATACCGGCGATACCACCGTTGACGGCGGTGATGATTCCCATCATCGTGCCGTAGCGCTTGGGCTCGGTGATCTCGTTGCGGAGCATCAGCAGGGTTACCGGCACAACGGGCCCGGTCACACCCTGGATGATGCGGCCCACAAACAGCATCTCGACGTTGGTGGCCAGCGCGGCCACGACGGTACCGATGGTCATCAGCACGAGCATGCCCAGCAGGACGCGCTTGCGGCCGATGATGTCACTCAGGCGCGGGAGGAACAGCGAGAACAGTGCCGCGGCGGTGAAGAACATGGTCTGCGACAGGCCGATGGTCGCGTCGTCGGTGTTCAGCTCCTTGGCCATGGTGACCAGGGCGGGGCTCAGCATCGAGGCGTTGAGCTGGAAGGCGACACACGCCGCCAGCAGCGCGGCCATCAGTGCGCCCACGCGCACGGCGGGCTTCTGGGCGAGGGTGTTCATTAGAAGTCAACCTCGCCGATGTTCTCCAGGGCCTCGGTGACGAGGTTCCAGAAGCGCGGGGCGTCCAGCTCGGTGGCTGCCCAGGTGTTGCAGTCCTCGGGGGCCGCGGCGCGGAAGTCGGCCACGGTCATGCCGAGGGTCAGGGTGCCGGTGAGCTCGATGTCGATCGGGACCTTGACGGTCTTGACGATGGTCGGGTCGATCACGTAGGCCACGGCGCACGGGTCGTGGACCGGGGGTGCGGTGAAGCCCTGGGCGTCCTTGTAGGCGAGGGCGAAGAAGTCCAGCAGCTCGCCCACGAACTTGGCGGGCTTGGTGCCCACGGCGGCGATCTGGGCGGCAACCTCGTCGGTGGCGAGGGCCTGGTGGGTCAGGTCGAGACCCACCATGACAACCGGCCAGGACTCGTTGAAGACGATGTGAGCGGCCTCGGGGTCGATCTTAATGTTGAACTCGGCGACGGCCGACCAGTTACCCACGTGGTAACCGCCACCCATCAGGACAACCTCCTTGACCCGCTCGACGATGCGCGGCTCCTTGCGCGCGGCCATCGCGATGTTGGTGAGGCCACCGGTCGGAACCAGGGTCACGGTGCCGGGCTCGTGGGCCATGATGGTGTCGATGATCAGGTCGATCGCGTGGCGCGGGTCCAGCTCGATGGTCGGCTCGGGCAGCACGGGGCCGTCCAGTCCGGACTCACCGTGAATGTCGGGGGCCACCTCGATGTCGCGCACCAGCGGGCGCGAGGCACCGGCGGCGAAGGGCACACCGGTGATTCCGGCGACGCGGGCAACGGACAGGGCGTTGTGCGTCACCTTGGGCAGGGTCTGGTTTCCCACCACGGTGGTCACCGCGAGCAGTTCGATCTCCGGGTTACCGTGGGCCAGCAGCAGGGCTACCGCGTCATCGTGTCCGGGGTCACAGTCCAGAATAATCTTCTTGGTCATTTTCCACATCCTTGGGGCAGGGCACCACTGGGGGAGGGCGGTGCGAGTAACGTCAAGCGCTTTACGATAACACGTTAATCGCTTGACGTACACTTGTTCGCCGGATTCCGCGGCGGCGCTAGACTAAACGAATGCCACGCACCCCGTCCGCCGTCCCGCGCCCACGCCGGGTGACGGCCGCACAGGTAGCCGAACTCGCCGGCACCTCGATTGCCACCGTCTCACTCGTGGTCAACGGAAAAACCGCCGGCCGCGTCTCCGACGCCAATATCGAGCGGGTGCAGAACGCCGTGGAATCCCTCGGCTATGTGGTGGATCACACGGCCTCCTCGCTGGCCCGCGGGACCAGCAACGTGGTCATCCTGATCGCCCCAGACCTCTCCAACCCGTTTTACGGCCGGGTCATCTCGGGCATCAAGAACGAGCTCGGCAGCGAGTTTCAGCTGCTGCTCTCGGTCACCGGCGAGGGACGAAACCCCAGCGCCTCGGACGTGCACCGGCTGATCGCCCTACGCCCCGCTGGCATCCTGGTCGAGGCCCCCGACGACGCCTTCCTGCGCGACCTTCCCGCCGGTGCGCCGCTGGTCCTCCTCGACGCCCCGGGCCGCGAAACCCAGGCCACCACCGTGAACTTCGACCTGGCCGACGGGATCAGCGCCCTGCTGGACCACCTGGCCGAGCGCGGCCACACCCGGATCGGCTACCTCGACAGCCGCACCCGCACCGAAACTTTCGAGCTGCGCCGCATCCTGGTGGAAAACGGCGCCCGGGAACGCGGCATCGAGTACGTCGCCCTGCCCGAGGCCGCGAGCCTGATCGACCCCGATGCGGCGGCCGCGGTGTTTGCCCGGTTCTGGCCCACCTGGCGCGATGCCGGGGTGACCGCCCTGGTCTGCGCCACCGACTCCCACGCCTACGGTGTACTCAGCGCCGCCCGCTCCCTCGGCGTGCGCGTCCCCGAGGATCTCGCGGTCACCGGGTTCGATAACCTCCCGGCCTCGGCGATCGTCTCCCCCGCGCTGACCACCGTCGAACTCCCCGGCGAGGCGCTCGGCCGCGGGGCGGTGCAGGCCCTGCAGGCGCAGCGCCTCACCCCCGACCCGGTGAAAACCCCGCTGCTGGGGGCAACCCTAATCGTCCGAGGCTCGACCGCCTAGGCAACCGCAACACCGGCTGGTCCGGCACGCGGCCAGACCGCCTAGGCAACCGCAACACCGGGTGGTCCGGCACGCGGCCAGACCGCCTAGTCGGCCTCGCGCATCAGCCGGCGAAACGCCTCGCGGCTGGGCTCGGTCATCGCGTTCAGCGCCACCAGCGCCGCGTCCCGGTCCCCGTCCAGCACGGCCCGATGGATCGCCGCAAAGTTCTCACCCACGATGTCGGGAGCACTGACCCCGGCCCGGGGCGCCAGCACCCGAGAAGCCTGCGGCGCAACCTGATGCATCAGATCCGGCAACAGCACGTTGCCGCTGAGCTCGGCCAGGAGCCTAAAGTACTGGTAACTGTCCTCGGTGAGGGGACGTCGATCCTCATCCTGGGCGGCCACGGCGATACTCGCCGCCAGCCGTTCAAGCTTCGTGCGCGCCGCCTCATCCACATGCGCGATCCCCTCGCGCACACACACCTCGTACAGGCCGTACATGGTGTTGGCAGCCTCAAGAATGCTGCGCTCGTCGCTGGGCATGACCCGGTTGTACTTGCTGGGCACCATCTCCACCAGCTGATACAGGCTCAGCTTGCGCAGCGCCTCCCGAACCGGGGTCCGCGACATCCCGTAGGTTTCGGCAATCGCCTTATCGTTCAGGATCTCGCCGGGGGCGAGGTCTCCGCTGAGGATCGCGTCGTACAGATCGTCATAGACGCTGTCGGCCAGGGTCTTGCGCACGACTCGGGTGCGCGGGGTGGGCAGCGGCATCCTAGGACCCCTCGGTGTGGTGGGTGGGTGAATTCTCGTCGACGGCCAGCGCCGTCAGGATGAGGGCCGTGTGTCGTTCCAGCGCCTCAACCGCCGCATCGGCATCGCCACGCAGCGAGGCATCAATCAGCTCGCGGAAAATCGTCTGGGACTCGGCCGCGCAGGCCTCGATACGGCCCCCGAAGACGATGAACGCCCGGCGGAGCTGAGGGGACACCCGGGCGCGGATTTGATCGAGCACACGGTTGTTGTAGCGGTCGAAATACACACCGTAGAACGCATCCGAAATATCGTTGTGCCTGAGCGACGCCTGGCCCGCCTCCACGTTGGCCAAGTGGGTGTCGCGGGTTCGGGTGAGGCGTTTGGCATCCTCGACCGTGAGCAGCGGGGTCGCCTCGGCAAGCGCCAGTGCGAACAGCGAGTGATACACCTGGATCGCGTCCCGAAACAGCGTGGGCTCGACCGGAGAGACCGTGGTTCCGCGCTGGGGCACGGTAATGACAAACCCCTGGGCCGACAGCAGGTTGAGCGCCTCCCGCACGGGGGTGCGGGAGGCACCAAACCGCTCGGCCAAACCCTCATCGGTGAGCGGGGTGCCCGGCGGAAGCGCCCCGCTGATGATCATTTCCTCGAGTATCTGGGCAATCTCATCGGCGATCCGTGGACGCGCCACCGGCGGTGCCTGACGGGTGGGAATCGGCATCAGGCCACCTCCCCGTCCTCGACGGTTTCCGCACCATCATGGGTGCGTGCCTCCAGCAGCACCGCGACCGCGCCGGCCCGCAGGCCCTCGAGTCTGGCCATCAGCGCCGGATGATCCGCGCCGATCAGCAGCTCGTAGATCCCCCGCACGTCGTCGCGATCTCGCCCCAGTCCGCGCACCGAGGTGCCGGAATTGGCCAACCGAATCTGCATCGGCATCAGCCGATCACGGTAGGCCTTGGTCAGGGTGGCCGAGTGTGCGAGATCGATCATCACGCGGTCGAACTCCACCACCGCGAGCAGGGCATCGGTGCCGGTAGAGGTCTGTTCGCTCACTCGCGCGTAGGCCGCATCCACGCGGGCCCGATCGTCCCCCCGCAGCGGAAGCACCACAGCCTCGGCGGCGATGGAGAGGAGCGAGACCAGCATGCGCTCGCGAATCGCGATGTCGCGGTCACTCTCCTCGGCGATCCGCACGCCGCCGTTGATTCGGGAGTTTACAAAACCATTGGCTTCGAGCATTGCCAGCGCCTCGCGCACCGGAGGCCGAGACACCCCGAGCCAGGTGGCAATCTCCTCATCCCGAATGATTTCGCCCGGCACCAGCTCGCCACGGCTCATCAGATCCAGGAGGCTGTCGTAGACAATTTCCCGCACCGGAGTACGGGTCACACGGGCGGGAACTACAAAGTTCGACATAGCAAAATAGTATGTCAATATATTGAATATCGGTTATCTAAAAACGCCTATTTCGGCCGAATTCTCTCCCCGATAAGGGACTCCAACAGGCCCTGATAGGTCCGCGCCGCCCGGGTCGGGTCGGCAGACTCGACCGCCGAGGCCAACAGCAGTTGATAGCGGTCAATATCCGATTCATCCATGCACAGGGTCGACGCGCGAGAGATTACCGGGCGGTAGGCGTCCACCGCCGTCTGTAGGGGCTCGCTCCGCACGGTCGCAATCAGATGATCGGTGAGCCGCCAGAAATGAGAAAGTGCCGCCCGGCCGGTCAGCAAATGCTTGACCCCCGCCGCCTCGACGCTGCTCACCCATAGCTCGGGCTGCCTCAGCAGAGCCCCGGCGACGATGGTGCCCAGCGCACGGCAGGTCTCATTGATTGCCTCCGGATCGAGATCGGTGACACGGGTATATCGGTTGGGCTCCAGCTCAATCAGTCCGATTTCCGACAGGCGTGCGATCGCCTCCCGGATCGGCGTGCGGGAAACCTGGAGCCACTCGCTGAGATCCTGATCCCGCAACCGCTCCCCCGGCTCAAGTGTTCCGTCCACGATTGCCTCGGTGAGCCGATCCAGCGCGCGTACGCGCAGGAGCGCACGACCGGGCGGTCGCCCCGAACTGAGGGGAATGGGCATGGCGTCGCCTTTCTCGAATCACGATTGTGATGCGGCGAGATTCGAGGGAACAAAGTCGGCTCACACCAACCGTCCCAGCCCAGTGGTTCACGGCCACTCCCGCCGTCATTTCACTTCATATGCGTCACGCTTTCCAACCGGCGTTGACGCATCAGTACGATAACATATCGGTTGCTGCAATTTCGGTTAAAGGCATGTTGACGGCGGCTTCCACCACCTCCAAGAGACGCCCGCAGAATCGACGGCCCCGTGCCCGGGACACAGATCCCCGATTCCGTGCGGTCTGCCCGGCGTCGCCTCAACCCGAAAGTGAGTCATGACTCCCACGCCACTCAACCGTTCACTTGGCGACATCGCAATCGTCCTGGGCACCCGCCCGGAAATCATCAAGCTAGCCGGAATCATCCGCGAGCTCGGACCGCGGGCCCGCGTCATCCACACCGGGCAGCACTGGGATGACGGGATGGCCGGACAGTTCTTCCGCGACCTCGGAATCGGTCAGCCCGACCGCACCCTGACCTCGGTGTCCGGCGCGGTGCGCGGCGTCCAGATCGGATCCGGGGTCACCGAACTCACCGAGCACTTCCGCCAACACCCGGTGGCGGCGGTCATCGTCCAGGGCGACACCAATAGCACCTCGATCGGCGCCCAGGCGGGTAACTACCTCGGGGTTCCGGTGGTCCACGTCGAGGCTGGGCTGCGCTCATTTGATCGCGGCATGCCCGAGGAGATCAACCGCCTCGTGGTGGGTGCCCTCGCCGACCTGCACTGCGCCGCGACCCCCGAAAATGCCGAGAACCTGCGCCGCGAAAACGTGGATGCCCATCGCGTGGTCATCACCGGCAATACCGTGGTCGAGGCCACCGAGCTGGCTCGGCAGCAGGGCGCGCATGAGGCGGCCCACCTGATCGGCGCCGAGACCGTGGCGTCGGGATACATCCTGACCACCATCCACCGCCCCGAAAACACCGACACCGCCCCGGCCCTGGAGCGGATTCTCGCAACCCTTGCCCAGAGTGAGCTGCCGGTGGTCTTCACCCTGCACCCACGCACCGAGAACGCGATTCAGCAGTTTGGCCTGGAGCGCTACCTGGACCTCCCCCATGTGACGGTGCTGCGCGGAACCGGTCACGCCGACTTCCTCGCCCTCGCCGCCGAGGCCACCCTGCTGGTATCGGACTCCGGCGGGGTTCAGGAGGAGGTCACCGTTCTGAAGAAGCCACTGCTGGTGGTGCGACGCTCTACCGAGCGCCCCGAGTCCATCCGCGCCGGCTTTGCCCGGCTGATCACCCCGGAGCTGGAGCTGGCCGAGGCTATTCACGAGGCCCTGGCAGACAAGGAGGCCGCCGCGCGACTGCGGGACACCCCCTCGCCCTACGGCGACGGTCAGGCGAGCAAGAAGATCGCCGAGGCCGCCCGGGTCCTCGCAGCCCGCTAACGCATTCCGGGGTCGTGTGCCGAGTGGCGCACGGCCCCGCTTCGTTTACCCCGCAACAACAAAAAACCCGCATCCGAAGATGCGGGTTATGTTGCGTTTGGTAGCTGGAGCGGGATTCGAACCCGCGACCTCACGATTATGAGTCGTGCGCTCTCACCAACTGAGCTACCCAGCCGCGTTTCTCTCCCTATAGAAGGAAAGCGAACGAGCCCCGAGCCAGGATTGAACTGGCGACCCCTTCCTTACCATGGAAGTGCTCTACCACTGAGCTATCGGGGCGCTGCCTTTGCACTCTCGCGCTTGGCACATGAAAAGATTAGCATGCACGCACTGCGGTCACGAAATCGAGGCGTCAAAACGCGCAAAACCCCTGATGCAATGGCGTTTTGCCTACCCCCATAAATGGGCGTGTCCGCACCCGCGAATGCCTCACCTCCCGGCGATTTCAGGCGAATCTGCGCCGAGGCCGGTAGTATCAAGGGCGTGTCTAGACTTCTTGTAACCGGCGGTGCCGGGTTTATCGGCTCTAATTTCGTTCACTACGTCCTCGCGAACACCGATCACACGGTGACCGTGCTCGACAAGCTCACCTATGCGGGCAACCGGGCCTCCCTGGCCGGGCTCCCCGAGGACCGCTTCGAGCTCGTGGTGGGCGACATCCAGGATGCCGAGCTGGTTGACGGCCTGGTGGCCTCCCACGACGCCGTCGTGCACTACGCGGCCGAGAGCCACAACGACAACTCGCTGAACGACCCGCGTCCGTTCCTCGACACCAACATCATCGGCACCTATGTGCTGATCGAGGCCGCCCGCAAGCACAACACCCGCTTCCACCACATCTCCACCGATGAGGTGTACGGCGACCTGGAGCTGGACGACCCCAATAAGTTCACCTCGGAGACCCCCTACAACCCCTCGAGCCCCTACTCCTCCACCAAGGCCGGTTCCGACCTGCTGGTGCGTGCCTGGGTCCGCTCGTTCGGTCTGCAGGCCACGATCTCCAACTGCTCCAACAACTACGGCCCGTACCAGCACGTGGAGAAGTTCATCCCGCGTCAGATCACCAACGTACTGCGCGGCGAGCGTCCCAAGCTCTACGGCACCGGCGAGAACGTGCGCGACTGGATCCACGCCAACGACCACTCCTCGGCCGTGCTGACCATCCTGGAAAAGGGTGTCATCGGCGAGACCTACCTGATCGGGGCCGACGGCGAGAAGAACAACAAGGATGTCGTCGAGATGATCCTCGAGGGCCTCGGCCAGCCGCGCGACGCCTACGACCACGTCAACGACCGCCCCGGCCACGACCTGCGCTACGCGATCGACTCCAGCCGTCTGCGCAACGAACTGGGTTGGGAGCCGCAGTTCTCCAACTTCGAGGCCGGCCTGGCGGACACCATCGCCTGGTACCGCGACAACGAGGCCTGGTGGGCACCGGAGAAGGACGCCACCGAAGCCAAGTACAAGTCGCAGGGCCAGTAACCGAAGGACGCCACTGTGCTCGGGGCCAAATACAAGTCGCAGGGCCAGTAACCCCCTCTGCCCATACAAAACAGCCCCCGTTCCGACGGGGGCTGTTTTTATGCCTCGGGATCGAGTTTGAGCAGATCCCCGGGGGTGCACTCCAACGCCCGACACAGCGCGCTCAGCGTGGAAAAGCGGATCGCCCGGGCACGGTTGTTCTTCAGGATCGACAGGTTCACCACGCTCACCCCCACGATCTTCGACAGCTCCACCAGGGTCATGCCCCGCGCGATCAACAGCTCATCCAACGCGGTGACGATCCCGCTCTCCTCCTCCGGCGGCATCTAAACCAGGCCCTCCACCTCGCGGCGCAGGCCACGGTTCTCGCGCTGCAGGCGGGCGCCGATTCCGAACACCGCCGCCAGCGCGAGCAGGACCAGCCACAGCCCAACGGGCCAGAAATCCGGGGTGAACGCCTGCGAGCTGGCCAGGAACTGACCGCTCAGCGTGCCCGGATTCTCGGCATTCAGCACGCGCCCGGGTAGGGCATCCTCAAGCTGTCCGGCGATCAGGTGTCGGGCAAAGTAGTTGGCGAGCTGCGCCCCCAGCCCCGCCCCGAGACTCACCCAGGCGGTAATCCTCAGCCAGCGCACCACGCGCGCCTGGAACGGGGTCCCCGCCAGCAGAGCATCGCAGATCCGGATGACGGCGAATCCCGCGGTCACAAACAGCGCGGCAATGAGAGCCCCGTCCACCGCGAGCCAGAACCGTCCCCAGAAGTCGGCACCCTCCATCGTGAAGGAGGCGTGATCAAACCCACCCCAGAGGATCCGCAGACCGTTGACACCGGCACCGGCGTCAATCTCCGGAAAGCTCGTGCTGCCGGGCAGCTCCACCCGCGTCTCGGAAAACCAGAGGGTCCTGCCGACGCCGGCCACCGCTCCCAGGAGGGCAAACCCCACGGTCAGCTGACCGATCACGCGGGTCACCACCACCCGTCGCAGCGTCAGAGCATCGGGATCCGAGCGTTTCCCCGGCCAAAACAGCACCCCGAGGATCGTGAGCAGCACGGCGGCCGCGAGAACGTACATCAGGATCATCCAGACCACATCAAGATTCAAAACCCCACCCCCACTACATAACGAATATCGTTATGCTAGCGGGGGTGGGGTCGGGGCCGCAAGGGCGGGTTTTAGCCCTCGATGCCGAATTCGATCAGCAGGTCGTGGACCTCATCAAACAGGCTCGGCAGCGCGCCCAACACCAGCTCGGCACCGGGGGCCGCACCGCGGATTCCCTCGACGCGGATGCCGGCCTCGCGGGCGATGATGGTGGCGGCCGCGTGATCCCAGGGCTTGGTTCCGACCTCGTAGTACACGTCGGTGTAACCGGCGGCCACACCCACGCCATCGAGGGAGGCGGCACCCATCCGACGGTAGTCGCGCACGCGTCCCATCATCTGCTGCATGATGCCGGTCTGCCACATGCGACGCTCGGCCGAGTAGGAGAATCCGGTGGCGACCAGGGCCAGGTTGAGATCCACATGCACGTCCCCACGGTGCAGGGTCCGTCCGTTGAGGGTGGCACCCTCGCCGCGTGCACCCAGGTAGGTCTCGCCGGAGGCGGGGTTCACCACGGCGCCGGCCAGGCCGGTCCAGGTGTGGGGGTCGGCTTCACCCTCGACCACGGCCACCGAGACCGCGTAGTTGGGGATGCCGTAGGCATAGTTGACGGTGCCGTCGATCGGGTCGACCACCCAGGTGAGGCCCGAGCTGCCCGATTCCGCGCCGCCCTCCTCACCAAAGAAACCGTCGGCGGGGCGCAGCTCGGCCAGGCGCGAGCGCACAAAGGCCTCGACCTCACGGTCGGCGGCGGTCACAATGTCCTCGGGCGACGACTTGCTCTGGGCGATCCGAACCCCCTCCTCGCGGCGGGCGCGCGCCAGGGCGGCGGCCTCCACGGCGATATCACGGGCAAGATCCTGAAGTTCACGTGTGGACATAGCGTTAATACTGTCACGCGGCGGGACCCGGGGCCAGTTTTGACCGTGTCCCGCCGCGTGCACGTGTGTTCCGGTGTCGCCGATTACCCCAGCGGGTTCAGTACCCGCGCCAGGAACTCCCGGGTGGCGGGGTTCTGCGGGTTCTCGAAGATCTGCTCGGGGGTGCCGGCCTCGACGATCACGCCGTCCTTGAGGAACACCACGCGGTCGGCCACGCGACGGGCAAAGCCCATCTCGTGGGTGGCCATCAGGATGGTGCTGCCGGACTTCTTCAGCTCACGCACCAGGTCCAGCACCTCCCCCACGAGCTGCGGATCGAGGGCGCTGGTGATCTCATCCAGCAGGAGCAGACGCGGATCGCTGGCAATTGCTCGGGCAATGGCCACGCGCTGCTGCTGACCGCCGGAGAGCCGGTCGGGGTATTCGCCCGCCTTGTCCCCCAGGCCGATCCGGGTGAGCAGTTCCAGGCCGCGCGCCTCGGCGGTGGCCTTATCCTGCCCGTGGACCTGGCGCAGGGCGAGGGCCACGTTGGCCAGCACGCTCATATGCGGGAACAGGTTGTAGTGCTGGAACACCACACCCACCTGGGCACGCACGGCGTCCGGCTTGACCTGGGGATCGGTGATGTCCTCGTCGCCGAGGAAGATCTGGCCGTCGTTGACCGGCTCCAGCAGGTTGATCGTCTTCAGCAGCGTGGACTTACCCGACCCACTGGCGCCGATCAGCACCACCACCTCGTGGGCGGCAACCTCCAGCGAGATTCCCCGCAGCACCGGGTGCTCGCCAAACAGCTTCCAGACGTTATCTACCCGCAGGACGGGCGTAGTGGACGAGGTCATACCGCGCCTCCGATCTGCTCGCGCTTCTGCGCTCGCGCCGTGTACCAGTCGGTGAGACGAATCATCGGCAGCGACAGCAGCACAAACAGGATGCCGGCCACCACGTAGGGGCTGAAGTTGTACTCCTGAGCGACCTGAATCTGGGCGGCGCGAATCGCATCCACGGCACCGAGAACCGAGATCAGACCCACGTCCTTCTGCATCGACACGAAGTCGTTCATCAGGGCCGGGGTGACCTTTCGCACGGCCTGGGGCATGACCACCAGACGCAGGGTCTTGGCGTGGCTGAGACCCAGCGCCCGGGCGGCGAGGCGCTGCGAGGGGTGCACCGCCTCGATGCCCGCTCGCAACACCTCCGCCACATAGGCCGAATAGCAGAGGATCAGCGCGATGGTGCCCCAGAACTGCGCGGGCATCCGATCAAACAGGTTCAGCCCGGGCAGACCGAAACCCACTAAATACAGCACCAGCAGGACCGGAACACCACGGAAAATATCCGTGTATCCGGCCGCCAGCAGGCGAATCGGGGTGAAGATCGGACCGCGCAGGGTGCGGGCAATCGCCAGCAGGGATCCGAAGATTGCCACCCCGATGGCCGCGACCACGAGGACCTGAATGTTCAGCCACAGACCCACCAGGATCGGCCCGACCGAGGACACCATGGTCTTCCAGTCGAAGAACGATTCCTGAACCTGCGGCCAGCCGGAACTGCTGAACAGTACCCCGAGCACCACCACCGCAAAAATCACGGTTGAGGCGACGCTGATCAGCACCGAGCGTTTGCCCTGGGTGCGACGGTAACGACGACGGTCCAGCTCAACCCCCGAGGGGCTGAAAGCCGGTGCGCCGGGCACGGATGACGAGGTACTGCTCACGCGGATTCTGGCCCTACTTCTTCGGCAGAACCGGAGCGCCCTTATCGGCGATCCACTTCTGAGCGAACTTGTCCAGGGAGCCATCCTTGCGCAGCTCGTCCACGGCCTCGGTGACCTTCTTGGTCAGCGCCGAGTTCTTCGGCAGCAGGATCGAGAGCTCGTCGCCGCCCTTGGTAGTGTCGATCTGGCCGACGTTGACGCCGTCCTTAACCTGCTCGGAGTCGATGATGTAGAACGCGGTGGGCACGTCGGTGACCAGGGCGTCGATCTGACCGTTGTTCACGGCGGCGGCCAGGTCATCGGTGTTGTTGAAGACCTGCACCTCGGTCGAGGGGTTGATCTCCTCCTTGACGATGTTCAGCGCGGTACTCCCTGCGGCCACACCGATGTGCGCGTCCTTGAGATCGGCGAGGTTCTTGGCCCCGGAGAACTTGGAGGACTTGGTGGTCACTACCGACTGCTTGGTGACGTAGTAGGGGCTGGAGAAGTCCACGGCCTTTTCGCGCTCGGGGGTGGCCGAGTACTGCTGCAGGTTGAGGTCAAAGTCCTTGGGGCCCGGGGCGATGGCACCGTCGAAGGTGGTGCGCACCCAGACGACGTCTTCCTTCTTATACCCGAGCTTCTCTGCCACGGCATAGGCCACGGCGGGCTCGAGGCCCTCGCCGTTCTCGGGCTTATTGTCGACGGTCCACGGCGAGTAGGCGGGCTCGCCGGTCGCGATGGTCAGCTTGCCGGGGGTGACGGTGTCGCCGGCGTTGCCGCCGCCGGATGCGCAGCCGGTCAGCGCGAGCGCTGCGGCGGCGGCCAGGGCGATGACGCCCAGGGTGATTTTGCGAGACATTCTGGTTCTCCTGTGTGCGGTCGGGGTAGGGATCGTTGGGGGTGCGTTAAAGAGTACGTGGCGGCGGGGCGATTGCCACCAATGTTTCGGGAAGCCCGAAGCTAGTCGCCGGTGGAGGCTGAGTCGACCGGCTCGTGCGTCGCGTCCGCGTCGGGGGTCGAGGCGGCGGGGTCGGCCTCCGCGGGTGCCTCCGAATCGGCGGCGAGACGCCAGTCGGCAAAGTCGAAGCCGGGGCTGACCAGGCAGCTCACCAGAGCGTCGCGATCCCGCGGCCGCGACCGCTGCCAGACGCCCGCCGGAACCAGGACCTGCTGCCGTGCGCCGGGGGTGCCGGGTGCATCCAGGACGTGGGTCTCGGCATGGGTGGGCTCGTCGCCGCTGCCGCCGAAGTGCACCTCGACCGGTCCGGGTCCGTGCCAGAGCCACATCTCATCGCTCGACACCACGTGCCAGGCGGCCTCCTCGCCGGGCTGCAGCAGGAAGTGGATGACCGTGGCCGCCGGACGCTCCCCGCCCGGGGTGGACACCGGATGGTTCGAGGCGAAGGTGCGTCGGTACCAGCCGCCCTCGGGGTGCGGGGCCAGATCGAGCTGGGCGATCAGGGGTGAGGTGGTCATTTCGAGTCCTCTCGGCGGAAGCGTTCCACTCCGGCGATGATCGTGCGGGCCACTCGCCCGCCGCCACCCTCGACCAGATCGGCGAGGGTTTCGGCGGGGGTGGTCACCGGAATGTCGAAGAAGGCGAGGTCGGCGAGGGCACCCACCACGAGCTGACCGATCCGGTCCTTGCCCACGTTGAGCCCCATCGCGGTGGCACCACCCAGGGTCGCGGCGGCAAACAGACGCTCGTGCAGGTCCGCCTCGGTGTAGCCCTGTCGACGGGCCACCTTATAGAGCAGTGCCAGGTCGTCCATCGGGTCGAGGCTCGGTGAGGAGGAGAGCGAGTCGGTGCCGACGGCGATCGGGCTGCCCTCGCGCAGGTAGTCGGCGACCGGCGGCATATCCAGGCCGATGATCTCGTTGGAACGGACACAGAGGGCGACGCTGGTGCCGCGCGCACGCAGCAGCGCACGATCCTTGGCGTTGACGTATACGCCGTGGGCAATATGACAGTCCGGACCGAGCACACCCAGGTGATCCACATACTGCACCGAGGATACGCCGATGCCACGCAGGCGCAACGCCCGGAAACTGTCGGCGCCGAGGGCGGGCCACTCGTCGCCACCCACCTCGCGTTCGCGCTCCATGTGCGCCTCGGCCAGGTGGATGTGCAGGCGCATCCCCTGCTCGCGGACGAGGTCGGGGATGTCGAGCAGCGGCTTCACATCCAGCGAGTAGGGCGCGTGCGGGGAGACGCCGGCACCGGGCGGGGTAGGTAGCTTGCGCACCTGTTCGAGGACCTCGTTGCGGGCCTCGATGGTCCAGTCCTGGTTGCTCTTGCCGTAGACCTCCCAGTAGGCGATGCCGTGCATGTTGGCATCGTGCAGGGCGCTGGCGGCCTCGGTGTCGGTAACCACGTCGGCGGCGGCGGTGACCCCGGCTGCCAGCGAAAGCGCGGCACCCTCGGCGGCCGCGGCGGCCCAGTCGTGGTCTCCGGTGCCGTAGGCTTCGTCGAAGGAGTCGCCCCAGTCGTCGAACCCGTTGTAGTGCAGGCTGGCAACCTTGGCCATGCCGGTGTACTGAAGGTGGGTGTGGGCGTTGACCAGGCCGGGGGTCAGGACGCCGGGCCAGAACTCCTCGGTGAACTCGATGCCCTGGTCGGTCAGGGCCGCCAGCACCCAGGCGCTGTCACCGACGTGCAGGATGCGGTCGCCGCGCACGGCGACGGCTCCGTGGGGGATGGCAGGCCCGGTGACGGGCAGCACGAGTCCCGCGGTGTAGACCACGACGGGGGCGGGGGCGACAGACATGTGTTCCTTCGGCTCGGGATGGGGCGGACTTCGGCCCAGACTGCCCGAGCGGCGCACATCCCGTGGATGGGGCGCGCAGTTGCGGCGGGAGACGCCCCCGAACCGAACCGCACCGGGTGGGTGCGACCGTGAAAACGGGGTGAGCCGGGCGGGTGAGCCCTACGCACCACTGTGGGCGGACACTCTCGATCATAATCCGCTTTGTCCGCCGAATCACATCGGGGGCCGTGGGGCGCTGTTCCCGGAGCCAACCGGGCCGTGACCCGTGGTTGCCAAATCGATGGGTCCAGCCCAACGTGGTTTTCAGCCGGCGGGCGTCGTGGCGGCTAGCGTTGGGTAGTCTCGGGCGGCGAGACGAAGATTACGTCTTCCAGCACGGTCCCAAGCAGCCGGTGATCCCCCGTATCCTGGCCATAAAACCGCGCGTGGACAAACCGTTCCCGAAGCGGCGACCCAATGGTGAAGAGTCTACTCACCAAAAAGTATCCCGCCCGCTGCGAAAGCTGGGCAAAAAATACCAGTTGGGTGCGGGTATTCCCCTCGCGGAAGCTGTGAACAACATTCAGCTCTCCCCATACTTCCGCAAGCTCCGAGATAAACCGATCTCGTGTGAGCCGACGCAGATAATTCCGCCGCTCCAGCCGGGTGAATTCCGCCTGGGCGGCGGCCGTGAGCCCCGGCCCGGCGGAGTAATAACGATGCCCCGCCTTGGTCATGGGGCCCTGCGTGGGGGCGGTTCGTTCGCGGCTTGCCCATTCATAGACGTCCTGAAAAAGGTGTCGGTGAATCGCCTTCATATGGGCATAGTCGAATCGTCCGGAAACCGGTCGAATCGACAGCTCGGCCAGGCGGAACGCGGTTGCCCCGGTTTCCAACAGGTCAAGAATCGATTCATTTGGTTCACCAAACGGTTTTTCGGGCCCCGTGAACAGGTTTCGCAGCACCTGAGTTCCCGGGATGTAGTAGTCCTCCCAGGTATAGCTTCGTTCCGCCGCACACATCAGGCCCCCACATGGCGTCGCATTTCGGCCACGGCGGCCGAGGCGTCCAGCTCTCCGCGCGCGACACGTTCGAGCAGTGCGCGCAGCACGGGGTCCGAGAGCTCGTGCCCGGCAAGCGCCAGGGCCGCGTCGGCAAATGCGAAGTGCACGGCGGCCTCCGTGGCCGAAGCGGTCTCAGCAAGCTCAGCAGCCTCGGCGGTTTTCGTGATCTCTATGGCCTCGGCAGTACCGGCGGTACCGTCCGTAACGCCGATTTTTTCGGTCATGGTGGGCTCCTTTCGTGAGCCCTCACCAGCCTACGTTTCGGGCCATCCGTGCACACCCCCTGCCCCGGGTATACCTCGGATTCCCAGGCGAGATGGACCCTACGCGGAGGGTTCGGAGCGGTACCTGTGGGTGCTCCAGTGCTGGGCCGCGCCGCCCGCGCGGCCGGGGTCGGTCGGGACGGTGACGGCGGTGCGGCCCATCCGCTGCTCCAGGACGAGCGCGGCAACCTCGGCCTCGGCCGCGGTATCGATGGGGTGCAGGCCCGGTTCGAGTCCGCCGCGGCACAGCTGCCGCAGCGCGACCAGCTGGGTCGCGAAGGACAGATCCATCACCTCGATCGGATTACCCTCGGCCGCGGTGTAGTTCACGCCGCCGCCGTCGGCGAGCACATAGACGATTTTTGCCGGGGTCGCCGGAGCGGACCAGGTCGACAGATCGGGCTCAACACGGCGCTCGGTCCATCCCGCAGCCCGGGCATCGTCCAGCGCGACCTCGTCGTCGATGCCACCGGCGACCGCGATGACCGTATCCGCGCGGACGCGGGCCAGCAGGTCGAGGCCCACCGTGTGCCACACCCCGGTAGCACTCACGACCACGTCCACGGTGTCCAGCTCGGGATCGGCGATACTCGCGATGACCCCGTAGCCGTCGTGGGCAGCCGCGAGTGCGCGGACCGGGTCACGATCCAGGACCAGCACCCGCGCGCCGAGGGCCGCCGCATGCCGCGCGACTCCCTGCCCCACCGGGCCAAACCCGATGACCAACCAGGTGGCCCCGATCACATCCCGCCGTGGGAGCGTGCGGCCCGGGTTCCCGACCGGATCCAGCAGGTCGGCAATCGCCAGCACGCACGACTGTCCGGTGCCGTGCAGGTTGTCGAAGAGCCCCTTGGTCCGCGCATCGTTGACCGCGATGACCGGGATCCGCAGCTCGCCCTCGGCCGCCATCTCGACCAGCGGACGCACGCCACTCGTGGTCTCCTCGGCCGCGCCACTCAGGGTGTCCAGGGCACCCCGACGCTCGGTGTGAGCCAGGCGCACCAGGTGCGAACCGTCATCGATCAGCAGGTCGGGGCTCCAGTCCAGGATGCCCGCCGCGTTGTCGGCGTCGGTGGCCGGAAGAGGGTCCGCGTGGCCGGCGGGGGCGAACACCCGCACGCCGCGAGCGCCGAGCGCCGCGGCCACCGCCGGGTCGGTCTCGCTCGCAGCCGAGAACACGGCAACCTCGGCGCCGGTATCCCGCAGGGCGAGCGCCAGGGCCGCGGTCTTGGGTTCGAGCACCAGGCTCACCCCCACCCGCCGCCCGCGCAGCAGTCCCGAGGTTGCCAGATCCTCGGCCAGGGCCCGGGTGGCGGGCATCGCCGACCATGCCCAGTCGATCCGCGCGTCCGCATTGTCCGCGCCGGGGGTGCTAAACGTCTCGATCACGGCGATGACCCGGCCCTCGCGGATAAAACCCACCACCCCGGCGCGCAGCTCGGTGCCGGTCCAACCGCGGGCGGTGAGCGCGCGGGAGATCCGAGTGCCGGGGTCATCGGAGACGAGCAGCGTCGGCACCTCCCCCTCGGCCACGTTGAACTCCGCGGCGAGCGCGCGCGGTTCGACTGTGCCCTCCTCGGCCAGGAAGACCAGACGGGCGCGGTCGGTTCCCGCCAGTCGAGCACCGAAGCCGCCGAGAACCGAACGCAGGGCCCGGGCCGTTTCGCCCTGGCCGCGCACCTCGATCCGGGTTCCGGCAAACAGCAGGTTGGTACGGGCGGCGGCCAGGCGGATCAGGCGCTGGGCGCGGATCCGCGGGTTGTCGCTCAGGGGTGCGGACATGGGCTGCTTTCCTTGGGGACGGGATCCTTCGAGCGTATCAACCGGGTGGGTCAACAACCAGCCGGGCCCCGGCGGCGTGCACGTTTGTCGCGGGCTCGGCCGCCGCGCGTACCCATCGAACAGCCTGTACAGAAAAACCGACACTTGCTGTACAGGTTGTGTACACGTATAGTGATCGATATGAACACCCAGGCAACGGGGCCGACCCCCAAACGTCAGCCACTCAAGCGGATCGAAATCGCCCAGCAACTGCGCGAGGCGATCGTTGAGGGCACCTACGGCAACGGCGAACTCCTCCCCGGAGAAAACGAGCTCGCCGACCGGTTCGATGTGAGCCGAGGCACGATCCGTCGCGCCCTGGAGTCCCTCGCCGAGGAACACCTGGTGGACACCCGGACCGGCATCGGCTCGTTTGTCACCTTCGACGGCCACGCCCTGGACCAGGGAGCCAGCTGGGGCAACGCGCTCGCCCTCGGTGGGATCCAAACCTCGGTGCGGATTCTGCGCGCCGAGCGTATCGTGGATCCCGAGCTTGCCGCGTCGGTCTCCCCCACCGGCATGGAGTTCCTGGCCCTCGACCGACTCCGTCTCCTGCCCGATGGCACCCCGGTGTCCCTCGAGCGCAGCCGCGTCCCCTTTATTGGTGCGCTCGCCCGGGTTCCCGAACACGGCCTCGTGGGCGACTCGCTCACCACCACGATGGGCGAGGCGGGACTCGTCCCCGCGAGCGGCGAACAGTGGGTATCGGCCACCCCGCTCAGCGAGGCCGATGCGGCCCTGCTGGAGCGCGCGAGCGGCGACCTCTTCCTCAACAGCATTCGGATCACCCGGGACTCCGGCGGTGCCTTCATCGAGAAGGTTGTCTCCTGGCTGGACCCCGCACACTTCCGCCTGCACACCTACTTCGGAGCATGATCATGACCCACACCACCCCCGGCGAGCGCGCACTCGCCAGCCTCACCGGTCTCGCCCTCGGCGATGCGCTGGGCATGCCCACGCAGTCGATGTCCCGCGAGCAGATCCGCGCCGACTACGGCACCATCACCGGCATGATCGACGCCGGGCCACACCAGGAGATCGCCCACGGGATGCCCGCCGGATCGATCACCGACGACACCGAGCAGGCCCTGCTGCTGGCCGAGCACCTGATCGCCGGCAACGGCGAGGTCAACGTGACCGAGTTTGCCCACGCCCTGCTCGCCTGGGAGGCCGATATGGCCGCCCGCGGATCCCTCGACCTGCTCGGCCCCTCGACCAAGGCCGCCCTGGAACGCCTGACCGCCGGGGTGCCCGCCTCCGAATCAGGCAAGTTTGGCACCACCAACGGCGCGGCCATGCGGGTGGCCCCGATCGGGATCGCGCACCCAGTGGATAACATCGCGGACTTCGTGGATGCCGTTGCCCACACCGCCGAGGTCACCCACAACACCACGCTGGGTATCGCCAGCGCCTCCGCCGTGGGCGCGATGGTCAGTGCCGGCGTGGCCGGGGCGAGCCTCACCGAAGCCCTGGACATCGCGGTCGCCGCGGCGGCCGAGGGCGAGAAGCGTGGGAACTGGATCGCCGGTGGATCGATCTCGCACCGCCTGCGCTGGGCCCTGAACTGGCTGCCCACGGTCCCCGTGGCCGAGCGGGAGGATGCCCTCTATCACGTGATCGGAACCTCGGTCGCGTCCCAGGAATCGGTGGTCGCCGCGATCGCCCTGGCCTCACTCAGCGAGGATCCCTGGGTCACCCTGTGCCTGGCCGCGGGCCTCGGTGGCGACACCGACACCGTCGCCGCGATCCACGGAGCCGTCCTCGGCGCCGTACACGGACCGGATGCCTGGCCGAGCGACGCGGTCGAGCTGGTCACCCGCGTCAACACCCTTAACCTGCCCCACACGAGCGAGGCCCTCCTCGCCCTGCGCCTCCGCTAGGAACGTTCCTCCCCGCGCTCCCACCCGGACCGCACCACCCGCGGCCCAGCCGCCCGCACCTCGAGACGCGCATCGCGCGCCGGATCCTCCTCCCCGGGTCCTCCCCGCGCCTTGGGCGCCGTCCACCCCTCGCGGGTGTCCTTCCCGTCCCCGAAAACCGTCGACGGAACCGATTCACACAACGAAGTTTGGAGACCATCATGAGTGAGAGCACACACGGCTCGCTCACCGCCGTCGAGCAGCGAGGGATCGAACCGGTCCCCAGCAATGAGCGCACCGGAAAGCCGTTTGAGCTGTTCTGGGTGTGGTTCGCCGCGAATATCTCGATCCTCGGCATCCCGCTGGGTGCCACCCTGGTGGCCGTGCAGGCGCTGAATATCTGGCAGGCGCTGCTGGTGGCCGTGATCGGTGCCGGCGGATCCTTCGCCCTGGTGGGTGTGGTCTCGATCGCCGGCCGTCGCGGCGGCGCCCCGAGCATGACCCTGTCCCGGGCAACCTTCGGCCCGCGCGGCAACATGGGACCCACCTTCGTCTCGCTGCTCTCGCGCTGGGGCTGGGAAACCGTCAACACCACCACCGCCGCGTTTGTGCTGATCTCGCTGTTCTCGATCCTGTTCGGGTCCTCGGCCAACGCCAAAACGGTGCCGGTGCTCACGATCATCGCGATCCTGGTGTTTGAGGGCTGCACGCTGCTGGTGTCGGGTCTCGGCCACGGCGCGATCCTGATCATTCAGAAGTGGGCCACCTGGATCTTCGGGGCACTGAACATCTTTGTGGGCATCTTCCTGATCGCCAACGTCAACTGGCACGCGGTTCTCTCGGCTCCGGGCGGCTCGTTTGGCGCGGTCCTGCTGGGTGTCGCGACCATCGCCGCGGGAACCGGTATCGGCTGGGCCAACTCGGGGGCCGATATGGCCCGCTATCAGCACGTGTCGGCCAAGGCCGGCCACCTGATCATGGTCAGCGCCGCCGGTGCGGGAATCCCGCTGGTGCTGCTGATCGGCCTGGGTGCGCTGCTGACCGCCGGGAACCCCGAGCTGGCCTCGGCCACCGACCCGGTGGCCGCGATTCGCGAGCTGCTGCCGACCTGGATGGCCGCCCCGTATCTGATCGCCGCGTTTGGCGGGCTGCTGCTCTCCAACCACCTGTCGGTATACTCGGCCGGACTCACCACGATCACCCTGGGCTTCCGCATCCGTCGCGTCTATGCGGTGGGCGTGGACATCGTGGTCACCTTCCTGGGCTCGCTGTACTTCATGCTCGGTGCCGACTCCTTCTATGGTCCGTTCATCGCGTTCATCTCGCTGCTGGCGATCCCGATCACCGCCTGGCTCGGCGTCTTCCTGGCCGATATGATCCGTCGCCGCTGGTATGACCCGGAGGCGCTGCTGGACATGTCTCCGGCCGGTCGCTACTGGTACCGCGGCGGCATCGAGTGGCGTGCCACCGGTGTCTGGATCGTTGCCCTGGTCGTGGGCTATGTGATGCTCGCGATGGACCAGGGCGGCATCGCCTGGCTGGTCACCCTGGTGATCGCCGGCCTCGGCTACGTCGCCCTGGGTGGTGCCCGCGGCACCGTCAGCGACCCCGAACTCGCTCGCAAGTAAACCTCTCACTACCCGAATCACCCGCCTTCAGGAGGCATCCCGTGTCTGAACCCCGACTCATCTTTACCGGCAACGTGATCGTTGACCTGGTCATGAACGTGACCACCATGCCCGAGGCCGGGGGCGACACCGTCGCACAAAATTCCGACATCACCGCCGGCGGCGGCCTCAACACGATGGTCGCCGCCCGCCGGGACGGCCTGCCGGTGGTTTTTGCCGGGCAGTACGGTTCGGGGCACTTCGGCGGGATCGTCCGGGCGGCGCTGAACTCGGGCGGTTTTGAGATCCTGCTGCCCGGACTGGATGACCAAGACAGCGGCTACTGCGTGGCCATCGTGGATGCCAGCACCGAGCGCACCTTTGTGACCGTGGTGGGGGCCGAGGGACACCTGACCCTCGACGACCTCCGGCACGCGGACACCACCTCCGATGACCTGGTGTACGTCTCGGGATACAGCCTGGCGCACCCGGTCAACGCGGCGAGCCTGCCGATCTGGCTCGAGGAGCTGCCGGCGAAGACCCGGGTGATCACCGATCCCTCGCCGCTGGTGACCGAGCTGGATCCGGCCCTGATGGCCCGGGTATTTGCGCGCACCGACTTCCTCAGCGCCAACGAGCGCGAGGCCGGGCTGCTGGCCCCGGGGACCGATGCGCGCGGCGCGGCCGATACGCTGCGCTCACGCATCCGCCCCGGCGGCACGGTCATCGTGCGCGAGGGGGCCCGGGGCTGCTGGGTCGCCACCGGCGATGCCGAGCCGGTTCTGGTCCCGGGATTTGCGGTGGAGGCCGTGGATTCCAATGGGGCCGGGGACGCCCACGGCGGTGTGCTGGCCGCCGGGCTCGCCCGCGGTCTCGACCCGGTGTCTGCCGCCCGCCGGGCCAACGCGGCCGCAGCCATCGCGGTAACCCGCCGCGGCCCGGCCACCGCTCCCGAGGCCGCCGAGATCGACGCGTTCCTGGCGGCGCGCTAGCCTACCCAATGCGCACTCCGGGTTTCCCGGAGTGCGCATTTTCGTATCGGTGACGTGATCCCCGAGGGCGGACCGCGTGTAGATACGGGGCCGCCTACCGGGCGCGGGTCCCGCGCAGGAACAGCGCCGCCACGATGATCGCGGCGAGGACCGCCGCGAGCGTGGTGAGCGCTCCCTGCGCCCCCGCGGCAACGCGCTCGGCATCGGTGGACCCGACGGCAAACGCCGATCCGATCGCCACGAACGTGGCCAGGCCGATCGCGTTACCGGTGTTCTGTGCGGTTGCTCCGATCCCCGAGGCGGTCCCCTGCTCCGCATCGGCGGTGCCGGTACCCACCGCGACCCACATCGCCGTCCACACGATCCCCTGGCCGAGCCCCGAGATAACGATGCCCGGGACCCAGAGCGCCAGGGTTGCCCCCGAAGCCACGGTGAGTCCGAACCAGGCGGTGCCCACAATCCCCACCACCGCACCGATGATCAGGGTGGGCCGCGGTCCCAGCCGGGTGGTGGCCCGTCCCCCGAGCTGGGTTCCGATAAAGATCGCCGCCGAGGGGATGAGGAATGCCAACCCGGTCTGTAGCGGGGAAAACGCCAGGACCTTCTGAAACAGCGTGGTCATGAAGTAGGGAATGGCGCCGAAGGTTCCCATATAGACGAACGTGATCAGCGCTCCGATGATCAGACTCGGGTTGCGAACAATGTGCGCGGGCACCAGCGGATCGTGTGCACGGCGCTCGATCAGCGCGAATGCGATGGCCGCGAGGATCGCCAGGGCCGCACCAATCAGCACGGCGGGGTGTCCCCACCCCGATTCGGGTGCCTGCACCAGGGTGAAGACGGCCAGCGTGGCCGCGGCGGTGATCGTTATCGCACCGGGCAGATCGAATCCGCGCCGAATCCCGGTCCGCACCCCGGTCGGGATGATGCGCCAGGCCAGCAGCGCCACGATTCCCGCCAGCGGCACGTTCACAAAGAACACCGCCGACCATCCAAACAGATCCGTGAGCACCCCTCCGGCCAGCGAGCCAATGGTCAATCCGGAGGCTCCGGCCCCACCCCAAATCGCCAGAGCCCGGTTCCGCACCGGCCCCTCGGCGTGCAGGCTGTTGACCAGCGACAGCGTGGCCGGGAACAGCAGCGCGCCGCCCAGCCCCTGCAGCACGCGCGCCCCAATCAGGATCTCCGGAGACCAGGCAAATCCACCGATCAGCGAGGCGACCGCGTAGACCCACAGGGCAAAAATAAACGTGCGTTTCTGCCCCAGAATGTCGGCCGCTCTCCCTCCCAGCAGCATGAAACCGCCCATCACCACCGTGTACGCGCTGACCACCCACTGCAGGTTTTGCGGGGTAAACCCCAGCGAACCTGCCACGTCCGGCAGCGCAACAAAAACGATGTTGATGTCCAGCGAGATGATGAGCTGGGCGATGGCCAGCAGCGCCAGGGCACCGCCGCCGGTCCGTGCGACAGTGGTAGGCGGTCTCGGCACTCTAGGCCCGTGTGTTTGATTCATGATCCACTCCATTCGTTGTAGACCAAGCCTTGCATTGGACTATTGAACTAGTCCAATGGTTTCATTGAGCTTTCGATCATGGGCAGTAGAGTGGCCCCATGGCATTCGCCCCGGATCTCACCCTGACCAACCTCGCCGAGGTTCTCAATGCCCTGGGCTCCCCCATCCGATTAGCCATAATTCGCTGCTTGGCCGACGGTGCCGAGCACCGCTGCGGAGGGCTTGTGTCCGGGGTCTCTAAGTCAACGCTGACGCACCATTGGAAGGTGCTGCTGGCCGCCGGCGTGATAGCCCAGCGCCCCGCGGGCAGGGAGAACCTCCTCTCGCTGCGTCGAGACGAACTCAATGCAGTTTTTCCCGGGCTCTTAGATTCGATTCTCTCCGAGGTCTTAGCAGAATCACGAGATAAAAATCGCACAGCATTGCAGGAGCTGACGGACATCTCGGACAGCATGCATTCGCCGCCAACCCTGCCCGTCGTGGCATCGGAATAACGCCCGGGCGTTCGTGGTTGGATGGGTACATGACTACCACCGTGATGACCGCCGATACCCACGATGAGACCGTCACCGACGGAATCGTCCTGATCGATTTCTGGGCCGACTGGTGCGGCCCCTGCAAGAACTTCGCCCCGGTCTTTGAGGCGGCCTCCGAGCAGCACTCCGACATCACCTTCGCCAAGGTGGACACCGAGGACCAGCGTGAGCTCGCCGGCTCCTATGGCATCACCTCGATCCCAACCCTCGTCGCCTACCGCGACGGCATCCCCATGTTCTCCCAGGCCGGCGCCCTGCCCGCCCCGGCGCTGGAGAGCCTGATCGAGCAGCTGCGCGGCGTCGACATGGACGTCGTGCGCAAGGAATACGCCGAGCAGGTCGCCCTCTATAAGGCCCAGCAGGAGCTCGAGGAGCAGGGCGACAACGCCTAGCCTCGGCCACCTCAAGACGAATGCCACCGGGAAACCGGTGGCATTGGTCTTTACCTCGAACCCCACCCCCGGAAACAAAAATCGCCACCGGAATCCGGTGGCGATTTTTCATGGTGGTGGGTGAGGGATTCGAACCCCCGAAGTCTACGACAGCTGAGTTACAGTCAGATCCCTTTGGCCGCTTGGGTAACCCACCAAATGCGCGCTCAACCAACTTTGTCAGCCAACCGAAGGCGCGTCATTATTCTACCCACGGAGTCACACGAATATAAAATCGAGGGCGCGCACGGCGCGTTTCCGGGTTTTCGGGCGTGTCGCGGGGGCGGCGATCGCCTACACTGGATCCATGGCAGATTCATCGTTCGACATCGTCAGCAAGGTAGACAAGCAGGAGGCGAACAACGCCCTCAACCAGGCCCAGAAGGAGATCGAGCAGCGCTACGACTTCAAGGGAACCGGGGCGTCGATCGACTGGAGCGGCGAGAAGGTACTCATCAAGGCAAACACCGAGGACCGCGCGCTCGCTATCCTCGACGTGTTCCAGACCAAGCTCATCAAGCGCGGCATCTCGCTGAAGAGCCTGGATGCCGGCGACCCCTACCCCTCCGGTAAGGAATACCGCATCGAGTCCTCGCTCAAGGACGGCATCGCCCAGGACAACGCCAAGAAGATCAACAAGATCATCCGCGACGAGGGTCCCAAGGGTGTCAAGAGCCAGGTTCAGGGCGACGAGCTGCGGGTGCAGTCCAAGAGCCGCGACGACCTGCAGGCGGTCATGGCGCTGCTCAAGGGCAGCGACCTCGACATCGACCTCCAGTTTGTAAACTTCCGCTAGACGCGGCACAACGGCCGTGGGTCGCATCCGATTGGGTGCGGCCCACGGCCGTTTTTGATGCCTAGCCCAGCAGCGTCTCGCCGATATAGCCGTCGGGCGCGCAGCCCGGCGGGATCACAAACACCGCCGAGCCCACCGGAATCTGCCACTCGTTGAGCAGATCCAACTCGGCCAGCGAGCGCTGGATCGGCACAAACTGATGCTCCACATCCGCCTGATAGCTGGCGAACAGCAGCCCCGAGTGCGAGATCCCATCGGCGGTGGGCGGCGCATCAAAGTTGTACCCGCGCCGGAAAATACGCCGTGACGTATCCGCCAGCCGGGCCCGACGAATGTGCGAGAACTCGGCGATCACCGGGAATCCCACCACGGTCTTCGCCTCGAAGTCCGGCTCGTCGTGCTCGCGGGACCCGGTGAGCGGAGCGCCGTTATCCAGCTTCCGACCCACCGACTGCTCCCGGCCCTCACGGTCCAGGCGATCCCACTTATCCAGGTCCATCTCGATCCGGCGCAGCACAAACCCGGTGCCACCGCGAGCCCAGGAGGATCGGTCGGCGATCCACACCAGGTCCTCGAAGTCGCGGGTGCCCGGTGCCGGGTTTACGGTGCCGTCGATCTGACCAAACAGGTTCCGCATCGTGGTCCCCACCTTTTCCGACCCACGGGCCCGCCGAAAACCCGGCTGCTGCCAGCGCAGCGTGGTGAAACTCCGGGCGTCCTTGAGGAGCATGCGCAGCGCGTGGGCCAGCGTGAGTGGATCATCCGCGCCCACCTGGAGCAGCAGATCCCCGTCCCCATAGGCGGGATCCAGCCTGTCCACGCTAAACGCGGGCAGCGGACCCAGCCAGGCGGGGCTCGGCTTCTCCGGGGCCAGGGCGGCGACCCGAGGGCCGAACCCAAAGGTCACCGTGAGCCGCGACGGCAGCACCGCGAGCTCGGGCTCGGAGTCGGCGAGCGCAGCCCTCCCGGCGGTCAACCGGGCGGCATCGTCGGTGAGGATCCGCATCAGCCGGATCATCCCCGCCCGATCAACCTCGGGCCGCAGATCCAACGCCACAAACGTGGTGTGAGCCTGCGGCACGGTGTCGATGCCCGCCTGATGCGCCCCGAAGAAGGGCACGGTCTCGGCGGCGGGATCGGCATCCGGTGCCGCGGAGGGCCCGGCCGCGGGTGTGACCGGGGTGCGCGTCAGCACGTCCACCCCGATCGCCGCGGCCGCGCCCACCCCGGCGACGGCACCACCAAAGAGCAGGCCCCGACGGCTGATGCGCGCCCGCGGATCCGCGGCGGATCCGGACCGAGGAGAATCCGCAGACTCCGCGGTCCCGGGCCGATCCACCGCGGAGCCTGGCTCCCGAGGGGCAGCGCTTCTGTCGCCCTTCCCCCGTGACACGCTAGTGTCCGGTGCCGGGCGTGGGCGCGTCGGTCTCGTAGTTCTCGTTGGCGCCGGCATAGTCCTTCACCGGAACGTCCTGGGTGAGCACGGTTCCGTTGGCGAAGGCCAGGATGACGCTCACGGTGTCCCCGGCGACCAGCGGCTTGGTGAGCCCCATGATCATGATGTGGTTGCCGCCGGGCTTGAGCTCAAACGTTCCCCCCGCGGGGATCACAAAACCGCCCTCCTTGGGGCGCATGATCATCTGGCCGCTTCCGTTATCCACGGTCTCGTGCAGCTCAACCTGGGTGGCCTGGGCGATGCCCGCGGCGGTCAGGTTCACGTCGGTGCCACTGGTGTTTTTGAACTCGCCAAACACCGCGGACATACCCTCGGGGGCGGCCTTGATCCACGCGTCGGTGAAGGTCACGCCCTCGGGGGCCTTCATCTCCGTGGCGGCGTCCTCCGACGGGCTGGCCGAGGGCGAGGGGGCCGTGCCGGCGCCGGTGCTGGCGCACCCCGACAGGGCGAGCAGGGCGGCGGCGGCAATCAGGCCTACACGGGTGGTCGCACGTACGGTCATGAGTTGTTCTCCTTGGTACTGATGGGGTCGTCGGAAGGGGTGTTGTCGGGACGTTTCCGGGTGATAATCAGGCGGACCACCAGGAAGATAATCGTGGCCACGAGGGCACCGCCGATCCCAATCACAACGTAGCGCAGCGGCGAATCGGGGCCAAACGAGCCGCCGTCCTCGGCCGAAACGGTACTCTCCGGTGAGGCGGTGGCGGAGGGCTGCGAGGCCGCCGACTCCTGCGGGGTCACGACGGCCGGGGCGCTGGGGGCCGCGGAGCCCTCGGTGCCGCCGGTTGCCGGAGCATCCAGGGTGAAGGGGATGGTGCCGCTGATCGGGTGTCCATCCGAGGACACCACGCGCCAGGCGATGGTCAGCGCGCCGTTGGGCATGCCCGGGCGCACCGGAACCGTGGCGACCGCACCGGCGCTGGTGGGTTCGCCCTCGGCCCAGTCGGTGCCCGAGGCATCGGTCACCAGGACCTTGGTTCCCACCTCAAGAATGGTGGCAGAGAAGGTCAGCGTGATCTTCTCGGGGGCCGCCGTCAGGGTCGCGTTGGGGGCCGGATCCGAGGCGAGAATCTGGTCATGGGCCGAGGCCTGGTGGGCGGGAATAAGGATCCCCGCGGATAGGACGGCAACCAGGGTGCCCAGCAGCAGGGCCAGGCGGGCCCGGCGGGGCGGACCGGCGGCGGAGTGGGTGTTCAACATCAGGAGTTCTCCTTGGTTGGGTGGGAATCGGAAGTTGTGGGGGAATCGGACTCGGTGGATTCGAGACCCGCGGGGGTTTCGTCCGAGGTGATGACGGTTACGGGGCCGTCGGCGGAAGCCTCGGCGGCGTCATCCCGGACCTTGATCTGGGCCAGACGCGCGTTGTAGGCGTTCAGTTCGGCGTCACCGTCGCGGTCGGCCCGGCGGTCGTAACGCTTGGCCGCGCGCTCCTCGCTACGCATCCACTGGACCACCACGACGATGGCCACCAGGACGGTGGGGAATTCGCCCGCGCCCCAGGCGATGCCGCCGCCCACACCCTGATCGGCCAGCAGCGCGTCGTGGTCGGTGAAGCGCATCGCCGTCCACCAGGGTTCGGCCAGGATGTCGGTGGCCGACATCAGCGAGAGGCCGAAGAACGCGTGGAAGGCCAGGGTGGCCAGCAGCAGGATCAGGCGCAGCGGGTAGATCGGACGCCCGGGTCCCGGGTCCACCCCGATCAGCACCCAGAAGAACAGGTAGCCGCTGGCGAGGAAGTGGACGGTCATCAGGAAGTGGCCCTGGTGGGTGAACATCGACCACTCGAACCATCCCGAGTAGTAGAACACCACCAAGCTGCCGGCGAAGATCGCGCCGGCCACGGCCGGGTGCGAGAGCAGCTTCAGGTAGCGGGAGTGCACCAGCACCAGGATCCACTCGCGCAGGCCGCGGCTTCCGTCGGTACGCACCGGCAGCGTGCGCAGGGCGAGCAGCACCGGACCACCCAGCACGAGCAGCGGGGGCACAAACATCATCAGTCCCATGTGCTGAATCATGTGCGTGCTAAACGAGGTTTCCCCGTACACCCCGGGGCCACCGCTGGTCACGTAGATCAGTCCCACGCAGCCCAGCACCCAGCAGATGGTGCGGAACAGCGGCCACTTATCGCCGCGCTTGCGCAGTCGCAGCACCGTGCGAATGTAGAGGCCCGCCCCCACCACGGCCGCGCCGATCCAGAACCAGTCGGCGTGGAACTCGGTGATCATCCGCCACGGGGTCACCGGCGGCGGCACCTCGAACCCGAGCAGCGCGCTGCGCACAGCATCGTCCACCTCACCCGAGGTGGGCAGCGGAACCTGCGGCACCGGCGGAGCGCTGCGCGAGAGGGCCACCGAGGCCCCCATCGCGATGGCCATGAACGCCACCTCGGCGATGATCATGCGGACAAAGAGCTTCTTGCTGGCGGGATCCTGGCGCAGCTTGGGAATCAGCGATGTGCGATAGCGCGCCCCGGCCAGGCCCAGCAGCACCAGGATGATGATCTTGACCAGCAGCAGCTGACCATAGGCGGTGGTCCACAGATCGCTCGGCGTGGTCAGGCGCAGCGAGGCGTTGACCACCCCGGAGAAGGCCACCGCGGCAAAGGCCCAGCCGGCCACGATCGAGTAGCGCTCCACCACGACGGGGAACCGCTTACGCGTGGCGTTGCGGAACACCAGCACCGCGATCAGCCCGCCCACCCAGACGGTCACACCGACGATGTGTACGGCGAGGCTGTTGACGGCGTTGGAGTGCTCATCGGTCCCGGCGGCGTGACCGGAGAGCGCGAGCGGCAGCAGGGCCAACACGCCGATCGCGTTGGCCGCGGCGACCCAGGAGAGGCGACGGGCAAACGTGGTGATGATCGCGCACACCAGAACCAGGGCCAGCGAGAGCGCCAGGGCGATCCCCAGGTCGATCCCGGTGACGTACTGGATCAGGTTGGACAGATAGGAGGGCGCGGTGATCGGCTCGCCGAACGTGTTGGCGGCGGTAAACAGCAGCACCGCCAGGGCGGCAAAGAACCAGGTCCAGGCGGCCCAGCCGGCCCAGTACACGGCGCGTTCCTGGATGCGGCTGGTGCGTCCGGGCACGCTCTTCTGGCCGGGCAGGATGAAGGTGGCCAGCAGCAGCATGCCGATCGTGACGCTGGCAAAGAGGTCGTGCAGGACGCGGGCGACCGGCAGGCCCCACAGCACGAGGTTGCCGGGGTTCACCAGCGCGGTATCGCGCGAGAGGGCTCCGGTCAGGTTCAGGCCGATAACCAGCGTCACCAGGGCGAGGGCGATCATCAGGGCGGGGGTCAGGATGGAGGCGAGCCGTTGGCTCGGGGAGCGCGGGGAAAGCGTGCGCTCGGGGACGGGTGCCAGTGGGGCATCCGAGGCGGAGGTGACGGCCACGTGGGTGGCTCCTTTCACGGTGATGCGGGGGAAGTCTCGAGGGGCAGCGCGGGGCGTGCCGAAACGGCGCGGTGCACGACTCTGCACACGCGGAAAACCGCGGCCCTGTGGGCGCGGGAAACGGGGGAACCTAGAGGCTAAAGCCCGGTGCCGGCGGCCCGCGATGGCGCAGCGTGGAGGCGAACACCCCGAGCGGCACCAGCGCACGCGGCTGTTCGGCTCGCGGCGGCAGCGGGACCGTGCGCGGGGAGGCAATCGGGGCCAGCTTATACAGCCAGGCGATCAGGGCCAGGGCGGCGAGCACCAGCAGGGAGCGCATCAGCGCCTCCCCCTGGTACAGCGCAAAAACGGTGAGGGCCGCGGCGAGCGCGTGCGCGCCCCACATGAACGGGCCCAGGTGGGCGGCGTGCTCGGCGGCCGAGACGGTGGCGACGATGTCCACATCGGCGGGGGCGTGCTGGTGACCCAGCCCACTCATCGGCGCATTCTGCACCCGACCGCCGGCACCCAGCACAAACAGGATGTGGAAGAACGCCTGGCTGATCAGCACCGCGAGCGAGAGCCGCGCCGCCGAGAGCTTCTTGCCGGCCAAGAAGACCGAGACCACCATCGAGAGCACCAGCGGAACCACGACACCCACGGCACCGGGCATCGACGCTCCGGCACCCACGTGGGAAAGGAGGGCCACAAAGGTGGCGATCCCGGCCGCTAACAGGCCGCGGATCAGCCGCTTCCCGCGTGCGCCGTCCATACCCGCCATTCTACGGGCTTGTTCGCTCTGGGCAGACTCGATCCCCCTAACCGGTGTCTGGAAACAACAAACCGGGTCCCGTCGAGTGTTCGACGGGACCCGGTGGTGCTGCGCTTAGGGGCTAGCGTCCCGCGTTCCGGGCGGCCTCCTCGATGGCCGCATCGGCCTCGGCGGCCTCCTTCTCCTGGGCGTCACCGGCGATACCGGCGGTCAGGGTCTTGCCCAGGAAGAAGTCGGGGTGGCGGAAGCGCTGGATGATCATGATGACCACACCGATCAGGATGACCGTGATGCCCAGCACAAACACCAGGCCCATGCCGAAGACGCTGGAGCCCGAACCGTAGTCGGGGTCGAAGCTGTCCACCATCGTCATCACAAACAGCACCGCGAGAATCAGTCCACCCACACCCGGGAACAGGAACTGCATAAAGAAGTTCCGGACGCTGGAGAACCACTGCTTCCGGAAGTACCAGACGCACGCGAACGCGGTCAGGCCGTAGTAGAAGCAGATCATGATGCCCAGCGCGGTGATGGTGTCCTGCAGCACGGCCTCGGACACGATCCGCATGACCGCGTAGAACACCGAGGCGCACACGGCCGAGACGATGGTCGCAAACCCCGGGGTGAAGTACTTGGGGTTGACCTTGCCGAAGCGGGCGGGCAGTGCGCCGTAGTGGCCCATCGCCAGCAGCGTGCGCGCCGGACCCACGAAGGTGGACTGGAGCGAAGCGGCCGAGGAGGACAGCACGGCGATCGAGACGATGATCGCCAGCGGGCCGAGGATCGGCCCGGCGAGGAAGAAGAACGCGTTCTCCTGAATCTCGGGGTTCTGCAGCCCGGTGCCGGTGGTGCCGACGCCGGCGAAGGAGATCATCGCCACGGCCAGCAGCAGGTAGAGCACCACCACGAGGATCACGGCGAAGGTTGCGGCCTTGCCGGGGGTCGAGCGGGCACCCTTGGTCTCCTCGTTCATGGTGAGGATCACATCCCAGCCCCAGAAGATAAACAGCGAGAGCGAGAGTCCGGCGGCAAAGGCGGACATGCTGCCCACGCCGAACGGGTTGAACCACTCGAGCTGGATCGGGGTGAAGTCCACCGCCTCGCCGTCATAGGCCCGCACCAGGGCGACCACGATGAATACCGCGAGCACCAGAATCTGGAAGCCCACCAGCACGTACTGGAACTTCTGGGTGGTCTTCATATCCCGATAGGACACCATCGTGGCCAGGGCCACAAACACCAGACAGGTGACCACGTTGATGATCGGGTTCTTGGTCAGCGCCGCCAGATCCGGGTTTTGGAAGATCTGCGAGAGCGCCAGGTAGAAGAAGTCCACGGCGATGCCGGCGAGATTGGAGAGCACGATCACCGTGGCGGCGATCAGT
The DNA here is from genome assembly GCF_014522285.1 of Mycetocola sp. JXN-3. Lineage (GTDB taxonomy): Bacteria > Actinomycetota > Actinomycetes > Actinomycetales > Microbacteriaceae > Mycetocola > Mycetocola saprophilus. Next base: position 3,082,099 of record NZ_CP041635.1, read on the forward strand.
CCCCAGCCCGACATCCAGCCCAGCCAGGGCCCAAACGCGCGCACACCCCAGGTGAAGGAGGTGCCACTGTCGGGCATCCGGGAGTTGAGTTCGCGGTAGCCGAAGGCCACCAGCAGCATCGGGATGAACCCGACCAGGAAGATCGCCGGCACGTGGGTGCCGACCGCGCCCACGGTTGGGCCGATCGCTCCGGTGAACGTGTAGGCCGGGGCGATGCAGGAGATACCGATGACGATCGCACCGATCAGGCCGACCGATCCGGCCCCCAGTCCCTTCTTGGACAGGCCCGGGGTGGCCTGGGTGTCGGCGCTCATGATCCGGCTCCCTGCGAGAGGACCGAGTCACGCGGCACGACGCTCATCGGCACGGGCAGCTCGCGCAGCATCTTCGATGCGGTGGATCCGATAAACAGGTGGGCGGGACGGGCCAGTCGGCTGGAGCCCACCAGCACGATCTCGTTGGGATCCCACTCCACCGACAGCACCGCATCCTCGATGCGCTTGCCGGTCACGATCTCGGTGGTCACCTCGATGCCCTCGGGCAGCGCCTCGCGCGCCCCGGCCTGCACGGCCTCGGCGTGGGCGTGAGCCCGCGCCTGGGCCTCGGGGTCCTCTGCCCCCTCGGGCGCATCCAGTGCCACCACCGAGAGCAAACGCAGCGGAATCTTGGCGGTGGCCGCCAGGTTGACGGCGGCGTTCAGCACGTTCTGCGCACCGGCGCGCAGACCGATCGCCGCGGTGACCCGGGTCAGGGTCGCGTTCGGGTCGGCGGTCTCGGCGAAGCCGGCCGGGGCAAGCGCCACCGGAACCGGGGAGGAGTGCAGCAGCGCGTTGGCCACCGATCCGACGCTAAACCGGCCGAAGATGCCGCCCCCGGCACCCACGATGATCGCGCGCACGTTGAGCTCCTCGGCGGCGAGGATCAGGCCCTCGGAGAATGACTCGGCGTAGACCACGTGGTGGCGGGCCTCGATGTCCGCCGGCAGGGTCGCAATCGCCTGGGTCAGCCAGCTCTCGGCGAGCTGATGCTTATACAGGTTGAATCCCGGTGAGGTCGGAACCAGCTGGTTGCGCTCCTCCCGGTCGAGGACCAGGACCAGGTCCAACCCGGCACCGCGCGAACGCGCCAGCCGGGCCGCGAGGGCCAGGGCATCGGCCCCCTGTGGGGTATTTGTGTAGCCGACAACGTATCGCATGAGAGCGCTCGCTTTCTTCACTGAAAAGGGGAGGCCGAGGGCGGGGTGCGGTTGCACCCCGCCCGAATATCACATCCTGTGTTGTGATCCGTGGTGGATCGTTGAGGGACTGCTACTTGGAGTCGTGCCGGGCGATGATCGCCTGGGCGGTGTCGTGACCGACGCGAATGGCGCCGTCCACGTGCTGGAAGCCCTCGGCCGCCAGATCGGAGGAGGACCAGTAGATCGGTCCCACCGGGGTCGACTGCATCGCGCCATAGCGCGCCAGACCACCCATGTCGAACGAGGTGGCGTAGGCCCCGCGGGTCCACTCCTCGCTGCCCCAGTCCGACTCGTAGTACACAACCGGGTTCTGGGCCTTCTCTCCGTAGTAGGCGGCCAGCGAGTCGAGGATCGCGGCCTTGCGGGCCTCGGCATCCTGCATGAACACCTTGTCGGCGTGCTGGTCGGAGACGAATCCCACCAGGGTGCCGCGGGGGTCCTCGTGGTTGGTGTTGTCATACGCCTCGTGCACGAGCTGGTACGGGCTGAAGACGGTACCGGAGAGGCCGTCCTCGCGCCAGAACGGGGTCTCGTACACCGCGTGCACCTTGATCACCAGACCCAGCGACATGTGCTGGTGCATCTGGTGCTTGAGGCGCGGCAGCGGCGGCTGGTAGTCGACCCGCGAGTACAGGTTCGGCGGCACGGCCATGATCGCGTACTGCGCCTTGACGGTGATGCCGTCGGCGATCGCGGTCACCGAGTCCTCGGTGTACTCCAGGCGGCGCACCGGCTGGTTCAGGAAGACGTCGTCCCCGAGGTTTTCGGCCAGGCGCAGCGGCACCTGCTGGAGGCCACCGATCACACGCTTGTCGAGGATGAAGTCCTCATCCACCAGGTTGGAGAAGCTGCCCGCCGAGGCGGCCATCAGGATCGCCTGCAGCGCCGAGAAGGCGTGGCGGGGCTTGGTCAGCATCGCCTCGGCCACAAACAGGCCGATGTTGTCGCGGGCCTCGATGTTGTCGGTGTTTTCCTCGAGCCAGGCCTGCCAGGTGATCGAGTCGAGCTCCTGCGCCCGCGGGTGTGCCCAGGGCTCGGTGGCCCCGACGCTCTCGGCGAGCTCGTCCAGGATCACGATCAGGCGGTCCATTTCGGCGGCGGTCTCGGCGTCCACCGGGAAGCGGTCACCGCTGTAGCGGGTGTGCTTGCCGTCGCGGCCGATGTAGATCGACTCGCCCTCGCGGTAGCGCGAGAAGGTGTCGAGCTTGAGGTTTTCCAGGGTCTCGATCAGCGCGGTCTGGTCCGGGGACACCCACTGTCCACCGATCTCCAGCATCGCACCCTCGATGGTGTCGGTCCAGAGACGTCCGCCCACCCGGTCGCGTGCTTCCAGCACCGCGACGCTGAGGCCGCGAGCCTTGAGGTCGGTCGCGGCGGTAAGCCCCGATGCCCCCGCACCGATGATGACGACGTCACGTGTGATTTCGGTCATGTTGCTTCCTTTCCTAAAACCGTCAACTAGCCTTCGAGGCTGGTCATGACGTGCTTGATCCGGGTGTAGTCCTCGAAGCCGTAACCCGAAAGATCCTTGCCATAACCCGACTTCTTGAACCCCCCGTGCGGCATCTCGGCGGTCAGCACGATGTGGGTGTTGATCCACACGCAGCCGAAGTCGAGGTCGCGGGCCAGACGCATCGCGCGCGAGTGGTTGGCGGTCCAGACGCTCGAGGCGAGGGCGTATTCGACGTCGTTTGCGAGTTCGATAGCCTCCTCCTCGGTGTCGAAGGCCTGCACGGTGAGGATCGGGCCGAAGCTCTCCTTCTGCACCACGTCATCGTCCTGCTTGACGCCGGTGATCACGGTCGGGGCGACGAAGTAGCCGGTCTCCCCCACCCGCTTTCCGCCGGCCGCCACGACCGCGTGAGCGGGCAGGCTGCCGAGGATGTCGAGCACCTGGGCGAAGTGGTTCTTGTTGTTCATCGGACCGTAGAACGCGTCGGCGTTGTCCGGGCCCGCGGTCACCGTGGCCTCGGCCGCGGCCACCAGCGCCTTCACGAACTCGTCGTGCTTGGAGCGGTGCACGATCACGCGGGTCGCGGCGGTGCAGTCCTGACCGGCGTTGAAGTACCCGGCCTCGGCGATGCCCTGGGCGGCCGCCTGGATGTCGGCGTCCTCAAACACCACGGTCGGGGCCTTGCCACCGAGTTCGAGGTGCACACGGTGCAGGTTCTTGGCGGCCGAGGTGGCCACCGCCTGGCCCGCCCGCACCGAACCGGTGATCGCAACCAGACCCGGGGTCTTGTGCTCGGTGAGCAGGGTGCCGGTGCTGGCATCCCCGAGGACCACGTTGAAGACGCCGTCCGGGAGGATCCCGGCGGTGATCCGGGCGAGCTCCAGGGTCGACTCGGGGGTCGTGTCCGAGGGCTTCAGCACGATCGTGTTACCGGCGGCCAGAGCCGGACCGATCTTCCAGATCGCCATCAGGAACGGGTAGTTCCACGGGGTCACCTGGGCGACCACGCCGATGGGCTCACGCCGCACAAACGAGGTGAATCCCTCGACGTACTCGGCCGCGGCCTTACCCTCGAGGTTCCGGGCGGCACCGGCGAAGAAGCGCAGCTGCTCGGCACCGGTGAGGATCTCCTCGGCGCGCACGGTCTCGATCGGCTGACCGGTGTTGCGCACCTGAGCGGCAACCAGGGCATCCTGGTTTTCCTCGATCGCGTCGGCGAGCTTGAGCAGCGCCGCCTGACGCTGACTCGGGGTGCTGCGACGCCAGGTGGCAAACGCGGTCTTGGCGGCGGCGAAGGCCGCATCCACATCGGACTCCACCGACACCGGGGCGTGGGAAACCACGTTTTCGGTGGCCGGATCGATCACGTCGAGGATGGTGGTTCCGGCCACGTCCACAAACGCGCCGTTGATAAAGTTCTGCAGCTTCTCGGTCATGCTCTTCTCCCGTTTCGCTCTAGCCCAGCGGGGCCATCGTGTACTTGGTGGACAGATACTCGTGAATACCCTCGGAACCGCCCTCGCGACCGATCCCCGACTGCTTAACCCCACCAAACGGTGCGGCGGCGTTGGAGAGCACTCCGACGTTGAGGCCCATCATGCCCGTCTCCAGCGCACCAATCAAGCGTTGTGCGCGACCCTGGTCGGTGGTAAAGACGTAGCTCACCAGGCCGTACTCGGTGTCATTGGCGGCGGCGATGGCCTCGGCCTCGGTATCAAAGGTGGACACCGCGAGGACCGGTCCGAAGATCTCCTCGCGCAGGATGTCGGATCCCGGGGCCACACCACTCAGCACGGCGGGAGCGAAGTAGGATCCCTCGCCCTCGATCGCGGTGCCACCGGTGTGCAGGGTCGCGCCGCGGGAAACCGCGTCGTTGACCAGGGCCACACACTTGGCGACCGCACGGTCATCGATCAGCGGGCCGATCTGCACGCCCTCCTCGGTGCCGCGGCCGATCTTCATCGCCTGGACCCGCTCGGTGACCCGCGCGGTGAACTCCTCGGCGATCGAGGAGTGCACGATGAAGCGGTTGGCGGCGGTGCAGGCCTGGCCGATGTTGCGGAACTTGGCGGCCAGGGCCCCCTCGATCGCCGCATCCAGGTCGGCGTCCTCGAAGATCACGAACGGGGCGTTGCCGCCGAGTTCCATCGAGGTGCGCAGCACGTTGTCGGCGCTCTGACGCAGCAGCGCCTGACCCACCCCGGTCGACCCAGTGAAGGAGAGCTTACGCAGACGCGAGTCGGAGATGATCGGGGCCGAGAGCTCCTGCGAGCGCGAGGTGGTGACCACGTTGACCACGCCGGCGGGCAGGCCCGCATCCACCAGCAGCTGCGCGAAGGCGAGGCTGGTCAGCGGGGTCAGCGCGGCGGGCTTGAGGACCACGGTGCAACCCGCGGCAAGCGCCGGGGCGATCTTGCGGGTGGCCATGGCCAGCGGGAAGTTCCACGGGGTGATCAGGAAGGTCGGGCCCACCGGCTGCTGGGACACGATCATGGTGCCGGTGCCCTCGGGGTTGGTGCCATAGCGACCGGTCAGGCGGGCAGCCTCCTCGCTGAACCAGCGCAGGAACTCGCCCCCGTAGGTGACCTCACCGTTGGCCTCGGCCAGCGGCTTACCCATCTCCAGGGTCATCAGCAGCGCGAATTCCTCGCGGCGCTCCTGCAGCAGGTCAAACGCGCGGCGCAGGATCTCGCCACGGGCGCGGGCCGGGGTCGCGGCCCAGTCGGCCTGGGCGGCGACGGCGGCATCCAGGGCCGCGGCACCGTCCTCGACGGTCGCGTCGGCGATGGAGACCAGGGCCTTGCCGGTTGCCGGGTCGAGTACGTCGAGGGTAGAGCCGTCCGACGCATCGCGCCATTCGCCTCCGATGAAGAGTCCGGTGGGGATCTTCGCCAGCAGTTCTGCTTCGGTAGTCATCGGTCTGATTCCTTTCTAGGCGTTGGCGAGGGCGTCGAGGACGATGCTCAGGCCCTCGGCCAGCAGCTCCTCGGAGATGGTCAGCGGCGGCAGGAAGCGGATCACGTTGCCGTAGGTGCCACAGGTGAGCACGATCACGCCCTGGTTGTGGGCGGCCTTGGCGATCGCACCGGTCAGGGCCGCGTCGGGCTCGCCGGTCTCGGGGTTCACAAACTCGATCGCGATCATCGCGCCGCGGCCACGCACGTCGCCGATGCGGGCGTCGGTGGTCTGAGCGGCGAGGAAGGCGGAGGTGATCTGCTTCTCGATGCGCTGGGCGGCCTCGATCAGCCCGTCCTGCTCAAACGCGTCGATGCTGGCCAGGGCCGCGGCACAGGCCAGCGGGTTTCCGCCGTAGGTGCCGCCGAGGCCGCCGGTCTGCGGGGCGTCCATGATCTCGGCGCGGCCGGTCACGGCGGACAGCGGCAGACCGCCGGCGATACCCTTGGCGGTCACGATCAGGTCGGGCTCGATCCCGAACAGCTCGGAGGCGAACATCGCGCCGGTGCGGGCAAATCCGGTCTGCACCTCGTCGGCGATGAAGACCACGCCGTTCTCCGTGGCCCAGGCAGCCAGCGCGGGCAGGAAGCCCTCGGCGGGAACGATGAAGCCACCCTCACCCTGGATCGGCTCGATGATGATCGCGGCCAGGTTCTCGGCCCCGACCTGCTTCTCGATCTGCGAGATCGCGATCTTCGCAGCCTCGGCTCCGGTGCGGTTGCCGTCGCGGAAGGGGTAGCTCAGCGGGGCGCGGTAGATGTCGGAGGCGAAGGGACCAAAGCCGGACTTATAGGGCTGGTTCTTGGCGGTCAGCGCCAGGGTCAGGTTGGTGCGACCGTGGTATGCGTGATCGAAGGCCACCACGGCGGTCTTGCCGGTGTAGGAGCGGGCGATCTTGACCGCGTTCTCCACGGCCTCCGAACCCGAGTTGAACAGCGCCGAACGCTTGTCGAAGTCTCCGGGGGTCAGCCGGTTGAGCTTCTCGGCCACCTCGACGTAACCGTCGTAGGGGGTGATCATGAAGCAGGTGTGGGTGAAGGCCTCGAGCTGGGCGGAGACGGCGGCAACCACGCGGGGGTTGGCGTTTCCGACACCGGTCACGGCGATGCCCGAGCCCAGGTCGATCAGGGTGTTGCCGTCCACGTCGCGGATCACGCCACCGAAGGCGGCCTCGGCGAAGACGGGCATCGTGGTGCCGATGGCGTTCGAGACCGCGGCGCGCTTACGCGCCATCAGTTCCTGCGAACGGGGACCGGGGATCGAGGTGACCAGGTTGCGGGCCTGGGTCAGGTCTGCTCCGCGTGCGGGGGTCTCGGACATTGAACACTCCTTGTTACTTGTGGCGTTTAAGGGGATGCGCAACGGTCGGACGTGTGACCGCCCGGAATGGTCCCTCTGCGCACCATCTGCCCCCAGACTAGGCAGGGTTCCCCGCGCCGCGCCTCGACAATCTGTCAAAGCTCTGGTGAATTCTTCGCCATATTGGCAGAGCGGGATAGGCTGGCATCATGTCACTCACCGTGGATCGCCTGCTCCGAATCCCCGCCCTCGGGCTGCGCCGGATCGTGGACATCCCCGCCGCCCAGAACATCCCGATCGACTGGGTCTCCAGCTCCGACCTCGCCGACCCCACCCCGTTCCTCGCGCGGCACCAGGTGCTACTCACCACCGGCAGCCAGTTCCTTGCCGAATCCGAGGAGCGGCGCCCGGTGATCAACGGCACCCGCACTGGGCTCGCGCTGATCACCGACTATGAGAGCTACGTGCAGCGCCTGGTCGCGGTCGGGGTCGCGGCCCTCGGCTATGGCACCGAGGTGCTGCGCCCGGACATTCCGGCGGCGCTGGTGCAGGCGTGTGACACCCACGGGCTGACCCTGTTTGAGGTGCCCTACCGCACCGCGTTTATCGCGGTGATCCGTGCCGCCGCCGACGCGCTGGCCGCCGCCGCCGGGGAGCGACAGGCCTGGGCGATGAACGCGCAGCGGGCAATCTCGTTTGCCGCGCTGCGCCCCAACCCGCAGCGTGAAATTTTTGTCGAACTGGCCCGGCTGCTGCACCGGCCGGTGTTCCTGTTTAGTGCGCCCGGACCCGCCCTGTCCCGGTTCGGACCGCCGCTGGACCCACCGGCGATCGTGACCGCCGAGGCGGCGGCGCTGCTGGAGCGCGGGCAGCGCGCAGCCACCACGATCCAGACCCCGGCGGGCACCGTGAGCCTGCAAACCGTGGGACGGCGCGAGGACCTGCGCGCGGTCCTGGCGATCGTCGGACCCGCCCCCGACCCGGCCGAGCAGAGCGTGATCACCAACGTGGTCGCCCTCACCGGGCTCGCCCTGGAACAGGGACGCGGGTTGCGCCGGGGTCGCCGGGCGCTGCGCTCGGGCGCACTGGAGGCGCTGCTGGATCAGCGACCCTCGCTGACCCGGCTGGTCCTGCAACACATCCACGAGGCGCTGCCGCCCGAGCCCGTGCGGGTCGCCGTCTGGCACCCGGGCCACGGGGCGGGCAACCCGCTGCTTCGCGAGCTGGACGAGCGAGCGCAGACCGCCCCGGGGTGGTGCTTCTTTGCCACCCGGGGACGGGAGATTATCGCGCTGCTGCCCGCCGAGGACGCGGGCGCACGGATCGCCGAGCTGGGCACCGCCCGGGGCCTCGCCGGCGGGCTCTCCGATCCGCTGGGCTACGCCAACCTCTCCGAGGGCATCGATCAGGCGCGGCGTGCGCTCGCCGAGGACCCGCACTCCCCCGGGGTCACCGCGTTTGCCGATATCGGCGGGCAGGGCATCACCGAGCTGCTCTTCACCGACGCCGTACGCGAGCGCGCCCACGAACTCCTCGCCCCGCTGCGTGCCCACGACGAGGCCCACGGCACCGAGCTGATCGCCGCGCTCACCAGCTGGCTCGAACACAACGGCCAGTGGGATCCGGCGGCCCGCGAACTCGGCATCCACCGGCACACCCTGCGCGCCCGCATTTTGCTGATCGAGAAGCTCACCGACACCCCGCTGGACACCATGTCCGCCCGCACCAACTACTGGCTGGCGCTGCGAGCGTAGGCGACGCACGCGCCGCGGGTTTAGGGCTGCGCGTCGATATTGCCCATGGTGATGTCGGTCAGCCGGACCGATTTATTATCAAAAACCATCTCCACCGGGACGCTGGTGCTCCAGTTCTGGTTTGCGGTCACCATGTGGCGGGTGATGGTGAGCGTGATCGACAGCGTGCTGCTCCCCTCGCCGTCGCCGCCCGAGTTGATGCCGCCCTCGGAGAACACAAGAACCGAGTCGATTTTTCCGTCCCAGGCCCCGTTGGTCTGCAGGGCCACCGCGTCCTTCTTGAGGGTCGCGGTGATCGTCTCCAGCGCGGCGCGCCCCGAAGCGGTGGGGTTGAGCGCGGCGGTTGTCAGCTGATCGGCGGCATCGGGCGTCTGCGCGATATAGAGGGTGTCCAGGGTCTCCTGGAGCGAGGATTCAAACGCACCCACCAGGTCCTGCGAGCGCTCGGTCACCGCCGGTGCCGCGGCGAGGCCATCATCGTCGGGGCGCGGCCACATCAGCCACACGGCCGCCCCCACCACCACGGCCACGGCCGCCCCGGCCACCACGCGCACAAACCAGCGGGATCGGCGTGAAGCCAAATTGCCCGCCCCCAGGTCCGGTCGCTCATTTTTTGCCCACGGTGCAATCGGATTACTCACTCAGTTTCCCCCAGAACCACGGCGCCCCACGGCGCTCATAGTGCGACCATACTATAGGCATAACGATCGATAGGATTCGAACATGAATGGTTCACCGAGGGGTCCTCACGATGCCGCCGCCGAACGGGGGACAGCGCTGACCACGATGCGCACGGGGATCATGGGAACCATCGATCGCTCACCGCTGAACCGCACCTTTATCCTCGTCCCGGCCATTATCGGAATTGTGGTGCTCGCCGCGGCCCTCGCCTGGTACCTGATCTCCGGCCCCGGGTCCGCGGAGAAAAAGCAGGCAGTGGAGCTGTCGACGGCCAGCATCTCCGAGCCACTTGCGATGGAGTGGCCGGCCGAACTCGACACTCCCCAGGGAGCCTTCAGTGTGCGTCCGGTCTCCCCCGATACCCCGGGAGGCGGCGAGTTTGTGCTGCTGGCCAGCACTCTCAATCACTACGCGGGCTTTGGGATCGACCACCTGCGCGGCGCGTTTATCGGCGCCGATGGCACGGTATTCCGAGACAGCACCATCGCACCGTTTACCGGCACGGTTCGCCTGGAGGCGGAATCCACAACCCCGCTGCTGTTCACCGTGGAAACGGGCGGCAAAACCCTCGGCGACGGGCACCTGGCCTTCTGGATGGATGACGCCCCGGACGCCGTGGTGTACTTCACCGTGTCCCCATAGGGCGGTGCCGTCCGCCCCCGAATCGGGGGCCTGTGTACACCCGACGGTATCCCTAGGATGGGGGTATGAATGAGGATCCCGAGGTACGTCGCGAAGAGGAAGCGGAACCGCCCCTGTCGGGTGGCGAGATGGGAATGCTGGGGACCGGGGAGCGTTCCCCGACAACCCGTTCGTTTGTGTGGATCCCCGCAATCATCGGCATCGTGATCGTTGTGGTGGCCATCATCCTGACGCTGATTTTCACCTCCGGGAATCAGCCCAAGGCACAGAGCATCCAGCTCTCACCGGCAAGCGTGTCCGACCCGCACCTGATCAACACCGATGTCGATCTGGAATCCCCCCAGGGTCAGTTCCTGTTCCGGATCATGGATCCCTCCACCGCCAAGCCGGGGCAGTTCACCCTGTTGGCTAGCCAGGTGAACCACTACTCAGACTTCGGCGGGGACCACCTGCGCGGAGCCTTCATCTCCGCGGACGGCACCGTGAATACGAATGTGACCCTCACCAAGTCCGGCACCAAGACCGATCTCGGCTACGGCGGAAACACCCCCTACGTCATCGACGTGCCCACCCAGGGCGCACCTCTCGGCACCGGTTTTCTGGCGTTCTGGCTCGACCAGTCGGCCGACGATGTGGTCTACGTCTCCGTCAACAACTAGCCGCATCACGCGAGCGCTCGGCAGCAATAACGAGCCGCATCACACGAGCGCTTGGCGCGGTGAAAACCCGCGCAGCCATGCGTCCATCTGCGCGTAGGCGCGATCGCGCACGCCGCGTTCGGACAGGAACACGTCGTGCAGGGCCCCGGCCACGCGGGACACGGTGACGGTGGCACCGAGCTTCAGCGCACGTTCGGCGATATCGGAGACCACCAGCACGCTGTCGCTGTGTTTCATACGTTCGTTCCAGCTCGGGGTGACCGTGGAGGAGTCCGAGAGCAGTGTGAGCACCGGCACATCGATCGCCAGGCCGCGAGCCACCTGCGTGTGCCCGGCGAGGATCGTGCGCAGCCATCCCACGGTGACCGGGAACCCGCGCTCGGGACGCCACCTCTCATCGAAGGCCCACTCGCCCTCAAACGCGGCGCTGGTCGCCCGGCTGTAATAGCCAAAGTCCACCCCGGGCAGCGTGACCCGCGGATCGTAGCGCGCGCCCAGGCTCAGCAGCGGTTCCAGGGTGCCGCGACCCAGCTCGCCGCCCTGGAATTCCAGCCAGGGGGCGTTGAGGATGAGCGCGGCGAGGCGTCCCGGATGCCGGTTCGCCCAGAGGCTCGCGGTGAGCCCGCCGGTGGAGTGCGCCACAATGATCAGCCGGCGGGTGGGCGCGGCCCCCTCGCCATGGCCCATGATCGTGAGCGCGGCCTCGATATCGGCATCGTAGGTGGCCAGGTCCGTCACAAACCCCGGCGCGCGATCGGGACGCATGCTGCGACCGTAGTCACGCAGATCCAGCGCGTGGAAGCGAGCACCGCGCTCATGCCAAAAGTCGGCCAGCTCGGTCTGAAAGAAGTAGTCGGACCAGCCGTGCAGGTAGAGCACATCGGTATCGCGGGCGATCGCCCGCCGCGGCAGCACAAGCCCCGGGCGGGATTCGACGCGTTTGGGCCGGCGGGTATCGCGCACCAGGGTCGCGACCACCTCGCCATGGGTGTCGGTCCCGAGCGGGAGGGTGCGTGCCTCAAAGGGCGCACCGAGCACATCGGTTTCCCAGACGTGCTCGGTCATCTTCACTCCCCCACTCGGAATCGAACCGCGTGGTGTTAGGTTACTCGGCCGCGGGCTCGTCGCGCGAGATGCGAATCATCTCGCCGCGGTGACCCACCTTGATCCGGGCGCGCTCGTGCGGCTCGCCCAGCCCGATCTCGTGCTCGTCCAGGCGGTGCCAGCCGTCGAGGTCGGTGTAGGCCACGCCACGCTCCTCGAGCAGGGCCGGGATCGCCTCCTCCTCGGGGGCCTCCGGGGTCCACCAGGTGGCGCGGTCAGCCAGCACGTTCTCGATGGTCTCCATCGCGTCGGACTTGGTCGCGCCGATCAGGCCGATCGGGCCGCGCTTGATCCAGCCGGTCGCGTACAGGCCGGGAATCTGGTCGCCGTTGATGTCGTGCACCTGACCGCCACGGTTCGGGATCACGCCGCGAGCCTCGTCGAAGGGGATCTGCTCGAGCGGGGAACCGAAGTAGCCCACCGCGCGGTATACGGCCTGAACCGGAACCTCGCGGTACTCGCCGGTGCCCTCAACCCCACCAAAACCGGTGGGCTTGGTGCGCTCATAGCGCAGCGCCGAAACCTTGCCATCCTCACCGAGGATCTCCTCGGGGTTGGCGTAGAAGTGCAGGTGCAGGCGGCGGCTCGACCCCTCCTGGGGCTCCTTGCGCCACTTCTGCAGCACGCGGTCGATGACCATGATCTGCTTATTGGTCGCGATGGCCTCCTGGGAGGCCTCGTCGTAGTCGAAGTCCTCGTCGTAAAGCACCATGTCCACGTCGTTCAGCTCGCCCAGCTCACGCAGCTCCAGCGGGGTGAACTTGACCTGGGCCGGGCCGCGACGACCAAACACGTGCACGTCGGTCACCGGGGAAGCCTTGAGCCCCTCATACACGTTCTCGGGAATCTCGGTGGGCAGCAGGTCGTCGGCGTGCTTGGCCAGCATGCGGGCCACGTCCAGAGCCACGTTGCCGTTACCGATCACCGCGATCTCGCGGGCGTTCAGCGGCCAGGTGGTGGGCACGTCGGGGTGTGCGTCGAACCAGTTCACGAAGTCCGCGGCACCGTAGGAGCCGTCCAGCTCGATGCCGGGAACCTTTAGGTCGGCATCCCGGATCGCACCGGTGGCGAAGATCACCGCGTTGTAGTGCTTCTGCAGGTCTTCCAGGGTGATGTCGGTGCCGAAGCGGACGTTGCCGAAGATGCGGATGTCACCGCGGTCCAGCACGTCACGCAGCGCGTTGATGATGCCCTTGATGCGGGGGTGATCGGGGGCCACACCGTAGCGCACCAGGCCGTAGGGGGCGGGCAGGTGCTCAAACAGGTCGATCGACACGTCGAAGTCTTTTTCGGCTTTGAGCAGGATGTCGGCGGCATAGATTCCGGCGGGGCCGGCTCCCACGATGGCCAGGCGCAACTTGCTCATGTGTCGATATCTCCTTTGTTGGCGTCGGGGGACGCGGGGTTGTGACGAGGGGTGTAGTTAGCTGGAGCGTTCAACGATGGTCTCGGCGAAACGCACGAGAGCATCCTTGACCGGGCCCTTGGGCAGCGGCGCGAGGGCGGCCACGGCCTCCTCCGACCAGCGGTGAGCGGCGGCCAGGGTGCGCGCGGTCACCTCGTGGGCGCGCAGGGCGGCAATCGCCGCGGTGAAGTCTTCGGCGGCCGCGCCGGTGAGTTCGGCCTCGCTGTCGGTCTCGATCCGGGCCACCAGGGCGGCGGCCTCGGGGTCGGTCTCGGCCAGGCGACGCAAGTAGATCATCGGCAGGGTCGCGACGCCCGCCCGCAGGTCGGTGCCGGGAACCTTACCAGTCTCCTCGGGGGCCGGGGAGAGGTCGATCACGTCGTCGATCAGCTGGAACGCGATGCCCACCTTCTCGCCGTACTCGACCACCGCGTCCTCATAGATCGGATCGGCGTGACTGAAGATCACACCGGTCCGCGCCGCGGCGGCGATCAGCGATCCGGTCTTGTCCGAGAGCACCTGAATGTAGTGCGCCTCGATGTCCTCGTCCTCACGCGGACCCACGGTCTCGTGCAGCTGGCCCAGGACTAGGCGCTCAAACGTGCTGGCCTGCAGCTGGATCGCGCGCTCCCCGAGCTCGGCCATGATCTGGCTGGCGCGGGCAAACAGCAGGTCTCCGGTGAGGATCGCGGCCGAGTTGCCCCAGACGGTGTGAGCGCTGGGCACCCCGCGGCGCTTATCCGACTCGTCCATGACGTCATCGTGATACAGCGAACCCAGGTGGGTTATCTCGATCGCCTCGGCTGCCAGCACCACCTCGGGGGTCGTGCCCTCGCCCAGCTGGGCGGTGAGCAGCAGCAGCATCGGACGGATGCGCTTGCCACCGGCCTCCAGCAGGTACCGGCTCATGCTGTCGGCCACCGAGTCGGTGTACGCCAGCTGCTTTTCCAAACCGGCCTCGATGCGCACCAGTCCGGCATCCACCTCGTGGAGCAGCTTCTTGGTGGCGGGGGACGCAAAAATGCGCTCGGTGAGGCCCAGGTGCTGAGACAGACTCGTGATACGAGCCTCGGGTGCGTGATTCACCTTACCCACCCTAGCTGGCCTTGATACCGCGGTGCAGCGCGGTGATACCGCCCGTAAGGTTGCGGTATTCAACGTCGGTCCATCCGGCCTCGCGCATCCACTGCGCGAGCTCGGCCTGGGCCGGCCATGCCTGGATCGACTCGTTGAGGTAGTCGTAGGCATCGGGGTTCGAGCTGGCCAGGCGTACCAGTACCGGAGACACCCGGTGCAGGTAGAAGTCGTAGAGGCCGCGCCAGAGCTTATTCGGCGGGGTCGAGAACTCGCAGATCACCAGGCGTCCGCCGGGCTTGGTCACCCGCAGCATCTCGGCGATGGCCTGCTTGGGGTTGACCACGTTGCGCAGCCCGAAGGAGATCGTGGTGGCGTCAAACTCGTTGTCGGCGAAGGGCAGCTTGGTGGCGTCGGCCTCGACAAAGCTGATCCGGTTGATGTGGCCGTAGCGACGACGCCCCTCGGCGAGCATGCCCGGGGAGAAGTCGGCGGCCACGACGCTCGCGCCGGTTCCGGCGATCGAGGCGCTGGAGGTGCCGGTGCCGGCGGCCAGGTCGAGGATCCGCTCGCCCGGAACCGCGCCGATCGCGCGGGTGGTGACCACGCGCCAGAGTCGATCATTCCCCAGGCTCAGGACGGTGTTGGTGAGGTCGTAGCGCGGAGCTACCTCATCGAACATCGCCGAAACCTGTGTGGGCGCTTTGGAAAGATCGGCCTTATGCATGCTCACTATCCTAGACACTTTCGAGCCGCGGTGTCCGCGCCGGGGCCGTGAATTCGCCCCACTCGGCGGGTGCGCCACATCTCGGCGTGTACTCATGTAAAACCGCCTAGGCTTAGAGGGTGTCCACTCCCGTTATCCCCAGGCTTCATGTCACCACTCGTGCACTGGCCGATCCGGGCACCCTGTTTGGGTTTGCCGACCGCACAAATCCGCTGATGTGGATGCGAGACGGGGCGGGAATCGTGGGCTCGGGCGTCGCCCTGCGACTCTCCACCGCGGGTGAGGATCGGATCACCGACCTGGCCACGCAGTGGCAGCAGATCGCCGAAACCGCGCGGGTTGAGGACGAGGTTGGTCTCCCCGGAACCGGGCTGGTTGCCTTCGGGACCATCGCCTTTTCGGCCGTGTCGAGCGCCGAGAGCGTGCTGATCGTGCCGCGGGTGATCGTGGGACGCTCCGGCGAGCACGCCTGGATCACCCGGGTATCGCTCGAGGGTGAACCCGCCACCGACCCCGACCTGCTGCCCGCGCGCACCCCGCTGGGCCAGAGCCTCACCGCCGACCTGGCCGAGGACCCGGCCGACGCCGAACGCCACCGCGACCTCGTCCGCACGGCCCTCGCCCGGATTCAGCGTGGGGATGTGGCCAAGATTGTGCTCGCCCGCACGGTCACCGGGCGGCTGCCGGCGGACGGCGACCGCCGCCGCCTGGCCGCCGACCTGGCCGCCGCCTATCCGCAGTGCTGGACATATGCGGTGGACGGCATGATCGGTGCGAGCCCGGAAACCCTGATCTCGGTGCGGGATGGATCGCTCTCGCTGCGGGTCCTCGCCGGAACCGCCGCCCGCGGTCACGGTGCCACCGAGGATCGCGCCGCCGCCGAAACCCTGATCGAGTCCCGTAAGGACCGCGACGAACACGCGTTTGCCGTGCGCAGCGCCCTGGCCGCCCTCGCCCCGCACGCCGCCGGGCTGCACGGTCAGGACTCCCCCTTTACCCTGCGCCTGCCCAACCTCTGGCACCTGGCCACCGACATCTCGGGCCGGATCAGCGACCGCGCGAGCGTGCTCGACCTGATCCAGGCCCTGCACCCCACCGCCGCCGTGGGCGGCACCCCGACCCTCGCCGCGATCGACCTGATCAATGAGCTGGAACCCTTCGACCGCGGCCGCTACGCCGGGCCCACCGGATGGGTGGACGCCCACGGCAACGGGGACTGGGCCATCGCCCTGCGCGGCGCCCAGGTGGATGCGGACGGACACATCACCGCGTATGCCGGCGGCGGCATCGTCGCCGGGTCCGATCCCGAGTCGGAGTTCCGCGAGACGGGGATGAAGTTCCGGCCGATTCGCGATGCCCTGTCCTAGACAGCTCAGCGGTTCCGGACAACACTCGAACCCGAGACGCCCAGTCATAGACAACACAGCGGTTCCGGACAACACTCGAACCCGAGACGCCCAGTCATAGACAACACAGCGGTTCCGGACAACACTCGAACCCGAGACGCCCTGTCCTAGACAACACAGCGGCAAGCGCCGCTAGCTTGCGGCCACTCCGACCGCCCAGGAGGCGTCGTCGCGCTCGCCGGTCGCCACGAAACGGCCGAGCAGGCGGGCCCGATACACCCACGGGTTGTGGCTGGCGAGGGTCCGGGCGTTGCGCCAGTGCCGATCCAGCGCACCGCCGGCGCGGATTGCCGAGGCACCCAGCGCGTCAAAGATGATCGAGGTCGCCCGCAGCGCCCCGGGGATCGCCGCAACCTGACCGGAGAACGCGGCCAGCTCGGCCGCCCCGGTCGCCTCGGCCAAGACCGTCTCGGCGGCTACGCGCTGCTCGGGGGTCGCCGCAGAGTCGGCGCGCAGGGCGTTCCGCGCCAGCGTCGCCGCCTCGGCCACCTCCAGGGCCTTCGCCGCGCGCTCGGTGATCGCGTCCAGCGCGAACCCCTGCGCCGCGGCCTCGCCGACCACCTGAAGCAGCTGGGCATCCTCAACCGCGCGATCGGCGTTGCCGTGGCTGTAGGTGCGCGAGCGCGCGGCCAACTGGGCCCCGGCCTCGGTGGCCGCCGCCCGGGCCACCCCGGCGAGGGCGGCCAGGTGGAACACCTGGTAGAAGGCCAGCTGATAGCCGAAGCGCTCGGAGAAGTCGATCACGTCGGCCGGATCCACGGCCGCCTCGGTAAAGACGGTGCCGCCGGAGGCGGTGGTGCGCTGGCCGAAGCCGTCCCAGTCATCGGTGATGACCACGCCCTCCTGGTGCACGGACACGGCCGCGATGACCTGGGTGTCCAGCTCCTCGGAGTGCGCGAGCACGTCGATCCAATCGGCATACAGGCTGCCGGTGGTGTAGAACTTTTCCCCGCTCAGGCGGGTCCCGCTCGCGTCGGAGCGCAGCCGGGTGCCCAGCTCGCCGCGCACGCTCGATCCGACCTCGGTCCAGGCGTTGCCTACCAGATCTCCGCGCAGCGTGCGGTCGATCCACAGCGCGCGGGACCCGGCGTCCGGGCTCACCAGGCGGTCCTCGATGAACGCAAAGTGCCCACGCAGGGCCTGCTCGATATTGGAATCGGCGGCGGCCAGGTCGGCCAGCAGCGCAAACAGCCCGGTCAGGCTCACCCCGAACCCGCCCTCGGCGCGCGGCACCCGCAGGGCACCAAACCCGGCGTCGGCCAGCGCACGAATCTCTGCGGTGGGCAGGCCGCGATCCCGGTCGCGGGCCGCGGCCCCCTCGGCGATCCGGGCGAAGATCGGGGCGAAGACCCGGGCCGGATCGGCATCCGGGGCGATGGCGATGCGGGGACGAACGGGCGAGGTCTGGAGGAGGGTCATGCGCGGCCTTTCACGTGGGGTGCCTCCACGCTAGCCGCGGGTGCGGCGGCGCCGGTCGAGTGTTTCTCAACATGACGCCGCCGCGCGGTGCTACACCTTGCTGGCGAGCAGGGCCGCGCGCGCCTCCTCGACGTCATAGGTGGCCGCGGGCCACTGCGGATCGATCTCCGAGAGCACGTCCACCAGCAGGTGCTGCACGGCCACGCGGGCGTACCACTTGTTGTCGCCGGGCACCACATACCAGGGCGCGTAGTCGGTCGAGGTGCGGGTGAGCGCGATCTGATAGGCCTCCTGATAGTCGGGCCAGACCTCGCGCTCGGTGATGTCGTTGGGGGTGAACTTCCAGTGCTTATCCGGACGATCCAGGCGGTCCAGCAGGCGCTTCTTCTGCACGTCGGGGCTGATCTGCAGCATGATCTTGATGATCCGGGTGCCCGAATCCACCAGCTCCCGCTCGAACTCGTTGATCGCCTCGTAGCGACGCTCGATCTCCTCGGCGGACGCCAGCTCGCGCACCCGCCCGATCAGCACGTCCTCATAGTGCGAGCGATCAAACACGCCGATCTTGCCGTCGGCGGGAACCTGCTTGTGGATGCGCCACAGGAAGTCGTGCGAGAGCTCCTCGGCGGTGGGCTTCTTGAACGAGGCAAGCTGCACCCCCTGCGGGTCCACGGCACCCACGACGTGGCGGACGATCCCACCCTTGCCCGCGGTGTCCATGGCCTGCAACACCAGCAGGACCGAGTCGGTGGCCCCGGTGGTCGCGGCGGCGTGGAGGCGTTCCTGAAGGTCGCTCAGGGTGTCAACCACCCGGGCGAGCTCGGCGACGCCGGCTTTTTTACCGCCCTTGAATCCGGGGGTGGAATCCGTTTCGACCGAGTCGAGGCGGAATCCGGGACCCACCCGGAGGACGTGCTGAGGATCTTCGGACCAGGCTTCGGAGTGGAATGACATGTCCACATTGTGCACCCCGTCGCCGCGGCGCACCAGACCCACCCGGGAATTTGCCCCCGACCGGGGTACGGCGCACCGATTTGCTCCCGGGCTCGTCGGGTACGGCGCACCGATTTGCCCGCGGGATCGTCGGGCACGAGCGCGGGCGCAATCGCGTTCGGCACCGCGGTGAGCTTCGGCCCCGGCTAGTCGCGAGTAAGTGCGACCTCGATCAGCACGGGGCCGGTCGTGGGCGTGGTGAGGGCCTGGTCCAGGTCCGCGCGGGTGGCCGCGCGGCGATACTCCCAGCCATAGGCCTCGGCCAGCGATTCGAGCCGGACCTCCTGCGGGGTGAACAGCACCCGCGCGGCGAGTGCCGGCGCTGCGCTCTGGGACACCTCGAGGTTGTCGAAGATCGTCCCGCCCCCGTCGTTGCCCACGATGATCTGGATCCGCGGCACCTGCTCGCCGGGCACCCGCAGCATCCCACCCACATCGTGCAGGAGGGTCAGGTCGCCGAGCACCACCCGGGTCACCCCGGTCTCGGATTCGGCCTGCTGGGCCAGCGCGATTCCCGAGGCCGTGGCCACGGTTCCATCGATTCCGGCCAGCCCCCGGTTGGCAAACACCGAGAGCTTCTTGCCCGGCACCTGCTCGTCGGCAACACGGATCAGGCGCGAGGCACCAAACACCAGGCGATCATGCGGCCAGGTTGCCCGCCACACGGATTCCACCAGCAGGCGGCGATCCAGGGCCGCGCGAATGGCTTGGAACTCTCCGCGCACGTACGCCAGGCGGGTGGCCGGGTCGTGGGAGTGCGCGGCTTCCAGATCCGGGGCCACATCGGTTGAGCGTTCGGCCGTCAGCTCGCGGGCGGCGACCACCCAGTGACCCAGCCAGTCGCGGTCGACCGGTCCCGGCTCGACGCTCAGGCTCGCGGCCCGGTGGGCGTTATGCCCGGGATCAAACAGCTCGGTATCGGGTTCGGAGACCACCCAGGTCTCCACGTTTTCGCGGCGCAGCAGCGCGGGAACCTGGCGGCTCAGCGTCGGCTGCCCGAAGACGATAACCCGCTCGATCAGCCCGCCGTGGTCGGGGGAATCCAGGAGCTCGCGGTACGGCACGATCAGCGCGCGGCCATAGCGGCTGCCGCTGGATACCTCGGCGATCAGCGGCCAGCCGCCGTGGTGCGCGAGATCCTCGGCACCGGGACCGGCACCGTTTCCGGCGATGACCACGGTGCGCGGGCCGCGCGGCAGCACGTGCGCGGGTACCGCGGAGGGGGCGGCACCGGATGCCTTCTCGTCCGAGCTCGGCACGTCCTGCACGTCCTGCACGTCCGGCACCGGAACGGTCGCCTCCGCCGCCAGCGCGCTGGAGAGCGGCTCGCGGAATCCCACGTTGAGCTGCACCGGTCCGGGCACGGCACCGGCGGCCGCGGCGAACGCGGCCCGGGCATGCTCGGCCGCCCGCGCGGTCTCGTCTCGGGAAGCGTTCGGGGCGTCCTCATCCAGGCTCAGCCGGGTCGCCGAACCAAACAGGTGAGCCTGCGCGGTGGTCTGGTTGGAGCGGATACCCCGCAATTCCTCGGGGCGGTCGGCGCTCAGCACGATCAGCGGGATGTGCGAGTGATGAGCCTCAAGCACGGCGGGATGGAGGTTCGCCACGGCGGTCCCGCTGGTGACCACGATCGGCACCGGCAGACCGGTTTCGGCCGCCAGACCGAGTGCCAGGAACGCCGCCGAGCGCTCATCGATCCGTACCCGGAGACGAATCTGCTCGGCCGCCTCGGCCTCGGCAAAGGCCAGCGCCCAGGCCTGCGAGCGTGAGCCGGGGCACACCACCGCGTCACGGATGCCCAGGCGGATCAGCTCGGCGACCAGACCCCGCGCGTACATGCTCGCGGGGGAATCTCCAACGCTCATCGACGCGGCTCGGAGTCCGAACCGGGCTCGTCATCGGAGTTTTTGCCGTCGCGGGGCCCAAAGACATCGGGGTGACCCAGGTCGGTCTCGGCATCGAGGGCGGCGAGCTCCTCCTCCAGGCGGCGGATCCTCTCGTCCTGCTCGCTCACTCGGCGCAGGTCGCCGAGGAAGGCGGGGTCATCATCCGGAGTGCGCGGCTGCGGGGCGGCACCACGGGCCCGACCGATCGTGTACCAGAGCACCAGACCGGCAACCGGGAGCAGCAGAATCACCACCAGCCAGACGGGCTTGGAGAGCCCGCGGATGCGGCTGTTTTCGCGCATCGCGCAGTCCACGACGGTGTAGACGGTGGCGACAACAAAAACCACCACGAGGGCAAAGAGGATCCTGGGCATGGCTCCTATGCTACCGGGCGTACCCGGGAACGGGCAGCCGTTTGGCGTGCGGTTC
Organism: Mycetocola sp. JXN-3; assembly: GCF_014522285.1. GTDB lineage: Bacteria > Actinomycetota > Actinomycetes > Actinomycetales > Microbacteriaceae > Mycetocola > Mycetocola saprophilus. The sequence goes on from NZ_CP041635.1 coordinate 3,103,222, forward strand.
CCTCCGGGCGGAAATACTCAGCTTGGGCGACGTAGACTGGTCGGGTGAAACCCCTGCAATCCGTAATCGTGTTTACCATCCTGCGCCTGCTGGCCTTTGCCGTGCCGCTGGCCGCGCTGCTCCTGCTCGGGATCGAGCCGATGTGGGCGGCCGTCGCCGCCGCCGCGCTCGGATTCGCGATCTCGCTGGTGTTCCTGCGTACCCCGCGCGAGCGGGTGGCCGGGTCGCTGTATGAGGCGCGTCACCCCGTGCACGGCGAGGATGAGGACGTCGAAGACGACTACCTGGACGACGAGGATGCCCTGCTCGACCAGGACGAGGACGAGGCTCCGGCCGCCGCCGCAAAGCCCGCCGAGAAGGCCAGTGAAAAGGTCACCGAGGAATCCCGGCTCGCCCCGGCCGGAGAGGTCTCCGCAGATGACGCGGTCGCAGCAGATGACGCGGTCGCAGCAGACGACGCGGTCCCGGCCACGGTTCCCGCCGCGGACACCGCCCCCGGCAAGTAGCCACCCCAGACCACAAAACCGCCCGGATCGATCACGATCCGGGCGGTTTTTTGTGGGCGGTGCCTAGAAGGCCAGGCCAAACCCGAGGGTCAGGCCGAAGATCAGCTGCAGCACGCCGGTGAGCTTGAGCACCAGCACAAACTCGCGGGCGGTCTTGCCGGTGAGCACGATGATGATCGCCGGGATCATCACCAGCAGGCTGAACAGGGTGACCCACACCAGCGGGATGAAGATCGCCAGCCAGATCGCCAGACCCAGGGCCAGCAGCAGGAGCACAACATAGCTGACCCGGGTCGCGGTGCCGCCGATGCGCACCGAGAGGGTGCGCTTACCGGCGATCTTGTCCTGCTCGATATCGCGCAGGTTGTTGACCATCAGGGTGGCCACGGCAATGAAGCCCACGGCAATACCCCCGGCAATCGCCGGCTGGGTGACCGCACCGATCTGCACAAAGGTGGTGCCCAGGGTGGCAACCAGCCCAAAGAAGATGAACACAAACAGCTCGCCCAGGCCCTGATAGCCATAGGGTCGCTTGCCGCCGGTGTAGTACCAGGCGGCCACGATGGCCAGCACGCCGACGATCAACAGCCACCAGATACCCGAGATGATGACCAGTGCGAGGCCGGCAACCGCGGCGATCCCGAAGAAGGTCATCGCCACAGCGAAGACCCTGCGTGCGGGGGCGCGACCGCTGCCCACCAGGCGGGACGGGCCCACCCGGTGCTGGTCGGTGCCGCGGATGCCGTCGGAGTAGTCGTTGGCGAAGTTCACGCCGACCTGCAGGGCGATCGCGATCACCAGGCACAGCAGCGCCCGCACCCAGTGGTACACACCGGGGTCGGAGGCGAAGATGGCCGCGCCGGTACCGATGGCCACCGGGGCCACCGCCATCGAGAGGGTGAACGGACGTGCCCCATTGATCCAGTCCCCCAGGCGTGCCTTGGGGATTTCCTGAATCTCACGGGCTGCGGGGTTCCCGCTTTTCCCGGTGCCCTTGGGCGTGTTACGCAGGGGCTTGTGTGCGCTGGTGCGCGACGGGTTGTTGGCCAACGGTTCCTCCAGAGTGTCTGCCACGAATCATACGACATGCACCGTTAACGGGCGCGGGATTGTGTTCAGGTGCGCGCGGCGAGGGCGCGGCGGTCGGGCTTTCCGGATGCCAGCAGCGGCATCTCGGGCAGCAGGATGATCGCGCGGGGCCGAGCCTCGCGGCCGATCTGCTCCGCACAGGCCGCGCGAATGCGGTCGAGTCTGGCTTCGGGATCGGCATCCGGCACCGCGGTGAACACCACGGGGACCTGGCCCCAGCGCTCATCCGGGGCGGCCACGGCGACGGCATCCTCGAGCCCCGCGTCGCGCGCGACCCGGTCGATCCGGTCCAGGCTCACGTTGATCCCGCCGGAGATCAGCACGTTATCGATCCGCCCGTGCACCGCCAGCACCCCGTCCACGATCTCGCCGGTGTCCCCGGTGCGCAGCGCGCGTTCGGTGTCTTCGGTCGCCTCGGCAAACGCCGCATCGGTGCGGATGCCGTCCCAGGTGCCGTCGGCGGCGAGATAGCCGAGAGCCAGCAGCGGGCCGGACAGCCGGATCTCCCCCGCGATAATCGTCGCGGTCACCCCGGGGAGCGGAACGCCGTCGTAGACGCAGCCGCCGCCGGTCTCGCTGGCACCGTAGGTGCGGACCAGGTTGACCCCGGCGATCCGGGCACGCTCGCGCAGGGGTTCGGGGATCGCCTGACCGCCCACCAGCACCGCATCGAACTCGGCCAGCACCTCGGAGTGCTCCAGCACCCGCTGCACCTGCGCGGGCACCAGCGAGACGTAGCGGCGACCGGGCGTCCGCGCGAACATCAGCCGCGCGTGAGCCTCGAACACGGCCGGGTCAAAGGGCCCGGGCGGCAGATAGGCGGGGGTGGTTCCGGCCAGGTGCGAGCGCACCAGGACCTGAAGTCCGGCGATGTAGTTGCCCGGTAGCGCCGAGAGCCAGGTCCCCGGCCCGCCAAGCATCCGCTCGGTGGCCCGGGCCGAGTGCAGCAGCGCGTGCCGCGAGTGGGCGATGCGCTTGGGGATCCCCGAGGATCCCGAGGTTTCGATGACCACGTCGACCCCGGCGGGAACGGTGGGGTGCGTCTCCGCCGGCAGCTCCGGTCCGGCCACCGGCAGGAGCGCCGGTCCGATACCCGCCAGCATGTCCGCCACCGCCGCGGCAAAGGTCTCGCGGTCGGCGGCGGAGACATAGCGGGCGGGCACCTGCGCGGCCACTAGTACTGCCAGGGGTAGGGCGACCAGTCAGGGGCGCGCTTTTCCAGGAACGAGTCGCGTCCCTCCACGGCCTCATCGGTGCCATAGGCCAGGCGAGTGGCCTCACCGGCAAAGACCTGCTGCCCCACCATGCCATCGTCCACCGCGTTGAAGGCGAACTTGAGCATGCGGATCGCCGTGGGCGACTTGGTCAGGATCGTTCGTGCCCAGGCCAGAGCCGTGGATTCCAGCTCGGCGTGCGGCACCACCCGGTTCACCGCCCCCATCTCATAGGCCCGCTGGGCCGAATACTCCTCGGCGAGGAAAAAGACCTCGCGGGCGAACTTCTGCCCGATCTGGCGCGCGAAATAGGCGCTGCCGTAGCCCGCGTCGAACGAGCCCACGTCGGCGTCGGTCTGCTTGAACTTGCCGTGCTCGGCCGAGGCGATGCTCAGGTCGCAGACGACGTGCAGCGAGTGACCGCCCCCGGCGGCCCAGCCCGGGATGACCGCGATGACAACCTTGGGCATCATCCGAATCAGGCGCTGCACCTCGAGGATGTGCAGGCGGCCCGAGCGGGCGGTGTCCTGCACGGCGGTCTCCGAGTCGGAGTACTTATAGCCGTCACGGCCGCGGATGCGCTGGTCGCCGCCGGAGCAGAAGGCCCAGCCCCCATCCTTCGGGCTCGGTCCGTTACCGGTCAGCAGCACCACACCGATCCGGGAGTTCTGCCGGGCATCATCCAGCACCGCGTAGAGCTCATCCACCGTGCGCGGACGGAACGCGTTGCGCACCTCGGGCCGGTTAAACGCGATGCGCGCCACCTGCCCGTGTACATCGTGGTGGTAGGTGATGTCGGTGAGTCCCTCAAAACCGGGGACATCTCGCCACGCAGACTCGTCAAACAGATCGGAAACATGCATGTCTCAAGCATAGAACGCCGCGCACGGGATTACCCGTGCGCGGCGTTCGGTGCGCCCGGTGAGTGGGTTAGCTGGCGCAGACCTTCGAGTACTCGGCACCCGCGGCCTTGTCGGCGGTCAGGAACTTCTCCATGGCGTTCATCACGCTGACGCCGTCGGTGGACGCGGCCACCTCGGTGTTGAGGGTCTTATAGGCCGCGGCCATGGGGTCGAGGGCCTTCTTGACGTCCTCGTTTTCGACCTTCTTCTGCAGGGCGGTGAACTTGTCCACTACCTTGGCGGTGGCGGCCTTGGTGTCATCGGGGTTGCTGGCGGCCGACATCATGACGGTCTGCATGTCCTGGGTCAGCGAGGACAGTGCCTTATCGGTGGACGCACAGGCGTCGGCCGTGCTGGGCCCGCTCGAGCAGGCGGAAAGGCCGATGGCCAGCAGCATGGTGGTGCCAACTACGGCCGTACGACGAAGTGAAATACGCATGAAAATGAGCGCTCCTGAGTGTGAATTGCGAAGTTGGAGGCGTTGTGAGCCCCTCTTTGCAGGCTACGAAATTTGTTCAGTGGTTCGAAATCGACACGCCCGGGAACCCCGCCCCACACCCGCGGCATGGCACCGCATTCGCGGTGCCGAGGTGGCCGCATACGCAGCGAGCCCCCGCCCACCAGAAGTGGACGGGGGCTCGAAGCGGACGGGACTACTTAGAGCAGACCTTGCCGTAGTCGGCACCCACGGTCTGGATGTCGCCGGCGACGGCCTGGATCTCGGTGAGGGCCTCGGTGGCCGAGGCGGGGTCACCGGTGATCTTCTCCATGGCTGCGCCCAGGCGGCCAAAGGCGTCCACCATCGGGTCGACAACCTTCTTGACGTCGGTGTTCTGCACCTTGGTGGAGGTCTCCTTGAGCTTTTCGGAGACGGTCTTCAGAGCGGCGATGGCCTGGCTCGGGTCGGTGGCCGCGTTGGTCATGGCGGACTGAACGTCGGTGCCCACCGCGTTCATCTCGGTTTCGATCAGCGCGCAGGCTTCGGCCACGGTCTGAGTCTTGGGCGCCTCCGACGCCTTTCCGTCCGCGTTTCCTCCGGCGGAACAGGCCGAAAGGCCCAGGGCAAGAAGCATGGTGGCGCCGGCAACGGCCGCGCGACGAGCAGTGATACGCATGAAAACTCCAGATTTTATTGGTGCAAAAATCGGGGTGCTGTAATTCCCCCCTCGCAGACTACTGATATCCAAAGACATTTGTCATGCTCAAACGGGCGGCAACCTACTATTGTTATCCGCTCGTACTCCGGCGGAGGTGGTCCCTAGGCCGCGCAGAGCTTGGAATAGGCGGTGTTGGCATCGGTGAGCGAAACCATCGCCGGCCCATAGGATTCATCGGTCGCGTTCTCGGAGTCCTTGGCATTTTCCTTGACCACGGTACTCACGTCCTTCATCGCCGCGGACAGCGCGTCCACCGACTTCTTGACCTCGGGATTCTCCACCTTGTCCGCGGTGGCCGAGATTTTGCCTGAAAGCTTCGCCAGCTGCTCCCCACCCTCGGCGAGATCGGTGCTGGCGGCCGTGAGCCCGGAGCCGATGTCGATCAGATGGGTGGTCATCTCGGATTTGATCACCGCGCACGCATCGGGAACGCTCTGTTCGGCGCTGCACGCCGAAAGCCCGAGGGCGAGCAGGAGGGCGGTACCGGCGGTGAGGGCGTGACGGAGGGCGGGTCGCATGATCTGTGGGATTCCAATGTGTTGAGGGCATGGGGTCGGGGCGATATGTCGCTCCCCGGCAGGCTATCCAGTGCCGGCCATGCGCAATTGAAATCCGCCGCTCCTGCACGATGAGCTGTCGGATAACAGGTGAAATCTACCCGGCGGTCGGCGTGACGCCGTCCCCCGCCGCGGTTCCGCCCCCGATCACCGCGCGCAGGGCGTCGGCGATCTCGGTCTCCCCGTCCACAAACGGGATCGTGTGGCCGGCGGTCTCCGGGGCATGGATGACATCGGCCGCGACCAGCGCCACGTTGGCTCGGCTCACCGGGCCGCGGGTCCCGGTCAACGTGATCTTGCCGGTGGATTCCTCGTCCGTGAGCGCACCGGGGGCCAGGACCGTCCAGTCCAGATCCTGACGGCGCAGATACTCATCGGCCGCCGCCTTCGCCTCGGCGTAGGCGAAGAACGAGTCCTCGGGATCGACGCCGTGATCGAGGCGCGCACCCTGATAGGACACCATGACAAAACGACGAGTTTCCAGGCGCAGGGCCGCATCAATCGTGCGGATTGCCGCGTCGCGGTCCACCGCATAGGTGCGCTCGGGGCTGCCCCCGCCGGCACCGGCTGACCAGACGATCACATCAAAGCCACGCAGCAGGTCTTCGATCTGCCAGATCACGAGGGTCTCGATATCGGCCACGACGGCGCTGGCCCCGGTGGCCTCGACATCGGCAACGTGATCCGGATTCCGAACAACACCGGTGACCTGGTGACCGCGGTTAACAAGAATCTGTTCGAGGTGGAGGGCTACCTTGCCGTGTCCCCCGATGATGGCAATAGCTGACATGCGCTCACGCTAGCACGTCGGATCGGTGGCGCGCGAGTACCCGGGCAGGGAGGTGTTATGGTTTATAAGTAAGACTTATTTGCCGAGAAGCGCGAATCATGTCGGATGTAATGAAGCGCCCGAATCCTGGAGGTCATCGATGCCCACGTCCCCACCGCCCCTGATCGTGATGGGAGTGTCGGGCTCCGGCAAGTCCACCATCGGCATCGCCCTGGCCCGCAGTTTTGGGATTCCCTTCGTGGATGGCGACGACCTGCACCCCGCGCACAACCGAGACAAGATGGCCGCGGGCCAGCCCCTGAACGACGAGGACCGAGCCCCCTGGCTGGAAATCATCGCCGAGCGGGTGCGCGATGATCTGGCAGCCGGCACCCCGATCGTGGTGGCCTGCTCGGCCCTCAAGCGACGCTATCGCGACCAGCTCGTGCGGCTCACCCCGAGCACCGTCCTGATTCACCTGGTGGGTGATCGCGCGCTAATCGCCGCCCGCCAGGCCGGACGTAACCACGAGTACATGCCCAACAGCCTGCTGGACTCCCAATTCGCCGCGCTCGAACCGCTCGAGGAGGGTGAGCGCGCGTTTGAGGTGAGCCTGGATCAGACGCCCGAGCAGATCCTTGCCGAGATCCACACCCGTCTGGCCGCGCTGACCGGTGAGGCCGTCCCCGCCGCCGAAACCGCGCCGACGCCGGCATCCGCATCGGCATCCGCCGCCGTTTCCGAAACCGTTCCCGAAACCGAGGAGTCAGCATGAGCACCCTGTTTGATCTGACCGGCCGCCTGGCGCTGGTCACCGGATCCAGCCGCGGCATCGGCCGCAGCATCGCCGAGGGCCTGGCCGACGCCGGCGCGACTCTGGTCCTGCACGGCCGGGACGCTACCACGCTCGCCGAAACCGAGGCCGCATTTATCGCCCGCTTCGGTGCCGATCGCATCCACGCGATCGCCTTCGACATCACCGATGAGGACGCGGTGAATGCGGGCATCGCCGATATCGAGGCCCGCATCGGCGCCATCGACGTGCTGGTCAACAACGCCGGCATTCAGCACCGCGAGCCGCTGGTGGAGCTGGACCGCGCCGACTGGGATCGGGTGATCGCGACCAACCTCACCTCGGCGTTCCTGGTGGGCCGCGCCGTCGCCCGGCACATGCTGCCCCGGCGTTCGGGCAAGATCATCAACATCGCCTCGGTGCAGACCGATCTGGCCCGCCCCACCCTCTCGGCCTACACCTCGGCCAAGGGTGGCATCCGCAACCTCACCCGGGCGATGACCGCCGAGTGGGCCGGCTCCAACATTCAGATCAACGCCATCGCCCCCGGCTATATCCACACCGATATGACCCAGAAGCTCGTGGACGACCCGCAGTTCAACGGCTGGATTCTCGGCCGCACCCCGGCCGCCCGCTGGGGCACCCCGGCGGATCTGGCCGGTCCGGCGATCTGGCTGGCCTCTTCGGGATCGGACTTTGTGAACGGACAGGTCATCTTCATCGATGGCGGAATGACGGTGGTGGTCTGATGACACGCGAAAACCTGGGTGTTCTGGCCCATGCCAAGGAAGATCTGCGGATCGAAACCCTTCCCGAGCCCACCCCCGCGGCCGATCAGGCGGTCATCGAGATCGCGTACGGCGGGATCTGCGGGTCGGACCTGCACTACTGGACCCACGGGGCGGCCGGGGAGTCCATCCTGATCGATCCGCTGGTGCTCGGTCACGAGGTCGTGGGTACGGTGCTGCACGCGGCCGCCGATGGGTCCGGCCCCGCCGTCGGCACCCCGGTTGCCGTGCACCCCAATACCCCGCATGCCGTGGACGGCATACGCTACCCCGAGGATCGGCCAAACCTAGCCCCGGCCTCAACCTATCTGGGCAGCGCCGCGCGCCACCCACACACCGACGGGGCCTTCGCCCGCCGGGTTGCACTGCCGGCCCGCATGCTGCGCGTCCTCCCCGCGGGCCTCACCCTGCGCGCCGCCGCGTTGGTGGAACCGGCCTCGGTGGCCTGGCACGCGGTGTCCCGCGCCGGCGAGGTGACCGGTAAGTCGGTGCTGGTGATCGGAACCGGTCCGATCGGCGCGCTGGCGGTTGCCGTGCTGAAGCGAGCCGGGGCCGCCCACATCACCGCGGTGGACCTGCACGAGAAGCCGCGGGAGATCGCGCGGGAACTCGGGGCCGACGCGACCCTGGACGCCACCGATACGGAGGCCATCGCCGCGGTCCAGGCCGACATCGTGATCGAGTCCTCGGGGAACTGGCGCGGCCTCGCCTCGGCGGTGCGCGGCGCGACCCGCGGTGGCCGCGTGGTCATGGTGGGGCTGCTGCCCTCGGGGGAGCAGCCGGCGCTGATCAGCCTGGCCATCGTGCGCGAGCTTGAGTTGGTGGGCTCGTTCCGCTTCAATGACGAGATCGATGAGGTGATCGCGGCCCTGGCCGACGGCTCGCTGCGCATCGATCCGGTGATCACCCACGAGTTCCCGGTGGAGGATGCGGCCGAGGCCTTCGCCGTGGCCCTGGATTCGTCCACCAGCGGCAAGGTGCTGCTGGCGTTCTAGCCCCGGACAGGGATCGGGTCGGTGATCTTCACCGGCCCGATTCTTGTCTGGTGTGGCCTGGCTATCCCAGCGTCCCGGGCAGCGGGGTGCGCGCGGTGCGCGGCTCCTCGGCCCAGATGTGCTCCACCTCGGCCAGGGTGCGACTCATGATCGCGTCCATCGCCGCGCGGGCGCGTTCGGGATCGCGGCCCTGGATGGCCACGGCCACATCGATGTGGAGCTGCAACGCATCCTCATGCGGGTGTTTGGGCATCAGGCCCAGCCGGGTACGACCGCGCAGCACCGCACCGATCATCCCCGACATGGCCGCAAACATCTCGTTGCCGCTGGCCCCCAGCACCAGCGCGTGGAACTGAATGTCGAGATCCTGGAAGGATTCCAGGTCGCCGGCGCGGCCAATCGAGCGCATCCGCGCGGCGATCTGCAGCAGCCGCTCGGCCACCGCATCGGGCGCATGCCGGGCGGCCAGCTCGGCGGCGGCGGGCTCGACGCTGCGACGCAGTTCGGTGAGCGAGCGCAGCTGGGCTCCGCGGCCCGTTCCCGACAGCCGCCAGGCGATCAGCTGGGGATCTAGCACCCGCCAGTGGTCCTCGGAAAGCACCCGGATGCCCAGGCGTCGCACCGATTCCACCAGACCCAGCGACTGAAGCACCCGAACGGCCTCGCGGATCACCGAACGGCTCACCCCGAGTTCGGCGGCCAGGTCGGTGGCGAGGACGGCGGAACCCGCGGGCAACTCGCCGGCAATGATGCGCCGTCCGAGCTCTTCCACCGCGCGATCATGCAGGCTTGAGGACATGCCCCCAGACTATCGGGCACCGCGCGGATACCGCCGCCGTTCAGTAAACCGGAGCACAATAGGGGTATGTCCCGCTTCCCCGCAGAGGTCTCCGTCTCCGATATCCTGGCCACCGCTCACGTCGTGGACCTTCCGCTCAACACCCGTTTCCGCGGCCTGCTGCGCCGCGAAGCCCTGCTGTTTGAGGGGCCGCGCGGGTGGAGCGAGTTCTCACCGTTTGTCGAATACGAACCCGCCGAGGCGCGCACCTGGCTGGATGCGGCCATCGACTTTGCCTATGGGCCCGAGCCCGAGCTGCTTCGTACCGAGATTCCGGTCAACGCCACGGTGCCCGCGGTGGCCGCCGAGGCGGTGCCCGGGGTGCTCGCCCGGTTCCCCGGCTGCACCACCGCCAAGGTGAAGGTGGCCGAGCGTGGACAGACCCTGGCCGAGGACGTGGCGCGGGTTGCCGCCGTGCGCTCGGTTCTCGGCCCCGGGGGAAGGATCCGAGTGGATGCCAACGGGGGCTGGAGCGTGACCGAGGCGGAGGCGGCGCTGGCGGCCCTCGCGCCGTTTGAGCTGGAATACGCCGAGCAGCCCTGCGCAAGCGTGCCCGAGCTCTCGGCGCTGCGCACCCGCATCGCGGGGCTCGGGGTGCGCATCGCCGCCGATGAGAGCGTGCGCAAGGCCGAGGATCCGCTGGCGGTCGCCCGGGCCGGGGCCGCCGATCTCCTGGTCATCAAGGCACAACCGCTGGGCGGGATCGCCCGTGCCCGCGATATCGTGGCCGCGGCGGGCCTCCCGGTGGTGGTGTCCAGTGCGCTGGACACTTCGGTGGGTCTCTCGATGGGCGCGCGTCTGGCCGCCTCGCTGCCCGAGGTCTCGTTCGCGTGCGGCCTGGGCACCGCGGCCCTCCTCGCCGCGGACGTGACCGATAGCCCCCTGTTACCTCGCGACGGGGCGATCCACACCGGCCGAATCGCCGTGAATCCGGACCTGCTGACGCGCTATGCCGCGAGCCCCGAGCGGCGTCGGTGGTGGCTGGATCGGGTGCGCGCCTGCGCCGCCGTCGCCTAGGCCACGGGCGAGGCGCTGACGCTCCTATTTCTTGGCGAAGCAGAGGGCGTCATAGGCGTCATGGAACTTTCCCGCCAGCCCCTCCATCGCCGCGGATTCGGGGTAGTACCCCTGCAGGCCCGCGGATCCATACTTATGCAGCAGGACCGCCTGGGTGGAAAAGTACAGCTTGAGGTCCTTAATGGTGTCCTTCACTGGCTGCGATTCCATCGAGTCGATGCCCTCCTGATACTTTTCCACGGCCTGATCCATCAGGTCTCCGGCGCGCTGGGGGTCGCTGTCCACCAGCGACTGGGCCTCGGTCAGGAGCGGGGCGGTGTCCGTCTCCAGCTGTCCCAGGGTAAAGGCGCAGTCGGCGGCGATGGCCTTCCGCTGGGCCGCGGAAACCCGCGTGCCGGGAGCCGGGCTGGCGGTAGTGGAGGGCGAGGTTTCTCCCGCCGCAGGCTTCGCGGAGGACGAGGTGTCCGAGCCCGTGCTCGGGGTGGCCCCGGGGGCGCATGCGGTCAGGGCGAGCATCAGTGCGGCTCCCGCCGCGAGTGATGCACAGGTGGTTTTGAACGGTCTCACGCGTATCCATTTCTGATCACGGCGGCCCCCAAACCGACCACCCCATCGGTGCAGGCTATCAGCGTCAAATCGGACCGCCACACAGCACATCCCCAGCGACGGCACCGGTTCGCGGGAAACACCGCGCCGCCGCGGTGTCCCCTCGCAAAATGACCACCGAACTGGGGGTGGATGCGGGAAATCTAAAACTGAGCAACCACTTGGAATATTAGATGTGATCTTGAATCCTCGGGATCGCCGGAAAATACTTAAATAACCCGCGTCATGAAATCGCCGAGCCCCGCTCTAGTTGGTTGTACGGGGCAGCAACACATCGGCCGCAGCTCCGCCCCGTACAGACGTGAATGCCCGGGGAGGTATTCATGCCGCGGAGAGGGTGGGCACTGGGGAGTGCACAACATCCCCCTCTCCGCGGGCTTTTCCCCCCACCCCGCTCGGTTCCCCCGCCGAGACACCCACCCGAGGTTCATCATCCTTGAATAGCGAAACCCCCTCCCCCGACGACTCCGAGCTTCTTGACGCCGCGCGCGCCGGAAAAGAGGAGGCGTTTGCCACCCTCTGGACGCGCCATGCGGAAGCCGGAAAGCGCGCCTCCCGAGCCATCTCCCGCTCCTTCGACGCGGACGATGTGGTGTCCGAGGCCTTCACCCGCATCATCGCCACGGTCAACCGCGGCTCCGGTCCCCACGACGCCTTTCGTCCCTACCTGTTTGCCACCATCCGCTCGGTCATCGCCCGCTGGGGTGGTCGACAGCACGAGGTGAACGTGGACCAGCTGGAGGTCATCGGGGATCTGAGCGCCGATATGACCTCGCAGGAATTTGATCGTCAGCTCATCATTCGAGCGTTTGCGACGCTGCCCACCCGCTGGCAGGAGGTGCTCTGGTATTCGGAGGTTGAGGGAAAGCGTCCACGCCAGATCGCTCCGCTCATCGGCGTGAGCGCCAACTCGGTGTCGGCGCTGGCCTATCGCGCGCGCGAGGGGCTGCGCCAGGCGTGGATCCAGGAGCACTTTGCGATCCTCCCGGCCGAGAGCGAGCACCGCTGGGTGGTGCAGCGGATCGGCGAGTACAGCCGCGATGCCCTGGGCGTGCGGGATCGTGCACGCTTTGATGCCCATATCGACGCGTGCGCGTCCTGCCGCGCGCTCGTGGTCGAGGGGCGCGAGATCGCCGGTATCCTGCGGATCGTCCTGCTCCCGGCACTGATCGGGGCGGGGGCGGCCGCGTATCTCGCGGGGAGTTCGTCGAGTTCGGCGGTCGCCGCCGTCGCCGCCCTGCGGCACAGCAAACCGGCCATGACGATCACCACCACCGCCGCGGCCGGCGCACTCGTGGCGGCCGGGATCATCGGCGTGACGATGCTCCCCAAAAACACGCAGCCGCCGGCCGTCTCGGCGCAGCGTCTCGGGCGCACGCTGCCCACCACTCCGCCGGACCCCGACTCGACGCTGCCCGTGGTGCCCGGAAACCCGACCCCCGATCCGACAAGTGATCCCGATGGTGTGCTGCTTCCCCGGGTAGGGATACCGGTACCGGGCGTGCCTGCCGGCCCCGTCACCGTGGCACCGGCACCCGCTCCGGATATCGCCACCACCCCCAACCCCACGCCAATCCCGACGCCGACGCCCTCGCCCACACCGCCCACGACGGGCACCCCGGAGGCACCGAAAATCACCCGGGTCGATGATGGCGACGGACTACTCTGGCCAGTGGTGAGCGGCCGGGCCAAACCCGCCGCGACCGTGCACCTCACCGGCCCCGGTGTGGACGTCGAGGTGGTGGCCGAGGCCGATGGTGCCTGGAGCACCGCCCAGCTGGAACTTCCGGCCGGCACCTCGGAGCTGCGGGTCAGCCAGAGCATCGAGGGGCTCACCTCGACCGAGACCACGCAGACGGTGTCCCTGGAAACCCCCGAACGCCCCACCGTGCGCTGGGACCCGGCCTGGGGAATCACCGCGATCATCCACTCCCGGCCGGCCACCTCGGCCGTGCTGACCATCGATCCGCTGGGTACCCGGCCGATCGCCGGAGGCACCGACGGGGTCACCGAAACCCCGCTCTCTATCCCCGCCTCACTCAACCGGGTGACCCTGAGCGCGCACTATGAATGGGGTGATCGGCGCGGACCCACGAGCCCCGCCACCGTGGTAATCACCCAGTAACGTAACGTACCCCGGACGATAAAGAGGCCGCTAGCCTCCTAGGAGCCCGGGCACAGGGTACCGAGTTTGCCGACCCCCGCACGTTGTTCCTCACGCAATTTGACGACTTCGGGGCGGTCTGGGTTGAGCGCATCGGCACCGTTGGCGTGCACGAGTGAGGCGAGTGTTGAGAACTGTGCGGTGTACTCGGCAGAGGCAGCCTTCACCTCTTCGTTGGTGATTGACTCATTCACCTCGTTCATCCGCGTCACAATCTCGTCCAACGCCTTGCCCGCTTCCTCGGGTTGGGTGGCGATCATATTAGGGACCAGCACGAAATCGTCCATCGTTTGGCGCAGGGTATCCTTCACGCGCGAACAGGCCTCTTCTACCGTCATCGCAGCCGGCTTTGCCCGTTCGTCCTGACTCGAGGCAGACGCGGTTGGGCGCGCCGATGATGCGTCGTTTTTGGCACCGTTTTCCGAGGCGCATCCGGTCAGCACTAACGCTACCGACACACTCGCCACTATCGTTCGAAAAACACTCACTTGCAGTTTCATTGCGTACTCATTTCTGATTACGGCAGCCCCCCATAAAATGGCTACCCCCTAACGAGGCACGCTACCAGAAACGACGGTGGGGTATCGGGCGGAGAGACGCGAAAGCCTCGTCCCACAGCACGCGGGACGAGGCTCACGCCAGTATGAATGACGCTTAGGCTCCGGGGCAGAGCTGAGAGAACTTCGAGGGGCCCGCGTCCTTCGCCGCCTGGAGGGTCGCCACCTCGGGGTTGTCGGGGTTCAGCGCGTTCTTGCCATACTTGTGGACCATCGAGGCGAACACCCTCATCAGGTCGAGTTCCTCGGTGGCCGCCGACTTCACCTCTTCATTGGTGACCTCGTTGATCGAGGCCGCCAGGCGGTCAACCACGCCGTCGATACTCTCCCCCGCTCGCTGCGGGTCGGTAAAGAGAAGTCCCAGAACCGCGGTGTAGTTCTCATCGTCCGCGGCCTGAACCGTCTGCACGATCGAGCAGGCCTCGGGCACGCTCTGTGCGGGGATGGTCGGGGTTTCCGAGGGGGTGGGTTCGGCCGAAACCGCCGCGGGCTTGGGGGACGCAGATTCGCTCTTCTCGACCCCGGCCGCCGAACATCCGGCGAGGGTGAGCGCCAAGACGGTGCCCGCCACGATCGTTGCGAGCATCTTCTTCTGCAGTTTCACGCAGTTTCCATTCGTTAATCGGGGAGATCCCGGTTGTCGGGTACCGATGCAGAGTATCAGTACCGGCGAGTCCCGGGCCCCCGGAAAAACACATCACCCCGCGCAGTGCATGCGCGGGGTGATGTGTGTGGTGCGGAGGCTTACAGACCCGAGTAGGCGTGCAGTCCCTTGAAGAACAGGTTCACGATGGTGAAGTTGAACAGCACCGTGACGGCACCGATCATCGACAGCCAGGCCGCGCGGTTTCCGCGCCAGCCGCGGGTAGCGCGGGCGTGAATGTATCCGGCGTAGACCACCCAGATGATGAAGGTCCACACCTCCTTGACGTCCCAGCCCCAGTAACGACCCCAGGCGGCCTCGGCCCAGATCGCGCCGGCGATCAGGGTGAAGGTCCAGAGGATGAAACCGATGATGTTCACGCGGTAGGACAGGTTGTCCAGGCGCTGCGAGCTGGGCAGGGTCGCCATGAAGCGGAAGCGCTTGGCCGACAGGGCGGTTCCGGCGGCCTCGCGGCGGGCCTGGATCAGCTGCAGGGCGGTGAGCGCAAAGCCGAGGAAGAAGAATCCGGTTCCGGTGGTGGCCACAAACACGTGGATCACCAGCCAGGCCGACTGCAGTGCCGGCGGTAGCGGGGCGACCTCGATGTAGAAGTTCAGCGAGGACAGGCCCAGCAGGATCACGATCAGGCCCATGATGAAGGCACCGAGGAAGCGCAGGTCCACCCGGGTCAGGATGATCAGGAAGACGGCCACGATCACGGCGGTACCGGTCATCGCGAACTCGTACATGTTGGCCCACGGCACGCGGCCCGCGGCCACGCCACGGGTCACGACGGCGGTGAGGTGCAGCAGGAAGCCGAGGATCGACAGGGCCACACCGATCCGCAGCGAGATCGACCGGGACGCGGTGACCGTGCCCGAGTGGTCCTCTTCCAGGGTCAGGGTGCCACCGGCCGGGCGGCCGGGGCGAGCCTTACCGGCACCGGTCGAACCGGCGGCTACGGAGGCGGCGGCGCCCACGGCGACGGGTTCGCCGGCGGCCGCGCGCTCGGCGGCGGCTGCCTTCTCGGCGGCCTCGTCGGCGGCGGCGGCGACCTCGGCGCTTCGGCGCGCCAGGTCAAAGGCGAATGCCACGAAGGCGATCGCATACAGCGCGATTGCCGACCACAGGGCATATACGGAGATCAGATCAAGTGTCACGCTTCTACGTTACCTTCCCGGGCCTCATCGGGGACTGCCCCGAGGGCTCGAATATGCCGTTCGGCAATATTGTCCACGGCCTCACGCAGGCCGGGGTCTTCTCCACGGGCCAGGCCCGCGTATTCCATCAGGACGGTGCCGTCGGCACCCTCGGTTGCCTTCACCCACACGCGGCGGCGCGGGATGAACAGCGAGGTCAGCAGGCCCAGCAGGATCAGACCGGCGAAGATTCCCACCCACACCTGGGTCGGATCGCGGTGAATATCCAGCGAGGCGAAGCGGGCGACCGAGCCCGCATAGTCATCCTTCTTGGGGTGGGGGTTGACGTTTTCAAACGTGATCGTCCCCAGCCCGTCGGGCAGATTCTGGGTCTGGCCGGGCATAAGCTTGAGCGGCGCGGTGCCGCCCTCCTTCTTACCGATGGTGCGGCCGGCGATCTCGGTCATCTTGTCGGTGTCCAGCGAGTAGACCGACTTCGGCACACCGTCGTTGATGCCCAGGTCACCCGAGTAGACGTTGAGGCTCAGGGTCGGGTAGATCAGGTCGGGATAGTTCGAGGCGAACGCCCCGGAGGTCTGCTCGACCGCGGTGGGATAGAAGAAGCCGATCATACCGATCTGCTTGGCCAGCCCGTCCGGAATCTTGATGACTCCCTGCGAGGTGAGGTTGGTGTCCATCGGCAGGAACGGGATCGAGTCGGTGAAGACCACGTTGCCCTCGGGGTCGCGCACGGTCACCTTGGGCGCGTAGCCGTTACCCAGCAGGTAGACGTTGGTACCGTCGATGCGCAGCGGCTGGTTCACCTTGATCTGGTGCTTCTCGGTGTCGCCGTCCACGTCCCGCGAGGTGACGTGGGCGGTGTAGTCGATGGCCTGACCGTAGGCGTTGATGTTCTTGGTTTCGTACTCCACGTCAAACTTGTCGAGCTTGAGCGAGTAGGGGGGCAGCGACTCGGTGTCCACGAAGCGACCCGGGTTGAAGGAGTTGAAGTCGACCAGCGAGTTGACGAAGGTCTGGCCCTCGACCACCACCTTCTGCCCCGCATAACCGAAGCCGCCACCAAAGCCGACGGCCACCAGGACCAGCACCAGGGCCGAGTGGAAGAGCAGGTTTCCGGTCTCGCGCAGGTATCCACGCTCGGCGGACACCGAGGCCACACCGTCCTTGCCGGTGTAGATTTCGGTGCGGTAGCCCGACTTCTTCAGCAGGTCCCGGGCGGCGGTGATCGCCTCGCCGGTGCTGCCACCGGACAGGCTCTGTTCACGGTGCACCGCGAGCCGGTTGAGCCGGGCGGGGGTGCGCGGCGGACGCTGACGCATCGCCTGATAGTGGTGCTTGGTGCGCGGGATGATGCAGCCGATCAGCGACACAAACAGCAGCAGGTAGATCGCCGAGAACCACGCCGAGCTGTACACGTCGAACATCTGGATCTTGTCCAGGACCGGTGCCAGATCGGGGTTGTCGCGGAAGTACTGGATCACACCGTTGGGGTCCGAACTGCGCTGCGGGACCAGGGATCCGGGCACCGCGGCGATCGCCAGCAGCAGGAGCAGCAGCAGCGCGGTGCGCATGCTGGTGAGCTGACGCCACGCAAAGCGCAGCGCCCCCACAAACCCCAGCTTGGGGGCGTTAATCGGGGCGTCGGGCTCACCCTGGGGTGAGCTCGCGTCTACGTAATCAGATGGCCGGGTCAAAGCCTGCAATCACCGAACCTAGGCTAGACATCAGTTGACCCCATAGTCCGGTGACCATGAGGAGTCCGATGAGAACGAGCAGAACGCCACCGGCGATGTTAATCACGCGAATATGACGCTTGAGGAATGTAGTGGCTCCGGCCATCCAGCCGAAGCCGAGGGCTACCAGGATGAAGGGCAGTCCGAGGCCGATGCAGTAGGCGATCGCCAGGATCACCGCGCGACCCACGGTACCCGAGTTGTAGCCCAGGCTGAGGATCGCGGTGAGGGTCGGGCCAAGGCAGGGCACCCAGCCCACGGCAAACACGATGCCGAGCAGCGGGGCTCCGACGAGGCCGGTGGCCGGGGTCCAGGAGGGCTTCCATTCGCGCTGGAGGAAGCTGACCTGCCCCACAAAGGCCACACCCATGATGATGATGACCACGCCGAGGATGCGGGTGATGATCCCGCTCCACTCCACCAGGAAGACCCCGGCGGCACCGGCGACGATGCTCATCAGCACAAAAACGAGGGTGAAGCCGAGGACAAAGAGGATCACCCCGAGCAGCAGGCGACGACGCTCCCGCGCCGGACGCTCGCCGCTCTGCGGGGCCATGCCGCCCACATAGGCGAGGTAGCCGGGAACCAGCGGCAGCACACACGGCGAGGCAAAGGACACCAGGCCGGCCAGCAGCGCCAGGGGAATGGCGACCAGGAGGCCGCCGTCCCCGATGATTTGACCGATATTCATCCGATTATTTCTCGGCGATCGTGTCGCGAATCAGGGTGTCCAGGATCGAACGGTCGCTGATCTTGCCCAGGATGCGGGCGGCCACGCGGCCCTCCTTGTCGATCACCAGGGTGGTCGGCACGGCGTTGGGGCGCACCTGGCCGGTGAAGGCGAGCTTCACCGCACCGTCGTTGATGTCGAGGATCGAGGGGTAGGTCACGTTATAGGTCTTGTTGAAGGCCAGCGCGGTTTCGGCCTGGTCGTAGACGTTGACACCCACGAAGCTGGCGCCCTTGCCGTCGTACTTCTCGTTCAGGGCCTGCAGGTCGGGAGCCTCGGCGCGGCAGGGCGCACAGCCCGCGTACCAGAAGTTCAGGACCACCACGTCGCCGAGCAGGTCGGCGGAGGTGATGTTCTTCCCCTCCTCGTCCTTGCCCTCATAGGACACCGGCTTTTCGCGATCCTTCGCGGCAATCTCGGTCACGCTGCCGTCGCCGGCAATGTAGTTCTTGTTGTCGGCGGAGGTGTATTCGCTGGCGAGCTTGTCGTTGGCGCAGCCGGCCAGGGTCAGCACCATTGCGAGTGCCGCGGCACCCACCACGCCCGCGCGTCCCAGCTTCGAGCCTCGGAATCCGATCATCGCTATACCGCTCCTACATCCAGCGAGCCCGCGGCCAGTTCGGCCGCCGGGTCTCGATACTCCACCTCGACAAAACGGTCACCCACCTTTTCCAGGGTGGTGATGCTTGAGAGCGCGCAACGGCGCTTGCGCGGATCGTGCCGCAGGGCCTCATCGGCGAGGTAGCGGTGCACCATCCAGATCGGAAGCTGGTGGCTGACGATCACGGCGTCGCCCGAGGAGGTGGTCTTCCAGGCGTGCTCGATGGCCGCCATCATGCGGGTCACGATCGAGCCGTAGGGCTCACCCCAGCTGGGCAGATTCGGGTCGCGCAGGGCCGGCCAGTTGCGCGGGTTGAGGACCGCGCGGCGCATCTGCTTGCCCTCGAAGTGATTGTGGGGCTCGATCACGCGCTCATCCAGCACCGGGGTCAGCCCGAGCAGGGCGGCCACCGGGGCGGCGGATTCCTGAGTGCGCTGCAGCGGGGAGGCGATCAGGGTGCCGTATTTTCGATCCCGCGCCAGGAGGTCGTTGGCGGCCGCCGCGGCCATCTTGTGTCCGCGTTCGGACAGGCCAAAGCCGGGCAGGCGTCCATACAGGACTCGATCGGGATTAAAGACCTCGCCGTGACGGACGAGGTGAATCTGGGCAGCAACCACGTCCCCAGTCTACGTGGGCTCAGGCTGTGAAAACGCTCACTATGAGTTTGCCGAGAATTCGCTCCATCTCCAGGAACTTCGGGTATCACGCCCACGCGCCAGAAAGTAGCGGTGCGGGCCACGGGCGGCCCGGGCCTCGGCTAAGCTGGGCAGGTGACTGAACGCAAATTGGTGAAGAACCTGGCGGCACTGGCCGATGGCCCCGTGACCGTATCCGGTTGGGTAGAAACTGTCCGAGACCAGAAGAAGGTCCAGTTTATTGTGCTCCGGGATGAGTCCGGCGCGGTACAGCTGGTCACCCCGGCGACCCGGGAACTGGTGGAGGACGATCCCACCTCGGCCGCGAAGCTCGCGCTGACCGAGTCGATCTCCGCGCTCGCTCACGGCTCCTTCGTGACCGTCACCGGTGAGCTCAAGCACGACGAGCGCGTGAAGCTCGGCGGACTCGAGGTCAAGATTTCCTCGCTCGAGGTTCTCAGCGCGGCCAACCCGGAAACCCCGATCGCCGCCGATTCCTCGCTGGACAAGCGTCAGGACTGGCGCTTCCTCGACCTGCGTAACCCCAAGCAGAACCTGATCTTCAAGATCCAGACCACCTTCCTGCACGCGATGCGTGAGTACTGGGTCGACAACGACTTCATCGAGATCCACACCCCCAAGCTCATGGCCAGCGCCTCCGAGTCGCGCGCCGAGCTGTTCGAGGTCGAGTACTTCGACACCACCGCCTACCTGGCGCAGAGCCCGCAGTTCTTCAAGCAGATGGCGCAGTCCGCCGGCTTCGGCAAGATCTTCGAGGTGGGCCCGGCCTTCCGTGCCGACCCCTCGTTCACCAGCCGTCACGCCACCGAGTTCACCTCGGTGGACTCGGAAATCAGCTGGATCGAGAGCCACGAAGACGTCATGAAGCTGCACGAGGACCTGATCGTCGCCGGTTTCAGCGCGGTCAAGGCCAAGCACGGCGAGGCCATCAAGGAGCTCTTCGACGTCGAGGTCACCGTCCCGGCGACCCCGTTCCCCCGCATCCCGCTGGCCGAGGCCAAGGAAATCATCAAGGAGCGCGGCTACGAGGTTCCGCGTTCGGATGACGACATGGACCCCGAGGGTGAGCGTCAGATCGCCGCCTACGTGCGCGAAACCTACGGCCACGAGTTTGTGTTCCTGACCGACTACGCCGCCTCGATCCGCCCGTTCTACCACATGCGTCACGCGGACAACCCGGCCCTCACCAACTCCTACGACCTGATCTTCAACGGTGTGGAGATCTCGACCGGCGCTCAGCGTGAGCACCGCGTCGACGTCCTGGAAGCTCAGATGCGCGATAAGGGCATGGAGCCCAAGGAGCTCGACTTCTACCTCGACTTCTTCCGCTACGGCGCACCGAGCCACGGTGGATTCGGCATGGGCCTGGCCCGCGTGCTGATGCTCATGCTGCACGAGTCGAGCATCCGCGAGGTGACCTACCTGTTCCGCGGCCCGACCCGTCTGGCCCCGTAACCCTCGCTTAATCAGACGAAGGCCCGTTCCGCAGATGCGGAACGGGCCTTCGTGTTCTTGGGGGGGGTGTATCCCGCTAGTCTCGGGGGTTCCTCCACCGCCGCCACAGCGCGGGCAGCGAGAGGGTTCCGGCGGCCAGCGGCCAGGCGATCACCGGGATCGCCAGCAGGATCATGATCGGATACTGGGCGATCAGCTGATCGGCGAGCCAGTAGGAGACCAGCAGCGCGCTGCCGGCCGCCGCGATCCAGCGGGGCAGTATCCCCACAATGAGCAGGATGCCCAGGCTGAGCTCCAGGGCGGGCATCAGAATTCCGAAGAATCCCGACCCCGGACCGAGAATATGCTCGGTGAAGAATTTATAGAATTCGGGCACCCGCGGGTTTTTGGTGGTGCTGCCCACCACCAGCAGGATGTCGGCCTGGCCGAACCCGGCGCGGTACTTGGTGATGCCCTCACCAAGCCAGAGAATACCCAGCACGACCCGGGCCACGGAGGCGGCGACCGCCGCGAGGCGTCGGGGAAACACGGCGGTCACCGATCCCACCGCCTAGGCCAGGGGTGCGGCGCCGAAGACCGCGAGGGCCTTGTCGCAGTGCACCACGACGTACTTGAAGTCACCGGCCTTGACGCCGTCGAGCTTGAAGGTCTGCGAGGCGGCATCAAACTTGACCGCACCCAGGGTGGTTCCCGCGGTCACCGCTGCCTCATCGGTGCCGTTGGTCAGGTAGAGGTGCAGATCGGGACCCTCATCGGAGGAGAAGCCGGACAGGGTCAGGGTGTCGCCGTCGATCTTGGCGGTGCCGGCCACCTTCTTGTCGTTGAGCCCGGCGAAGGTTCCGCTGAGGCTCGCGGTGGCGGAAGTCGTGGCCTCGGCCGAGTGTGAGGCGGCGGGCTTGCTCGCCCCGATGTCGGAGGAGGGCGAGCTACATGCGCTCAGACCCGCGGTGAGGGCGATGGCTGCTGCTGCGGTGACGATGACGGTCTTGATGCGCATGATGTGGGTCCTTTCGATGGTGAACAACTTGCGTGATCAACAGCCAATCAATTCGGCACCGCCCCCGGAGCGGATATAACAGGGCCGTAAGCGCATATTTCATTCCCGTAAGAATTCAGCGTTCGCGCGGGATCCCCGGGTTAGTCTCGGACCTGTGGAATCGAAACCGCGTGTGATGCTGATTGAGGACGACCCAACCGTACGAACGGTGGTCGCCGATTTCCTGCGCGCCGCCGGACTCGACCTGTCCGAGTATGGCGACGGGACCACCGCGGCCGCCGCGGTGCGTGAGCGCATCCCCGACCTGCTAATCGTGGACCGCATGCTTCCCGGCAAGAGCGGCGATGAGCTGTGCCGCGAGGTGCGCGGCTACTCGGACGTCCCGATCATGATGCTCACCGCCCTCTCGGCGGTGGACCAGCGTATCGAGGGCCTGGAACACGGGGCCGACGACTATGTGGCCAAGCCGTTCTCGCTGCGCGAACTTCAGCTGCGCGCCGAGGCGCTGCTGCGTCGGCGCGCCACCGTCGGAACTTCGGCGATGATCGTGCACGGCGACTTCCGCATCGACCCGGTACACCGCCGAGCCTGGGCGCATGAGCGCGAGATCACGCTGACCGCCCGCGAATACGAACTCTTCCTCTATCTACTGGCCAATCCCGGCCGCGATATCGGCCGCGACGAGCTGCTGCGTGAGGTGTGGGGCTGGGGCTTCGGCGATCCCTCCACGGTGACCGTACACGTGCGCCGCCTGCGCGAAAAGATCGAGCCCGACCCGCGCTTCCCCTGCCACCTGAAAACCGTGTGGGGTGCCGGATACCGTTTCTTTGTGGAGGCCACGTGCTAGCCCGCTCCGAGCGTTCTCGCTCCGTCACCTCACGGCCCGGTTACCGGCGAATCGAGCCTGCATGCTGAGCGTTTCCGATCTCTGCCTGATCGTGTTCACCACGGCCGCGTGCACAGCGGCGGTCTCGCTGCTGGCCTGGGGTGCGCTGCACCTCAACCGGCGCGGATCGATCGCCTCCCAGTTTGTGATCGTGACCGGGGCCGCGGTGGTCGCCGTGGCCGCGTCCACGATCGTGGTGCTGATCGAGATGCTGTTCTCCGAGCACGACCTCACCGTGCTCGCCTGGCTGCTCGGCGTCGCCGCGCTGATGAGCATGGCGGCCGCCTGGCTGATGACCACCCGGGTGGTGCGCCGCTCCACCGGGCACCTCTTGGATTCGACCCGGCGGATCGCCGACGGCCACGTGGTGGATCCCGAAAACCCCGGCTGGCGCGAGTTTGCCGCGCTCTCCGAGGAACTCGCCGATACCTCACGTAAGCTCGCCGATGCCCGCGCCGAAATCACCCGGCTGGATGCAGCCCGCCGAGAGTTTTTTGTCTGGATCTCCCACGATCTGCGCACCCCGATGGCCGGGATCCGGGCGCTGGCCGAGGCGATGGAGGCGGGGGTCGCCGAGCGTCCGGTCGAGTACAGCCGTCAGATCCGCGAGCGGGTCGACGCGATGGGCCTGATGGTGGACGACCTCTTCGCCCTGGCCCGGATCGAATCGGGCACCCTGGACCTCCGCCGCGAACTGGTGGACCTGCTCGACCTGGTCTCCGATGCGGTCTCCGACGTGCAGCATGTGGCCGCCGCCCGGGGCATCCGGATCGAGCAGCGCGGTGTCGAGGGGCACACGCTCTGGGGGGATCCCCGCGAGCTGACCCGGGCGATCGGCAACCTGCTGGCTAACGGCATCCGGCACGCCCCCGACCACTCGGAAATCCTGGTGTCGGCCACCACGCTCGAGGACGGACACCTGGTGCTCAGCATCCTCGATCACGGCAGCGGCGTCTCGACCGAGGACCTGGGCCGTATGTTCGACGTGGGCTGGCGCGGCGACGCCGCCCGTACCGCCGAACCCGCCGGAACTCAGGGCGGCGCGGGCCTCGGCCTCGCCATCGTGCGTGGCATCGTCAAGGCCCACGGTGGCGACGTGAGTGCCCGCCTGGTGAGCGACGGCTTCTGCCTGGACATCACGCTGCCCACCGAGTCCGGTCGCTAGGCCACCCCACCCAGATTCGCCCCGGCTTCGATTCGAAACCGGGGCGTTTGCTTTAACCCGGTCCGAGGAACTTGACCCGTCATGAAATGTGTGTAATCGTTTACGCATAGCTTGGCTTCTGGCCCCCGATCAATGGAGAGAAAAATGCCAATTCCGGTCATCCTGGACTGCGACCCCGGCCACGACGATGTGTTCGCGATCTGGCTCGCCGCGGGGAACCCCGCACTCGATCTGAAGGCCATCACGACCGTCAGCGGTAACGGCTACCTCGAGCACACCACGCACAACGCACGCGTCGCCTGCACCGTCGCCGGCATCACCGGCGTGCCGATCGCCGCCGGCGCGGCCGAGCCGCTTGAGCGCAAGCTCACCCCCGGCACCTGGATTCACGGCGAGAACGCCCTCGGTGGCCCCGTGCTACCCGAGGTCACCGTGCCGCTGGATGAGCGCTCGGCCATCGAGCTGATCGCCGACACCGTGCGCGCCTCGGAAGAGAAGATCACCCTGATCCCCACCGGTCCGCTCACCAATATCGCCCACTTTGTGCGCACCTACCCCGAGCTGCTGGAGCGGATCGAGCGGATCGTCTGGATGGGTGGCTCGACCGGCCGCGGTAACTGCGGTGCCGCCTACGCCGAGTTCAACGCCTGGGCCGACCCCGAGGCCGTGGATGTGGTGCTGAAGTCGGGCATCGACTTCACCATGGTCGGCCTGAACATCACCCACCAGGCCCTGATCACCCAGGATGTGCGCAGCCGCATCCGCAACCTCGGCAACGAGACCGGCGTCTTCGGCGCAGAGCTGCTGGAGTTCTTCTGCAACTCCTATAACGATGTCGAGGGCATGCCCGATGGTCCGCTGCACGACCCGGTGGCCGTGGCCCTGGTCATCGATGCGGCCGTGGCCACCACCGTGCACACCCGCGTGGATGTCGAGCTGGTGGGCACCGAGACCGCCGGTGCGACCTGCGTGGACCTGCACGACATGCTCAAGCGCGAGAAGAACGCCCACGTGGCGATCGACCTCGACGTGGACCGCTTCTGGAGCCTCGTTGAGGGTGCCGTCGCAACCCTGAAGTAGTCTCAAAAACGGCTGTGGCCCGCGGAATTCCGCGGGCCACAGTCGTAACTACGTACGCGGGTTACGGGCGACTCGTGGACTCGCGCACCACGAGCTGCGGGGCGATCCGGCTGTAGACGGTCGGGGCATCCCGATCCTCGGTGCGCAGCACCAGCGCGCGAATGGCCTCGCGGGCCAGCGCGGCGATCGGCTGCACCACCGAGGTCAGCGGCGGGTCGGTAATCTCGGCCAGCAGGGTGTCATCAAATCCGGTGAGCAGGGTATCGCGCGGCACCCGCTTGCCCGCCGCTCGCAGTGCTCCGAGCACCCCCACCGCGATCAGGTCGTCACCGCAGACGATCGCATCCGGGAGCTCACCCCGGGCCACCAGCGCGGCCCCGGCCTCGAGTCCGTACTCGCGGGAGAAGTTTCCAAAAATGGGCTCGTGCACGTCGAGCTCCGCGGATGCGCGGGCAAACGCCAACCGGCGCTCGCGCCCCACCGAGGTGTTGTCATTGGCGCCGATATAGACGATCGAGCGCACCCCCTGCTCGCGCAGGTGGGCGATCACCAGGTCGATGCCGCGGTCGTTATCCACCCCGATAAAGTCGCTGGCCAGTCCCTCGACCCGGCGGTCCAGCTGCACCAGCGGGATTCGGGCGGCGGTCTTAATCAGCGCCTCGCTGGATCCCTGCGCATCCGAGGGCACGACGATTACGCCCTCGACCCGACCACCCAGCAGCAGATCGAGCCGTCGCGCCTCGCGCTCAATCTCGCCGTGAGAGTCGGCGATGATCAGCTCCAGATCCTGCTCCTGCAACTCGGCCTCAACCGCGTGCACCACCTGCGCATAGAACGGGTTACCCACCACGGGGATGATCATGCCGATGGTGCGATTGCTGCCCTCGCGCAGCGCGCGGGCGGCCGCATTGACCTGGTATCCGAGGCGTTCGGCGGTGCGCTTGACCAGCGTCTGGGTCTTCCGAGAGACCCGATCCTTGCCCGCCAGGGCGCGGGAGGCGGTCGCGATCGAGACGCCCGCCGCATCGGCGACGTCCTGCAGGCGAACTTCCGCACTCATCCCGGACCCTTTCGCTGGAAATTGGAGAATTCCCAGCCTATCGGCAACCCCCGAAGGAATCCCGCGTTGCCGAAGTGGATGTTGTGGGGTATTCTCTGTGTAAACGATTACGCAAACATGCGGAAAACGAGTCCATTTCGTTCCCCGCGGGGTCGCGCAATCCACACCTCAACTCCCCAAACCTCGGGCCCGCACGCGAATCTCGCGTAGGGTCTAACCTCACAACGAAGTGGACTATCCGATGAGCACTCCCCTCACCAGCCGAGGCACCGCCCTCGCGCCCCAGGCCGCGAGCGTCACCGCGCTCATGGTCGCGCTGCTGGCCTCGTGTTTCGCGTTCCAGCTCAACGCCAGCATGCTCAGCCCCGCCCTGGTCACCATCGAGCATGAGCTCGGGGCCACCGGCGCACAGGTCGCGCTGACTCAGACCGCCTTCTTCACCTCGGCCGCGCTGACCACCCTGTTCCTCCCGCGCCTGGGCGACCTGATCGGCCGCCGCAAGGTTCTGGTCTCGATGCTCATCGTGATGGCACTGGGCTGTGTGATCGCCGCACTCGCCACCAACATCCCGATGCTGCTGATCGGCCGCGTCATCCAGGGTGCCTCGGGCCCCGTGGTCCCGATGTGCCTGCTGATGCTGCGCTCCCAGGTGACCGAGCCCAAGAAGTACGGCACCCTGCTGGGTGTGGTGACGGCCGTCAACGGTGGGATCGCCGGCGTGGACGCGCTGGCCGGTGGCTGGCTCGCCGGCAACTTCGGCTTCGCCTCGATCTTCTGGGTCATGGGGGCCGTCGCCCTGCTCGCCGCGATCTTCGTCCGCTTCATGGCCCCCGAGAGCCTCGGCGGAACCGCCGGCAAGATGGACTGGTGGGGCTCGGCCCTGCTGGTCATCTCGGTGGGTGCCGCGCTGATCATGATCAACGAGATCGGCAACCTGGCCGCCGCCAACTGGGCACTCGTGGCAATCCTCGCCGTGGTGACCGCCGTCTCCTTCTGGCTGTTCTGGCGTCTGGAGAACCGCAGCGCCCACCCGCTGGTGGCCCCCGCCCAGCTCAAGCACCGCTCCACCTGGGCGCTGGCCAGCACCTCGCTGCTGACCCTCGCCGGTGTCTTCGCCGTGATGAACGGTATCTTGCCCGCACTCGCCCAGGACACCGAGGTCGGCCTCGGGCTCGGCGCCGGCGAGGTTGCCTGGTGGACCCTGACCCCCTACGCCCTCGCGGGCCTGCTGATGGGCCCGGTTTCGGGTCGCCTGGCCGCGAGCTTCGGCTACCTGCGCATGCTGCGCATCGGGCTGAGCTTCACCGTGCTCGGCATCGTGGCGATGGTCTTCACCGTCGGCAGCGACATCCGCGTGATCATCCTGCTGCTCTCGATCGCGATCGGAATCAGCTACGCCGGTATCGGCAACATCATGATCAACGGCCTGGGCGTGGTGCTCTCCCCCAAGGAGGCCCCGGGCTCGCTTCCGGGTCTGAACACCGGCGCGATCAACCTCGGCGCGGGCGTCTCGTTCGCGGTGATCTACGCGGTCCAGACCGCTTTCTCCGGCGGCGGAACCGCGGCCGGTTACCAGGCGGCCATGGTGGCCGGGGCGATCCTGCTGGTGGGCGCACTGCTCATGTCCAGCCTGATTCCCCGCCCGACCAACGCCGAAATCTCCCGCTAGCCCGCGCTGGCATCCCCAACCCCAAGGAATAGTTATGACCCCCTCCCCCGGGACCATCATCGTTGTCGGCTCGCTCAACCTGGATCTCTCGGTGCAGACCCCGCGTCTGCCCGGACCCGGCGAGACCGTGACCGGAAACGAGCTGCGCTTTTCTCCCGGGGGTAAGTCATCCAATCAGGCCGCGGCGGCCGCCCTGCTGGGCGGTGCCGTGAGCCTGGTCGGCGCGGTGGGGGACGATGAGTTTGCCGACCGGGTGCTCTCGTCGGCGAATGCGTTCGGGGTGGATACCACCCAGGTCGAGCGGATCGCCGACTGCGCGACCGGTGCCGCCCTGATCGCCGTGGATGCCGAGGGCGAAAACAACATCATCATCGCGCCGGGTGCCAACGCGCAGCTTGCGGCGGCCCATGTGGACGCGGTCCCGGATGCCCTGTGGGATGAGGCGTCGGTACTGACACTGGCTCTGGAGGTTTCCCCGGAAACCGTGCTGGCCGCCGCCCGACGGGCACGAGCCCACGACGTGCAGGTGGTGCTGAACCCCTCGCCGCTGCGCGAGCTGGAGCCCGAGCTCTTGGAACTGACCGATCTGCTGGTGCTCAACGAGCATGAGCTGGCCGGGCTGATCGGCATCGATCCCGAGGCCCCCATCGCCGGCGCGCACGCGCTTGAGGCGCTGGGTGCGCTGGGAATTTCGCGCTGCGTGATCACCCTGGGACGCGCGGGTGCGCTGGTCCTTGATGCCACCGCCGCGGCCGGCGAGCAGATCATGCCGATTCCGGCATATGTCGTGGATGCGGTGGATACCACGGGCTGCGGAGACGCCTTTACCGGTGCCCTGGCCCATGCCCTGGCCGGCGGTGCCACGCTGATCGAGGCAACTCGGCTCGGTGCGCTGGTCGGTGCGTTCGCGGCGCGCGGGGCCGGGGCACAGGTCTCCTACCCGACCGCGGCGGCCCTCGAAGCCTTCGGCGCGGCGGCCCACACGGCGCGCGCCGCCTAGCGCGACCCGAATCGGCGATCCG
Source organism: Mycetocola sp. JXN-3 (assembly GCF_014522285.1). Taxonomy (GTDB): domain Bacteria; phylum Actinomycetota; class Actinomycetes; order Actinomycetales; family Microbacteriaceae; genus Mycetocola; species Mycetocola saprophilus. The sequence goes on from NZ_CP041635.1 coordinate 3,132,031, forward strand.
ATCCTGCTGCCCTCGGCAACAACTCGGCGGTAGCTGGTCTTCGACTCGATACGACAACGACCCGAACACACCAAGTGTGTTCGGGCCGTTGTCGTACCTGCGGGTTAGACCGCGAAGTCGATCGAGGCGCGCTCGGTCACGCGCGGCTTGACGTACTCGACAACCTTGAGGTGCTCGGGGTGGACCTGGTAGGCGGCGAGGGCCTCGGCGTCGTCCAGCTCGGATTCGAGGATGATGTCCCAGTTGTTCTCCGGGTACAGGCTGTTAGCGTGCACGCTCAGGGCACGCAGGCCCGGTACAACGCCCACGAGGGCTTCCAGGTTGGTACGGATACCCTCGGCGTCTGCGGCGCGCGTAGCGGCGTCCTCGGCGGCGAGCTTCCAGGTGACAAAGTGGCGGACGGTCATGATTCTCCTTGAGCCGGGCATCGCGGGATGCGACGTGGTGGTGCCCGGCGGATGCCGGGGCTACAGGGCGGCGTCGAGCGCGGCACGCAGTCGCGCCGCGTCCACTCGCCAGTAGGTGTGCTGCTTACCATCAACAAGCAGCACGGGGATTTCTTCCCAGTGTCGGTTGTGGAGCTCGGAATCGTCAAGAATCGAGAGTTCTTCCAACGTAATGTCGGCCCGGTCGGCGTACTCGCCCATCACCTGGGTGACGGTATCCTTGGCGTCTTCGCACAGGTGGCAGCCGGGTTTTCCAATCAGGGTCAGCGCGATCGAAGTCATGTTTCCACCCTAAACCCGGCATCCGCCCCGGTGGCTGTGAAGTCGCAAAAACATCGTGCGTCGCGGTTGGCGTTGCTCTTTAACGCCAAAAAGCGCCTTCCCGAAGGAGGGCGCTTACTGGCGCGTTGCGTCTACTTCTTGTTGCGGCGCTGGTGACGAGTCTTACGAAGCAGCTTGCGGTGCTTCTTCTTCGACATACGCTTGCGGCGCTTCTTGATAACAGAACCCATGTAGGACCTCACATAAAGATTGGGCAGAGGACGCGAGAGCCACGGCCAGCTTAAAAATACCTCCGGTTAGTGTACCCGATTCTGGGGCGACGCGCGCACGCGCCGGTTTTCCCTAGGAGTCGGCACCCTTATTTCCGCCGAGTTTCTTGACCACGGCCTGGACCGCAGACTCCACTCGATGGGTTCCGGCGGCGGCCGCCTGACCGATTGCATCGGCCACCTGGCGGGCCTGCGCGGGCAGGCTGGCGGCCAGGGTCAGGACGTCTTCGGTGACGGCTTCGCCGCCGAGCAGCGGCAGCAGCCAGTCCTCGACGTCTTCCAGCGGATCGGGCGAGAGCCGGTAGAACCGGTGCTGTCCCTCTTCGCGCACGGTCACCAGGTTGGCCTCGCGCAGCACCTTGAGGTGCTTGGAAACCGTGGGCTGGCTCAGCCCCAGCGCGGTCACGATTTCGGACACGCTGGTGCCCTGCTCACCCGTGCCGATCTCGGCCTGGCTGCGCTGGTGCAGGAGGTTGAGAATATCGCGCCGGGTGGCGTCCGCGATCACGTCGAAAATGTCTGCCATGTCCCCAGGCTACTCAGTCCGGGGACGGGATACCATGACTACCACCCGGCTTTGCATGAATCCGGGGTCGTATTTTTTTGATCGTGGGGAGGAAATCGTGGCGCAACGCCCAACTGTGAGTGGCTTTGGCCGACTCAAGGAGGCGTGGAATACCGCGATTGGACACTCCCCTTCTCGCTTCGCGATCGGCGTCTTTACGCTGCTGATTTTGCTGTTCACGCTGCTATTTTCGCTGCCGATCGCCTCGGCCTCGGGCACGGTGACCCCGCTTGCGGATGCGCTGTTCACAGCGGTCTCGGTGATCTGTGTCACCGGCTTGTCCACCGTGGATATGTCCACCCACTGGTCGGCCGCCGGAAATGTATTTGTTTATGTCGGAGTGCAGATCGGCGCGGTCGGCGTGTTGACCCTGGCGTCGATCCTGGGCATGATCATCTCGCGCAAGCTCGGTCTGCGGGCCAAGTTGATCGCCGCCGGAGACACCAACCCGATGCGCATGCACCACGGCCCGGTGGCCGAGGGTCAGGCGATCCGGCTGGGTGAAATCGGTAGTCTGCTGCTCACCGTGGCCACCAGCCTGATCGTGATCGAGGGTGCGGTGGCGCTGCTACTGTTCCCCCGCATGCTGATCGACGGAGTGGATCCGGGCACCGCTGCCTGGCAGAGTTTCTACTATTCGGCGATGGCGTTCACCAATACCGGATTCACGCCCAATGCGGCAGGGCTGGGCAGCTTCAGCAACGACTACTTCTTCCTCGGCATCCTGGCGGTCGGGGTGTTCCTCGGGGCGCTGGGTTTCCCGGTGATCTTTGCGCTGCGCAAGAACCTGTTCCACCCGCGCAAGCTCCCGCTGCACGCCAAGCTTACGATCGTGACCACGCTGATTCTGGTGGTGGCCGGGGCGATCGTGTTTACGGTCCTGGAGTTTGACAACCGAAAAACCCTCGGCGGGATGAACGCGGGTGATACCGCGTTCCAATCGTTTTTCCTGTCGGTGATGACCAGGTCGGGCGGATTCAACGCCATCGAGATCGGGGATCTGAATGGATCCAGCAAGCTGGTCGCCTCGATGCTGATGTTTATCGGTGGCGGCTCGGCCTCCACCGCCGGCGGTATCAAGGTCACGACCCTGGCGGTGCTGTTCCTGGCGGCCTGGGCCGAAGCCAAGGGAAACCCGGACATGGAGGCCTTCGGCCGTCGGATCCCGCAGGATGTGGTGCGGGTGGCGCTCTCGGTGGTGTTCTGGGGTGCGGCGATCGTGGCGATTGCCACGATCATCCTGATCCAGATGACCAAGGATCCCCTGGAAAACGTGCTCTTTGACGTGGTCTCGGCCTTCGGCACGGTGGGGCTCTCTACCGGCCTGACCGAAACCCTGGACGATCCGGGGAAGTACGTGCTCGCGGTGACCATGCTGCTCGGACGCGTGGGAACCGTGACCCTCGCCGCCGCGGTTGCGGCCTCGACAAGCTCTAAACTCTATAGGCGCCCCGAAGAGCGCCCGATCGTGGGCTAGGGCCCCGAAAGGACAGGTGACACCATGGTTGATCGAATCAAACACGACGCTCCGGTACTCGTGATCGGTCTCGGCCGGTTTGGGGCCGCGTGTGCCGGGGAGCTGGACCGCCTGGACCGCGAGGTACTGGCGATCGATACCGACATGGAGCTGGTGCAGAAGTGGTCGGACCGGGTGACGCACACGGTCCAGGCCGACGCCCGTAACATCGAGGCGCTCAAGCAGATCGGCGCGCAGGACTTCTCCATCGCCGTGGTTGCCGTGGGCTCCTCGATCGAGGCGAGTGTGCTGATCACCGCGAACCTGGTGGACCTCAAGGTGCCGCAGATCTGGGCGAAGGCCGTCTCGCAGTCGCATGGCAAGATCCTGGCCCGGGTGGGCGCAAACCACGTGATCTATCCCGAGGCCGAGGCCGGGGAGCGCACCGCGCACCTGGTGAGCGGACGGATGCTTGACTTTATTCAGTTCGATGACGACTTTGCGCTGGTCAAGATGTATCCGCCCAAGCCCATCCGCGGGATGAGCCTGGACGAGTCGGGGGTGCGCACCAAGTACAACATCACGGTGGTCGGGGTGAAGTCTCCGGGCAAGCCGTTCACCTATGCGACCGCCAACACCGTGGTGTCCAATCACGACCTGGTCATCGTCTCGGGGACCTCGGCGGATATCGAACGCTTCGCGGCGCTGGGTTCCTAGCCGGGCGCACGTCCCCCAGATTTCGATGCGTGACGTTGCATGACGTCCGCCCTAGACGCACCGGGGTGACAGCGCGCATCCTGAGATGCATGAACAATCAGCTCTCGAGTGATCCGGTGGCGCAGCTGCGTAGCGCGCGCTCCTCGATCAAGTGGACCCGTTATCCGGCCGACGTCCTCCCGCTGTTTGTTGCCGAGATGGACTACCCCGTGGCCGCTCCGATCACCGCGGAGTTGATTGCCCGGGTGGGTGCCTCGGACCTCGGTTACGTGGATGGTCCGGGTCCGCTGACCGCCGCGTTCTCGCGTTTTTCCACCGAGCGGTGGGGCTGGACCCCGGATCCCGAGCGGGTGCGGATCGCCACCGATGTGAGTGTGGGCATCGTCGAGACCCTGCGCTACGGCCTGCGCGCCGAGGCGAACGTGGTCATCACGCCGCCGGTGTATCCACCCTTCTATGAGCTGGTCGAGGAGGCCGGGCACCGGCGCGTAGAGGTGCCCCTGATCGAAACCGACGGCACCTGGACCCTGGACCTGGTGGGCCTGGAGACGGCGTTTGCCGCCGGTGCCGACGCCTTCCTGCTGTGCAACCCGCATAACCCGATCGGGATCGTGCACACTCGCGATGAGCTTTCAGCGATTGCCGCCCTGGCCGCGCGCTACGGCGTGCTGGTCATCAGCGACGAGGTGCACGGCCCGCTGGCCCATCCGGGACACCCGTTCACGCCGTTCCTGGCGGTGGCCGGGGAGCACGGGGCCTCGGCGGTAACCGTGACCTCGGGCTCGAAGGGCTGGAACCTCGCCGGGGCCAAGTGTGCGCTGGTGATTGCCGGAGACGCGATCACCACCGAGGTGGTGGATCGTTTCCCCGAGGAGGTTGCCTGTCGGGCCAGCATCCTGGGTGTGCACGCCAACACCGTTGCCTTCTCGTGTACCGACTGGTTGGACGACACCGTCACCAAGATCGTCGAAAACGACCGCCTGCTCGCCTCACTCTTTGCCGAATTCCTCCCCGCCGCCACCTATGTCCGCCCGCAGTCCAGCTATCTCGGCTGGCTTGATCTGCGGCCGCTGGGACTGGGGGACGACCCCGCCGCCTTCCTGATCACCCACGCCCGTGTCGCGCTCAACGCCGGGCACACCTACGGGGATTCGGGCCGCGGCTTTGCCCGGATCAACCTGGCTTGCGATCCCGACGTGCTGCGCGCCGCCGTGGAGCGCATCGCCGCCGCCACCGCCCTGGTGGTTGCCGCCTAGTCCCGCTTTTCGTCTCGGAAATCCTCGGGCAGGCTGTGGGCCCGATCGTTGGCAATAATCTCGCCTGAGCGTTCCTGCGCGGCCGGTGCCCAGCCGTACGCGTCCGTGGCCGCGGCGTCGGCAAACGGGCGCAGCGCACCGCGGGCGCTACGTCGGATGCGGCGACGCGTGATGACCCGGATGATCACAACCAGTAGCGCGCCGCCCACCAGCGCGCAGAGAACAAAGCTCACCCACTCCGACAGTGCGTCCATGCGGTTCCCCTCCCCCGGGTGCCACCTACGTCTCGCACGCGGAGGCTTCCCTGCCCAGGGTAGTCGGGTACGGCGGGCGACACAGCGCGTGCGGCGAGAGCGCCTCCGCAGCGGTTCGGGATCCGTCGCGCACCGAGGCCCCGCGGGACTCTGACCGCGGGGCCTGCTCGTTCGGCCTAGTACCCGGCGGCGCTCACCGCGTCGAGGGCGTGGCGGAGGTCGGCGATGATGTCCCCGGCGCTCTCGATCCCGATCGAGAGGCGCACCAGACCCGGGGTGATGCCTACGGCCAGGCGCTCCTCCTCGGTGAGCTTGGCATGGATCGTGGAGCCCAGGTGGATCGCCAGCGAGCGCACGTCGCCGATGTGGGTCATCGGGGTCACCAGGTCCAGCGCGTCGATGAAGACGCGGGCGGCGTCGCGGCCCCCGACGAGGTCAAACGAGACGATCGATCCGGCCCCCTGCGGCAGGTACTTTCGGGTCAGCGGATAGTACGGGCTGCTCTCCAGCCCCGGATAGTGGATCTGTCGCAGCGCCGGGTGCCCCTCAAATTCGCGGGCCACGGCGAGCGCGTTGTCCACGTGCCGTTCCATCCGCAGCGAGAGGGTTTCGATGCCCTGCAGCAGCAGGAAGGTCGAGGTGGGCGGCACGGTGGGTCCGTATTCGAGGATCGTCACCGTGCGCAGGAACCCCAGGTACGCCCCGGTCCCGAAGCGCTTCACGGCCGAGCCGACGCCGGGACGCGGCGAGGTGGTGAGGTGCGGGAAGCGGTCGCCGTTCGCGGCCCAGTCAAACGTCCCGCCGTCGATGACCGCGCCGCCGATCACCGAGCCATGGCCGGCCAGCCATTTGGAGGTGGAGTGGATCACGATGTCCGCACCCCATTCGATCGGTCGACAGAGATAGGGGGTGGCCACCGTGGAGTCCACCACCAGCGGAACCCCGGCGGCGTGGGCGATGTCGGCGAGCGCCGCGATGTCCACCACGTCCCCCAGCGGGTTGGGGATGGTCTCGGTGTAGATCGCCCGGGTACGCTCGGTGACCTTCGAATGCCACACCTCGGCCGGAGCATCGGCGGGGACGTATTCGACGCTGAGCCCCTGCCGGGCCAGCGAGGTGCGGAACATCTCTCGGGTGCCCTCATAGAGGTTGGTTGTGGCCAGGATGTGGTCGCCGGTCTGGGCAAGCGCAAACAGGGTCACCGCGATGGCCGCCTGCCCGCTGCCCACCAGAACCGCATCCACCCCGCCCTCCAGGTCGGCGATGCGCTTGGCCGCGACGATATTGGTCGGGTTGTCATTCCGGGAGTAGGCCCGACGACTGGATGCTCCGGCGAAGCGCTCCTCCCCGTCATCAAAACTGGAGAACCGGTACCCCGCGGTCTGATAGATCGGGGTCACCCGGGCGGTGGTTTCGGCATCGTTGATCTCCCCGGCGTGAATCTGCCGGGTCTCAAAGCCATAGGACGGGGAACCTGTGTGGGCTGACATGGGGCCACGCTACTCGCGGGATGCCACCCGAGTCACCCCCTGGGTAACACACGGCAATCTTCCCTTCCCGGCCTCGTCACACGCGTTCATCTGTCGACGCATAAGGACACGATTGCCCGATGCGGGATCCCCCGCTCCTAGGCTGACACCGCAGCCTGTGGCCCGCGCCCGATCCGCATTCGGGTGGGCATCCCGGGCGCTCCCACCGCAGCGATGCCCGGGAGTTCGATTTACAACGCAAGGGGAGACACATGTCGGCGATTCGAGGTGAAAAGAAACTCGGGTTCTTTACCCGGGTACTGGATCAGGTGGGCTCCGGGGACAGGCTTCGCCTCGCACTCGAACAGATTGTGCACGCCGAGTCCTTTGGCTTTGATTCCGCCTGGGTCGCCCAGCACCACTTCAACCCGCATGAGGGCGGACTGCCCAGCCCGTTTGTGTTCCTCTCCCATGTGGCCGCCCACACGAGTCGCATCCGGCTGGGCACCGGCATCGTGACCCTTCCGCTGGAAAACGCAGTGAGGGTCGCCGAGGATGCCGCCGTCTTTGACCTGCTCTCGAATGGACGCCTGGAACTCGGCGTCGGCAGCGGCGGAACCCCCAGCGCGTTTGCCACGTTTGGACGTAACCCCGCCGACCGCTCGCGCGACTTCGCCGCGGGCCTGCGGGTGCTGCGTCAGGCGCTCGCCGGGGAACCGTTGGGCCGCAATCGCAATCGGCTCTCCCCGCCCGCACCCCGGCTGACCGAGGCGATCTGGCAGGCCACCTTCTCCCCCGCCGGCGGCACCCGTGCCGGACGTGCGGGCGACGGGCTGCTGCTCTCGCGCACTCAGCAGCGCTCCCCGCGCACCCCGAACCTGACCCTCGCCGAAATCCAGGACCCCATCGTGGATGCCTACCTGGAGGCCCTGCCCGCCGGGGTCGCCCCGCGCATCTCCGGGGCCCGCACGGTGTTTGTGGCCGATGACCGGCGCACCGCGCTGCGCTTTGCCGAGGCCGGGTTGCGGCGGGCGGCGGCGCAGTTCCGGGCGGCCGGTCAGATCGTGCTGGGTGACACCCTGCCCGAGCTGATCACCGAGTTTGATGTGCACCTGGGAACCCCGGAGGAGGTCACCGCCTCGCTCTCGGCCGACCCGATCCTCGAGCGCGCCACCGATCTGGTGTTCCAGGTGCACTCGGTGGATCCCCCACACGAGTACATCCTGCGCTCGATCGAGCTGATCGCCACCCAGGTGGCCCCCGCCCTCGGCTGGGCACCGGCGCTCGGCAGCCCGGCACCCGCGCTGTCCTAGATCGTTTCATCTTCGCCTCGCCTCGAAAGGAATTCAGCATGACCCAGGATCTGATTGATCACCTGGTCGGGATCGCCCCCGGCTCCCCGGTGGACCTCGTCCGCTCGCGCCGCCCCGAAGCCCGCGCCAACGCGCAGGCCAGCTATGACGCGCTGCTGGAACCGGCCGAGGCCGGCGCGGTGTCCGCGGTGGATCGGTTTGCGCTCGCCGCATTTGTCACGGCGATCAGCGCCGAACCTGCCACCGCCGGGTTCTACCGCGAGTACCTGAGCGAACTGGATACTCACGTGGGTGCGCGGATCGAGTCGCTGGCCGCCGCGGCCGCCGCCACCGGTCCGTTCGGGCACTACCCCTCGGCCGCGCTGGCGTCCGAGAACACCGAGGGTCTGCGCTTCGAGGTCCCCGAGGCCGACCGCGCGGCCCTCGGCGCACCGTTGGCCGCGGCCCTGGAACACGCACACCTGCTGGTGTTCCGCCCCCGAGAAGCGAGCGCCGCCGCGCTGCAGCAGCTACTGGATGCGGGCTGGGATGAAACCTCGATCGTGGTGATCTCGCAGCTCATCGCGTTCCTGAGCTTCCAGCTGCGCCTGGTCGCGGGGCTGCGCCTGCTGGCCCAGGATCCGGCCACCACCGGCATCATCACCGACCACACCCACGCCGAGACCGTAGGAGCACACGCATGAGCGAGACCACACCGGGACAGGTCCTGGACTACCCCGAGCTGCGCGCCCCCGAGGTCTTTACCCGCGACGGGCTGGGCTGGGTGCCGTGGATCGCCCCGATCCCCGAGGATGAGCTGACCGCCGAGCACCTCACCGCGCTGGTGGACAAGAATCGCGCCAAGATGCCGTATTTCCGTCTGCTGGTCCGCGCCCCCGAGGCGCTGCGTGCACGTACCGCGACCGACAATGACATCTTCTACAACACCGATGCGGGCCTGCCTCGTGCCGACCGGGAGCTGTCCGCGGTGGCCGCGTCACGCAGCAACGGCTGCCTGTTCTGTGCCTCGGTGCACGCACGTTTCGCGACCCAGCAGTCGGGCCGTGCCGAGGACATCGACCGCATCCTCACCGACGGCATCGACTCCGCTCAGGATGAGCGTTGGAGCGCCATCATCGACGCCTCGGTGGCGCTGACCGCCACCCCGGTCGCCCTGTCCCAGGACCACCTCGATGCGCTGCGCGCCGCGGGCCTCGACGACCTGGAAATCGCCGATGCCCTGCACGGTGCCGCCTTCTTCAACTGGGCGAACCGCCTGATGCTCTCCCTGGGTGAGCCGGAGCTCCCGGCCCCCCGCTAGTCCCTCTCCATTCCAATTGACCCAGGATCGCACCTTACGATCCTGGGTCAATTGATTGAAGTGCTAGGACTTGTTCACTCCCACGGGCTTTCGGAAGGCACCGCTTGCGCCGTAAATGAGAAGTGCTATCAGCGCGGCAACCATGGTAAACACTCCGATGCCGGTGAACCCCCGGAAACCGACAAGAAGCGGCCCCCCAACAATGGCACCAATCGTGGTACCCGCATACATCGCGGCATTCGAAAGGGAGGACACGGTGCCCCTATCTGGCCCCGCGTGTCCCTGTAGCTGCGCCATCAGAACCGGAAATACAAGCCCCCCGAAGGCCATAGCCAGGGTAAGGAAGAGCACGGCAATCCAGATATTTATCGCCAATGCACACAGCAGGTAGAACAGCCCGACCCCGACGATACCTGCAATATGCATTCGTCGGTTCCCTATCCACTCAGCCACCCGCCCGCCACTGAGCGCACCGGCGGCATTTCCCAGACCAATGACAACCATTGCGATGCCGATTACGGTCTGATTAGCACCGAAATCACGAGCAAACCAGGATCCGATAAACGACAGGGCGCAGAAGTTACCCGTTTGGAATATGAGATATCCGAGCAGCCCCAAGGCCAATGGCCTAGACCTCAGGACTCTAAGATAGGCGGCAGCGGGGTGTCCGGAGGCGGGGTGAGGATTTCGCACGCTGGGGAACCGCGCGAAAAGGATGACCCACAGCATGATACCGAACGCCCCGATCATGAAAAACGGCACGCGCCATCCAAATACCGAGAGGAAAGATGCGAGCGGTATACCCACCACCTGTGCAATGGCCAATCCCGCGGTTGCAAATCCCATGGTTCGAACGATCATGCTCGAACGAACCAGAACGGGGATTGAGGCCCAAATCTGTGGTGAGACAAACGCAGCGGCAACCCCGGCGAGGAATCTCGCGACAACGAGAGGCCAAAACCCCCATGCAATCCCACATGCGATCGTGAATACGACGAATCCGCTGAGACCGACAAGTAGCACCGAACGTCGATCAACCCGATCCGAAAGAGGCCCCGATACCAATGCGCTCAAGGCATACCCAATTGCGTAGGCGGAGACAAACCACCCAGATGCTTCGATTGAGACGCCTGTTTCCTGGCGCAAAAGCGGCAGCAGCGGTGCGGTAAGGAACGTGTCGGTGCCGATCACGAAGAGCGTCAGGAACGCAAGCGTTCGAATGTTCCGCTCCGCATTCACACGCGCGTCGGGGACAGTGGGCTCAGTCATTCCAGACTCCTGGAACGAAGTCTTTCTAATTTGATAATCATCGAACTAGAATCGTTCACACCGTGACCCACGTCAATACAACGGAAGAGGCGGACAAGTGACCACACATCACATCAGATTCGAAAACCACGTTTTGAGGCTGGTCCACTAATGGGTACGCCTTTACCCCATCCGGCCGCCTCGGATATTCGCCTCGACCAGGTTCTCTCCGCACTCTCGGACCCGGTTCGAAGAGAGGTTTTGGCTCGCATCGCGAGCGAGGGTCCTAAGTTCTGCGGAGATTTAGACTTCCACGTCTCAAAATCAACGATGTCCTATCACTTTCGCGTTCTGCGGGAATCCGGCCTGATGCACACCGAGGTTGTGGGCAATCACCGCCGGATTACCCGACGAGATGACCTCATCGAAACGACATTTCCCGGCCTACTCACCGCCGTCGATTTGCCATCAAATCTTGGGCGCTGGAGCGAAGAATCCGAAACTTAGAGGTGCCGTGCTCAACGTTCAAGAGCCATGACAAAGCGCGGGGCTCGATAGTCGAGCCCCGCGCCTGTGGGTGTCCGGCCGCTACGCCTGCTTCGGCAGCAGATCGTCGAGGAAGCCCTGCCAACCGGCCAGCGCGGCCGCCTGCTGCTCGGGGGCGAAGCCGGGGGTTTCCTGGCTGAAGTGGATCAGGGTGCCGTCGATGCCATCCTCGGCGGCCGGGGCGAGGGTGACCACCACGGCGGCACGCTCGGGTTCGGCTGGGTTGTCGGTCAGGGTGAAGACAAAGCGCTCGTTGGGCACAATCTCCAGGAAGTCGCCCGCCCAGTTGATCGTGTTTCCATCCGGCAGCACCATCGTGGCCTTCCAGGTGCCCTCGATCTCGGGGGCGAAGTCGAGCTGGTCGAGGGGCACCTCAATTGTGTTCCCACCGAACCAGCGGGCGAAGTGCTGCGGGGTGGTCCACGCCTCAAAAACCTCGGCGGGACTCGCCTCAAAGAACCGATCGATCTCGATGCCGTCGGCGGTAATTCCGGTCATGATGCCTCCTGGGTTGAGTGCGCGGGACGGGGCTCGCAAGGCCGTGCAGCGGTGCGAAAATCCCACCCGTTAAATGCACCACGAACGCGCCGCCGAGTCAACCACCAGCGCCCGCCGAAACATGCCGTAACACCAGGAAGAAACCTGCCGTAATACTCGCCGTTTTGCCCCTGCGGCGTTGTTAGTCTCGGGTCACGGCATCGCCAGACGATGCCCGGAGCGAGCGCCGAGCCCGGTATCCGCCCCACCGATATTTTCCCCAAGGAGATAGGTGTGGCTACTACCTTTTCATTTGAGCTTTACCCGCCCCGATCGGCCGCCGCGGCCGATGCGCTCGAGGTATCCCTCGCGCACCTGGTGGCATCCGGACCCGAGTTCATCTCGGTGACCTACGGGGCCGGCGGCACCACCACCGACCGCTCCCTGCGCGTGCTCCAGCAGCTGCGCGCGGGCGGGGTCGACGCGATGGCGCACCTCACCTGTGTGGGTTCCTCCTATGCCGAGGCCTCGGCGATGATCCACGAGTTTCTCGACGCCGGGATCACAAAGTTTCTGGCGCTGCGCGGCGATCCCCCGGCGGGCGCGCAGGAGGGCGAGGACTTCCTCGGGGACCTCGGCTCCGCCGGCGAGCTGGTGCAGCTGATCCACCGCATCCGCGCGGAAAAGGCCCAGTTTGTCCAGCCTCCGTTGGCCGGATTCCCGCGGGGCACGCGGCTCGCGGCACAGCCCAAGGTCACCATCGCCGTCGCCGCGTTCCCCAACGGTCACCCGCGCTCACGCTCGGTCTCGCAGGATCTCGATACCCTGCTGGCCAAGGAGGCGGCCGGGGCAAACCTGGCGATCACCCAGCTGTTTTTTGATCCCGAAGACTATCTGCGCTTTGTGGATCAGGCCCGGGCCGCGGGCATCACGATGCGCATCCTCCCGGGGATCATGCCCGTGCTCAGCCCCGAACGACTGCACCGCATCGTGCAGCTCACCGGCGAAAAGCTTCCCACCGAACTGCTGCGCAAGCTCGAAGCGGCGGGATCCCCCGAGGCGCAGTTTGAGGTGGGCGTGGACCACGCCAGCAGCCTCAGCCGCGCCCTCCTGAACGGCGGCGCCAGCGGCCTTCACCTCTATACCTTCAACCAACACCCGGCCGTCCTGCGCATCCTGCGCGAGACCGGTCTCTACGTCCCCGTAAAGGAATACGCATGACCCACACACCGTTCCCCACCGGCACCATCCTCGGCTATCCGCGGATCGGTCCGCGCCGTGAGCTCAAGCGCGCGGTCGAGGCCTTCTGGGCCGGCAAGACCTCCGCCGAGGAGCTGGAGACCACCGCCCGCGAGCTGCGTGCCGGTACCCGCGAGCGCCTGGCCGCACTCGGCCTGGGCCGCGAGGACTCCTCGATCCCCGAGGCCTTCAGCTACTACGACCAGGTACTCGATGCCGCGGTCACCGTGGGTGCGATCCCCACCCGCTTCGAGCGTCTCGTGGCCGAGGATGGCACCGTAGACCTCGCCGGCTACTTCACCATCGCCCGCGGTGAGGGCGCCGATGTGCCCGCCGAGATGACCAAGTGGTTCGACTCGAACTACCACTATCTGGTGCCCGAAATCGGCCCCGACACCACCTTCCACCTGGCCTCGCGTCGCCTGGTCAACGAGGTTATCGAAGCCCGCGAGCAGGGCTTTGTCACCCGCCCGGTGATCGTCGGCCCGGTCACCCTGCTGGCCCTCGCCAAGCCCGCCGTGGATGCCCCCGCCGGCTTCACCCCGATCTCGCGCCTCGACGACCTGCTGCCCGTCTACGCCGAGCTGCTGGCCGCCCTGCGCGCCGCCGGTGCCGAGTGGGTGCAGCTGGATGAGCCGGCCCTGGTGAGCGAGAGCATCGAGGTGCCCCGTGCCGAGCTGCTGGCGGCCGCCACCCGCGCCTTTGAGGTGCTGGGAGGCGAGAGCGAGCGTCCGCAGATCTTCGTCGCCGCCCCCTATAACGACCTCGGCGACGCCCTGCCGGTGCTGCTGAACAGCCCGGTTGAGGCGATCGGCGTGGACCTCGTCCGCGGCGCAGTGCCCACCGGTTTCGAAACCTCAAAGACCCTCGTCGGCGGCGTGATCGACGGTCACAACATCTGGCGCGGCGACCTCGCCGGTGCCTGGGAGACCCTGGAGAGCCTGCGCGCGCTGAGCCCCAACGTCGCGGTCTCCAGCTCGACCAGCCTGTTCCACGTCCCGCAGGATGTGACCGTGGAGACCAAGCTCGATCCGCGCCTGGTCCCCTGGCTGGCCTTCGCCGACCAGAAGGTGGGACAGATCGCCCTGCTCGCTACCGCCCTGACCAAGGGTCCCGTTGCGATCTCGGCCGAGCTTTCCGAGGCCACCGCCGCCCTCGCCGACCGCCACTCGGCGCCCGGCGTGCGCGACGGTGCCGTGCGTGAGCGCGCGGCCGCCCTGACCGACGCCGACTTCACCCGCGGCGACTACACCGAGCGCCTGAGCGCCCAGGACGCGGCACTCGGCCTGCCCCCGCTGCCGACCACCACGATCGGTTCGTTCCCGCAGACCGGCGATATCCGCCGCGAGCGCGCCCGCTTTGCCCGCGGGGAAATCACCGAGGCCGAGTACCGCGGCGCGATGGAGGATGAGATCCGCCGCGTGGTTGACCTGCAGGAGGAGATCGGCCTGGACGTGCTGGTGCACGGCGAGCCCGAGCGCAACGACATGGTTCAGTACTTCGCCGAGAACCTCGACGGTTTTGCCGTGACCGAGCTCGGCTGGGTGCAGAGCTACGGCAGCCGCTGTACGCGTCCGTCGCTGCTGTGGGGCGACGTGTCGCGTCCGGCACCGATCACCGTGGACTGGTCCACCTTTACCCAGTCGCTCACCGCCAAGCCGGTCAAGGGCATGCTGACCGGTCCCGTCACGATCCTCGCCTGGAGCTTTGTCCGTGATGACCAGCCGCTGGCCGACACCGCCAACCAGGTGGCCCTGGCCCTGCGCGACGAGATCGCCGACCTCGAGGCCGCCGGCATCGGCATCATCCAGGTGGATGAGCCCGCACTGCGCGAGCTGCTGCCGCTCAAGCTCGCCGACCAGCCCTCGTACCTCGATTGGTCGGTAGGATCCTTCCGCCTGGCCACCTCGGGCGTGGCCACGGAAACCCAGATCCACACGCACCTCTGCTACTCGGAGTTTGGCGTGGTGATCGATGCGATCAACCGCCTGGATGCCGACGTGACCTCGATCGAGGCCGCCCGCTCCAAGATGGAGGTTGTACCGGACATCGAGCGCTCGGGCTTTGGCCGCGGCATCGGGCCGGGCGTCTACGACATCCACTCGCCGCGCGTGCCCAGCGTGGATGAGGTCACCGAGCTGCTGCAGACCGCGCTGGGGTCGATCCCGCAGCGCCAGGTCTGGGTCAACCCGGACTGCGGCCTGAAGACCCGCGGATATGACGAAACCGTGGATTCGCTGCGCAACATCCTGGCGGCAACCCGCACCGTGCGCGAGACGCTGAGCGCCTAGCCCAGACCCGAACGGCGGGGTCGGAGAACATTCTCCGGCCCCGCCGCTGTTTTACGGGCGAGGTCGTGCGCTGCGGCGCGAGGCCGTCCGGAATCTGCTGACCGAGGCGCAGCTCTCGCAGAGCGACGCGGGTGCCCTGCTCGGGCTCTCCTACCAACGGGTGCAGCAGCTGGCGAAGGCGGTCTAGGAGGCCGAGGCCTGCAGCCTCCTGGCCTTCTCCCAGGACGGAAAGTCCGCAACCACGCAGATCACCACCGGCGATGAGGACCCCACCTGCCTCACCACCATGAAGCTCGGCTAGCTGCCGGCCGCGAGCTCCTTGGCCCGCGCCAGGGCGGCGTCGGTCGCGCGGATAAACATCTGGTCCAGACCGGCGTCGTTCATCACCGCGAGCGCACGCTCGGTGGTGCCCTTGGGGCTGGTCACGTTGATCCGCAGCTGGGTCGGGGTCTGGTCCGATGCGGCCAGGAGTTCGGTGGCCCCACGGAAGGTGCCCTGCACCAGCAGGTCGGCCTCGTCCGAGGTGAATCCCTTTTCGATGGCGGCGGCGGTGAGCGCCTCGATCAGCGCAAACACGTAGGCGGGGCCGGAGCCGGAGATGGTGCTGAGCGCGTCGATCCGGTCCTCGGCCACTTCAAGCACCTCACCCACGGTCTCAAAGACCGCACGCACGGCGGCCATCGCGGCCGCATCGGCGCGGGTACCCGGGGCGATACCGGTGACCGCGCGGCCCACCACGGCGGGGGTGTTCGGCATCGAGCGCACCACGATCGCGGTGTCGGGCAGGATCGACTCGAAGGTCTGGATGGTCACGCCCGCGGCCAGGCTCACCACGATCGCGCCGGGCTTAAGCGCCGGGGCGATCTCGGCGAGCAAGTCCGGAACCATGCCGGGCTTCACACCGATCAGGATGATGTCGGCGCCCGCGACGGCCTCACGATTGCCCTCGGGGTTCTCGTTCAGCGCGACGCCGGTCACGCCCTCCAGCTTCGACAAGGCCTGGGCCTTTTCCGGCGTGCGGTTGGTCGCGATCACCGGGCTGGTGGCGGTGGCGCCCGAGGTGACGAGGCCGGAGAGAATCGCCCCGCCCATCGAACCGGTACCGAGAAATGCGATGCTGGGTGCGTTCGTGGAGGTCATTCCCCCATCCTAAATCCGCGCCGTGTGCGCATGCCCGCGTGGCGTGATTCGGATTACCCTGGGACCATGAACCTCGAGCCGCTACTGCTTCGCCTGGACCGTATCGCCGGTGGATCGCGCGCCTCCGAGCGCATCGCCGAGGAGGCTCGCACGCATCCGCGCACGGTGCGGGCATTCCGGGCGGTGACGATCCTACTGCTGATCGAGCTGGTGCTCGGCATCGTCGCCGTGGTGATCGCGCTCGTCCTGCTGGGCCGCGGCGAGCACGTGCCGCTGTCGGTGTGGACGCGCAGCGTGGTGGTACTCGGCATGACCGCGACCCTGTTCTACTTCTCCTGGCGCGCGCAGCTGGGCTGGTCCTGGGGCTATTCGAGGCTGCGGCTGTTCAGCAAGATTTTCCCCGTGGTGACCCTCGTGCTCGCGGCAATCCCCGGGTTCTACCCGGTGTGGATGATCACCGAGCAGATCATCTTCAGCCTGATCCTGATCGGCGTGGCCGACTACCTCGACTCCGACCACATGCGCGACACCTTCCGTCGCCCCACCCCGCCGGCTACCGTGCGGGACTAGGATGTGATCCACCACACGAGGGGGATCACATGAGTACACAGGGCGGCAATCGCGCCATCATCGCGGCACTGCTGGCAAACGTCGGCATCGCGCTGACCAAGTTCATTGCCTGGTTCTTCTCCGGCTCGGCCTCGATGCTCGCCGAGGGTGTGCACTCCCTCGCCGACTCGGGTAACCAGCTGCTGCTTCTGCTGGGCGGAAGAAAATCACGCCGCCTGGCCGACGAGGAGCACCCGTTCGGGTACGGACGCGAGCGCTATGTCTACGCCTTTGTGGTCTCGATCATCCTGTTCTCGGTCGGTGGCGTGTTCTCGATCTACGAGGGCATCAATAAGCTCACCCACCCGCATGAGCTGGAAATGTGGTGGCTGCCGATGGTGGTGCTGACGGTCGCGATCGGGCTCGAGGGCTTCTCCCTGCGCACGGCGATCCGCGAATCTAATCACACCCGCGGAACCCAGTCCTGGATCCAGTTCATCCGCCGAGCCAAGGCCCCCGAGCTGCCCGTAGTTCTGCTGGAGGACGTGGCCGCGCTGATCGGCCTGGTGCTCGCCTTCCTCGGCGTCGGCCTCACCGTCATTACCGGCAACGCCACCTGGGATGCGATCGGCACCCTGGCGATTGGTGCGCTGCTGGTTCTGGTTGCGATCGTGCTGGGCATCGAAACCAAGAGCCTCCTGGTGGGGGAGGGGGCCACCGCCGAACAGGCCGCCGCGATCCGGGATGCCATCGTGGCCGGGCCCGAAGCCGAGCGGATCATCCACCTGAAGACCCTCTATCTGGGACCCGAGGAGATCATGGTGGCGGCAAAGATCGCCGTGGACCCGGCCCGCACGGTCGCCGAGGTCTCCGAAAACATCAACGTGATCGAGGCTCGCATCCGCGCCGCCGAACCGATGGCGCGCGTCATCTACCTCGAACCCGACGTGGATCGCGAGCGGGTTTAGCCTCCGGCCGAACTACAGGTCGGTCGGGCTCGCCAGGGTCTCCCGGAAAAACTCCACCAGGATGGCCGCGCACTCGGCTTCGCGCACGCCCCCGACCACCTCGGCGCGGTGGGCGAGGCGGCGGTCCCGCAGCAGGTCAAACGCGCTGCCGGCGGCTCCGGCCTTGTCCTCCCAGGCCCCAAAGACCACGCGGGGGATGCGGGCTGCGAGAATCGCCCCGGCACACATGATGCATGGCTCCAGGGTGACCACCAGCGTCAGATCGCGCAGCTGCCAATCTCCCCGTGCCGCGGTGGCCGCACGGATCGCCTCGATTTCGGCGTGCGCGGTGGGATCGTGGCGGGCCTCCTTGAGGTTAAATCCGGTTGCCACCACGGTGCCCGCGGGGTCAACCAGAATGGCTCCCACCGGGACATCCGCACTTTCCGCGGTCAGGCGCGCCTGTTCCAGGGCCAGGCCCATCCAGCGCTCATCTTCCGCGCCCACACTCATTACCACCGCAAGGTTCCCTTCACCCAGGTATTGTTAACAGTATGCGAGTGCACGTAGCCGATCACCCCCTGATCACCCACAAACTGACGGTCCTGCGGGACAAGAACACCCCGTCGCCGATCTTCCGGTCCCTCACCGAGGAGCTGGTCACCCTGCTCGCGTATGAGGCAACCCGTGAGGTTCGCACCGAGACGGTCGAAATCGAGACCCCGGTCACCACCACCACCGGACTCGCGATCTCCTCGCCGCGTCCGCTCGTGGTCCCCATCCTGCGTGCCGGTCTGGGCATGCTCGAGGGCATGGTCAAGCTGCTCCCGACTGCCGAGGTCGGCTTCCTGGGCATGCTGCGCGACGAGGAAACCTTCGAGCCGAAGACCTATGCCGAGCGTCTGCCGGATGATCTGTCGGGTCGCCAGTGCTTCGTCCTGGACCCGATGCTCGCGACCGGCGGTTCGCTGGGTGCGGCGATCAAGTTCCTCTTTGACCGCGGCGCAGACGACGTGACCGCAATCTGCCTGCTGGCCGCCCCCGAGGGTGTGGCCGCGCTGGAGAAGCTCACCGAGGGCCGCGACGTCAAGCTGGTGCTGGGCACCGTGGACGAGCGTCTGGACGAGCACGGCTACATCGTTCCCGGCCTGGGCGACGCGGGCGACCGCCTCTACGGCCTGGTCTAAAACTTCGTCCCTGGCACCCGGCCAGGGCCCACGGCGGCATCGGTTTTCCGATGCCGCCGTTTTTTATTCCCCCCAATCAAGGGTGATCAGTTGACAGCATGCTTCGCTCTGGGCATAATCGGCATATGACTGAATTCGCGCGTACCCGGAGCTCCCTCGAGTCTCATGGGACTGTGGGCATGATGATGCCCCGTAGCGCTGTCATGTGTTGTCGAATGTGCAGCTAGCTCGCTAGCTTCCGCCAACGTCTCCGCCCCGCTTCTCCTCATCCAGAAGAAGACAAAGCGTCGAGACCCGGAGCGTTTTTGAACGCGACTCCCCCGGAACGACCTTCCGATTCGTCGATCCGGATACACACAACACACCCGTCGTAACGGCCCGGCCGAGGCATCAGCCCCCGGATCGCCGTCGACACCAAAACGTTTAGGGACTTCTCATGTCGATCGCCACCATCACCACCGCACCCGCCACTCGCAGCGCCGAGGCAGACCGCATCGCCACCGCACTCACCGCCGGACGCACCACCACCAGCACCGCGGTTCCCGCCGTCGCCCCGGTTGTGGCCGCAGCCCCCGCGGCACCGGCCGCTCCCGCAGCCCCGCGTCTGCGCTCGGTCCCCGAGGGAACCGAGGCTCGCGGCTTCGTTCTCTACGTCGGACTGGATGAGGCCAAGGCCCTGGCCGACGGCTCGAGCCTCGGTCAGGTTGTTCAGGCCCTCAAGGACCTCGCCGCCCAGATCGCCCCCGCCTCGGAAACCTACGCGGCCGTTGCCCTGGCCCCCGCCGGTGCCGGTGGCCGCGACATCGACGTGGTTCGTCTGGCCCTGCAGGAGCCGGCGGCCCTCGCCCGCCACCGCGACACCGAGGAGAGCCACACCGGCGAGCTCGACCGCGCACACGCCGGCGTCGTGATCGACCTCTCCCGCAAGCGCCTGGCCCTGGACAACACCGCCGTCTCGCTCACCTTCAAGGAGTTCGAGCTGCTGCAGTACCTGGTCCTGCGCGAGGGTCGCACCGTGGACCGCGCCGAGCTGATCGGTGCCCTGTGGAACCCCGAGGATGAGGAAGCCGCTCCCAACGAGCGCACCATCGACGTCCACATCCGCCGTCTGCGCGCCAAGCTTGACCGTTACGAGGACATCGTCCGCACCGTTCGCGGCGTGGGTTACCGTTTCGACCGTCACGCCGACGTCACCATCCGCTACGCATCGGCACCGAGCCCCGACCTCTTCTAGATCGCGGGCGGCCACGGCCGTAACGTCAGATCCGGTGTATATCGGGGTTCATCAGCCCGAAAACCGTGCGGTCTTCTGGAATTTCACCGGATTCACAGGCGATTGTCATACGGGTATGGCCCTACCCTGACACAATCGCTTACATGCTGGTCTTATGGAACACTTCGCCGAGACACCTACCTGGTCCCAGTATGCAAACCTCCTGGGCAGTTCGCTCCGTCATCTTCGACTCGGGCGAGGCCTCAGCCAGGAGCAGGTCGCAATGGCCGCCGGAATCAGTCGTTACACGTATCAGAAGTTCGAAAAGGGCGAGTCTCGTCCGGGAACTTCGGCCAATCCATCACTCCAAAACGTCCTCGCGCTTAGCCAGGTCTTCGGGGTACCCATCGAGGAACTTTTGCCCAGCACTCCGCCGGACCTCAGCGACCGCTAACATCCGGGATCGGGTGTCGGTTCACGCTCGGGCTGGTGTTCGCGCTCGGGCCGGTGTTCAGGCTCACGCCGATGCGCAGACGCAGGCCCGTGTTCGGGCTCGAGCCCACTTCCACATCGGAGCTCATCACCACGTGCGGTGCACGCCGGCGCACTACGCCGAGGGGGAAGATTATCTTCCATCGGCACGCCCAATGGCCTTCCGAGCGGTGAGTGTCGGGGGGTCAAGTTAGGCTCAGAATGTGCCGGTGAAGGGATCCACCGATGAAAACAGCCCTGCTTCACCCCCGGCGTTCGACACCCACCGGGTTCGAACACCCAACGCCCTCCGACGGTGCCATTCCCCCGGCACCGGGGCCCGCAGCTTCCGCAGCGGAATACGCCCACTTTGAGAACCCCGTCCAGCCCGAGACCGGATTTCGGTCGGCCGTCTCCTCCGATGCCGCGGCATCCACGCGTTCAGAGTTTGTGCACGCGGATGCCGAGGACTCCCACGGAGAACCGCGCTGGCTGGCGAGCGTGGCCACCGTGCTCCAGTTCGGCCCCCTGCCCGAGCTTCGACCCGTGCTGCTCGACATTATTGTCAATCCGCAGTCCCCTCCGGACGAGCCGGTAGTGGTGATCCACTCCGATGAGTTCGGCGAGCACCTGATCCTCACCCCCGAGAGTGCCCGACGGTTGGGCACGGCGCTCACCACGCTATTCGCGGACGTCGGCGGGAGCGTGCCCGAGGCATCACTCGCGCCAGAGACCGACGCGCTTTCGCCCCCGGAGGCGCTGCCGACATCCTCGGAGGTGCCTCGCTGAGGCACCTAACGCGGCGTGCCCCGCACCCCCTTCCGGGTCGTGCGGGGCACGCTCACCGAGCGCGGAGCCGAGCGCTGCGCTAAGCGTAGTGCCGAGCACAGTGCCGGTCTAGGAGGCGGCGACCACCTTGCGGTCCTGGCGCGGCCACACCACCTTCTGCACAATGATGATCACCGAGGCGGCCACCGGAATGGCCGCCAGCGCGCCGAGAACGCCTCCGATGGTTCCTCCGGCCACCGCGGCGATCACCACCATCGCGCCGGGAACCGCGACCGCGCGGCTCATGATGCGTGGGGAAATGATGTAGGCCTCAACCTGCAGGTAGATCAGGTAGTAGATACCCGTGATCAGGGCGAGGCTGGGGTCCACCAGCAGGCAGATCAGGGTGTTCAGGATCGACGCGCTCAGGGTACCCACCAGTGGAATCAGCGATCCGATAAACGCGAAGAATGCCAGCAGGAACGGCATCGGTGCCTGGATGATCGAGAGCAGAATGAGGCTGAGCACACCGTTGATCAGGGCGAGAGACACCTGCCCGACCACATAGCGGCCGACGGCACCGGTGATGTCCTCGGAGATCTTGGCAAAGCCCGTGCGCTGGTAGGCGGGAACGAAACGGTAGACGGTCTGCTTCATCGAGCGCAGCGACGCCATAAAGTACAGGGTCAGGATCAGCACGATGATCAGCCCGGTGATGCCGCTGGCGACGCCCGCACCCACCTGGGCCAGGCCGCCTCCGATCGCCACCAGGTTCTTCGGGTCGCCCAGGAAGTCCGTCGCGCCCTTGATGACCTGCTTAATATCCACCGAGTCACCCAGCAGCTTCTGAATCTGCAGCACGATGTCGTTCTTCTGGAAGTCCGAGGCGAAGCCGGGGAAGTCGCGGATCAGGTTGGAGGACTGTTCCACCAGCACCGGAATGACCGCCAGCAGGAGCCCGGCCAGGGCCGCCAGCACCACGAGCACCACCGCGGCAATCGCCGCGGGCCGGGGCATACGCTTCTCCAGCCAGGAGACCAGCGGGTCAAGCCCCAGCGCCAGGAACAGGGCGATGCCGATGTACACCAGGACGGTGCTTAGCTGGCTGACGATTCCCCCGAGGAGGAGCGCGATCAGCACACCCAGTGTGCCCACCAGACCGATCCTGAACGCGTTAACGTGCACGCCGGATCCGCCCGCGGGCTCGCGGTGCAGTCCCACATCGCCGCCGGAACTCAGCCGAGGTTCCGCATCGGGGCGCGTCGCCTTCTTCTTCATCCGTGTCTCCTCACGTGTGTGCGGCGCTTGAGCGGCCGCACGGGGTCGGGGTTCAATTGTGGACCCAAAAATCTCACATCGCCGGATTTCCGGGGAAACAACATCCGTGCCGCGTGGGCGATCGAGCGAATACTGCCACACGGCAAACTCCCAGCCGCCGAGGCGATGAAACCCTGGTAATCGTTACCTGGATGTTATATATTCGTACTGCGTTCGAAGTTTTGCTGTGACGACGAAACGCACATGTGATTGCAGGACACTCTTGGTGCAAGGGGAAGGGCCGATCGTACGCCTCTACGATCGGCCCTTGTTCATGTCCGCCCCAATCCCCCGGCCATTCTCCGCGTGTATTCCCGGGGCCGCTGCGCCAGGGGCGAAACTTCCCAGCCCGCCCCTCGGCCGCGAAGGCGGTACGCTGGGAGGATGACTCAGGCCACCGATTCCGCACGCGAACTCCGCGCCCTCAAGGTGCTGGGCGCGGCCTGTTTCGGCGGCGGTCTGCTCTTCACCGCGGTGGGAATCCTGCTGATCGTCCTGGCCGCGCTGAACGGGCCGTGGTTTCTCACGCTCATCGGCATCGGTGTTCTGCTCACCGGGCTCAGCACCAGCTTCTGGGGCATGGTCATGCTCTACCGCTCGCTGATTCGTGCGAACCCGGCCCTCGCCATCAGGCTGAACGATCCCGCTCCGGCCGGCGTCTCCGAGCCGACAGGTTCTTCCGAGTCGGCGGGTGCTTCCGACGCCGCGGAGTCCCCCGCAGAAGAAACTGTGCCCGCACGCCAAGCCGTGCCCGCACACGAAGAGTTCCCCGCGCACGAAGATCTCCTTCCCACCCACGAAGAAATCCCCGCACAGGCGGAACGCCCGGCACGCGTGGACTCCCCCGAGTCCGGTGATCCACGATGAGCGGCGCCGTCGAGGCCTGGGAATCGCTGTTTCGCGCGCAGGTGGGCATCATGCGTCGCCTCGGCGAGGACTTCCCGATGGGTGGCCTCACGATGAACGAGTACGACGTGATGTTCACCCTCTCCCGCCAGCCCGACCGCAAGGCCAAGCTGCGTGATTTGAACCGACTGGTGCTGCTGAGCCAGCCCAGCGTGAGCCGCCTGATCGATAAGCTCTCCGCCGAGGGGTTCGTGACCAAGGCCGCCGACCCGGATGATCGCCGCGGCATGATCATCACCCTCACCGAGGAGGGATTCTCGGCCTACCGCCCCGTGGCCCGCGCCCATATGCGCACGATCGAGTCGATCATCGGCGGCGCACTCAGCCCCGCCGAAATCGAGTCCATGTTTGCCCTGACCGAGAAGCTGCGCTGCCCCGAATTCGACGATTAGGTTCCCGATGAGCACCTCCTCCCCCGCCGCCCTGATCTGGTTCCGCCGCGACCTGCGGGTGGGTGATCACCCGGCGCTGACCGCCGCCCTGGACGCACGCGAGCGCGTGATCGCCGTCTTTATCTTGGACGAGCCGGGCCTGCGCCCGATCGGTGGGGCGTCCCGCTGGTGGGTTCACGGCGCACTGGACTCGTTGGCCGCGGACCTCGCCGAGCTGGGCATCCCGCTCGAACTGCGCACCGGCGACCCCGTCACCGCGCTGCGCAACCTGGCCGCCGAGCAGAACGCCGACCGCGTGTTTGCCACCGCCCGCCCCGGTGCGGATGAGGCGGAGCTGGATGCCCGCGTACACACGGAGCTGGCCGCACACGGGATCGAGGTCCGGTATGCGGCCCCGGATCTGCTGGTGGATCCCGGACTGCGCACCGGCGAGGGCCGTCCGTATACGGTGTTTACCCCGTTTTGGAAGCGTGCGCTGGATGAGCTGGCCCGGCGTCCTCCGCGCGCGGTCCTGCCCGTCCCCCGGCCCGCCCGGGTCCCGGCCTCCGCCGACCCCGCAGCATTCGCGGCCGCGCTGGAGAGCCTGGCCCTTCGCCCCACCTCCCCCAACTGGGCGGAAAACTGGGACACCCTGTGGAGCCCGGGCGAAGCCGGTGCCCACGAGCGCCTGGCCGACTTCCTGGACGAGGACCTGGGCGATTATCCGGACCTGCGCGACCGTCCCGACCGCTCGGTGACCTCGCGTCTGTCCCCGCACCTGGTGTGGGGCGAGATCACGGTATCCACGATCTGGCATGCGGTGGATGAGCACAGACGCACGCATCCCGGGCAGGGTGCCAGCTTCCTCAGCGAGCTGGGCTGGCGCGAGTTTGCGCACTACCAGCTGTTCCACTTCCCCAGGCTGGCCACCGACCCCTGGCGACCCAGCTTCGCGAATTTCCCCTGGCCCGAGCCCGACCCCGAGCTGCTGCGCGCCTGGCAGACCGGTACCACCGGAATCGACCTGGTCGATGCAGGGATGAACGAGCTGTGGCAGACCGGAACCATGCACAACCGCGTGCGCATGGTGGTCGCCTCGCTACTGACCAAGAACCTGCTCCAGCACTGGCGAGCCGGCGAGGAGTGGTTCTGGGACACCCTGGTGGATGCCGATCCCGCCGCGAACCCGTTCAACTGGCAGTGGGTGGCGGGAAGCGGCGCCGATGCGGCCCCCTATTTCCGCATCTTCAATCCCGAGCTGCAGGCCAAAAAATTCGACCCCAACCGCGAATATATCCGCCGCTGGGTGCCCGACACCGGCCTGCGCACGGCCCCGATCGTGGACCTCAAGGCCTCCCGCGAGGCGGCCCTCGAGGCCTACCGCAAGCGGGAATAGGTCACCAGTCAAAATCCGCGGCTAGGCGCGACGGATGAAGCCTCCGCGCTGGGCGGCGAGGACCGCCTGCTGGCGGTTGTTCACGCCGAGCTTGCCGAAGATATGCGCCAGGTGAGACTTGACGGTCGTCTCGCTGATGTGCAGTTTCTTGCCGATCTCGCGATTCACCAGCCCCTCGGAGGCGAGGGTCAGAACCTCGATTTCGCGGGCGCTGAGCGCCTGCTGTGGTTCGCTGACGCGCGCCACCAGGCGTCCGGCCACCGCGGGGCCCAGGACCGTCTGGCCGAGGACCGCCTTGCGGATCGCGCTCAGTAGGTCCTCGGGCGGGGCATCCTTCAGCAGATAACCGGCGGCGCCCGCCTCGATGGCTCCGAGGATGTCGGCATCGGAGTCGTAGTTGGTGAGGATCAGCACGCGCGGCGGATTCTCCCGGCGCATTAGCTCGCGGGTTGCATCGATCCCGGTGGGTCCGGTCCCAAAGCTCAGGTCCAGTAGCACGAGGTCCGGTTCAAACCGGTTGACCACGGCCAGCACCTCGGGCACCGAGGCCGCCTCGGCGACCACCTCGATGTCCGCCGCGGTCCCCAGGACCGCGGCCAGGCCCGCGCGCACGATGGGATGGTCATCGGCCATCACGACCCGGATCGGTGTGCCCACTGCATAGTTCATGCTGCCTCCCGGGTAAATCTTACGGTCACCGTGGTGCCCTCGCCCGGAGCACTCTCGATCACCAGCGATCCTCCCAGCTCGGCGATCCGGGACCGCATCGCGATCAGCCCAAACGAGCCCCCCGCGGTGCGCTCCACCAGCGAATCCGGGTCAAATCCGCGGCCGTCGTCCACGATGTCGAGGATGGTTTCCCCATCCAGATAGCTCAGGCTGAGATCCGCACGAGTGGCATCGGCATGCTGCACCACGTTGGCCAGCGCACTCTGGCCGATCCGCAGCAGGCCCGTTTTTACCACGGTGCTCAGCGGCTCGGGGGTCCCGTCGGTGTGGAATTCCACCGGGATACCCGCCTGCTGGGAGGCACTCTCGGCGAGGCGGGACAGCGCCTCGGCCAGGCTGGCACCGGTGATCGCCGGCGGGGCCAGCTCATCGATCAGCCCGCGGGTTTCGGCGAGCGCCAGGGCCGCCGCATCCCGCGCCCGCCGGACGTGTTCGATCGCGGTCTCGGGGGCCTGCTCGCTCGCCCGCTCGGCCGCATGCAGCAGCAGCTGGATGCTGGAGAGTCCCTGGGCCACGGTGTCGTGGATGTCGCGGGCCAGACGCTCCCGCTCGGCGAGCTTGCCCGCCTCGCGTTCGGTTTCGGCCAGGCGGACCCGGGTGGAAATCAGCTCGGCGATCAGCTCCTCGCGGCGCAGGGCCACCCGCTGAAGCTCGCGATACCCCAACCCGATCGCCACCGCGATCACCGCACCGATCAGCGGGCCGAGAATCCCCGGCACCGAGAAGCCGCCGTGCAGGCCGATCGCTATGATCGACACCGCGCTCACCACCGCCACGCTCAGCAGCGCGGGGGTGCGATCCAGCAGCGCCAGATAGAGGAAAAACAGCGGGAAGGACAGGTAGGCGGCGTCCTGGCTGACCAGGATCATCCCGATCCACAGCAGGGTCAGCCCGCCAAGCCACAGCCCGATCCGGCCGCGCGGCTGATCGTCCCTCCCCCACCAGGCACCCAGCAGGTACCAGACCAGGAAGACGGCGGCGAGGATCGCGGCGATCACGGGTTCGGGACCCGAGCGGAATCCGGCGCGGATCATCACAAACAGGGCCAGCGACACAAAGAGCAGGTGCAGACCGGTGCGCAGTCCCGCGGACACCGGTCCGTCGGCGGAACGGATCATACCCTCAGCCTAATCCGCGGGGGCACCGGCGGGTATCCCTCAAAAGGTGGAGCGGAGAATCATCACTTTGCGCTCCACCCCGACCACCTAGCCGATGACGGATGAGCCGCCGGAAACCAGACTCGAAGTGTCCCCATTATGGACGCCCGTGTGGCCCACACGGTGCCGGTTCCCCGGAAGGTTCTCATGTTTGTTGCCTGGCGTGAAATTCGCTTTGCTCGCGGTCGCTTTGTGCTGATCGCCTCGGTTGTTGCCCTGATCACCATCCTGGTGGGGTTCCTGACCGGGCTGACCGCCGGACTCGCCGGCCAAAACGTCTCGGCCGTGCTCGGCCTCGGGGCCGACCGCATCGTCTTCTCGGCCCCCACCCACGGTGAGAAGGATCCCAGCTTCGGCGACTCCTCGATCACCGCCGCCGAGGCCAACGCCTGGACCGATGCCGCCGGGGTGACCAACGTCGCCCCGCTGGGCATCAGCCAGACCCGGCTGAGCGCCGGAGAAAAGCGCGCCCCGGCGGCGCTGTTCGGGATCGATCCCTCCGCCGCGGGCTCACACTTCCTGCCCGCCGGAACCCCGATGCCCCAGCCGGGCACCGTGGTCCTGGGTGAGGGAACCGCGCAAACACTCGGTGTGCACGTGGGCGATACGGTGAGCGCCTTCGGGGAGGACCTTCGCGTGTCCACGCTGATCCCCGACACCTGGTACGCGCACTCCTCGGTGGCCTGGGTCACCCTGCCCAACTGGCAGTCCATCATGAGCGCCGGCGGTCAGCCCGCCTGGGCGAGCGTGATCGCGGTCTCGCTGGACTCCTCGGCCCAGCCCGATTCGATCGATTCGGCGACCCACACCGTCTCGCGGGCACCGATCCCCGCGCTCCTTTCGATCGAATCATTCCGCTCGGAGATTGGCTCGCTGCTGCTGATCGTGGCGATGCTGTTCGGGATCTCCGCCCTGGTAATCGGCGCGTTCTTCACGGTCTGGACGATCCAGCGCGGACCGGATATCGCGGTCCTCAAGGCCCTCGGTGCCCGCACCGGACGGCTCGTGCGAGACACGCTCGGGCAGGCCCTCGTGGTGCTCGTCGCCGGGGTGGGGGTCGGGATGCTGGTAACCGTGGGCCTGGGCAGCCTCGCGGGCGGCGCGGTCCCGTTTGTCCTCAGTCCGCTGACCATCGGGTTGCCCGCGCTGGGCCTGATCCTGCTGGGCCTGATCGGCGGAGCATTTGCCCTCCGTCCGGTGCTGCGCAGCGATCCGCTGGCCGCGCTCGGTGCCGCTCGGTAACCGCCCCTCCTCTCCACTCCCGACTAAGGACCCCTCATGATTGAACTGCGCAACGTTACGCTGACATTTCCCGACGGCGACCACCTGGTCACCGCGGTGGATCACGCCTCACTCTCGGTCCCGCCGGGCACCATCACCGCGGTGACCGGTGCCTCGGGATCGGGCAAATCCAGCCTGCTCGCGGTGGCCTCGGCGCTGATCACCCCCGACTCGGGGGAGGTGCGCGTGGCCGGCGTCGACCTGGTGGGACTCAGCCGAGCCGAGGCCACCGCGGTGCGCCGCGAACACATCGGCATCGTTTTCCAGCAGGCCAACCTGCTGCCCGCGCTCAGCGCGCTGGACCAGCTCGCGGTGATGAACGAGCTCGACGGTCACAGCCGTGCCGCCCGAGCCGCAACTCGCGAACGTGCGCGTGACCTGCTGGCTCGGGTCGGGCTGGCCGGGCACGAGGACAAGCGACCGCACCAGCTCTCCGGTGGGCAGCGACAGCGGGTCAACATCGCCCGCGCGCTGATGAATGAACCCGGGGTGCTGATCGTGGACGAGCCGACCAGCGCGCTGGATCATGCTCGCGGGATGGAGATCATCACGCTGATCCTGGAACTCACCCGGGATCGTGGAACCTCGACCCTGCTGGTCACTCACGATCACTCACACCTGGATCGGATGGATCAGGTGCTGGTCATGTCCGACGGGGTGCTCACTACCCTCGATCCTGCCGCAGCGACCGCCGCGTAGGCGCGGGGCCGGGGCTCGGAATTCCCGAGTCCTCGGCCACCGCCAGGCGGCGAGCGCGGCGGGGCACCATCGGTGACGGGTCGGCGACCCGGGCGACCGGCTCCCGAACCGGGATGGTCGGGACGAGCGGTTCCCGAACCGGGATGGTCGGGACGAGCGGGGCGGCCGACGCGAGCGGGGCAGCCTGAGGCTGCTGAGCGACCTGGGTGAGCGGGGCAGCCGAAGCCACCGGCACGGCCGCGGGACGACTCCGGGTCCGCATCGGCTCGGCCACCGTGGTGAGGGTGGGAACCGGGTTGACGATCGTACCGGCGATGACCGGAGGCGGAGACAGGTGCCCCCGGGATGCCGCGGGCTCGCTTCGGTTCCCCTCGATGGTGACGGATGGGACCGAGGGGGTGCGAGCGGCGGGCGGGTCCACGGGCACGTTCGCGTTCACGGGCTGGGACGCTCCACTGTCCGTTGCGGTGGCAAGGCGGGCCGCGCGGCGACCCGAGCGAGTGGCGGGTGCGGCGGTCGATGCGGGCGCGCCCGCATCGGTGCCGCGAGACGGAGGTGCGGCCGAGGCAGACGTTGAGCGGGGCGGGGCCGAGGCAGGAGCCGCCGCGGTGGTCTCCACAACGGGCATGGTCGGAGCCGTTGCAGCCGGGGCGGTCTCCCCCACGATGGGCTGTGCTCCCGTCCGAATGCGCGAGCGGCGCAGCGGAGGGGGCGGCGCCACCTGCGGCGCGGGCACCGAGACCCGGGCGGGCGAGAGCAGTTCGGTGGGGGCGAGTGCGGGGGAAGTGGTGGGGGCCGAAGCTGGAGCCATCCCCAGAACCCGGGTCAGTGCGGTGAGGATTCGCTCGCGGTCCTGGTCGGTGCCGATACCGTCCAACCGGTAAAGCTCGGGCACGCTGTACTGGTCGGCGAGCAGGCGGCTGGCCAGGCAGAAGGCGAAACCAAAATTACGGTGCCCGGCACCGATCACCCCGCGCAGCCGGGCGCGGTTGTCGGCGCGGGCCAGGAACTGGCGCACGGGCCGGGGGATGGCCGCGTAGTCGGCACCGCCACCGTAGGTGGGCGTCAACAGTACAAACGGCTCGGTCAGGCAGATGGGTGTGCGGTGCTCGGCGTCGCCGATCCGCATCGCCTCGATCCCCAGGGACTGCACAAAGCGGTGGGTGTTCCCGGAGTCTCCGGAGAAATACACCAGTTGGACCATCGGTTCACCACCCTCGCGTTATTTTGTTGCCCCTGGTTGGGTGGGGTGCGGGCCCGAGCATTCGGGGCGTTGCGGCACACCACCGTCTCCAGTCTGACAACCCGCGGCCCGCCACACACGGGGATTGACGGTTTTGGTATGCCGCACACGGCGAATCTCCAGCTTTTTGACCATTGGTAAACACCCCAGAAATGAGGCCGGGATCCCCGGGGGAGGACGATTATGCTTGCGAACATGACGACCACAGCCCCGAGCACCCGGGACCGCATCCTGGACACCGCGCTGCGCGTCTTCGCGCGAACCGGATACTACGGGACCTCCCTGCGCGATATCGCCGCCGAGTGTAACCTGACCCATCCGGCCCTGCTCTACCACTTCGGCAATAAGGCCGATCTGCTCGCGGCGGTGCTGGAACGTCGCGATGCGATGGATCTCGAACGCATGCGGTTCGCCGCGGTCACCGCGGACACCGCGGACCAGATGCTGATCGACCTGATCCTGCACAACGCCAGCGTGCCCGGACTCGTCCAGCTACACACCCAGCTCGCCGCCGAGGCGACCGACCCCGATCATCCGGCACGCGCCTGGGTGGTGAATCGCTACCGCACCCTGCACGAGCGATCCAAACAGGCCTTCATCGGACGCGGCATGACCCCCGAGCAGGTAGATGCCGAGGTGACCCTGATGATCGCGATGATCGACGGCCTGCAGGTGCAGTGGCTGCTGGATCCCGAACGGGTGGACATGGCCGCGCTGATTACCCACTACCTGGCCCGGCTCGCCGACCGCGCACACTAAACCTGCGAAACTGGAAGCCGACGGATGCCAACATCCATCAGCAGGGAGCACTTCGAATGACGATCACCGCCGCCGCCGACGGATCCGCACTTGGCAACCCCGGGCCAGCCGGATGGGCCTGGTTTGTGAACGAGAACTGCTGGGCGGCCGGCGGATGGCCGCACGCGACCAACAACCAGGGCGAGCTTCAGGCGGTGCTGGAACTCTTCCGGGCGACCGCGCACCTGGATGAGGACCTGCTGATTCTCTGCGACAGCCAGTACGTCATCAATTCGGTGACCAAGTGGATGCCGGGCTGGAAGCGTAAGGGCTGGCGCAAGGCCGACGGTAAGCCGGTGCTGAACGTAGAGATTCTGCGGCAGATCGACGAGGCCCTACAGGGCCGACGCTACCGTTTTGAATGGGTCAAGGGCCACGCCAATCACCCGCTGAACGAGGCCGCCGATGAGCGCGCCCGCGCGGTGTCAACCGCGTATCAGAACCGCACGGCGATCCCCAGTGGTCCGGGCTGGACCGGGGCGGGAAGCGCCGGAAGCGCGAGCGCTGGGTCGCCCTCGGCCGCGCAGGGCACGATCGCCCCGGGCGCAGCCGAGGCTCCCCGGGTACCCTCTTTCACAGAGGAGAGCGCGCAGCCGGGACTGTTCGACTGGGACGAGGAACCGACCACGGTTTCACTCACCCTGAACCTGGATGCCGACACCCATGCCCGCCTGCTGGCACGCGCCCGGACCGAGCACCTGAGCCCCGAGGCTCTGATTCGTTCGCTGCTCTAGGCTCTGATTCGTCCGCTGTTCTCGGCACCCGCCAAGGTCGCCCGCGCGGCAGACCGGGCCGGAGCGTGGTTGCCACGGGTCCGGGGCAGGTGTGCCAAAAGCCGGATCGGCGCTAGGCGCCCGTCGGAACCCCCAGGCGCTCGCGCAGGAATTCCACCGTGCGTGCCCGAGCCTCGGCGGCGGGATGGCCGGGCTGCTCGCGAACCTCGCCGGTCAGCACCGAGTGGGCACCGCGGGAGAAACCGCCGGGGTTGCCGGGCGAGGAGTCGAGTTCGATGACCTCGAAGGCGTCGCCCAGGGCTGCCGCAATGGTGGCGAAGCGCTCGCGCGGGACCGTCTGATCCTCGCTGAACCGCAGACCCAGGGCGCACACCGACCCGGCCGCGGCCCGGGCGGCCACCCGATCCAACTCCTCCGGAGACATCACCGGGTCAAGCTTTCGGGCGCGACCCAGCGGGAACGGGGCGGCGGGCTGACTCACCACGGATGCCAGCACACTCTCCGAGGCCGCGGCGGCGAGCGCAAAGCCGCCGGTGAAGCACATCCCGATCACCCCGACACCCGGGCCCGGGGTACGCGCGGCCAGGTCAGCGGCGAGCGCCCGCACAAAGTCCGCCACGGGCCTGTGCGCGCCGGTGGCAAACGCCCGAAACTCGGTGGAGACGCACACCTTGGCCACCGACTGCGCCAGATAACCGGGGGAAGCCGGACGGCCCGGATCGCCAAACAGCGAGGGGATGACCACGGTGAATCCGTGATCCACCAGGTGATCGG
Organism: Mycetocola sp. JXN-3; assembly: GCF_014522285.1. Classification (GTDB taxonomy): domain Bacteria; phylum Actinomycetota; class Actinomycetes; order Actinomycetales; family Microbacteriaceae; genus Mycetocola; species Mycetocola saprophilus. The sequence goes on from NZ_CP041635.1 coordinate 3,164,839, forward strand.
CAAACCCCATCACCTCGGGGGTCATACCCGGGATCTCGGGCAGCAGGACGATTCCCGGACCCGATCCGCGCTCGAAGACCTCGTGGGTGATGTCGGCGGCCTCGAAGGGGGCGCGGTTCCAGCCGGTAAGCCCGGCGACGGGGGCATGCTCGCTCATGAGGTCAGTGTACCCAGATACACCGCGAACACGCCCCCGTTTTCACGTACTCTCGGCCGGCGCACACGGCCGGCAGCGAACGCCACCGCTGAGGACCAAACGTCACCGGCCGGCTCACGCTGTCGGTGCCAAAAGCGCTCGGCTAGTCTTAGCGGCCGGCACCGGCCGCGGGCACCACCGAGTAGATGTGGGGCGGCACCCAGCCCGCGTCCTCGAAGGCCGCGGTGATCCGGGCGCTCACCGACTCGGCCAACGCCGCGGGTACCAGCGCGATGGCCGAGCCGCCGAATCCGCCGCCGGTCATTCTTGCACCCAGCGCCCCGGCGTCCAGCGCGGTGTCCACCGCCACATCCAGTTCGGGGCTGGAGATCTCGTAGTCATCCCGCATCGAGACGTGGCTCGCGGTCAGCAGCGGACCGATGTCTTCGAGCCGGCCGGCGTCCAGCAGCGACACCACATCCTGGACCCGAGCGTTTTCGGTCACAATGTGGCGGACCCGGCGCAGGGTTTCGGGATCGAGCAGGTGCGCACGCTCGGCGAAGTCTCGGGCCGTGACCTCGCGCAGCGAGCCGACCCCGAGCACCCGCTCGCCGAGTCGGCAGGACGCCACCCGGTCGCGGTATCCCCCGCTCTCATGCGCGTGGGTCACCCGGGTATCGATGACCAGCAGGACCAGGCTCCGGGCTTCCAGATCCAGCGGAACCTGGCGGGTACTGCGATCGAGGCAGTCGAGGAACAGCCCCGAGCCCGCCGAAGCAAGGAGCGAGGCCGACTGATCGAGGATCCCGGTGGGTGCCCCCACAAAGTCGTTCTCGGCCTCGTGGCAGATCTGCACCAGCTCCGAGCGGTCCAGCCCGGCCCCGGCCAGGTCATTGACGGCAACCGCAACCGCACACTCCACCGCGGCGGAGGAGGAGAGCCCGGCACCCACCGGGACATCCGAGTGCAGCAGCACCTCGATGCCCGGCAGCGTGATTCCCCGCCGAGCGAAGGCCCACACCACGCCGGCGAGGTAGCGCGCCCAGCCCCCGTCGCCCGAAAATCCAGGGTCCTCGGGGCCCAGTTCGTCCAGTCGCACCCGCACCGAACCCGCCCCCGCAAAGGTGCTGGCCAGCACGGCTTCGCCGCTCTCGGTCGCCCGCACTGCCACGAAGGCGCGGGCGGGAATGGCGAAGGGCAGGGCGAATCCGGCGTTGTAATCGGTGTGCTCCCCGATCAGGTTGACCCGGCCCGGGGCGCTCCAGATGCCGTCGGCATCCGCGCCAAATCGGCCACGGAACTCGGCGGCCAGGGAGGTGGGAACTGCACTCATGCGCGGGCTCCTTCGACATACGGGGCGGTGGGAACTGCACTCATGCGCGGGCTCCTTCGACGTACGGGGCGGTGGCACGCAGGCGGGCGGCGGTCTCCTCGGGGATCACATCGCCGATAAAAGCCCCCATCGCCGCCTCCGATCCGGCCAGATACTTGAGCTTATCGGCGGCGCGACGCGGCGAGGTGATCTGCAGGTGGAGTCGCGCCTCGGCGCGGTCCGGATGGGTGGCGGGCGCCTGGAACCAGGCCGAAATATACGGGGTGCGGTCGCCATAGAGGGCGTCGATCCCCCGCACCAGGCGCAGGTACATGTCCGCGAGCTCCTCGCGCTCCTCGGCGGTGAGCTCATCGAGGGTGCCCACGTGGCGGTTGGGGTACAGGTGGACCTCGATCGGCATCCGCGCCGAGAACGGCACAAACGCGGTGAAGTACCGCCCGCGTTCGAGCACCCGTTCCCCGCTCGACAGCTCGAAGTCCAGGATGTCCGCAAACAGGTTGCCGCCGGTGCGTGCGCGGTGCTCGGCGGCCTGGGTGAGCAGGATCCGCGTGGTCGGGGTCACAAACGGATACGCGTAGATCTGCCCGTGCGGATGGTGCAGGGTCACGCCGATTTCGGCCCCGCGGTTTTCAAACGCGAAGACCTGCTCGACCCCCTCCATCGCCCGCAGATCGGCGGTGCGCTGGGCCCAGGCGGAGACGATGGTGCGCATCCGCTCGGGGGACATATCACTCAAAGAGGCCTCGTGATCGGACCCGAACACGATCACCTCACAGCGTCCGACGGCCGGGCGCACCGCGCCGAGGCCCGGAGTCAGATCCACCGCGGCGGGCTCGGGGCCAAACGACGGGAAGCGGTTTTCAAACACCGCCACGTCGTAGTCGGCGGCGGGAATCTCGGTCGCGTTGCCCGAGGCGGTGGGGCAGATCGGGCACTGGTTGGCGGGCGGGAGATAGATCCGGGTCTGACGGTGGGCGGCAAACGCGACCCAGTCCCCGCGCAGCGGATCAAAGCGCATGGTCGAGCCGAGCGCCTCGGTATCGGCGGTGTGCGCGCCGGGGCGCGGCGGCAGGTCTCGGGTATCGGCGGGCGGCTCGGGGATCGTGTGCCCGGCGTCGGCGAAGTAGATGAGTTCGCGCTCATCGGCGAGCGTGGTGCGAAGCAGGGACACGGTGGTCATGCGGGGGCTACCTTTCAGAATCGAACAAAAGCGATCATATACTTACATTCAGGCTTGGTTCAAGGTGCATTTTCCGGCATAATGAACACAATCGCACATATTCCGACGTCTGATGAGGCCCATGACCGAGATGCTCCCGCCCCAGCGGCACACCCTGATCCTCGAGCGCCTGCGCCGGGACGGACAGGTGCGCGTGACCACACTCGCCACCGAATTGGCGGTCTCGGAGATGACCGTGCGCCGCGACCTGGGCATCCTCGCCGACCGCGGCGACCTGGCCAAAACCCACGGCGGCGCCACCCTGCCCGGCGGCACCACCAGCAGCGAACCGGGCTTTGCCCACAACCTCCGGGTGGCCGCCGAGGAGAAGGAGCAGATCGCCCAGGTGGCCGCCGAGCGGGTGCGCCCGGGGATGTCGATCGCACTCAATGCCGGCACCACCACGCATACGCTGGCCCGCCGCCTGGCGCTCATTCCCGACCTCACCGTGATCACCAACTCGCCGCGCATCGCCGCGGTCTTTGATGAGGGAGGAACCGGACAAACGGTCATTTTGACCGGTGGCATCCGCACCCCCTCCGATGCGCTGGTGGGGCCCTTTGCCGTGCAGACCCTGCGCGCGCTGCGCGTGGACGTGTGCTTCCTCGGCGTACACGGGGTCAGCCCCGAGGGTGGGCTGACCACCCCCAACCTGCTGGAGGCCGAGACCAACCGGGCGTTTATCGAGTCGGCTGCAAGCGTCGTGGTGGTGGCCGATCACCATAAGTGGGGCGTCACCGGGCTCTGCCAGATCGCCGAGCTGGACGCCGCGGACGTGTTCCTCAGCGATGCCGGGCTCGAAGACGCCGCCCGGGACCGGCTGGCCGAGTCCATCGACAGCGTGATCCGGGCGGGCGACCCCACGGATCCCGCCCGGACGCCGGAGACCCCGCAGACCACCACCCCCAACCCCAAGGAGAACCGATGACCTGGCTGGTAACCGGCGGTGCCGGATATATTGGCGCCCACGTGGCGCGTGCCCTGAGCGCTGCGGGCCTCACCCCCGTCGTCTACGACAACCTGGTGACCGGCCTGCCCGAGTTCATCCCCGCCGGGGTCGCCTTCGAGCGCGGCGATATTCTGGATCGAGACGCCCTGCGGGCGGCCATGGTCACCCACCGGGTCACCGGGGTCATCCATGTGGCCGGATATAAGTTCGCCGGGGTCTCGGTCGAGCGTCCGCTGCACACCTTTGCGCAGAACGTGACCGGCACCGCAACCGTGCTGGAGGTAATGGCCGAGCTGGGCATCAGCCGGATCGTCTTCTCCTCGAGCGCGGCGGTCTACGGCACCCCGCACACCGACCTGGTCACCGAGTCGACCGCGACCAACCCCGAGTCTCCCTACGGGGAATCCAAGCTGATCGGCGAGTGGCTGCTGCGCGATCAGGGTGTGGCCACGGGCCTGCGCCACGTGAGTCTGCGCTACTTCAACGTGGTGGGATCCGGGGAACCGGGGCTCTGGGACGCCAGCCCGCACAACCTGTTCCCGCTGGTGATCGATGCGCTGCGGGCGGGAAAAACCCCGCGCATTAACGGCACCGACTACAACACCCCCGACGGCACCTGCGTGCGCGACTACGTGCACGTGGCCGATCTGGCCCACTCCCATGTGGCCGCCGCACGCGCCCTCGACGCGGGAACGCCCCTGGCCGCCGTCTACAACCTGGGCAGCGGAGACGGGCTCTCGGTTCGGCAGATCATGGACGAAATGGCGCGGGTCACCGGGATCGCCTTCGACCCGGACATTGCCCCGCGACGCCCGGGTGATCCCGACCGGATCGTGGCCGACGGATCGGCAGCCGCCCGCGACCTCGAATGGGAGATGCGCCACACCCTGGCGGACATGGTGCAGAGCGCCTGGAACGCGGGCTCGCGCACCTAACGGGCGCGTTCCATCAGCCGCCAGTTTCCGCCGAGCAGCGGCCACAGCGTGGTCACCGTGTAGAGCACGGCGATCACCGCAAAGGTCACGGTGAGACCCATCAGACTCACCGAAATCCCTCCGAGCAGCCCGCCGATCGGAATTCCCGCCCAGGCTCCCGCGGTGATCAGTCCAAACACCCGCCCGCGCAGATTCACCGGGATTCGTTCCAGCTGAACGGCACCAAGAATCGGGTTCACGGCGCCGGCGGCCAGACCCGACAGCGCGGCGGCGGCGATCATCCACCCCAGCCCTAGCCCCAGTGCAGGGACGATCAGCGATGGTCCCCCGGCGAGGGTGAAACAGATCGCCAGGGTGATCCGACGCGGCATCCGGTGGGCGATAAACCCAAACCCCACCGACCCGATCAGCGCGCCCCCGCCGAAGGTACCGGCCACCAGGCCCAACCCCGCGGCCCCACCCAGGTACTCGTTTGCATAGAGCGGGAGCAGGGTATTCATCCGGGCCGCGTCAAGCATGTTGGTGATGAGTACCATGGCCACCACCAGGCGCAAAAGCGGATCCCCAATCGCAAAGCGCAGGCCCACCCGCAAATCCTGCCAGTACCCGGCGGGGCTCTCCGGGTATTGCACGGGGGCCTCGATGCGCGGCATCCGCACCAGTATCGCGGTGATGAGCGCCGAGAGACCGAACGCGACCGCCGTCACGCTCAGGGCCGGATACGCGCCCAGCCCCGCCACCAGCACCCCGGCGAGCGGCGCGCCGAGCAAGGTGGAGAGCCGGGTGCTGGCATCGAGGAATCCCACCGAGCGCTCCAGCCGAATCCCCGCACCCTCCGAAATCTGTGGAAGCATGACCCGGCGAGCGGTTTCGCCCGGGGTATCGAGGAGTCCGCCGAGGAAAACCAGGACGAGCAGCAGCGGGAAGGGCAGCCCCACCGTGGCGGCGAGGATCGGGATCAGCGCTATCGTGGCACCGCTGATGAGATCGGCGACCACGCTTGCCCGCACATATCCCACCCGATCAACGAGGACCCCACCAAAGGGGCCTCCGATGACCACCGGCACCGTGGCCGCAAAAGCGGCGATGCCCACCTGGATGGGACCGCCACCACCCGCGAGCACCGAAAAGGGGATCGCGAACAGGGCCACCACGTTGCCGGTCCGCGAGAGCACGTGACCACACAGCAGCGCGACCAGCGAGGCGAGGCTGCGCCCGCGGGGGCTCATGTGACCGCTGGTTTGCGGTAGGCCTGCCCCACAAGAATCACGGCCTCGGAGCCGTCACCGGAGACGTGGGTCGCGGATCGTGCACCCCACCGGTCAAACAGTTCCGAGAGCTCGGCGCTCAGGTCCCCCAGCTCGCTCGCGGTGAGCCGTAGGACGCGGTCACCGGTGGTGGCCGCGTCGATCCACTCGGGTTCCAGAAGCTCCAGGGAGTCGATATACGCGGCATGCTGAGTCGCATAGAACTGTCCGATCAGGCGCTGGAAGTCGCGCGAGGCGGATCGCCGTTCGGGATCACCCAGCACCTCGGAATCACTCCAGGACGTGAGCTCATGCCGGGCCCGCCACCAGTTTTCGCGTCGATCGACCCCCGCCTCGGGCGCGGATTCGATAAACCCGGCCTCGGCCAACTTGCCCAGGTGATAGCTCAGCGTGCCCGGCGCCTCATCGATGTGGGTGGCCAGGTGCGCGGCCGTCTGCGGACCGTGTTCGCGCAGGAGAGCGAGCAATCGAACCCGGGTGGGGTGGGCGAGGACTCGCAGGGCGGCGGCATCGGTGCGGTGCGGTGTCTGATCGGTCATGCCCCCAGTATTGCACAAGAACTGTTGTGCAATAGTTCTTGTGTAATTATTTCTGTCAAATTACCGCGCGAAGGGTGAGCGGGCCGCCTGCTGATCGGGGCAGGATTCGAGGATCTCGCCGATCCGGTCGTGTTCGGCCCGGGTCATCCAGAGCCCGTAGGCGGCCTTCACCGACACCTGCCGGGCGACATACCCACACCAGGCGGCGCGGCGCGGGGGCAGCCAGGTGGCCGCGTCGCCATCGCTCTTTTGGGTGTTGGTGGGGCCGTCCACCGCGAGGAGGTTGATCGGGTCGTTGGCCAGCTCGCGACGGCGATCATCGGTGAGGGCCTGAGCCCCGGTCTGCCACGCATTTTTCAGCGCCACCACGTGATCGATCTGCACCGCCTGAGAGGTTTTCTCCCCGCGTTCAAACTCGATCCGGGTGCCGGTGTAGGGGTCGTCCAGGACGCCGGTCAGCACCCGGCAGCCGCCGCGGGTGGTCACCTCGGTGAGATCCCGGGCGAGGATATCGTTGCGGGTGTCACACCCGTTTTTCTCCACGTCGAACCAGGCGGTCCCGAAGCGGGCGACCCGATCGTATCCGGTGCCCGGCGCGCGTCCGCGCACCGGGATGGTGGCGAGCAGATCCCGCGCATTGCCCGCCGATTCAAACCCGGCCGGGAACGCATCGGTGCCGGAGGTACCGGAGGTACCGGGGACACCGGATGCGGCCGCCCCGGGGGTGGGATACGGCTGGGCATCGGTCTCCCCGAGCGAGAGCGCCCCGACAATCAGGGCCGCGATCAGTGCCGGAATGGACAGCAGTGCGGCGGTTTTGGGGCTGGGGCGACGACGACGGGCAGACACAACAAATCCTCTGGTGGTGGGGTGGATGGCGCGGATGATCGCCCGAAACCATCAGACCATGAGCCACCGACCGTGGCCGGGTCACACCCCGCTAGGGCAGGATTTGGCAGAGCTCGGTCAGCGCCGACTCCCACACGGCATCGGACACCGCCGAGAAGTTCACCACCAGTCCCTCGCGCACCCGGGTGTCCGCCGCGGCCTCGACCTGCCGAAACTCCGAGAGCGCGCTCACCATGACCCCGCGCTCCCGCGCCGCATGCAGCACCCGCCCCTCGGTCCCCGGGGGCAGCTCGATCACCGCCTGCAACCCGGCGGCAACCCCGCTGACCCGCAGGTCCGGGGAGGTACGCAGCACCGCATCCACGAGCTGGTCGCGACGCCGCCGATAGCTCTGCCTCCGCATCCGTACGTGGCGATCCAGCGCACCCGAGGTGATGAACTCGGCCAGGGTCAGCTGCTCAAGCGCGCTCACGTTATCCAGCGCGCCCTTGGCCCCCTGCACCGCCGCAAGGAGGTGCTCGGGCACCACCATCCAGGAAACCCGCAGCGCCGGGGCCAGCGACTTACTCGCGGTTCCGAAGTACACCACCCGTTCGGGATCTAGCCCTTGGAGCGCGCCCACCGGGCGGCGGTCATAGCGGAACTCGCCGTCGTAGTCGTCCTCAAGGATCACCGCATCCGTGTCCCGCGCCCAGGCGAGTGCCGCGCCGCGACGCTCCGGGGAGAGCACCACCCCGGTGGGAAACTGGTGCGCGGGAGTCAGCAGGACCGCCGCGGGGGTATCCAGGGCCGCCAGGTCCCGGATCCGAGCGCCGGACTCATCCACCGCGAGGGTGGGCAGCGTCAGTCCCGCCTCGCCGAGCCGCCTCCGGTAGAGCCCCAGCCCGTACGCCTCGGTGGCGACGCTCCGAGCACCGCGGGTGCGCAGGGCGCGCGCCATGATGTCCAGGCCGTCATAGAACCCCGCGGTGATCACGATCCGCGCCGGATCCGCCCGGACCCCACGCACGCGGCCCAGATAGTCGGCGAGGGCACGGCGCAGGACCGGCTGTCCGAGCGGATCGCCGTACCCAAACGCGGTGTGGGGTGCGGCGGTCAGCGCCCGACGGCCGGCGGCCAACCAGGCCGAACGCGGAAACTCTGCGAAGTTGGCGGCCCCGGGAATCAGGGTGGCCGCAGGCATCCGTCGTGGTTCGGGATGCGGGGGCGACGAGGGCGGGGTGAGAGGCACGGTGCGGGCGGCGACTCGGGTCCCCGACCCCTGACGGGCGATCAACCACCCCTCGGCGATCAGCTCCGCATAGCACTCGGTCACACTGCTGCGGGCAATCCCCAGGTCCACGGCGAGCGCGCGCGAGGCGGGCAATCGGGTGCCCGGACTCAGCCGGCCGGTGGCGATGGCCTCCCGCAGCGCCGTCACGAGGCCCGCCCGAATGCCCGTTTCGGCAAGGTCCAGGTGGAGGTCCACCCCCGCGCGAGCCAGCAGCGGCGAGCCGGAATTGGTCTGGTTTTTTCCCATATAGGTGGATCTTACTCCCGGACCAACCGCAACCTACGCTCGGAGTATGAACACCACAACAACCCTGAACAACGAGCACACCCCGCGCACCGACTGGAGCGCCCACGCACCCGAGATTTTCAGGGCGCTGGTCCGACTCGACTCGGTCGCCGGGGGCACCCTGGATCCCGCGCTGGTCAACCTGGTGAAGATCCGCGCCTCGCAGATCAACCACTGCGCGTTCTGCCTGGACATGCACTCCAAGGACGCTCTGGCGGCCGGGGACACCGCCGAACGAATCATCCAGCTCACCGCCTGGGAGGAGTCACGCCACTTCTATACCGCCCGCGAGGTTGCCGCGATCGAGCTGACCGAGGCCGTCACTGTCATCACCGATGGGTTTGTGCCCGATGCCGTCTATGCCCGCGCGGCGGCGGTTTTTGACGAGACCGAGCTGGTGCACCTGATCGGCGTGATCGTGGCCATCAACGCGTTCAACCGCTTCGGTGTGGCCACCCGAATGGTGCCGGGACACTACGTCGCCGGAGCCGCCCACTAGGCATTCGACCGTGCCGCCCGGATATTGCCGGGCGGCACGGGTGCAGGGTCAGAATGGGGACACTCGATTATTCCTGTTGCCACTGCATGGGTTGCTATCCGCTCCGCCAACGCAAGCGAGAGTCCGAACTGGTGCGCGTACAAACCATTCGTTTCCCGTTGACCGAGTAACCAATAGACCCTGACTGCGAGCAGAATTTCCCCGATCCCACAGCGCCACCGTTTGAAGGTGGCCGTTCGGAGGTAGGTGCCGGTTCCAGGGGCATCGGAAGTTCCGGTAACGGCAATGGTTCTGGATCGGGTTCTACTTCAGGGATGGGTTCCGGTTCAGGCACAATCACCGGCGGGCTCGCCGATTTCGTGGGCGCTGGCCTTGCCGGGGCAGGCTTGACCGGTGTCGGGATCGCAGGCGATGGTCCCACTTCACGTTGGGATGGCGACGCAGGGCGTGGCTGTGCCGAAGTGACAGAGGATTTAACAGTCCGTTGTTGAGGGCACGCCACTAAGACATCGGCAATACTCGCGCGCTCGGCGGGAGTTACCCATAGCCCATACACTGCCTTCACCGAGACCTGCCGGGCCACATACGAGCATCTATACGCTGAATCGTATGGCAACCACTTAGATGCGTCGGCACCAGCCTTGTTGCGCCCGATTAGTCCCGCAACGAATACCGTGTTAATCGGGTCAGTCGCAAAGAGCCGACGTCGTTCCGGTGAAAGATCCTGCGCACCGGTCGCCCAGGCGTTTTCCAATGAAACAACGTGATCAACCACCACCGCTCCGTCGCCTCCGTTGATCGGCAATTCCAGACCGGTGTAGGCGTCGTGGGTGCCACGTGGGACTCGTTGTTTGGTGCCCGAATACACATCAAACTGTGACTGATCGACAATTCCAACCGCGCTGGTTTCAGGCAGAACTTCCAGCGCATCAAGTGCTTCCATCGCCAGGGAAGACTCATTGAACGTGCCAGGAAGCGCCGATGGCCAGGTACTTGGTCGCGGCGACGCGCTAGGTTCAGCTCCGGGCACTCTCGCTTCGGGCACACTCGTATTCGAAGTTGAGATTGAGACCGCAATCATGATCAGAACCATGCTGCCACCCAGTACTGCACCACCAATGGCACGAGATTCTGGCAGCCGCGCCCAGCCTCCACGCCCGGAGATCAGGACGTATAGTCCAGTGCAAATCCCGGCCAGAGAAATTGTAGCCAGTAGCCCAGGGGTTCCGTGAGACACCGTCATGATCGACGCTAAAACGACTATCACGGCCGCAACGATCGCCGTGCTGATACCGACTGGACGGCGCGGTGAACGAGACATCATGAGGAACGGTTCGTTTCTGGGTTTCTACTGCGAGATCCAGCGCAGACGGCCGTCCTTGGCGGTGCCGCAGACCATCGGGGTTCCCTTGGCGGTGTGCCCGGTCGCGCCGCCCGAGGAGCAGAACGATCCCGGGTGTACGGTTCCCCCGCCGGCCGGCGGGGCGGGTGCCGGGGCCGGGGCAGGTGCGGGCGGTGCCGCGGGCTTCGCGGGAGCCGGCTTGGCCGGTGCCGGCGCAGGCGCGGGTGCGGGTGCGGGCGGTGCCGGAACCGGGGCGGGTGCCGGAGCGGGCTCGGGCTCCGGGGTCGGCGTGGGACGCGGTTCGGCCCGGGTCACCGGCGAGTGCACGGTCACCTGCGTCGGGCAGCCGGCCAGGACCTCGGCCATGCGCGCGTGCTCCTCGGGGGTCACCCACAGCCCGTAGACCGCCTTGACCGACAGCTGACGGGCAACATACGCGCAACGGTAGGCGCCGTCGGTGGGCAGCCATCCGGTTGCATCGGCATCCAGCTTTTGCTTCTGGGTCGCGGCGGAGACGGTGACCACGTTGAGCGGGTCGGTGGCCAGCATCCTGCGCCGCTCGGGGCTCAGCTTCTGCGCGCCGGTCTCCCAGGCGTTCTTGAGTGACACCACGTGGTCCTGGCGGATCGCGGCGGCGGGAACCACTCCCTTGCGGGCCTTGATTACCCGGCCGGTATAGGGATCGGTCACGTCGCCCGAGACGCGCGTCGACTCCGAGTCCTCAACTCCGAACTGCCCACCTCCCTCATACGGGACCTGGGTGGATACCGGCTGCACGTCCAGCGCCTCCAGCACGTCGCCGGCGGTCTCCGACTCCTTAAACGTTCCGGGGAAGGCCGGCCCGGTCGCCGAGGGGGTCGGCGAGGGAGCGGTACTCGCCCGCGCCGAGGCACTCGGCGCGAAGGCCGCCGGGCGCTCATCGGCCTGGGTTGCCCGGGGCGGGGAAATCGCCGAACCAACCATCATGGCCACCAGGCTCAGCGCCACCACCATGCCGCCCACCGCGCGCGAGCGGGGCAGGCGCGCCCAGCTGGTGCGTCCGGTGGCGGCCACGAAGATGCCGGTGGCCAACCCGGCCAGACCCAGCGTGGCGAGCATCCGGCCAAAGCCACCGCTGCCCAGCATCGAGAAGGCGGAAATGGCCACCAGGGCACCGATAATCCAGGTGCTGGGGCCGACGTTTGGTTTGGGTTCCGGGGTCATCGGGGGGAGGTCCTCTCACGCGCGTTCGCCGCGTTTATGACGCGTGAGTGCCCGAGCGAAGGGTATTTCGCCGGGGTTCACGCCCATCTTCGCGCGATTCGGGCGCGCGAAAATTCAGCTCCGAGAGTATTGCCGGATGCGGATGCGCACCAATCGGTTCCGCCAACACGCCGCGCCCGAGCGAAACTGGGGACAAGCGGTCGACCAAATGGGGGACAGCTAGCGGCCGAGCTGCGCCGTCACCGACTGCGCCTGCGCATCGGTGAGCGAGGCGACATAGTCGATCACCGCGCGCCCCCGGCCGCGGCGGGCCAGGCTGGCGTCGTCGCTGACCCCCTGCAGCCGCCACGGATCGTCGCGACGCAGCTCATGATAGCTCTCGGTCGCCTCCTCCACCTGCTCCAGCAGGCGACGCGGGGCACGGGCGGCATCGTCGGGATCACGCAGCCATTCATCCAGCCCGCGCACCAGCGCCTCCACCAGCCGTGCCTGCCCGCGCTGGGTGGTGGCGAGATCGGGGTTTTCCAGGACAAAGCGGGTGTGCACAAACTTCAGCACCATCACGTCGTGCCAGGCCTGCGTGGCCAGGCGGACGTGGCTGCTGCGCACGTGCGGGTGCTCCTCGACCACGATCGATCCCTGGAAGCGATCGAGCCAACGGCGGATGAACGCCGAAAGCTCGCGTTCACTCCCGATCCCGCCGTCGAAGGGGACCGCCAGCAGGCCGTCCACGAGCTCCTCGGCCACCCGATCCACCGCGTTGCCGAAGGCCTCATCGTCGGCGATCCAGCCGTCGCGGCTGAGCAGGTGTCGACGCAGGGCCTCCAGCCGGTAGCCGGGCACGCGCGGACGCGCCGCCAGTTCGGCGGCATCCAGGGCCGCCATCTCCGCCCGGTCCCGCAGCCAGGTGCGCAGCTCGGCCGAGACGGTCGCGTGCTGCAGCACCCCGGCCCGGTAAAAGTCATCGAGGTCGTGCAGCGAGTAGGCGATGTCGTCGGCGATGTCCATGATCGAACACTCCACCGTCTGCTGCCACGGCGCGATCGCCGGATAGGCGGCGCGCACGGCCTCCACCTCGCGAGCATGCAGCGAGTACACCGAGAACTTATGCGCCCCGGTGACGCTCGGCTGGCCCACGCCACGCGGACGCTCATGCGGCGGCAGATCGGTATACGCATCGCGCCACTCGAGCCGGGTCCAGGGGTACTTCAGCACCGCCGCGCGCACCGCGGTGGTGAGGTTGAGCCCGGGCTGGGCGGCACCGTGGGTGTCGAGCTCGGCCAGGATGCGCAGGGTCTGCGCGTTGCCCTCGAAGCCCTCGGTGAGCCCCAGATGATCGCGGGCCACCCGATCCAGCACCTGCTCGCCGAGGTGGCCAAAGGGCGGGTGTCCCAGGTCGTGGGCGCTCGCGGCCGCCTGCACCACCACCGGATCGCAGCCGCCGAGGCGGTCGATGATCGCCCGGGTCGGGGCGTCGGCATAGAGCAGCCCCACGGCGATCTCGCGGGCCACCGCGGTGACCTTAATCGAGTGGGTTAGCCGGTTGTGGATGACCGGGCCGCTGGTGGCCTGGGGCATCACCTGGGTGACCGCGGAGAGCCGGGAGAAATACGGCGAGAATCGAATCCGCTCCAGATCCACCCGAAAATCATGGGAGGCACGGGCGCCCGGCTCCGCGGGTTCCGGGGTCGCGCGGGCATGTCGGGCATCACGCGAAACGGGAACGGGTGCGGGCTCGGTATCACTCATCGCGGGTCTCCTCGGCTGTGTGCGCTGTCTGGCCATCCTAGCCAGCGCGCCCGGGTACACGCCCGAGGGCCCGGCGGTCGCGAGTGAAAAATCCCCGCCTCAAGCAGTTGTGGGCATCGAGGCGGGGACGGTCCGTCCTTAGGGGGGAGGAGGATTCGTGGATCAGCGTAACCCTCGAATGTTGGTGGCCGAACCCCGGAGGTCCGGTTTTCACCCTCGGGTTCACCCGGCATCCGTTACGGGGTGGGATCCCCGATCAAACCCAGCCGGGCCGCGCGCATGATCGCGTCGCCCCGGGTGCTCACCCCCAGCTTGCGATACACGGATCGGGACTGGGTTTTCACGGTATTGGGCGACACGGTGAGGGCCCGCGCGATCTCGGGTGCCGTCAACCCGTGGGCCAGGTGGCGCAGCACCAGGCGCTCCCGGGTGGTGAGGTGAACGTGTTCGGGGGCCGACTCCCACACGTTGGGCAGCACGCTCAGCCGCGCGTTCAGTGCCTCGGCCAGGGCCAGTCTTCCCTCGACGCGGGCGCGGGCCTCGAGCCGAACCAGGCGCTCATGGGGCACGGCCAGCAGCGCCAGCGTGACCCCGGTTTCCGCCAGAATCGCCAGGGCACCCTCCAGCGCGTCCAGGCTGAGCCGCGGATCATCATCGTCCACGGTGGCCGCCGCCAGGAGCAGCTTGGAGAGCACCTGCCAGCGCGGGGTGAGGGCATCGAGGGTCAGCTCGCTCACCCGCACCGCGCAGTCGCGCACCTGCCCGGCGGCCAGCTCGCGTCGGGCGCGATACAGCACGGTTTCGGGATCCGAGGAGATCAGCTGCGCGGCCAGCCGGTCGGCGCGGGCCAGGTCGCCGCCAAAGAGTTCCAGATCCGCGCGCAGGATGGTTAACCGGCTGCGCACCAGCGGATGGATCGGCGGGCGTCGTTCGTCGTTGAGCCGCGAGTCGAGCCGGGTGATGGCCCCCACGCGCATGCCCCGCATCAGATCGGCGAGGGTCAGGATGCTGAGCGCCGCGGGCCAGTGCTCGCTGGTTTCCAGCTCCTCCCGGTACGTCTCCAGGAAGGCGACGGCCCGATCCGCCTCCCCCGCCTCGAGCGCCAGCGTGGCACGGGCGGTGGCCTCCAGGGTGGTGAGGTAGAGCCGGTTTTGGGCCACCAGCGGACCGATCTGATCGAGCCGGTCGAGCGCCTCGCGGGTCTTACTAAAGTCGCCGCGCGCCGCCGAGATTCCGGCGATCAGCGCGAGCACATGCACCCGATCCTCGGGGATCGCGGAGTCGGTGGCGGCCAGCGCCGCCCCCAGAATGTCCAGGGCGTGCACGCTGCTTCCGGCATAGTGCAGGGTGATCGCCAGGTGGGCACCCAGCACGGGCAACACCGGGCCCAGGGTTTCCCGGGCGTCCAGGGGCAACGCGGTGATCGCGTCCTCGGCGAGCTTGGCGGCCGCGACCGCGGGACCAAACCGGCCGATCACCCGGTTGGCCACCGACTGCATCGAGAGCAGCAGTGCCCGCTCGTGAACCGGCGCGGTGACCAGCCGGTCCCGCACGGCGGCGAGGGCCAGCCCGAAGTACTCGGTTCCGCGCAGGCGGGTCAGGCCGCTGGAGTTGTAGACCAGGGCGAGGGTCATGCAGAGCATCGGGAAGCGGCGGATCTCACCGAGCGGGATGCGGCGCAGGCTGCGGGCCACCACCGAACCGTGCCGGCTCATCAGCGGCCCAAAGTTGCGCCACACCACCTCGGTGGCCAGGTCCAGGTCGCCGATCGCGACCGCCCGGGCCAGGGCCTCGGCCGGGTATCCGTTGCGCATCTTCCAGCGGATGATGCGGCGAGCGGCCGCCGCATGCTGGGTCGGATGGGCCTCGCGCAGCTCGGTGACCATCCGCGCGCGCAGGCGGGGCCCCAGGACCAGCGGATAGCGGCCGGCGGCATCGGCGTCGCGGGCATCGGGCCCGAACACTCCCACGTTCAGCAGGCCCGAGATCTGCGCGGTGGCCGCGGCATCCCCCTCGGTGACCGCCGAAATCAGGTCGGCGGGGATCTCGTCGGGCAGGCCGAGGGCCAGGAAGCGGGCGAAGCTGGTGTCCGTGATGAGGTCGGCGCGCACCCGGTCCAGATACCAGTCGAAGACGGTATCCCCGCCGTTCAGCAGCCCGCCGGACGGGGTTGTCAGCGGATGGGCGGGGGTGCCGTGCGCCACCGCGTGCAGGGTGCCGAAGGTTCCATCCAGGCGGGTGTCGGCAGCGGAGGCGGCGCGATCGGGATCGGGATATCCCAGCAGGCGGAAGTAGCCGGCGGTCTCGTCCGCCCCCAGCAGGAGGTCATCGCGGGTGAGCAGCTCACGCTCGATCCCGGCACCGTCGGCCCGGGCCAGCAGCGCCCCCAGGTCGCGGCCAAACACGATAAAGCGAATATTGGCGCAGGCGCGGACCACCCGCACGATGTCCTCGAGGATTTCCGGATCGGTGATGCGGTGGGCATCCCGGATGACGATGGTCTGCTCCCCCAGCGGCCCGAGCCAGCGAATCAGCCCCTCGCGGGAAAACGCGCCGACCGGATCGACGGGTTCCCGGGCGGTCAGCAGCAGGTGCAGGACACCCCAGAAGCGCGCGCGGGACTCGGTGCGACTCGCCCCGACCCAGACGCCCGAGCGCTCGGGACGGGCCGCCGACCACTGCGAAACCAGCGTGGTTTTGCCGGCACCCGGTGGGGCCTCGATCAGCACCAACCCGGAAATATCCAGGCGCGGAATCAGCATTGCTCGGGTGAGTGCGAGCCGTGGTAGGCGCGCTGACAGGCGAATCAGTTTCGGCTCCTTGTGATCTTTCCCGCTCTACGCCGGTCTGGATCTGGCCGGTTCGCCCCCGCCGTCACTATACATTTCTGCGCTCGGCGAACATACACCCGCAAACGGGGCACTCGAATCGGGCACCCCCTAGCCGAGTTTTCATAACAGGTGCATGATGGAGGTACGGGCCCACAATCCCGGGCCCATCAAGGTATCTTCAGAAGAGGTCAGCATGCGTAACATCACCGTTCTTGGGACCGGTGTTCTCGGCTCTCAGATTGTCTTCCAGACCGCGATTCACGGGTTCCCCGTGGTGGCCTATGACATCAACGATGCGGCAATCGAGGCGGCCCGAACCCGCTTCGCCGAACTCGCCAAGGTCTATGCCCGGGAACTCCCCGGGGCCACCGAGGAGAGCGCCGCACGGGGCCTGGCAAACATTTCCTATTCCACCGATCTGGCCGAGGCCGTGGCGAATGCGGACCTGGTGATCGAGGCGGTACCCGAGAACATCACCGTCAAGACCGACACCTACACCCGTCTCGCGGCGGCGGCCCCCGAGCACACGATCTTCGCCACCAACTCCTCGACGCTGCTGCCCAGCGATATCGCCCCGTCCACCGGACGCCCCGATCGCTTCCTCGCGCTGCACTTCGCCAACCGCGTCTGGATCCACAACACGGCCGAGATCATGGGCAGCCCGGAAACCGACCCGGAGGTGTTTGCCCGGGTGGTGAAATTTGCCCAGGAGATCGGCATGGTCCCGATCGAGATTTTCAAGGAGAAGGCCGGCTACCTGCTCAACTCGCTGCTGGTACCGCTGCTGGATGCGGCCGCGGACCTGGTGACCGGCGGATACGCCACCCCGGAGAGCGTGGACCAGACCTGGCGGGTGGGCACCGGCTCACCAATGGGTCCGTTCCAGATCCTCGACGTGGTGGGGCTGAACACCGCCTACAACATCGCGCTGGCCGCGGGTGCGCCGCGGGCCGAATTCGCCGCGTACCTCAAGGAGAACTTCATCGACAAGGGCAAGCTGGGACGCGGCACGGGCGAGGGCTTCTACACCTACCCGGCCGAGGACTAGGTCGTCACACACACCGCCGGCCGCGACCCAGATTGTGGGTCGCGGCCGGCGGTGTGTCCTAGCGGGGGTCGCCCGGCTGGGTGACCCGGCGGCCGGTCAGGCGGGTACGGCGTGCCAGTTCGGCCGCGATTCCGGCCTCGATGTCCGCGTCGCGGAAGGCCGGAAGCGCATAGATCAGCGTGGGTTCGGCGGTGTCCCCATCGATCCAGCGCACGCCGCCACAGCCGAGCACCGAATCCCCGCGCCGGGCGATGATCAGGTCGCCGCCCGTACCCTGCAGTGCGGCGATCTCGGCGGATCCGAGTGCCTCGCGCAGGCGCTCGGGAGCGGGGGTCACGCCGTCCCGAAGCTCGGCCTCCTCGCGCAGATACGAGGTCAGAATCGACAGGGCGAGCGGGTCACGCGGATCAATCGAGGCATAGGTGATGTCGGACATGCTCCGAGCGTAGCGGGTTCGCCCCTCGGGTTCGAACGACGTGGGACGATAGGGGCAGCACATCCGCGAGTCTCGAAGGATCCCCATGAGTGATCGTGTTCCCCCGCTGCCCGAGATCATCACCCGGGCCCTCGCCACCCTGCGGGCGGCGGGAATCCCCGCCGAACTGCGCGCCGAGTTTGTGCCCGCCCACACCCGGCTGATGATTCCGCGTCGGGCGGCGATGATCCCCCGGGGTGAGGTGTGGCGGCTGGGTAGCCTGCTGCTCGGGCCCGAGGGCGACCTGTATGAGACCGGCGAGGTGGTGCGGGCGAGCGAACCCGGCTGGCCGGGGCACCAGTCGGTGCTCGCCGAGCAGCGCCGGGAGTATCGCAGCGCCGCGCAGCGGGCAAAGATTGCGCCGGGCACCGTGATCAACCTGGGATGGACGCCGATTGATCAGGATCCCGAAGCCTTAGCGGTCTCCCCCGGGGCACTGTTTGTGCGCGACGGCGAGCCCCTGGTGCGCTGGGTTCCCGGCAACGATGCGGCGGCGATCGGCCTCGGCTCCTACCTCGGCGAGCGAATCGAACTCCTCACCAACGCACGCGGGGACTAGGCGGCGCGACGGCCGCGGGGATCCCCGCGTGTGATGTGCGCGGGGCACTAGGCGGTCCGACGACTCCGGGGTTCCCCGAGCATGGTGTGCGCGGGGCACTAAGTGGTGCGACGACTCCGAAGTTCCGGGGGCGGCGGGACCTGCTTGGCGGCGATGACGGTCGACAGATCGACGACCTCCATGCCGCGCCTGGTGGCAATCGCCACCGCACTCTCATCCGAGCGCAGGAACCAGCCCAGGGCGTCGGTAGCGCTGCCGTCGGGCAGGCGATAACGCACCACGATCCGGTCGCCCTCCTTCACCGTGCGCAGGAACTCGACCGCCTCGCCGCCAATCACGAGACACCTCCGAGCTGCCCCGGCCACTCGCGCAGGAACTCGACCACCGTGCCGACGATCATGCGGCACCTCCCAGTCGGGCAAGCCATTCGCGCAGGAACTCAATCACCGCGCCGCCAATCATGCGGCACCTCCCAGCCGACCCAGCCATTCGCGCAGCAGGGCCGTTTCGGCGGCGGTGAAGGCGGCGGCGTCTACCCGCTCGTCGGTCCCGTGTTCCAGGGCGCTGGCGAGGGTGGTGGCGGCCCCGGCCACCGCCGAGGTGCCCGGCGCCGCGGCGTCGGTGAAGATCCCGGCGAGGGTTACATCCCGAACGGTGTGGGAGATCGAGGGATCCGGGTGCAGTTCGGGACGGGTGACCAGGGCCAGGGCGATGCCGGTGTTGGCGGCCATGATCGTGCGGGTCGCCCGGTCGGCGTCGATCCGCAGGCGGCCGGCGGCACCGGCGCGCACCACGAGGGCACCGAGCAGATCATAGGCCTCGGCGAGCGCACCGCCCGGGGCATCGGCCCCACCCTGGAAGGTCAGTCGGTAGAGGGCCGGATGGGCCAGGGCAAACGCGGTGTGGCGATCCCAGCCCTCGCGCACATCGGCCACCGGGTCATCCCCCGGTACCGCCGCCCGCTTCCCACCGAGGTAGGACTCGAACGCGGCGTCGATGGTGGCGCGAATCAGGCCGTCCTTGTCTCCAAACAGGCGATACAGGGTCGGCTGTTGTACGCCCGCGGCCTCGGCCACGGCGCGCGTGGAGACCTCGCCGGTGGGTGAGTCGGCGAGCAGGCGCGCGGTCACCTCGATGATGCGTTCACGATGATCCATGAATCAACGCTAACACGATTCACGGATCAATGAAATACGCGGTTAGCTCTCGGGCAGCAGAATGTGGAACCCGGTGCGATCCCCGTCCACCCGCACCCCGCGCAGATCCGGCAGCACCGCGTGGGCGAGCGGGGTCAGCAGGGTGCGTTCGGAGGCGATCGAGGAGGTGGCCAGGGTCACGCAGCCCGCGCCCACGGCCGCGTGCACTCCGGCCTCGGCATCCTCCACCGCAAAGCAGGTGGCCGGGTCCAGGCCCAGCCGGGCGGCCCCGGTCGCAAAGGGTTCGGGATCGGGCTTGCCCCGCGTCACGTCGCGGGCGGTCACCATCGTGTCCGGCACCGGGATGCCCGCGGCGTTCAGCCGGGCGAGGGCCACCGGATAGGTGGCCGAGGTCACCACGGTCCAGGGGATATCGCCCAGCTGCGCGATGAAGTCGTGCACCCCGGGCCGCGGGGTAATCGGCGCATCCGGACGGGTTTCCCACCATTCCAGCCGGTCGAAGGCGTAGTCAAAGCGCTCGGGCGGGGCAAACTCGGCGATGATGTCGCGGGCCGGTCGTCCGTGACGGCGCTCGAGCGGAGGCGTCTCCACGCCGAGGTCCCGGGCCCAGCTGGACCAGGCAAACTCGATGAACTCGGTGGAATCCACCAGGGTGCCATCCATATCGAAGAGAACCCCGAGCAGCGGGGTGTCGTTCAGCGCGCCCATGCCCTAACCCGCAAACGGGGTGACGGGACGGCCCGGGATCGCGACGGTTGCCGCAAACACCGATCCGGCCAGCGGCTCCTCATGCGGTTCCAGGAACTCCCGCGAGGTGGTGATGTAGAGGGTGCGCAGGTCCTCGCCGCCCAGGGTGCAGGAGGTGACCTTGCTGACGGGCAGATCGATCGTGTCGGTCAGTACTCCGTGGCGGTCATACCGACGCACGCCCGAGCCGCCGTAGAGGGCGAGCCAGACGCCGTCCTCGGCATCCACGCACAGCCCATCCGGACCGCCGATGCCCTCGGGCAGGGTCACGAAGGGGCGTCGATTGGTGGGGACGCCGTCCGCATAGTCGAACACGTCGATGCGGCGGGTGGGGGTGTCCACGTAGTACATCAGGGAACCATCAGCGGTGAATCCCATGCCGTTGGAAATGGTTACGCCGTCAAAGAGCGGGGTGATTTCGCGGTTCGCGCCGAAACCGAATACCTCGGCGGTTCCGGGAACCTGGTCGTAGCCCATCGTGCCCACAAAGAGGTTACCCTCGGGGGTTGTGCTGCCCTCGTTAAAGCGGTGCGTGGCACCCTGCCACACCGGATCCGAGACCCACTCCCGGCCGCTCTCATTCCAGAGCGCAAACTCGCGCTCGGTCACCACCAGGAAGCCGCCGTTTTCGCGGGGACGGATCATCGCGGCCACCGAGGATCCGGTGTCCAGGCGGTCCACCCGGCCGGTGCGCGCATCGAGGCTCAGGATGTCTCCGGCGAGCATGTCCACCCAGCGCAGTCCACCCCAGGTGGGCGACCACACGGCACCCTCCCCGTGATAGGCGATCGGATCGGTAACCTGCTCGGCCTGCGTCATCGAAGAACCATCCCTGCTGTCGGGGCGCGGCCGGAGGTCGCACACGCCTGGAACCGAGTCTAGCCGGGAGGCCCGACCACGCTCCAGGGGGAGGCGGCGTGGTCGGACACGGGAAAACCGTCCGGGCAGCGACGAGGACCCCAGGGGGTAACGGCGTGGCCGGGCACGGGATTCCGCCCGGGCAGCGACGAGGACCCCAGGGGTGCGCGGCGTGCCCGGGCGTCCTCGTTACTCGCCCTCGGTGCGGTGGATTCCCAGATCCACGCGGCCCGGGACGAACTCGTCGCGCAGCACACGCGCGGGCCGGTACTGGCCGCTCTTGCGGGTGCGGTAGGGCACCGGTACCTCCTCGTGCACCCCGACCAGGCGCTCGGTCAGGCGGGTGATCTCCCGCGCCGAGCTCTCGGCGGTGATGTCATCGGCCTGGTCGATCAGGTGGATCGGCAGGGTCGACATTCCGGTGTAGAACAGGGTGCCGTGGGTCAGCCCGAACAGCAGCGTGTCGATGTCCCCGGAGATGCCGCGCGGGCCCAGGGCCGTCGCGTGCTCCCCCGCGGTGACCACGATCAGCGCGCGCTTGCCTCGCATCAGGCCGTCGCCGTAGCGCAGGCTGCCACCGGTTTCGGGATCCTCGATGTCGAACGCGAAGCCCGAGGCAAACACCCGGTCCATCCATCCCTTGAGCATCGCCGGAACCGCGTACCACCACAGCGGGAACTGAATCACGATCAGGTCGGCGGCCAGGAGCTTGTTCTGCTCGGCGAGGACGTCGGCGGGAACCTCGCCGTCGGCACGGGCCGACACCCAGCGGGTCATGAAGGGGTCATCGTCGTGGGCGTGGCTGCCGAAGTCGGCGCTGGTGAGCAGCGGGTCAAAACCCATCGCATAGAGATCGCTGGTTTCCACGGTGTGGGTTTTCTCCAGCTCGGCCCGGCCGGCGTCAAAGAGGTCGCGGTTGAAGGACTTCACCTCGGGGTGGGCGTAAATCCAGAGGGCTTGTGGCTGAGTTTTTGTCATGAGACGATTCCAACAGGTGCATTCAATTTTGGGAAGTATGCACTTTTCTGTCAGCTACTAACAGTTGGGATAGTGTCAATGCGTACAAGCACCGCCGAGGCCATGGAAATCTGCTCGGTCGAGGTCACCGTGAGCCTGCTCGGCGGCTGCTGGAAGCTCACCATCATTCAAAAGTTGCTCGAGGGCACGCTGCGCTTCGGGGAGCTGCGCCGCGAGGTCGGCTACGTCACCGATCGGGTCCTCACCCGCCAGCTGCGCGAGCTTGAGGCGGACGGGATCATCCACCGCGAGGTGTACCCGCAGGTGCCGCCGAAGGTCGAGTACTCGCTGACCCCGCTGGGCGAATCGCTGCGCGACATGGTCGCGATGATGGATGCCTGGGGTCAGCACTGGGCGAAGGAGCAGGGTGTGGGGGCCGCGGTTCCCGCCTAACCACAAACGGCCGGTGCATGCACCGGCCGTTTGTTCACACGCGTTCTAGCCGCGCAGCTCCGCCGTGCGCGGCGGGTTGGCCCCGGCGCGGGAGACGGTGATCGCCGCGGCGGTCAGGGCATCCTGGGCGATCAGATCCAAGGTCTCGGAATCAAGCGAGCCGGCGCGCACCGATGCTCCGGCATCCAGGCGCAGGATCGCCGCGAGCATCGCGGCCATAAACGAGTCGCCGGCGCCGATGGTGTCGGCCACGCTGACCCGCGGCGCCTTCGCCTCGGTGTGCACCCCGCCGGTGAACAGCAGGCAGCCCTCGCCGCCGCGGGTCATCGCGGTCAGGCCCGCGCCGAAGGAGGCGAGGTGTGCGAGCACCTGCTCCTGGGTCAGCTCGGGGTAGAGCCAGACGGCGTCCTCATCGCTGAGCTTGATGACGTCCGCCAGCGCGGCGATCCGCTCGGTACGCGCCCGGACGTCTTCGCGGTCGGGCACGATCATCGGGCGCACGTTGGGATCAAAGCTGATCAGCGCGTGGGAGCGGGCGGCGGCAAGCATCGACTCGACCACGTCCGCGCCGGGAGCAAGGAATGCGGCGATCGAGCCGGTGTGCACCAGGGTCACGTCCGCCGGTACTTCGATCGAGGCCAGCTCGCCGGTGATCTCAAACGTGTAGGTCGCCGCTCCGGTCTCGTCCAGGTTGGCCTGGGCGGTCGCGGTGGGAGCGTCGGTCACGGACTCGGCGCTCAGCTCGACATCGCTCTCGGCGAGGTGAGCGGTGATCGCGGCACCGCGCTCATCCTTGCCAAAGCGGGTGTGCAGGGTCGTGGGCACGTCGAGCCGGGACAGGCCGATCGCCACGTTCAGCGGGCTCCCGCCGGGGTGTTCGGCGGTGCCGTTCGGTCCCGAAACGATGTCGGTCAGGGCCTCGCCGATCACAAATGCGCGGGCGTTACTCATGCGGTTTCTCCTTTGACAACCAGTGTCTTCAGGCTAGTGGATCGACTCACGCAGCCGAACCGTTCAGCGCATCCAGGGTCGCCGCGGCACCGTCCCGGCGCAGGGCCTCCAGGGTCGCCAGATACGGGGTGACAAAGGCGTCGTGGGTCGCGATGTCGCCGAAGACCGGGGCGTACTCGATGATCGCGCGCGGCTCGGCTTCCAGCTTGGCCGCCAGGGCGGTGAGGTTGTGCTCGATCTCGGTCTGCGCGGGCTGGGCGTGACCGTCGCGCTCAAGCTGGAAGACCCAGCTGGCCACCAGGGCGGCACCGAAGGTGACGTCGCGTCCGGCGGCGATGTTATCCACGATGGTGGGCAGCACAAAGGTCGGGATCCGCGATCCGGCATCGGTCGCCAGGCGGTTCAGGGTGTCCGCAATGGCCGGGTTGGTGAAGCGCTCAAACAGCGTGTTCACATAGTCGTCGAGGTCGATCCCGGGCACCGGGTCCAGGGTCGGCCGCGACTCGGCCAGGAAGCGGTGCAGGAACGCGACGATGCGCGGATCCGTGGTGGCCTCGTGGGCAAAGGTGTGCCCCAGCAGCAGGCCAAAGTACGCCATCCCCTGGTGGCTGGCGTTGAGCAGACGCAGCTTCATCTTCTCGTAGGGGGCAACGTCGGAAACCAGCTGCACCCCGACCTTCTCCAGCGCGGGACGACCGGCGGTGAAGTGATCCTCCAGGACCCACTGCACAAAAGGCTCGGCCACAACCGGCCAGGCGTCCTCGACGCCAAAGGTGTCGCGCACCAGGGCGCGGTCGGCGTCGGTGGTGACCGGGGTGATCCGGTCCACCATCGAGCTGGGGAAGGCCACATTCTCGGCGATCCAGGCGGCCAGCTCGGGATCCCGGCGGCGCGCGGCCTCAAGGATCACGCCGCGGGCAACCTCGCCGTTGCCGGGCAGGTTGTCGCAGCTCATTACGGTGAACGGAACGGTGCCGGCGGCGCGGCGACGAGCGAGCCCGGTGACGATCAGATCAAACACACCCAGCGGATTCTCGGTGCCCTCCTCGGGCAGGCGGTAGCCGCCCTCGGTCACGGTGAGCGAGACGATGCGGGTGGTCTCGGCGGTCAGCTCGGACAGCACGGCCTCACGGTCGTCGGGGGCGAAGCGGTAGTCGTGGATCGAGCCGATGACACGGGCATCCAGCTCCCCGGTGCCAGACTTCAGGACCAGCGTGTAGAGCGAATCCTGGGCGGCCAGCACGTCGCGCATACGGGCGTCCCCGGGCATCACACCCACGCCGCAGATGCCCCACTCGTTGCCCTCGCCGAGGGCCAGCAGACGATCCAGGAACATGGCCTGGTGGGCGCGGTGGAAGTTGCCGAGGCCGAAGTGCACGATGCCGGTGCGGATGCCCGCACGATCGTAGCGGGGCAGTTCCACCGGGGCCGATCCGGACGCGGTCACCGCGGGGGTTTCGGCGGGCTTGGCATCGGCGGCGGCGTGCACCAGCGTGGCGATGGGCACGGGGATCGGCTGGGTGGTCATCGGTCTGCTCCTTTGGGGACTCACGGGGCGTGTTCACCCGTTCCCCCAGACTTTCACGCGACACGGGACACGATCCACCGATTGAATGGTGGGTTTGTGACCGATGTGTGTGCGTCCGGATCCGTGTATTTCGGGGCCGTGCGGGATGTGACCGGTCCCAACCTGACCGATTGCACGCATACGGTGACCGTTGTGCGCGGTGGGTGGTGGGAACGATCACCGCACGGCCGAAACGGGGCGCACGCGGTGGCCTGTGGACGCGGTGGCCGGATACCCAAACGGGGTCGGCTGCCGGACGCGGCGGAGACTACACCCGGACGATCCGCGCCCCACGCTCGGCATACTCGCGGGCGATCGAGGCCGAGAGCGCCTGCCCGGTGATCATCGTTTCGAAGTCGGTGACGTTGGCGAAGCGCACAAAGCTGGTGCGCCCAAACTTATTGTGATCGCCCACAAACAGCCGGCGCGCGCTCACCCTGACCGCGGTTTCCTTGACCGCGGCCACCGCCGGGTCCGGGGTGGTCAGCAGGCCGTCCACCGAGACGCCGTTGGCACCGAGGATCGCCAGGTCCGGAACGAACCCCTCGAGCGCCCGGGTCGCCCAGAAGTCCACCGCACCGAGGGTTGCCGGGCGAATCCGCCCGCCGAGCATGATGACCTCGATTCGCGGCCGGTTGGCCAGGCGCAGCACCGCGGGAATCGAGGCGGTGATCACCGTGAGTGGGCGATCATCGGGCAGGGATTCGGCCACCAGTGCGGGCAGGAATCCCTCGTCCAGGAACAGCGTGCGCGCCTGCGCCAGGCGACCGGCGGCGGCCTGGGCGATGCGCACCTTCTCGGCGGTGTGGTTGGTCTCACGGAACGCGATCGGGGTTTCCACCGCGCCGCTCTCGACCATCCGGATCACGCCGTAGCGGCGCTCGACCCGGCGCTCTCGTTCGAGCTCGCGCAGGTCCCGGCGAATGGTCTCCGGGGACACCTCGAAGGTCTCGGGCAGCTCGGCGACGGCGAGGCTGCCGCGCTCGCGCAGCAGCGTCACGATGGCGTCGCGACGCTCACGCGCGCCCTGCTGGTTGCGTGCCACATCCGGCATCGGGTTCACCGTCCTCTCGCATGCTGGTCCGTTCGGTTCGGGATCAGTCGCCTTCAGCCTAGCGCGCCAATCCGCCCAAAACCCCGCGGATCCGGCGACGCCCGCACGGCTTCATCGACGCAGGTTCTCCGGGCCTGTACGAGCCACCACCCTCGCCTGCAACTCACGAAGAAGTCGTGTTGCGGTACGATCGGGGCGTGAAAAACGACGACATCACGCTGAGGCCCACGCTCGGTTCTCGCGAGTATCCCGCCCTGATGAGCGTGTGGCACAGCGCGGTCACCGCGACCCATGACTTCCTGACCCCCGAGGACATCGAGTTCTATCGAGAGCGCATCGAAAGCGTGTACCTCGACGCCGTCACCCTCACCGTGGCCACCATCGATGATGTGCCCGTGGGGTTTTCGGGACTGGCGGAGGGCTCGCTGGAGATGCTGTTTGTCCACGATGATGCGCGCGGCAGCGGCGTGGGGTCGGCGCTTCTCGCGGCCGCCGTGGCCACTCATCCCGACCTGACCATCGACGTGAACGAACAGAACCCACGGGCGCTGGGGTTCTATCAATCGCGGGGATTTGCGGTGGTCGGCCGCTCGGAGCTGGACGGTGACGGACGCCCGTTCCCGCTGCTGCACCTGCGCCGCGAGGACGCCTAACTAACGGTTTTCCCAGGTCTCGATCCGCGCAAATGTCGGCGCGGACGAGTACCGTAGGTGGGTGACTCATCTTCTCCTGCTTTCCCGCGGCCTCGGTGCCGTCCCCGCGTTCCTGGCGGCAACGGTGCCCCATAAGACCCCGCTGATCGGCTATATTCCCGACGCCACCCGCGACTTCACCGACGCCCCGTTTGTGCGCGCCGAGCGCGAAGCCCTGGCCTCGCTGGGCAACCCCGTCCTGGAACTCCCCCTCTCCGCCCACACCCCCGAGTCGCTTGCCGCGGCCCTCGATGAGGTGGACGCGATCTACGTGGCCGGCGGCGACACCTTCGCCCTCCTGGACGCCGTCCGCACGGCCGGCGTCGCCGACCTCCTCAGACAGCGAGTGGAGGCGGGACTGCCCTATATCGGGTCGAGCGCCGGCTCGGTTCTGGCCGGTCCGGACATTCGGCCGATCGGCCCGCTGGATGACCCCAAGGGTCTGCACGCCGGCACCGACACCACCGGCCTCGGCCTGACCGACGCGGTCGTTTTGCCCCATGCCGACGGACTGCTGCCGCCGTACCCGCTGGTCCTGATTCAGCGCACCCTGGCGCGCTACGCCGACCGCTTCCGCATCGTCCCGGTACGGGATGACCAGGCGCTGCTGCACGGACCCGCGGGCGAGCGCCTGATCGAGTCCTCGCCGCTGCTGGACGTGACCGAGCTGCTGGCCGAGTCCGAACAGCTGGCCGAATCCGATAGCTAGCAGGGAGATTCCTGAACGCTTCCGGGGAACCCTGGCCTTCGCCGAATCGGCGGCGTAACGTAATTCTCGGATCCCCCGCCCGCGGGTTGGTGGCCCCGCAGCGTTATTCCCCCTGGTAAACCGTCCGCTGCGGACCACCAACCCCGGGCATTTTCTTTGCCCGGTTATCGGGAGGATTCCACGCTCGGATGAGGCATCGCAGAAACGGTCGCCGCCTGCTCACGCGTCGCCCAGCCGGTCGTTACCGGAACCGCCGTGACCGGCCAGTCGCTACCCGTCAGTTTCGGGCGGATCAGTCCTCGAAGATGTCGCCGAAGCCGAGGAAACGCCAGCCCGCGGGATCGGGCTGGTAGATGCCGACAAACTCGTTATTCATCCCGCGCGACCACCACACCAGCCCCACGCGTCCGCGGTAGTGAATCACCTGGGCGAGGTCGGCATCGAGCTCATCTCGGTTCTCGATCAGGGCATCCAGTCCGTCCAGGAATTCCCGCACCTCGGGCAGCACAAACCGGCTGAGCTCCTCAAGCCCGGGCGCATAGGCCTGAATCGTCAGCTCGTGCTCCTCCCCGGGAAAGAGTACGCAGTTGTACTCGGTGAGTTCCCCATCCCCCTCACCGGTGTCCAGGAACATTCGACGGCGCAGCTCTCCGGTCCAATCCATGGACCCAGCCTATTGCGCGGCCACCCGCCACAGGTGCATCTGCGCATACGAGCGCCAAGGCGACCAGGCCCGCGCGTGCTCGGCCAGTTCGCGGTGCGCGGCGGCGGCCGGTGTTTCGGGGGCGATCAGGCCGATCCGGCGGGCCCCGGCCAGCAGTGCCACGTCTCGTTCCAGCCAGGCGTCGGGATCACCGAGCACCCGCATCGCGATATAGCCTGCCGTCCACGGGCCGATTCCCGGCCGGGCAACCAGCGCCGCCCGAAGCGCCCCCCGCTCGACTCCCGCATGCACGCCGAGGGTTCCCTCGGCCAGGGCCGCGGCCGTGTCCCTGACCGTCGCCACCTGGCGCGCGGGCAGCCTCAACACGCGTCCGGGGTCGGGGGTGGCACCGGGGACCGGCTCGGGGATCCCCTCGGCCAGCGCGCGCATCGTGGGAAACAGACGGGACAGGCCCGCGAACCGGGAGGAATAGCTCTCACCAAGCTGCGTGGCGATCCGCCCCAGGTGGGTACCGGCGGCCGCGACCGAAATCTGCTGGCCGATCAGCGCCCGAATCACAAGTTCATGGGCGTCCACGGCGCCGGGCACGCGGATCCCCGGTGCCTCGGTGACCAGCGCGGCCAGGTTTCGATTCGCCGAGAGCGCGGCATCCACCGCCTGCGGGTCGGCGTCCAGATCCAGGAGCCTTCGCAGCCGGGACAGCACGGTACCCAGGTCCGCCAGATCGGAGAGTTCAAGTTCCGCCCGCAGCGCCCAACCACGTATTCCTCGTTCGGCATGTATCTGGGCGGCCGCGGGTCCGCCGGGCAGGCGCAGCGTGCGCGCGTAGCGCAGTCGGTCGGGATCGCCCAGGTCCACGGCCTCGACACCCTCGATCACCCGGGCCGCCAGGAAGGCGAAGACCCCCGGCGCATCGTAGGGGGCGCGCACCGGCAGTTCGAGGGTGATGCGCACAGCGTCGCCGGTGCCCGGGATGTCGGCGGGCGCGACGCGGGCATCCGATTCCGATGCCTCCCGCCGAGCCGCGCCCGACCCCCGGGTGTCCGGTTGGCCGACACCAGTTCCGCGGACGGCGGGTCGCCCACGCCCCCGCAGCGAGCCCGGCGTCTGGTCAAAAACCTCAAGCATCGTGTTGTTGAACTGGCGGATCGACCCAAATCCGGCGGCGAATGCCACCTGAGCGCTCGGGAGGTCCGTGCCCACCAGCAGCGCCCGCGCCGTCTGCGCTCGTCGGGCACGCGCCAGGGCGAGCGGACCCGCGCCCAGCTGCTCGGTGAGGATCCGGACCAGGTGCCGCGGCGTAAATCCGAGGGCCGCGGCCAGGCCATCCACGCCGTCGCGATCCACGACCCCGTCGGCGATCAATCGCATCGCCCGACCCGCCACATCCCCGCGCAGATCCCACTCGGGTGTTCCCGGCACCGCCTCGGGCACGCAGCGCTTACACGCCCGGAATCCGGCGATCTGGGCGGCCGCGGACGACCGATAAAAGCTCACGTTTTTGGCGGCGGGGGTGCGGGCCGGACACGACGGGCGGCAATAGATTCCGGTGGAGGAGACGGCGGTATAGAACTGTCCGTCAAACCGGGTATCCCGCGCATCGATGGCCCGATAGCGCGCGGCGAATCCGGGATCACCGGGGCGGCACACAGCCCCGCCCTCCTCCGCCACAATCTCCTCGCCCATGTTCGAACCCTACCCCCGGGCGACCAGGCGGTTGAGCTCGGCGTAGTCCATCTGCTCGGTCGGCCCGGCGGCCGCGGCGAGGAAGCGTTCGGCATTGTGGCGCAGCGCCGCATACGCGGCCTGGGCAAAGGCGGAGCCCGAGCTCAGCCGCGCCACCCCGAGCGCCCTGAGCTCCTCGATCCCGGGGGTGCCCGCGCCCAGCATGATGTTGACCGGGCCGGCGATCCCCCGCGTCAGCGCGCCAATGGTTTCGGCATCACGCGCGCCGGGCACAAAAATCCCGTCGGCACCGGCGGCGAGATAGAGCTCGGCGCGGCGCAGGGTCTCCTCGATGAGTGCCGAGGAATCCCCGGAACCTCCGAGAAAGACGTCGGTACGCGCGTTAATAAAGAGCTCGGTCGACGCCTCCCGGGCGGCCCGGATCCGAGCGACCGTGTCCTCGGGGGTGCGCGGGCCATCCTCGATGTTGATGCCCGCGGCGCCGATCGCACAGACCCGACGTACGGTATCGGTCACACCCGCCGGAGACTCCGCGTAGCCACCCTCGATGTCCGCGGTGACCGGAACCCCGACCGCCGCGATGATCGATTCCAGCGTGACCAGCATGCGATCACGATTCAGCACGCCCCCATCGGCCGCCCCCTGAGCCCAGGCGATCCCCGCGCTTGTGGTGGCAATCGCGGGGGCACCGGCCTCCTCGAGGATGCGAGCCCCGGCCACATCCCAGGCGTTGGGCAGCAGGAGCGGGGTGGATGCGACGTGCAGGGATCTGAAGGTTTCGGTCCGGTTCATGGCTCCAGTCAAGCAGGTTTCATTCGCTAGGGCTGGCCAGAATCGGACTCGACCATTCCCGGATTTCTCGGCGTCAGATCCCGGCCAAAGCAGACCGATTCGGGGGCACCCGCGTACACGCCAAATCCGGGGATCGGCTGATATCCCTCGCGGGTGTAGAACCCGATCGCGTCGGGCTGACGCTCGCCGGTTTCCAGCACCATGCGGTGTGCGCCGAGCGCCCGGGCCGCCTCCTCCAGCCGGTACAGCACCGCCCTGGACAGGCCGGTGCCG
Source organism: Mycetocola sp. JXN-3 (assembly GCF_014522285.1). Lineage (GTDB taxonomy): Bacteria > Actinomycetota > Actinomycetes > Actinomycetales > Microbacteriaceae > Mycetocola > Mycetocola saprophilus. The sequence continues at coordinate 3,195,891 of NZ_CP041635.1, forward strand.
CGGGCGGCCGGGGTGACATACATCCGCTTGACCTCGATGTGTCCGGGGCCGCATACCTCCTCGGGGACAAACCGCAGCCCGCCACAGGCGATCGCGGTTCCCGATTCATCGCGAGCCACCAGGAAGACCGGCACCTCATCGGCGGTGGGGGCGTGTCCGGGTTCGTGATCGTCGCTCCCATAGCGCGCGTCGAGTTCCGCACGCTGCGCGAGGCGCAGTGCGGCCCCCTCGGGATCGTCCCAGGGAATGCTTTCGATCTGCCAGTTCATGCCAAAATCCTTTCGTAACAGATGTTACCGTAACACATGTTACGCTGAGATCATGCCTCGAATTCGAGACCCCCATGCCCAGCGTCAACTGCTCTCCGAAGCCGTATGGGCGACCCTTGCCGAACACGGGCCGGGCGGCCTCACGCTTCGCGCGGTTGCCGAGCGGGCTGGGTGCACCACCGGCCTGGTTCTGCATACGTTCACCGATAAGCGGGCGCTCCTGCTGGACGCTCGTGATCGACTGCACGAACGCACCCGGCTGCGCGCCGAACGCCTCGAAGCCGAGGCCGCCGATCCGAAAGACGCGCTTCGTTCGGTCGCCTTGGGCACCCTCGCCGCCGACCCCGACGGACTGGCAAACGCCCGTGTGTGGGTGGGATTTCTCGCCTCGGCCTTTGGCGACGAGGTGCTCGCCGAACGCCACGCACTCCACAGCGGCTCGTTCCGGATCCGGCTGACCCGGCTCATCCAGGCGGCACTTCCCGGGATCGACGATGCCGAGGCCGAAGCCCGCGCGGCACTGCTCGCCGCGACCACCGAGGGGGTGTGCGTGCTGGCCGCCGGAAACCCCGAGGTCTGGACGGCCCAGCTTCAGCACCTGGCGGTCATCCGCGCGCTGGACGCCGCGCTGGAACCCATCCGGTAGGCGACGGGCGGCAGATCCGCCACCCGCCGCCGCGCCTCCCGCTACTCGGACCAGGGGCTCTGCCGGATCACCTCGACAAAGTCGCCCCGCTCAAACCCGGGCAGATAGTGGGCCAGGACATCGGCATTAACGTTGCCAAAGGTCGAGTCGGGTCGGTGCACATTGCCCGCGGTAAAGGCCGCCAGGATTCGGTTCTTAAAGTCCGGACGCGGGTGCGCCTCGGCCACCGCGGTCCGCTGCTCCGCGGTGATCTCGTGGTACCAGATGCCCAGCACATCCGTCTCCACCCCGGCGGTGACCAGCGCCACCTCGGGCTCCATTAACTCGGGCACCCCCGGGGTGGTGTGCAGCGCGATGCCGGTCCACACCTTCTGGGCATCCGCCGCGCTCACGCCGCGGGCGGTCAGGAACGCCCGGGCCGCGTTGGCCGAGTCCACCTCGAAGCGCAGCTGCGAGGTATGGAAGGTGTCGGTCAGCCCGAGGTCGTGGAACATGGCGCCGGCGTAGAGCAGTTCGGGGTCCACGCTCAGCCCGCGGCGCTGCCCCATCAGGGAACCAAACAGGAACACGCGGCGGGAGTGATGGAAGAGCAGCTCGCTCTCGTGCTCGCGCACATACTCGGTGATATCGCGGACTAGGGCGGTGTCGGGGATCGTGATTCCGGCGATCGTTTCGGTCATGGTGTTCTCCTTGAATGTCCGGCCCGCCGAACCGCTCGGGAGCCTGCTTCCAGGCTCCCGCGGACGCGGCCAATCACACTGTGTCCGAATTGACAGATATCCCTCAGATATGGACATACTGAAGGATGCCCAGCCACTCGATCGCCTTCCTGCTGTTTCCCGGTGTCAAACAGCTGGATATTGTCGGCCCAGCCGAGGTTTTTGCCGAGGCGAATCGGCTCGGTGCCCGCTACGAGCTGCTGTATGTCTCGGCGGATGGCGCCCCGGTCCCCACCTCGATCGGTGCGCCGTTCCCCGCGACCACCCGTGCCCGGGACCTCACCCGCGCGGGCACACTGATCATCCCCGGCGGCGACGCCCTCCCCACGGCCGCGATTCCCCCGGATATCTTGGCGGCCACCGCGCGACTGGTCGACATCTCGGCCCGCGTCGCTTCGGTCTGCACCGGAGCCTTCCTGCTGGCAACCACCGGTGCGCTGAGCGGACGCCGAGCCACAACCCACTGGGCCCATGCGGGCCTTCTTGCCCGGCTGTATCCGTCCATCACGGTCACGCCGGACTCCATTTTTGTTCGCGACGGTCGCTTTCACACCTCTGCCGGGGTCTCCTCGGGCATCGACCTGGCGCTGTCGCTGATCGAGACCGATCATGGTCCCGAGCTGGCCCGCGAGGTCGCCCGCCAGCTGGTGGTGTACCTGCGGCGACCGGGTGGGCAATCGCAGTTCTCGACCCTGAACGAGGTGTCCCGCGGGAGCCACGATGCGGTGCGGCGGGTGATCGAGACCATCATCGAGACCCCCGCCGCCGCCCATACGATCACCGACCTCGCCGGCGCGGCCGGGCTCAGCACCCGCCACCTCTCACGCCTCTTCCAGGCCGAGCTGGGCATGACCCCGGCCCGGTTTATCGAGGGGGTGCGGCTGGACACGGCCAAGGCTCTGCTCCTGCGTGGTGAGTCGGTGAGTGTCACCAGCCGTCGTGCTGGATTCCAGAGCGCCGAGACCATGCGTCGCCTGTTTGTCACCCGCCTCGGCATGCCGCCCAGCGTGTTTCAGCAGCGCTTTCGCACCAGCGATCGGGCCGACTAGAAGTCCCAGTCCCCATCCTCGGTGTTCACCGCCTTTCCGATCACATAGGAGGATCCCGACCCGCTAAAGAAGTCGTGATTCTCGTCGGAGTTTGGCGAGAGCGCCGAGAGAATGGCAGGGTTCACGTCGATCTGGTCGCGTGGGAACATCGCCTCGTAGCCGAGATTCATCAGGGCCTTATTGGCGTTGTACCGCAGAAACCGGATCACATCGTCGCCGAGCCCCACGGGATCGTAGAGTTCACGGGTGTAGATCAGCTCGTTTTCGTACAGATCATGAAGCAGCGCGAACGTGTACTCCCGCAGGTCCGCACGGGTGGCGTCGTCCACGAGTTCCAGCCCCTTTTGAAACTTATATCCGATGTAGTAGCCGTGCACAGCCTCATCCCGGATGATCAGGCGAATCATGTCCGCGGTGTTGGTGAGCATCGCCCGGCTCGACCAGTACATCGGCAGGTAGAAACCCGAGTAAAACAGGAACGACTCCAGCAGGGTCGAGGCGATCTTCCGCTTCAGGGGGTCATCGTCGAGGTAGTCATGTAGCACGATGTCGGCCTTTTTCTGCAGCGCCACGTTCTCGGCCGACCAACGAAATGCCCGGTCGATCTCCCGGCTTGAGCACAGCGTGGAGAAGATCGAAGAGTAGCTCTTGGCATGCACCGATTCCATGAAGGCGATGTTTGTATACACGGCCTCCTCCTGCTGAGTCAGGGCGTCGGGGATCAGCGAGACGGCCCCCACCGTGCCCTGCAGAGTATCGAGCAGGGCGAGGCCGGTGAAGACCCGCATGGTCAGGGTTTGCTAGTGGGAGCTCAGCGTTTTCCAGGCCGCGATGTCGTTAGAGATCGGGACCTTTTCGGGAAGCCAGAAGTTGCCGGTCAGACGGTTCCAGACCTCGACGTCCTTCTCGTCCTCGATGAGGTTCCAGTTCACCGGGGTGATGATGCGACGGGGCGGCTGATGCGGGATGGCCATGATGGTCCTTTCGTGAAACACGGTGGTGCCATCTCAGCCTCGCTGACCCTCCCCTACCCCGGTGAGGGGCGAATCGGACGTGGGTCCCTCAGCTTCGGCCCTCTCGGGAGTTCTCCGCCGGAACACTCCAGTTGGCCAAAAGCTGCATGGCCTGTGCCGTGGGCGAATCCGGTTCGACCGTATAGACCAGCATCAGCAGATCGGAGGCCCCGGTCACCTCGAAGGACTCGTACCCAAACTCCACGTCTCCCACCAGGGCGTGGTGGTAGCGCTTACTCCCGGACCGGTAGCGCAGCACGTCGTGGGAGGCCCAGAGGTCCGCAAATTCGACGCTCCGAGTCGAGAGTTCCCCCACCAGCGCCTGGAGTCCCGGGTCTTCGGGGGCGCGGCCCACGGCCTGGCGCAGGAGGGCCACGTTATTACGCTTCATCCGGTCCAGATCGCGATAGAACGCGGGGGCGCGGGGGTTCAGGAACACAAAGCGCGCGTAGTTAAAGGGCACACCGGGTTCGTCGCTCGGGTCCCCGTAGAGGGCTCGGCCGATCGCATTGGCGGCCACGTGATCCCCACGCAGATTCTGCACAAACGCGGGGACGGCGATCGCATCCAACACCAGCTGAAGATTCAGGGACACCCGGGTGGTGGGGATGGCGCGACGGGCGGAGCGCGCGCCGGGACCCACCGGCCTGGTTGCCTGCACCAGGTCAAACAGGTGTTCGCGCTCGGCCTCGTCCAGGCGCAGCGCATCGGCGATCGCGTCCAGCACCTCGGGGGAAACCCCGGACGTATGTCCACGCTCGATCCGCGCGTAGTAGTCGACGCTCACCCCGGCCAGGAACGCGACCTCCTCGCGCCGCAGCCCCGGCACCCGGCGCACACCGCCGAAGGTCGGTACGCCGGTCTCCTCGGGGGTGATTCGGGCACGCCGCGAGGCGAGAAACGTCTTAATCTCGGCTCGTCGATTGTCCATGAGGCCCATCCTAGGTTGCAAACCGTCGAGTGTGGGGTGCCCTGCCAGACCCTGGGTGGGCCAGACCACTGTTCGAGCGGGCGTTCCGCCCCCTGGGGAAAGGGAGTTTTCTAGAAACATGATCTTCGCGTCGAGCCGTGTTCAACCCGGCTCCGCGATCCCCTTGTCTCAACAGGAAGCGTAAAAATGTCACATCAGAGTCCCCCGGGCACCACCGCCACCCGCCACGCCTCTTCCGGCCGGATGCCGGCCGTCGTCCCGATTCTGATGGTGGGTGCCTTCCTCATGTGCACCACCGAGAACATCGTGGCCGGCCTGCTCACGCAGATCGCCGGCGACCTCCGCGTCACCGAGGCTCGCGCCGGGTTGCTGATCACCATCTTCGCGATCGGCATGGTCATCGGAGCACCGGTCATGGCCGTGGCCACCCGAAAACTACATCCGCGCGTAACCCTGGTGGGCGCACTGGTGATCTTCGCGCTGGGCCATGCGTTCACCGCGCTGAGCAGTAGCTTCGAGATGAGCCTGGTTGCCCGGTTCATCTCGGCGGTGGCGACCGGCGCATTCTGGGCCGTCGCCGCGGTGGTTGCCACCTCGGCCGCCGGCCCCGCACTGGCCTCCCGCGCCCTCGGGCTGATGATGAGCGGCGTGGGGCTCGCCACCGTGGCCGGTGTCCCGCTGGGCGCCTTCGTTGGCCAGCTGGTGGGATGGCGCGGCACCTTCTGGCTGCTCACCATCCTCACCGCGATCGCCGCGGTGATCATCTCCCGCATCACCCTCACCCACAACACCGGCGACCAAACCTCCATCGGTGCCGAGTTGCGCGCATTCGGCCAGATTCGCATCTGGCTGGTCCTCTTGGCCACCGCGGTGGTCAGCGGCGGCGTCATGGCCGCGTTCAGCTACATTCAGCCGCTGCTGGTGAACCGCACCGGCCTGCCCGGCTGGAGCGTCCCGATCGTGCTGGTGGTTTATGGCGTCGGCTGCCTGCTGGGGACCAACCTGGCCGGGCGCCTGGGAGACCGGCACGCGATCGCGACCTACCTCGGGGCCACGCTGATCGGCGCGATCGCCCTGGCCCTGCTGGTGCCGCTCTCGATCAACCCGGTCTGGAGCTTTGTCCTGTTCTTCGTGGTGGGTGCCGCGGGTATGTGTGTGCCACCCCTGGCCACCGGGCTCTCGATCCGACTCGCCCCCACCGCGCCCACCCTCGCCGCCGCGTCCGCGGTTGCCGCCTACAACGGTGGCGTCGCGCTGGGATCCTGGGTGGCCGGGCTGGCCCTGGAGTCCTCGCTCGGTATCACCGGACCCTCAGCTATCGGGGCCATGATGGTCGGCGTGGGCCTGGTTCCCCTGATCATTCTCGCCCTCCTCCGCCTCCCGTCCCCCACCACTCATAAGGAGCATTCATGACCACCCTCAACAACCCCTTTGCCCGACTTCCCGAGGTCCCCTCCTTCACCCTGACCAGCACCACCGTCGCCGACGGCGAGGCGTTTGGTCCCGCCCAGTACTCGGGGCTGTTCGGAGTTCCCGGCGGCGAGGACCGCTCCCCGCAGCTCTCCTGGAGCGGTGCCCCCGAGGGCACCCTGAGCTACGCCGTCACCGTTTTTGACCCGGACGCCCCCACCGGTTCGGGCTTCTGGCACTGGGCGGTAGCGAACATTCCCGCCTCGGTCACCGAGCTGGCCGAGGGCGCCGGAGTTGAGACCGGATCGGGCCTCCCGGACGGGTCGTTCCAGCTGCGCGGCGACAGCGGCGCGGCACTCTTCCTCGGCTCGGCCCCGCCCGCGGGCCACGGCGAACACCGCTACTTCATCACCGTGCACGCCCTCGATGTGGCCGATCTGGGCGTGGGCCCCGATGCGACTCCAGCCTTCCTCGGGTTCAACATTTCGGGACACATTCTTGCCCGGGCCACCCTCGTGGCCACCGCGATCAACAACAACTAACACTCCGGATCGAGGGGTGGGGGCCAACACGGTCCCCACCCTTTTGTTTCCCCGAAAGGCACATAATGACCCAGATTTCCTTCATCGGACTCGGCGCGATGGGACGCCCGATGGCCGGGCACCTGCTCACCGCCGGGCATACCCTGACCGTCTGGAACCGCACCGCCTCCCGCGCCGCCGACCTGGTTTCCGCCGGAGCCCACCTGGCACACACCCCCGCGGAGGCGTTCCGCGCACCGGTGATTTTCTCGATGCTCGCCGATGATGCTGCCGTCCGCGAGACCCTCCTCAACGCGGATGTTCTGTCCCAGGCGCCCGCGGGTGCCATCCACATCAACCTGTCCACCGTGAGCGTGGAGTTGGCTCGAGAAGCCACCCGCCTGCACGCGGAGCACGGCCTGACCTACCTCGCCGCACCGGTGTTTGGCCGGGTTCCGGTGGCCGAGGCTGGGGCACTCAACGTTCTGGCTGCGGGCCCCACGTTCGCCATTGACGCGGTTGAGCCCCTGCTTTCCACCTTTGGAACACGGACGTGGCGGCTCGGGGAGACCCCCGAGCAGGCGAACCTGGTGAAGGTCCTCGGGAACTATCTGATCGCCTCGGCCATCCAATCACTCGGAGAGGTGATGAGCGTGGGCGAGGGCGCGGGCGTTGAGGGTGCCGACCTGGTGGAGCTGCTGTCCTCGACTATTTTCCCCGGCCCGGTTTACTCGGCCTATGGCGCGCTGATGGCCGCGCGCACCTACCAGCCCGCGGGTCTCTCAACCGAGCTCGGGCGAAAGGATCTGCGCCTGGCGCTTTCCGCGGCGAGCGCGCAGGGGCAGCAGCTTCCGCTCGGTACGGTGCTGGAGTCGGTGTTTGATCAGGCGATCGATGCCGGTTACGCCGGGGACGACTGGGCATCGGTGGCCGAGCTGCGGCCACGCCCGCAGGTGGGGCCGACCGGCGACGACCGCAATCGGTAGTAGGCAGCGGTAGGCGAGGGCAAGCGGCCGGCGGCGCCCGGCAGCGGTAGGTGGCCGGCGGCCGGCGGCACTAAGAGTTGGGGATCGGGAGGCGCGACACCGAGGGGCGCGACGAGCGTGCTCACCGACCTCCGCGGCTAGGAGGCCAGCGGCTGCACCCGGGCCGCGTCTTCCGCGCACTCGATCGGGCTCATCTCGGCCCAGACGGCATCGAGGGAGAGTCCCAGGACCCCGGCAATCACCGCGATGGTGGAAAAGGCGGGGGTGGCCACCCGGCCGGATTCGATCTTGCGCAGCGTTTCGGGTGAGATCCCCGCATCCATCGCAACCATGAGCATCGATCGCTCGCCGCGGGCACGCCGCAGGAGTGCACCGAGGCGTTCCCCGCGGGCGACCTCTTCCGGGGTGAGGGGCAGTCTAACCATGCCCCAATCCTATACCGGTATAGTTTGACCGGTATAGTTATTGGAATTTGGCGAGAGGCCCCCATGATCGAAATCCTGACCCTTGACGAGCTGGACCGCGCCCGCAAGACCGGCGCTCTGGTGGGCACCATCCTGCACACCCTGAAGAACCGCACCCGCGTCGGCACCAATCTGCTGGAGATTGATCGCTGGGCACGCGCGATGATCCTCGACGCCGGGGCCGTCTCCTGCTACGTGGACTACGCCCCCTCGTTTGGCCGCGGTCCATTTGGGCACTACATCTGCACCGCCGTCAACGATGCCGTCCTCCACGGCCTCCCCCACGACTATGTACTCGCCGATGGCGACCTGCTCACCCTGGACCTGGCGGTCACCCTCGACGGCATCTCGGCCGACGCGGCGATCAGCTTTATCGTGGGCGAGACCCGCCCGCCGGCGAGCGTCGCGCTGATCGAGGCCACCGAGCGCGCGCTGGCCGCTGGGATCGCCGCCGCGGGGCCCGGAAAACGCACGGGCGATATCTCCCACGCGATCGGGGGCGTGCTGGCGGATGCCGGTTATCCGATCAACCTGGAATTCGGCGGCCACGGCATCGGATCCACCATGCATCAGGATCCGCACATCTCCAACGACGGCCGCCCCGGCCGCGGATTCACCCTGCGTCCGGGCCTCCTCCTGGCGATCGAGCCCTGGGTCATGGAGGACACCGACCGCCTGATCACCGACCCCGACGGCTGGACCCTGCGCAGCGCCACGGGCGCGCGCACCGCCCACACCGAGCACACGGTGGCGATCACCGAGAACGGCGTGGAAATCCTCACCCTGCCGCCCACAAACTAGTCATCCCTCGGGCCCCGAAAAAACTTTTAAAAAAGTTTGAGGGCCGATGTCACATATCCCCCACTTCCGGAAACAACCTAGATGAGGCACTTCGCCTCGCACTGCACGCGAGAACCGCCGTGCCTATCCGGGGGGGAGGGCCGTCTGATGAATGTGAGACGACTTTTGGGCACGGCGGGCGTCATCTTTGCCCTGTTCGGGGCGTGTCTGGGACGACTCGACTCGCACCTGTTCCACGGCAGCGGTCCCCCGCGTCACCACTAACCGGCCCTCGTTCACCCACCCCGCAGAATCCATGCTCACACATCCGGCAGCACCCGAATGCTACAGTTCGGTGTTCCCGTGTGGGCGGGGGCGGGCGGGATCTCCGTCTCATTTTGGTGGAAATCCCGAGGTTGGTGAGGTGACGTGGTGAGCGAGTTTTCGGAGTTCTTCCGCGCCAACCACTCGCTGGTGGTGGGTGTGGCCGAGCGCCGATTGAGCTCCCGTCAGGATGGGGAGGAGATCGCCACCGAGGCGTTCCGTATCGCCTGGGAACGACACCGGGCCGGGGAACCGCTCAGCGTTCCGTGGCTCTACGGGGTGGTCCGCAACCTGATCGGCAACGAGTACCGTCGCCGCGACCGTCAGGAAAACCTGCACACCCACCTCGGGGAGGAGCTCTCCTCTCACCCCGACTCGCTTGATGAAACCCACGCCGATGTGCGTGACGCCCTGCAACGCCTCCCTCATATTCACCGCGATGTCCTGATGATGACCTACTGGGAGGATCTCACCACGCGGGAGATTGCCGAGATTCTGGGCACCACCCCGCTGGCGATACGCACCCGGCTGGTGCGCGCACGCAGACTCCTGCGTTCAGCCCTCGCCGACATTGACCAGCACACCAGCACGGAGGTTTCAACTCATGAATGATCTCCTGGGCGATGTCCTCCGGGCTGCCGATCCGGGCACCGTGCGTCGAGACTCCCCGCTCTCCGAGCGGGCCCTGCGCGAGCTTGCCGCCTTTGAGGCGGCCGAACACGAGCTCACCACCAACCAGACGTCCGAACGCGAGCTCACCACCAATCAGGCAGCCGAACACGAGCTCGCCACCAACCCGACGTCCGAACACGAGCTCGCCACCAACGAGGCCGCCAAACACGACCTTGCCGCCACCGAGGCGGCCGAGCGTGCCGGTACGTCCACCCCCGCCGAGGCACACCACGTGCGCGCGGGCACCCGTCGCCCATCGTCGGCGGAACGAAGCGGAAGCGGTGTGGGGGCCCGAGGCAGTCGACGCCCGGCCGGACGTCCCGCACGCCTTCGCCCGCGCGGGCGGCTGGGTCTGGCCGCCGGCGCGATTGCGGCGTTCGCCGCGGTGGCGATTTTTGTTGTGGCGCTGATCAATCCGGGGCCTGCTCTGGCCGCGACCCCGCCCCTGCTTGAGCTCACCAGGGTGTCGGGTACGGCACCCGAACTGTTGACGGAGATGGCCCAGATGCAACGCACCCAGCCTCCCGCGGGCGACACCATTCGCGCGCAGATGTGGGCGCTCAACACCTCCATCGCCGAGGACGGTTCAATCGAGTCCTCGGTCACCGAACCCCAGCGCAGCGAGACGGTTTTTGCCGCGGACGGCTCGGTCCACCTGGTCCTCACCGCGGCGCCGCCCTTCCCGGGGCAGGAATCCGCCGGACTGCCCAAGCCGGGCACCGTGCTGGTGGATGAGAAATTCCCCTCGGGGCAGTGGGAGTTCCCGGCGGAGGCGGGCCCGCCAACGAGCGTGGACGAGGTGGGCGCCTATCTGGCTGCCCTCACCGATGACCCACACCTGAGCGACGGGCAAACCCTCCGCGAGGTCGCCGGCATCCTCTCCAACTTCCCGATCACGCGCGCCCAGGAGGCGGCGCTGCTTGGGTACCTGGCGACCCTGGACAACATTACGGTGGCGGGCCAGACCACCGACCGGCTGGGCCGCACGGGCATCGTCTTCCAGGCGCGAGATCGCTCACCCGACTTCGAGGATCGGCTCATCGTGTCCCCCAGACACGGGCAGATTCTGGCGGCGGAAACCCTCTATGTTGGAAGCTCAAGGACCGATATCGCCTCCCCGTCGGTGATCGACTACGTCGCCTGGGAGCGCTAGCGGATCCGCCGTCGCACACGCGTCACCCACCGCGTGCCCTCCCGAAACGGATACCCGAAACATGCGATTTCTCCGCACCTCCCTGGCCGCCGCGGCCCTGACCCTCCTGGCTCTCTCGGTCCCGAGCATCGCCTCCGCGCAGGGATCGGTGACCGATTCTATGCAGGCGCGCGTGGACACAATCATCGCCGCCCATGGCGGGGTACAGACCGCCTGGAACGAGATAACCTGGGACGGTGGCGACGTGATCGCCACCCTCGGTGCCGAGTCCGCGGCGTCCGCCCGCTCGTTTTCGGCGCTCTCGGTGGGAAACTGCGCGAGCGGTCGCTACTGCGCGTATTCCTCGCTCAACTTCGGCGGCGACAGGCTCACCTACTCGGCCTGCCCGGCAACCAACACGAGCCTGAGTGCGATCGGCACCGTGCGCTCGATCTCCAATAATCGCGGATCGGGCACCGTGCGCGCGTATGCGGGCACCACGCTGAAGAACACGATCTCGACCGGATCGGGCGCATCCAGCACCAGCGGCATTACCCGGATTACCTGCTCCTAGCGACCGGGTGGGTTCGGGGTGAGTCAAGAAAGAACCTCACCCCGAACCGGCTGCGCGGGCTTACCCTGTGCCCTTGTCGCACGGCCTACCGCCACTCCCTCCCCGAAGAGGAAGGCCGGTACTGAAATACTAGGTGATTTTATGCTGATACACAAGTTAGTGTGAAGAATGGGAGAAATCTCTCGTTCACAGGAGCCAGCATGACACACCTCAACCGCCGCAATTTCCTGGGTCTCGCCACGATTGGCGCGGCCGGCCTCCTTGCCGCCTGCACGGCCAAACCCGCGCACTCGACGCCTCCAACCATGCCCTCCGACACTCCCCAGGCATCCCCCACTGCTCCCCGTTCCGATACGGCTTTCGCCGCCCTCGAAGCCGAATACGGCGCCCGACTCGGGTTGTTCCTGATCGACACCGGCTCCCAACGCACGGTCGAGTATCGGGCGGATGAACGCTTCGCCTTCGCCTCCACGATCAAGGCGCATCAGGCGGCGGCAATCCTGCAGACCCGCGAGATCGCCGCGCTCCAGGAGCACGTCACCTTCACCGCCGAGCAGATCGTCTCCTACTCCCCGATCACCGAGCAGCACATCGAGGACGGCATGCTGCTGCACGAGGTGGTCACCGCCGCGCTTCAGTACAGCGACAACACCGCCGCCAACCTGATGTTTGATCGCCTGGGCGGCCCCTCCGGCCTGCAGCAACTGCTGCGCGAGTCCGGAGATCACACCATCAACATGGACCGCATCGAGCCCGACCTCAACGAGGCCACCCCCGGAGACCCACGCGACACCACGACCCCGCGCGCCCACGCGCACACCCTCGCGCGCTTCGGCGTCTCCGATCACCTCCCCGCCGAGAAGCGCGAGCTCCTGACCGGCTGGATGAAGGCCAATACTACCGGGGGCGAGCTGATTCGGGCCGGGGTCCCGGCGGACTGGGTGGTCGCCGATAAGACCGGCGGCGGATACTACGGCACCCGCAATGACATCGCGATTCTCTGGCCTCCCACCGGCGCACCACTCGTGCTCGCGGTGATGTCCAGCAAGGAAGCGCAGGACGCCGAATACAGCAACGCCCTGATCGCCCGCGCCACCACCCAGGCCCTGGCGACGCTGACCGCCGGACACTGACACCACCCCGTTTTGGGGACGGTATTCCGGGACCCTGCGCCAAACCTGCGCAAATCATTACGTTACGTAGCATTTCCATTGTTAGCGTCGGCCCCAGGAACCCGGCGGCCGCCGGATTCACTCCGCTCACGGCATCGATGCGGTCCTCGCGATCGAGGCTCTGAGCCCGATCAAGGGAATGCACATGAACACATCACCGTCCGCCACTCGCCGCACCCTCTCCACCCCACGAAACCGCCGGACGACGGGGGTACTGGGGAGCGCCGCGCTGCTCGGTACGATCGTCGCGGCGCTGTCGATTTCGACCCCGGCTCACGCCGCCGAGACGCCGATCGGCGTGCCCGATTCGGCACTGAGGGCCTGCCTCAACGCGGCACTGGACCAGCCCGCGGACGCCGAGATTCTACCCAGCCAGGTCTCCGGTCCCGGGATGGATCTCTCGGCGCACTGTAACGATGCCGGCATCTCCAGCCTGGAGGGCATCGAGTTTTTCACCAGGCTGCACTTCGTGGACGTGTCGGGTAACAACATTCGAGACGTGACCCCGCTCGGGGCACTCGGCCGAAACCTCACCCGGGAGGGCCGCACCCTGAGCGACATTCACATCGAACGCAACCACATCACCGATCTCTCGACGCTGGGTGATCTGGTGGTTCGCTACTACTTCTTTGCCGAGCCGCAGCAGGCAACCCTGCCCGCGGTGCGGCCGCTCACGCCGGTGGCCAATCCCCTCGTGAACCAGGACGGATCGGTCATCATCCCAGTCTCGACCGACCCCGGGTTTCGCTACGATCCGACCTCCAACACCTTCACGTTTGCCAGCTTTGGCCCCAAAGTCCTGACCTGGGAGGCCCCGCTGACCCCCGGCAGCCAGACCTACACCTACTCAACCTCGGGCACGCTGAACATCTCGGTGACCGATATCCGTGGTGGGGATACCCCGACCTCGTCGCCGACCGCCACGGCGACCCCCTCCCAGACCCCGACCTCGTCGACTCCGACCGGTCCGGTGTCGGCGGAGCCGAGCGTCGGTGCGACGCCCGGGACACCCACGATCCCCGGAACCGCCACCGCGAGCGCCTCGGCAACGAGCAGCCCGGTTACCGCGGGCGGTGCCACGCAAAACCCGGCGCTGGCCTCGACCGGCCTGGGTCTCAGCGTGCCCCTGTTCGGCGCGGCCATCGCGCTGCTGCTTGGACTCGGTGCGGCGCTCTCGCGGCGGCGGCCCGCATCCGGGGAATAACCCGCCCCCGGAATCCGGTTGAATGAAACATGTCACCCACCCTGGAAGCCGTGCCCGTCTATGGGGCCCTGGATCGCGCGCTCGCGTCGCTCGAGTGGGTCCTGTCCGAATCGCACCGGACACGGTATTCCTCGGGCGAGCGGGTGCTCTCCCCGGTAGACACCCCCGGATTCTCCTACCTCTCCTCGGGCACGGCATCGATGCGGGTGGGATCCGAGTGGATCGAGCTCGATGCCGGCGACGTGCTGTTCTATCCACGTGGCGGTCTGCACGAGGTGCGCGCCGGGACGAACTCGGAGGTCATCAGCGTCACCTTCGCCGCGGCGGAGCCCAGCCAGAACACGCTGGGGCTCTTTCCCGATGCGCTCCTGGTGACCCGGTTTCACGAACACGAACCCAACCTGGCCCTGCTGATCGAATCGATGGCGCGGTGCGTACTGAGCGCCGCCGAGGCGGGGATTTCCAAGCCGCGTCGAGACGGCGACCTGGTGGTGTGCGGGCTGATGACCAACATGATCGTCTCGGCCCTGGTGCGCCAGTGGGTCGAGCTGGGATGTGCCCCCGAGCGGTGGCTACACCGGGTTGCCGATCCGTATATCTCGCGCGCGCTCGACGCCCTGCACGCCGAACCCGGCCGGGCCTGGAGCGTGCAGGACCTGGCTCGGGTCGCCGCCATGTCCCGCTCGTCCTTCGCCGAACGCTTTCACACCCTGGTGGGTCAGACTCCGGCCTCGTACCTGACCGGGGTGCGGATGGAGGCGGGCATGGACCTGCTCGCCCGGCAGGGTCTCAGCGTCTCGGATACCGCCCGACGCCTGGGATACGAGTCCGAGGCGGGGTTTAGCCGCGCCTTCCGTCGGCACACCGGTTCCGCTCCGGCCATGTGGCGCGAGCGCCGGCGCGGCACGTCGCAGCCCGCGGCGTAGGCCCGACCTCAGACCGGCATCGACTCGGCCGCGGCGCAGGCCCGGGCCCCGGCCCCGGCCCCGGCCTAAGCCCAGCATCGGCTCGCCCGCGGCGCAGGTACCCCCCCCCCACACATACGGCGATGCCCGGCGGGACCGGTCTCCACCGGATCCCGCCGGGCATCCCCGTGCGAGCGGCTAACCCACCGCTACGGCCTCGGCCTCACGCTCGGGAACGGCCGCGCTCTGACGCACCAGTCCGAAGATCAGGCCGCCGATCAGGGCCGAGGCGGCGGCCGCGGCGAGGGTCACGGTGATGCCCGCGCCGTCCACGATCAGGCCGCCGATGCCCGCGCCGATGGTGATCGCCAGCTGGAATCCGGCCACCAGCAGTCCGCCGCCGGCCTCCATACGCTCGGGGGCGAGGCGACCCATCCAGGTGGAGACCACCAGCAGCCAGGCCCCAAATCCCAGTCCCCAGATTCCCACGGCCACCGCCACCACCCAGAGCTGGGTGGGGAAGATCGTGACCACGGCGATGCCGCCACCGATGAAGGCGGGCACCAGGAATCGCATGACCGTGAGGTGGCGGTCCACGAGCAGTCCGATGATGAAGTTACCGAGGACCCCGCCCACGCCAAACACCGCGAGCAGCACGGCGATCTCGCCGGCCCCGATATCGGGGAGCCGTTCGAGGGCCAGGCGGATGTAGGTGAAGGCGGCGAAGTGGCCGAGGGTCACCAGGACGTGACCGAGCAATCCCAGCGGCATGCCGGGCACCTTCAGGGTATCGCCGAGGGCGCGGAATCCGGTGGCCGAGGCCGGAGCCACCGGCGGCAGGACGATGCGCAGCGCGGCGGCCACCACGAGCGAAATGATCGCGGCGGCCCCGAAGACCACGCGCCAGTCGAAGATGGAGCCGAGGTAGATGCCCAGCGGAACCCCGGCGACCGTGGCGACGGTGGTGCCGGTGTTGACCAGCATCAGGGCGCGGCCCAGGTGTCGCGGTTCGGAGAGGCGGGCGGCCACGGCGATGGACATGGCCCAGAAACCACCGATGGCCGCGCCCAGGATGAGGCGGGCGATCAGCAGCAGGGCGAGGTTGGGCGCGATCGCCACCAGGAGGTTGGAGACCGCGGCGGCGGCCGCAAGCACGGCCAGCAGGTTGCGCCGATCCAGCCGGGGAAGATGATGCCGATGGTGGGGGCGGTAAAGAATCCGATGATCGCGGTTGCGGTCACGGCCTGCCCGGCCTGTCCCTCGGTGATGCCAAGCGAGGCGGCCATGGTGGGGAGCAGGCTCGGCGGGAGGAACTCGGCCGTCACGAGAATAAAGCTGGTCGCCATCATGATCACGATGGCGCCCCACGCTGTGCGCGCGGGAAGGTGCGATGCTACGGGTACTGTCATGTTTCGATTCTGGCGCGCGGCGGCCGCGCGCACCCAACCGATCGTCCGCCGGTCAAAACCGATCGTCCAGCCCGAGCGAGGCGGGCCCTAGGTGTTATCTCCGCAGCCGCCCTCGGCCCACACCTCACGCCACTTCTGCGCCAGCGTATCGATGGTCTCGTGGGCGTTAAGTCCGCTGGGCTGCGGCACCACCCACAGCGGGATGTGGGCGGGCCAGCCGGGGATCAGCGTGGTGTCCTGGCGTCCCATCGCCGCCCGAGGCAACCCAAACGCGGTGCGAAACGAGGTGATGCCGGCGATCGCGACCGCCCGCGGCGCCAGCTCCGGCAGTCGCCGCACCAGGCGCTCTCCGCCGGCTTGCAGTTCCTCCCGGGTGAGCTCGTCGGCACGCACACTCGCTCGCCCAACCAGGTTGGTGATCCCGATCCCGCGCTCGTGCAGATGGTGTTCATCGGCGGCACTGAGCCCCCGCGCGGTGTCAATCCGGTAGCCGGTGAGTCCCGCCCGCTCAAGCGCCGGCCAAAACCGGTTCCCCGGATGCGCAAACGGCGCGTTGACGGCGGCCGTCCACAGTCCCGGGTTGACCCCGACAATCAGCAGACGCAGCGCCGCATCCTCGGCAATGACATCGTCGATCGCATTCGGATTGTCGGTGGCAAATCGCGGGAGATCCTCCCGAGTGGGTTTTTCCCCACGCAGCGGGGAGGGACGGCGAGTGCTCATCTGCCCAGGCTATCCCCTCGCCGCCATCCTCCGGAAGCCTTCCCTCCGGCACGCTAAATAGTTTGTGGATCGCAAATGATTTGCGATACGTTAACGAAATGGAATGGTTGAATAACGGTCGCACACTCCCCCTTGTCAGCTATTTGGCGCGAGCAGGCTGGCGAGCCTTGGATGCATCGGCGCAACCCGGAGACATCACGCACAGGCAGCTCCTTGCGCTCACGCTCCTGAAGGAGCGCGGAGACCTGGCGCAGCAGGACATCACGCGCGTATTCGGCTTGGATGCCAGCAACGTCGTGGGGCTCCTTAACGAAATGGAAGAGCGCGGCCTCATTCTCCGACGCCGCGACGATGCGGACCGACGTCGCCACATCGTTGCGCTCACAGACGAGGGTGCCCTCGTGCTCGATAAAACCTTCACCCGGCTGGCCAGCATCGAAGACGAGCTGTTGCACTCCCTGTCCCCGCAGGAGCGGGAAACCCTTCACCTTCTCCTCCTCCGGGTCATCACCTCCAAATAACTCACGCCCTCCCGCCCGCACGATTCCCCGACCCGACCCCGTGAAAGTAGAGTGCATCATGCCCCAAGAGCCCGAGACTTCCGCCGGTTACGATCCGTTCGGCCCGCTCGGCCTCACCTATGACGATGTGATGCTCATGCCTGGCCATACGGATGTGCTTCCCAGCGAGGTCGACACTCGATCCCGACTGACCAAACGAGTGTCACTCAGCATCCCTCTCCTTTCAGCCGCGATGGATACCGTGACGGAAGCCACAATGGCCATCGAAATGGCCAGGCTCGGGGGACTGGGAATTCTGCATCGAAATCTATCGATCTCCGATCAGGCGGCCATGGTCGCTCGGGTCAAACGGGAAGACACCACACCCGCGGAACGGAGCGAGGATATCCGAGGCACCCGGGACGAGACCGGACGCCTTCGCGTCGGGGCCGCCATTGGATTTTTCGGAGACGGCTGGGCGCGGGCAGGTGAGCTACTTGAGGCAGGAGTGGATGTCATCGTCGTCGATACCGCCAACGGACAAAGCCAGGGCGTTCTCGACATCATTCGAAAGATCAAAAAGGATCCCGCGTTTAAAGGTGTCGATGTGATTGGTGGACAAGCCGCGACTCGCGACGGAGCGCGAGCGCTCGTTGAAGCGGGGGTTGATGCCATCAAGGTCGGCGTTGGCCCCGGGTCCATCTGCACGACGCGCGTCGTTGCCGGTGTCGGGGTACCGCAGATCACCGCCGTGTACGAGGCGTCACTGGTCGCGCGTCAGGCCGGCGTTCCGGTCATCGCCGATGGCGGTTTACAGTATTCGGGTGATATCGCGAAGGCGCTCGTTGCGGGTGCCAACACGGTAATGCTCGGTTCGCTCCTCGCGGGAACGGACGAGAGCCCGGGCGAGCACGTGCTGGCGGACGGCAGGGTATACAAAACCTACCGCGGCATGGGATCCCTCGGCGCTCTGCAGACCCGAGGTGCGCGCACCTCGTACTCCAAGGACCGCTACTTCCAGGCTGATGTTGGAGCCGACGATAAGCTCATCCCCGAGGGCATCGAGGGACGAATCCCGCACAGCGGGGCGCTTTGTGATGTCTTGCATCAGCTCGTCGGCGGACTTCGCCAGTCAATGTTCTATGTCGGCGCGCGCAATGTCGGCGAGCTCCAATCTCGTGCCAGATTTATCCGAATCACAGCGGCCGGGCTCAAGGAGTCGCATCCCCACCATCTCGAAGGCATCACAGCAGCGCCCAATTATCACGGGTAGCGGGTAGGCGGCCTTGGCTCTTCGCCCGACACTTCACGTGAAATCAGGAGTCATGATTTCGAGAGCGCTGCCTCGAGTAGAGAAAACTGGCCAGCAAAAGCAGACCATATCCGACCGACACTCCGAGAAACACAGGAACCATTGCAGCGGGCACCTCCGCCCACACGCGACTCCCCAGAGCCGATTGGATGAGAAAACCAATCAGGGTTCCAAGGATGGTGATGCTCCACAAAAACCCCAGGAAAAAGCCGATTTTTCGAGGATCTTTCCAGTCAACAGGCTTCGTAAACATCGTTTTCAAGTCAGTCTTGATGTTTCCTCCGGCTCCCGCACACACAACGATGTGATGCCCTTTTCTGAGGCTACCGGAATGATCCGCCCGGGGGTAACCGAACTGGTGTTAAACGAAAGAGCCTCATCTTTCGATGAGGCTCTTTCCTTATTGTGCGCCCGGAGGGATTCGAACCCCCAACCTTCTGATCCGTAGTCAGATGCTCTATCCGTTGAGCTACGGGCGCATTTTTCAATTGTGGCCTCGGGCTTGTTTCTCACCCTCGGTCCGTTAGATAGCTTAGCGCAGCTTTTTAGCTCGCGCCAATCGAGGCTTTTCTTCGACGTGTCGCGCGTGATTCCGCGGATTTTTAGACCGTGGCCGGATGCGGCTTTCGCGGCTTCAACCGCCACTCCCAGGCGACCACGGAACCGGCCGCAACCAGCGCCGCCGGAAGCCCCACCAGCGGGACCACCACGATCAGCACCGAGCGCAGTCCGAAGTCCTGCCCCACCACCTGCAGACTCGTCACCAGCTCCAACACCAGGACCATCACGGCAACTCCAAAGACCGCCCCCAGGGCAGAGAGGAGCGCCCGGGCTCGCAGGGTGTGACGCAGGCCACGATCCCCCAACCACAGGGCGAGCGCCGATCCCATCACCGCGGGCACCGTGAACAGCAGTCCACCCAGACCAAACCCGGCAAAGGTGGGCCAGAGCTGGGCGGGACTCGCGACCCCCACGGTCACCAAACCGTAGAGGCCGCCCAGCACAAACCCCTCGGGCAGCGCGATCAGGGCCAGCGGCCAGTACCGCCTCCACACCGTCTCGCGCCCCGGGATCATGCGAGGATCCGCAGCTTTCGATACCCGGCATCGGTGGCCAGCACGGCGAGCGCTGCCACGGCCCCCGCCGCGAGCGAAACCGGAATCGCCCACAGCACCACAAAAGCCAGCGGATTCGCATACCCTGGATTAGCAACAATCTGTGTGACCAGGCCAATCAGGAGTAACGTCGTAAAGACAACTCCCGCGGCACCGGCGGCCCCGAGCAACACCCGGGATCCAATCCGACGCCGAAGCTCTCGGTCCCCGAGGTGCACCCCCAGAAATAATCCGAACGCGGCCAGCGCCGCTATAAAGGCAGAAAACCACCCGAGCGACAACACAAACTCACCCCAGGCGACCAGGTCTCCCCCGGTGAGCATCATTCCCCACACCACACCGATCACAAACCCGGCCGGCACAGCCAGGATCATCGACCAGCGATAGCGACGCAACACCATACCCATGACAATAGCGGTTCGACCGCCCGCAACCGCGGATTGTCATAACAGGTCATGTTTAGTCATACTGATCGAATCCAACCGTTCGTGTTACACACCCTCTTGGCAGCCACTGCCAGCCCTGTTAGGTTCGGGGCACAGACCATCAACCCTGGAGCGAACGATGACCCCCAACAGCATCCTCCCCAGCCCCGCTACGCCGGCTCACTGGCGAGCCGTTGCCACCCGCGTGGCCGCTCAGGCACGCGGCGTCGAGCCGAGCGCCGCGCTGGATCTGCTGCGCGAGAGCGGCCTGGCCTCCCTCACCATTCCCCGCGAACACGGCGGCACCGGCGCACCCCTGCGCCTGGGCACCGAGGTCGTTCAGGTCCTGGCCGAGCACAATGACGTTCTCGCCCGCATCCTGGCCGACCACTACCGCACGCTGACCCTGCTGGTCACCACCGCGGCCTCGGGCGAGCGCTGCCCGTGGCTGACCCGAAGCGCCGCCGAGGAGTGGATCTGGGCCCTCGCCGAGCCCGCCCCCGACGCCCCGATCCTGACGGTTACCGGACCGGACACCTTCAGCCTTGAGGGTCGCGCGATGCTCGGCCCGGGGGCCGCGGCGGGCGATGTCATGCTGATCAGCGCGCGCACGGCCTCCGGGTTCCACACCATCATCCTCGAGCACGGCCGCCCCGGCACCCACTACTTGGGCGACTGGGATGCCTGTGCGAGCCGCCTCACCTCGACCGGTCCGGTGCGCTTCTCCGAGGTCACCGTGGATCGCGGCGACCTGATCGGCACCACCCACTCCGACAACACCCTGGACGCGGCCGCCGAGGCCAACCCGCGCATCGACCTGCGCTGTACCCCGGCCACCTCCCCGGTGACCATCCGCCGTCAGGTGCGTGCGACCACCCTGCACGACGTGGCCGACTACCGCAGGGTCGAGCCCGGTGCCGCGGCACCGGGAACCTCGTTCCTGCTCCCCCTCTCCACCTACATCACGAAGGACTAGCAATGACCAACGAGGTTCGCTTCAGCGCCGACGATCCCGACATCCACCAGCCCTACCGCGCCGCCGCGGACCGCTACACCCACCTCGGCTACCGACGGGTGGGTAACAGCGGGCTGCTGCTGCCGCCGATCTCCCTGGGCCTCTGGTACAACTTTGGTGACAACCGCCCGTTTGATACGCAGCGGGAGATCCTCACCCACGCGTTTGATCGCGGCATCACCCACTTCGACCTGGCGAACAACTACGGCCCTCCCGGCGGATCGGCCGAGTACAACTTCGGCCGCCTGCTGCACTCGGACTTCAAGCCGTACCGCAGCGAGCTGATCGTCTCGACCAAGGCCGGCTGGCCGCACTGGGCGGGCCCCTACGGTAACTTCGGTGGCCGCAAGTACCTGCTCAACAGCCTCGAGGAGTCGCTCGAGCGCCTGCGCACCGACTACGTGGACATCTTCTACTCGCACCGCGTGGACCCCGATACCCCGGTCGAGGAGACCATCGGCGCCCTCGACACCGCCGTGCGTCAGGGCAAGGCACTGTACGTGGGCATCTCGTCCTACTCGGCCGAGCGGACCGAGCGGGCGATCGCCGCAGCTCGTGAGCTGGGTACCCCGCTGGTCATCCACCAGCCCGCCTACTCGCTGGTCAACCGCTGGGTCGAGGACGGCCTGCTGGACACCCTGAAGACCAACGGGCTCGGCTCGATCGCCTTCACCCCGCTGGCCCAGGGTCTACTGACCGATAAGTACCTGCAGGACCCCAGTGCCGCCCCCTCGGCCGCACGCACCTCGTTCCTGGACGGCTTCCTCAGCGAGGACAACATCGCCCGCCTGCGCGCCCTCAACGAGATCGCCCAGCGTCGCGGCCAGAGCCTCGCCCAGCTGGCGATCGCCTGGGTGCTGCGCGAGGGTGGGGCCACCAGCGCGCTGATCGGGGTTTCTTCGATCACGCAGCTGGACGAGAACCTCGGTGCCCTCGACAACCTGGAATTCACCGCGCAGGAACTCGCCGAGATTGACGAGGCCGTGGGCACCGGCGACACCGGCGTGAACCTCTGGGCAGCCTCCTCGAACCTCTAGGCGGCCCCCACGGCGCTCCGGCGTACCCGGAAACGCCGCAGACCTCGTTCTCGGCTCCTCGCCGACGATAGAACAGCCAACAACACAACAAAGGTCGCACCCAACCGGGTGCGACCTTTGTTATGTCAGGGGTCTATTTGGGGCAGTGCAGCTGGGTACGCTCGCCGCTACGGTCCACGATGTGCTGCGACATCGGATGCCCACACAGCGGGCAGGCAGCCTCGGCCGTATCCGGCAGCGGCTCCTCGTTGTACGGGCCCAGGGGCGGCGGCCCAATGTAGGGACGCAGCTTTCCATTGAGCCAGTTGGTAAAGCCACCCGCGGCCCGAATCGGCCCGGGCTCACCTTTAGTTCGTGCCATAACTATTAGCGTACACCTGTTTTGTTACACTGGGAACATGTCAGAGAAAACCACCACCCCAGACGACCTCCTCGCGCTCGAGAACCAGGTCTGCTTCGCCCTGGCGGTGGCCTCTCGAAACGTGCTGGCTCTCTATCGCCCGATCCTCGAACCACTGGGCCTCACCCATCCCCAATACCTGGTGATGCTCGCCCTCTGGGAGTCCAGCCCACGCTCGGTGAAGGAGCTCGGAGTGGCTCTTGCCCTCGAGCCGCCGACACTCTCCCCGCTGCTCAAGCGCCTGGAGAACGCCGGCCTAATCACGCGCACCCGCAGCACCCGAGACGAGCGAGTGCTCGATATCGAGCTCACCGAAACCGGGCGCGACCTGCGCGCGCAGGCCACCAAGATTCCCCCGCGCATCATCGAGGCGCTGGGAATGAGCCTGCCCGAACTCACCAACCTGCGCGAGACCCTGCACGATGTGATCCGGGCGGCCGAGATCGCCCAAACCACTTAAGGATCACACAAGTTCGGTGCACCGAATCCCTGATCAGAGCCATTTACGCTACACTGACTTCAACGAAGGGGAGTAGTTCCCACCGGCGATTATCACAATCGCAAAGCGGTCTGTCGACATACTGGCGCAAGCCCGGCAGCCCACCCCGCACGCGGGGCGAGCGAGACCTTCGGCTACTTATTGACCGTAGCCGAAGCCGCCATTCGAGCGCTTCGGCCCAAAGCCAGGAGCCGTATCGTGACCATCACCCCCACCCCCACCGAGATCCGCCGATGGCGTAGATATCTCGCCGATGAGCGCGCCGAACGCGCCGTCTACCAGGATCTCGCCGACGCCCGTAGCGGCGAGGAGCGCGAGATCCTCACCTCCCTCGCCGAGGCCGAGCGTCGCCACGAACAGCACTGGCTCAACCTCCTGGGTGAGCACGCCGGCAAGCCCCGGCCGGTGGCGATGCGCACCCGCTTCCGCTGCTTCCTCGCCCGCCACTTCGGCCCGGTCTTTGTGCTGGCCCTCATGCAGCGCACCGAGGCCCGCTCCCCCTACGGAGCCGATGTTCACGCCACCGACGCGATGGCCGCCGACGAGCGCATCCACGAGGAGGTTGTCCGAGGCCTGGCGGCCCGCAGCCGCATCCAGCTCTCCGGCTCCTTCCGGGCGGCCGTCTTTGGTGCAAACGACGGCCTGGTGTCCAACCTGGCCCTGGTGCTGGGTATGGCCGCGACCGGCGTGGAAACCTCGGTGGTGCTCGCCGCGGGGGTGGCCGGGCTGCTCGCCGGCGCGCTCTCGATGGGCGCGGGTGAATACGTATCCGTACGCTCTCAGCGCGAGCTGCTGGATGCCTCGACCCCGAACCCCGAGGCTCAGAGCGCGGTTCCCCACCTCGACATCAACGCCAACGAGTTGGCCCTGGTGTACCGGGCCCGCGGGATGGAAACCGATGAGTCGATCGATCACGCACACGAGATCCTCGCGGGCCTTCCCTGCACCCACGACGGTGCACCGGAGGCACCCGTGGCAGAGGAGACCGAGGCCGACCACGAGTCGCTCGGGACCGCCTGGGGTGCGGCCACCTCAAGCTTCCTCTTCTTCGCCTCGGGCGCGATCATCCCGGTGCTGCCCTACCTGTTTGGCCTGGGTGGATTCGCCGCGGTGCTGGTCGCCGCGGTCCTGGTGGGCGCGGCCCTGCTGGGCACCGGGGCGATCGTCGGCGTGCTGAGTGGGGCGTCGCCGCTCAAGCGGGCCCTGCGCCAGCTGGCCATCGGATTCGGTGCCGCGGGCGTGACCTATCTGCTCGGATTGCTCTTCGGATCCGGCCCTGCATAGCGATTGGACTCATAACACATGTCTGTAGTTTTGTCCTAAAAACTCAGCATTCTTCTATCTTCCATGGGCAACATTCACAGCTAGCATGGTTACTTTTGTGCGGCGGCGCGAACCCCTCGCGCGGTACGTCGGCACCGCACCGATCCCGGTGTATCTCCTCGGTCCACCGAGGGTGCCTCGTGCTCCGTCCGATCCGGTCGGCGTTTAGACGAACGGAGACCCCGTTGCCTCTCCACAACTCCCCGCACCACACCAACATTGTCAGCCCCGAAGCGGCTCGTCACCTCGCGGTGACCGCAAGCCACCTGCCGGGACAGGCGGATGAGCCCCGCACGGTCCTGCGCCGTGTGGGGCTCATTCAGTTAGATGCCCTCACCCGCGTGGATCGCGCCCATCGCCTCACCTGCCTGGCACGGCTTCCGCGGGCGGCTCGAGCCGGCGATATCGACGCGCGACTCTGGTCCCGCGGGGAGGCCATATCGTTTGAGACCTACACACACGCCGCCGCCCTCATCCCGATCGAGGACTGGCCCCTGTTCCGCCTCAACCGCCTCGCCGCGGCCCAGCGACGAGACGCCCCCGGCGGGATCGAACTCGCCGCGGTCACCTCGATGGTGCGCTCGAGCGATCACGGACTCACACTCGCCCGGATCGAGGAGACGGCCCCACGCGCGGGCGGAGACTGGGACTGGTCCGAGAGCAAACGCATCACCGAACACCTGCTGTGGCGCGGCGAGGTGGTCAGCACCGATCGCCGGCTGAACCGCCGAATCTACGACGTTCCCGAGCGCCGCATCCCCGCGGACCTACGCGACAGCGTCCCCACCCGCGCCCAGGTCCTGGTGGGGCTCGCCAACCGCGCGATCCGTTCGCTGGGCATCGCCACCGCCACGGATGTGGCCCGGCACTACAACCTGGTACCCGCCGATGCGGGCTTCGGCCTGGAACACGGGGATGCGCTGCCCGCCCGGGTGGAGGGGTGGGGATCCCCCGCCTGGCTGAGTCCCGATCCCGAAACCGCCGCGATCGCCGCGTCCCCCGTGCCGATCCCCGAGGATCCCCGCTTCATCGGGCCCTTCGATCCACTGATTCGGGATCGCGACCGCAGCCGTCGCATCTTCAATTTTGACTACACGTTTGAGGCCTATAAGCCGGCAACGAAGCGGACCTATGGACACTACGTCCTCGGTGTCCTGGTGGGCACCCGCTTCGTGGGCCGTGCGGATGTGCGGCGGGACGGCCGCGTCCTGGCCGTGATCGGGATGTTCCCCGAACCCGGCGGAAATCTCGCCCAGTTTCGGGATGCCGTGGGCACCGCCGCCGAAACCCTGGCCGAACAGATGGGACTCACCCTGGAGATCAGGAGCTCAACCACCGCACTCTCCACAGATTGTGGATAACTCTGTTGAAACCTGTGGAAACCGGTGTGCAAAACGCCGCAGGGGGTGTGGACAGGATGTGGAGAGAAACCGCTTTCCCCGCCACTACGGCCGAACCCGAGGCAGAGGCAGCCCCCGAAACAGAGGCAGGACCGAACCCGAGGCAGCGGCAGAGGCCGAAACGACAACAGCCCCGGCATTCGCTCGCACTGAGCGGATGCCGGGGCTGTTGATTGTGGCGGAGACGGCGGGATTTGAACCCGCGGTCCCCTTAGGGGGACTCCACCTTAGCAGGGTGGTGCACTAGGCCACTATGCGACGTCTCCTTACCTCGCGAGCGAGGTACGTTGCAAGCATATCGGAACCTTGCCGCCGCGCCGAATCCACGCGCGAAAAAGGCGGGGAAAATTTCCGATTGCCCCTCGGGAAGGGACTACTTGCGCTTATTTCCGGCCGAGCAGGTCTGCTCGCCGGCGCTCTGACCGGTCACCGTGGACGGCAGTTCCACCACGGCGGGCGGGGCCGACGGATCGGTCGGGGTTGTGGAGGAACCACCGGCGGGCGGGGCCGCCGGGGTCTGAGATCCACCGGCCGGGGGCGCGGCCGGAGTCTGGGATCCACCGGCAGGCGGGGCCGCCGGGGTTTCCGTGCCACCCGCGGGAGTCTCGGTCACCGATCCCAGGCCGGTTCCACCGGTCAGGCTGATGTGCTGGTCGGACTTGATCGCGTCGAACAGGGTCTTGGCCGGACCCGGCAGCGGCTCAACACCGTTGTGGCCGGGCTTGTTGACGATCGCGTTGGGGTACTGCACAAACACGATCTGGTCCAGCGGAATGTTCTTCAGCGCCAGGGCGATCTGCACCATCGTGTTGACGTCGTTCAGGCTGGTGGAGAGCGTCATATTGCTCACCGCGGCCTTGGCGATCGAGAACAGCTTGGTGGGGTCGGAAAGCGTGTTGCTGGACTGCAGGGTGCGCACCAGCGAGGACAGGAACACCTGCTGATTGCTGATCCGGCCGAGGTCGGACCCGTCGCCCACGCCGTGTCGGGTGCGCAGGAACTGCAGCGCCGCCAGACCCTGCAGGGTGTGGTTGCCCGCATCCAGGAAGGTGCCGGTATAGGGATCGGAAATGCCCTTGGCCACACACACTTCCACGCCACCCACGGCGTTCGAGAGCTCGATCACGCCGCTGAACTGCACCTCGGCCGCGTAGGGAATGTCGAGTCCGGTCAGGGCCTCCACGGTCTTGACCGTGCACGCCAGGCCGCCATAGCCCAGGGTCGTGTTGATCTTCTGCGAGGACATCGCCGGGTAGGTGCCACCCTCGGGCTTGGGGCACGAGGGAATCGGCACAAACATGTCCCGGGGGAAGCTCACCACGGTTGCGGCGCTGTGATCCTCGGAAATATGCAGCAGCATGGTCACATCGTTGAGCACGCCGGTTTCCTTGGTGGGGTCACCAAAGAGCGCGGGATCCTGCCCCTGACGCGAATCGCTTCCCACCAACAGGAGGTTGACACCGCCCTCGATCGAATCGATCGACTTGGGCGGGGGCGACTCCTTACCGAGGTCAACCGAGGGCTTGATCGAGGACACCACGTCCCACACCGCGTAGGCTCCCACGCTCGCCCCGCTCACCAACACCACGGCGAGCGCGCCGGCCACGATCTTGGCCGCGGAAATCCACGGGGTTGATCGACGCAACTGACCGTGCCTGACCGCGGGCACGCGGGAGGGGCGTTGACGGGAGCTACTCAATGCGGGCCTTTCGGGAGGACTGGGTGACGGAACGTGTGTGAGGATTCCGGATGCCGGGCGATCGGGGCCCACGCGCGACGTATCCGCATCGAGAACCCACGACACTGCGGCACGTAAGAATCACATCATGCTGCCAGGCTTCTTTGTACATTTACTGGGAGAAAACCCCCGAAAGACCGCACGGACGGATGGGGAAACCCCGTCCGCCCGTGCGTCGTTGCCTGGCTAGGCCGCGTTCGAGTTGCGTTCGCGACGTGCCAACCAGATTACCGCGGCGCCGGCCAACAGCAGCAGCAACGTGCCGCCCAGGATCCCTCGAAGATCGGATCCGGTGTCCGGCAGCCCCGGAATCACGGTGTTACCGCCGCTCGGCGGGGTGTTCGGGTTCCCCGGAACCACGGTCACACTCACGCAGGACGCGTTCTTGTCCGTACCGGGGTTGTGTACGATCGTGTCCGCCCAGGGCCCGGTCGGGGTGACCAGGCTGGCACAGTTCTCGAACGTTCCGGGCTGGGCAAACGCGACGGTCACGCTCAGGCTCACGCTCGCCCCGGGGGCCAGCTTCTCCAGGCTCCAGCGCACCTCACCGTTGGCGAAGGTGCCCTGCGGGGCCCGCAGGAAGGTGGCCCCGGCGGGCAGCACGTCGGTAACCGGAACGTCGGTGGCCTCGATCTCGCCGGTGTTGGTGACATCAATCGTGTAGGTCACCTCACCGTTGGTTACCGCCAGCGGCGCCTGCACGCTCTTGCGAATCTCCAGGGACCCGGTGGTGAACGTGTTGGTGATAACCACCCGCGCGGTGTCCTGCTCGGATTCGGGATCGGTGATGGTCACCGTTCCATCCTGGGGCGCGTAGGCCACGGCGGTTGCCAGGCCCGCGTCGGTTTCGGTCACGGTGCAGTGGGCACCGATCAGGATCCCGGTGAGCTCGGCCCGGTAGTTGTTGTCCGGACCCAGGGTCACGATGCCACCGTCCGCCAGCGGGGCGGTGAGGGTGTCACCGTCGCGCTGCCAGGTGCAGACCACCGCCGCGGTGTAGGTCCCCTGGCCGAAGGCGTCCACACCGCTGCCGGTGCGCTCCTTCACGATCTCCAGGGATCCCACGTCGAAGTGGTTGGTGATGTCCGCGGTGACCGCGTTACCCGTGATGATGACCGATCCGGCCTCGGGGTTGTCCGTGTGGGTCGCCCCGCCGGTGTTCACCTCGGTGATCTCGCACGCGGTTCCCAGCGGGAAGTCACGCTCGATCTCGGTGGCCTCGCCCGCGGTGATCGCAACCGTCTCCTCGAACAGGGTCTGCACCGGGTTGGTTCCGTAGGTGCAGGTGACCGCGGCGGTGAGGTGGGTTCCCTCGGCCTGGCCGTAGGTGTCCTTTCCGGCACCGGCCAGGGCCTTGAAGATCGAGAGCCTTCCGGTGTCGAAGCGGTTGGTTACCTCGATGTTGTTGGCCACCTCGAGCTCGTTCTGCGAATCCGCCGCCGCCGCGATGAACACCGCGCGCGGGGTGGCGACGGGCTCGGTCGGTGCCGCGGCATCGGTCTCGGAGATCGTTCGCCCGTTCTGCGTGATGGTGGTGTGCTGGGCACCCCGAGGATCGGTCTCGGTCAGCTCACACTTGGCGCCCACCGGGATTCCGGTGACCTCATGGGAGAGCTCGGTGTGCTCGGCATCCCCCGGAGTGAGGGAGAACCTGACGGTCTCCTCTCCATTCCAGGTCACCGGGATCTTGCTCACGGCCGCGGTGCAGCTGAGGGCAAAGTCGAACGAGAAGTTGGTGAAGATCGCCGGGTCGGCCAGGGTGTCAATCTTCTTGGTGACCTTCAGGCTGGTCATGTCGTAGCGGTTTTCCAGGGCCACGGTGGGCCGGACCGAGGCCGCACCGGCGAGGATCTGAATGTCCTTCACCCCACCCGAGCGATCGGTCTCTCCGAAGAGGCCCCGGTCACCGGATTCGCTCACGTCACACAGGGCACCCAGCGGCAGCCCGGTGAACACGGTGGCGAAACGGTTGGTGTTGGTGAAGAGCACCTTGCCGGTATCGGCCAGCTTCAGCGACATCATCTGGGCACGACCGGCGGCGTCGGTGCGTCCGCTGGGTACCCGGCAGGACACGTCCGCCGAGGCCAGACCGGGCGCATACTTCGCCGCGTCACCGGTGAAGTTCTTGGCCAGCGGCAGCACACCGGTGGCGATTCGAACTCCCACCGACTTGGACGCCCGCGACTGGGTCTGACCACCCGCGAAGACACCCTGGGCGGCCGGCTGGTTGATCGCCACGTCGGCCACACGGCTCGCGGCACTCAGGTCCACGTGGGCACCACCGACGTGGTCGGCGGAGTCGGGCACGTTGATGGTCTGGAAGTTCACGCCGGCCTCCTTACCGGGGGCAAGCCCGCCGGTCACCCGGGAGAAGTCCAGGGTCACCCGGATCGCCGACACCGCGGTGGCCTCGGCGTCGGTGAGGACGGTACCCGGAGCAATCACCCGCCAGGTGGCCGACTTACAGGTGGGATCATCCTTCCACCCGGTTCCATCGCCCACACACACCCGCGCACGCGGATCGGTGGTGATCTCCCAGCGCATGGTGGTGCCCGCGGGGGCACCCTCACGCAGCTTCACACCGAAGTCTCCGTCAAACATCGGGCGGTAGGTCGAGCCACGGCTGTCGCCGGCGACGAGGTTCTTGTCCCCGGCGAACGGCAGGATGTCCAGGATCGTCGCCGTGGTCAGCGAGGTGTCACCGGTGTTGATCATCCGCAGCTTCCAGCCGTCGGTGGCACCCACCACGGTGTTGGCCACGCAGTCGGCGCCGTAGTAGCCCTCGGCATCCGGGGTGCACACGCGGTCGGCGGACACCCGGTTGGTTGCCCCGGAGGTCAGCTTCTTCTCGGGGTCGGCCAGCTCGCCCTTGACGCTCTTGCTGATCTGGAACAGCGCACCCGCCTGCTGCTTGACGAAGTTGGTGGTGCCGCACTGGTTGGGTGCCAGCCCATCAACGGTGCCCTGGTTGGCGCCGCGCGAGCAGGAATCCAGGTCCTGAACGGTGGTGACCACGAGCGCGTTGGTCGCCTGGCCTCCCTGCGGAAGTCCCGCCTGCAGGGCGAGGTTCAGCGTGATCGTGAACTTCTCTCCCGGGGCCATCCGGTTCTTATCGCTCGGCCAGGTGAAGGTGATCTTACGGGTCTCGGGATCAAACGCGGTCTTCACCTGGGTCGAGAGCAGACCGTTGGCCGAGGTCGCGAAGGTCGGGTTTTCCTCGTCCCACTTGAGGAACTCGGGCAGCCGATCCTCGACCTGGGTGATGTTGAGGAACGACTCATTCGAGTTGGTGAAGCTCAGCGTCCACAGGTTCGCGTCGTCCACCCGCACAATCTGCTGGGCCGGGGTCTTGCTCAGGCTCAGCGAGCGGCGACCGGGTCCGGTCTCGATCGGGGCCTGGGCCTTGTCCGTGGCCGGGTTGTACACCACGGGAGTCCCCGGGGCGTAGTTGTAGCTGGACTCGACGCTCGCCGTATTGGTGATGGTGTTCTTCTTGGCGAAGTCGATTGCCTGACCATCCAGCGTCTGCGTGCGCAGGCCGAGGTTCAGCACCGCACTCGCGCTCCAGATGGCCGGAGGCGCGGTGGTCGAGAAGGACCGTCCGGCGGCGTTGGTGAACGTAAATCGGATCCCCGATGCCGTCTGCGGATCGCTCACATCGGCGGGCAGCGCGGCGGCCGCGGCCGGGGTGCCCAGGTGCCAGACGGCATCCGCACCCAGACCGGTTCGGATATCCACCTGCACGCGGTCGGCCCCGTTGGGCTTCATGATCTGGTTCGGGACCAGGCGCTGCAGCGCATAGGCGTTCCAGAACGCGTCCGTGGTGTCCTCAATCACAACCTTGCGGCTGGACACGGTCGACTCGACGCCGGCCTTATCCTTCGAGGCGGCACCCAGGGTCAGGGTCACCGGGTCACCCTTCTTCACCTCGGTCAGCGCGGCCGGAGCGATCTTCTTGGTGGCACTCACCCGAAGCTCACCATCCAGCAGCTTGACCTCGGCCGAGGCCGAATCGGTTCCGGCCTGGCTCGGGTAGAGCACCGGATCGTAGCTCTGCGCGGTGCTGGTGTTGGCCACCACCGAACGCTCCACCGACGCCGGGGTTACCAGCGCACCGGTGCTGCGGTCGTGGGCCCGAACCTGGGTCTCCACGCTCATCAGCAGCACGTTCTTGGACCCGGGAATGTTCTTGGGGTCCAGGGTTCCGGTGAGCAGCGACCCACCATCCTGCTTGGGGTTGGTCCCCTGGTAGAGCACGCTCACGCCCACCACATCGGCCAGGGCGGCGGCGCTCAGCGCACTCGCCTGGGCCACGCTCACGGTCTGGACACTCAGCGTGCCGGCGGCATCCCGCTTCCACAGCTGCACGGTCGAGGCGTTGGTGTCCACCTGCCCGGCGGGCAGCGTGAAGGTGAGCTTACGCAGGTTCATCAGCTCAAACGGGTTGGTCGCCGGGTCGTAGTCCGACGCCTTCGTGCCAAACATCACCGAGTCCGGTCGCTGGGAATCGGTAATGCAGTTGTCCAGCGTACACATCGTGGGGTCGGTGACCCGGATGAAGGATGCGGCCGCGGTGGAGTTGTTGATCGCCGCGACCCGGTAGGTCACCACGGGGAACTTGCCCTCGGGTACCTCGGCCAGGTTCGGCAGCACCACGTTGGCGGCGCTGGCGTCCTTGAAGACCTTGACTCCCGGCGGCTGGTTCGCGAGCGAGATATCGGCGAAGGCCGAGCCGGAGATGTTCTGGCCGTCGTACACACCGGTCACGCCGAGGGTGTTCCGGATCGATCCGGTCGCGGGCAGGTTGAACGGGGCCCGCTGATCCACCCAGCGCTTGTCCGGGTTGTCGACGGGAATCACCCGCAGCACGTTGCGCAGCTTCCACTCCACCGGAATGATCCGGCTTGCGGTGACGCCGCCCGAGGTCGTGATGCCGCTGTTCACCGGCGGGGCCAGCGGGTCGGTGCTCTTGGCCCGGGCATCGACATCCGGCACCACGGTGATCCGCAGACCGGTGGTGCTGGCGCGCTCGGCATCGGTCAGCTGATATCCGATGAATCCGGCAGCGTTCATCCAGCTGCCACCAGCCGGCTTCACCTCGGTCCAGGCGGTGCCGTCGAACAGCTCGACCTTGCTCACGCGGTCCCAGCGCAGGGCCGGGTCGGTGGCACGCGAGACGGCTCCGATCCCCACCAGGTCAAACGCCTGGAAAACCGTGGATTCCGGGGTGTTTTCCCCACCATTGGGCTCGTTCAGGGTGACCGAGCTAAACCCGGTGCGGGTCACGCCCCAGCCCAGCTTGGTCAGCACGTGGTCCGAGGACTGTGCGTTCAGGATTCCAACCTTGTTGTTGGTCTTGGTGACGTCAAACCACCCCTTGCTCACCAGCGGTCCGGGAATACCCGAGCCGTCATCGGTCCGAATCTGAATCTGGGCGGTCGCCTGCGACTTCTTGGTATCGCTGGTGATCGTCGGCAGCCCGGGACGCTCGGCGGTGGCCTGCGTGGTCGCGGTGTTGGTGTAGGTCGTGGGCTTGGGGTTCTGGGCCGGGACCGCGGTGGGGGTGTTTTCGGTGCCGCGCAGGGTCTCGCGCGCCTCAAACGTGGTGTACGGCTTCAGGATGACACCCTGGGCGAACCCGTCGGGGTTGGTGAAGGTGTAGCGAACACCCACGGCATCCCGGGGGAGATCGGCACCGAAGTTGTTAGCCGAGGGCACGGCCGCGGTCGGGGTTCCGGTCAGGGTCCTCCACACACCCGAGGCGTCCTTATACTCCACGGTGAGCGACGTGTTCGCCGGGATCAGCGTCGGAGCCACCCGCACGGGGTTGTGTGCCTCCCAGAAGTTGGTGGTCTTGTCTCCCGTGGTCCACTCGTCGGTGATGACGATCTTGGTGGACGGCACCAGCTCGGTGCCGGTTCGGGTGGTGGCCTCAAGCGCGGTGGTTACCAGCGCGCCCGGCTCAACCGGGTAGCCCGGGGTGACGGTCTTCTTCAGGTCCAGATCGACCTTGGGGAAGTGAATGTCCAGCGGTGCCGAGGCGTTCTGGCTGGCCTCCCCGGCGGCGTTCTTTCCGGTGACCTTCAGGTTGTTCTTGGTCGAGACCTTGCCGGTCTCGGCGTTGACATAGTCCACGGCCGGCTTGATCAGGTAGTCGGCGGCGGTCTGCGCGTCCTTGGCGATGGTACCGGTGAAGGTGAGGATAAAGCCGGTCACAACCTTGCCCGCCGGGACGGCCGGGGTCGCACCCGAGGCAAAGGGAACCACCTCGGTGGACTTGTCGTCATAGACCCAGGTCACGGTTCCGGCCGTCGCGCCTTGCGGATAGGTAATACCCTCGCTAAAGCCGCCAAAGGCCAGGCTCTGCGAGAAGTAGTCGAGGTCACTCAGCACCAGGGTGCTCAGCGGACCGTTGGAGGTGTTTGCCCCGGTCACGTGCGCACGGGCGGTGCCGCCCGCGGGAATCTTGCTCGGGTCGATGGTTTTCCCGGCACCCACGCTGACGTTGAGGCCGCCGATTTCAAACGGCGCGGTCGCAGTGGTGGTGACCGGGTCCAGGTCCGGATAGGTCACGGTTCCAGCAGCCTTATTGGTGAGCTTGGCCCCACCCACCAGGCTGGTGGGGGTTGCCGTGCGCGTGGTCTCGCGCTGGGCAACCTGGAGCGCGATCGATCCGGCGGACCCACCCGCGACGATCGATCCGTCGGCACCGATCTGGCGGATCCGAATTCCGCCCACATCCGCGGCGCTTACCCCCGAGGGCAGTGCGATGGCCGATGCCGGACCGGGGACACCGGTGACCCACTTCCAGCTGGTTCCGTCAAACACATAGGCGTCCACGGCGACCTGGGTGGCACCCTGCGCCAGGGTGACCGGGCCAAAGCCCTGGAAGTCCACGATCGAGAACGGGTTGTCCGCGGCCAGCGCCGGGGCACCGTCCACGGCACCGCTCGGGTCCTGCAGGGTCAGCTGGTTCGCCCCGACGTTGCCGGTGTTGCCCGCGCCCAGGGTGATCGTCGAGGTGTCGCCGGGCTTGAACTGCTGGTTCGCCGGTGCCCACGTCTTGGTGGTGGCGATCCCGGTCTTCTTCTCGATGCCCACGGTGATACTCGCGCTGCTGTTCACATCGCGCGCGGTGGTCGAGGTGGCTCGCGCGGTGTTCTGAATCGCGGTGCCGTTGAATGCCCAGTCCGGGCTGAGGTTTGCGGGAACCCGGAGCTTGAGCGAGATGATCACGCTGCCCTGATCGGGCAGACCCGTGCCACCCGCGGGAATCGGGAAGCCGAAGGTTCCGGTGAGGGTCTCGGCCGTACCGAGAACCTGGCCCGGCTTCACGCCGGTCAGTGCCACCTTCGCATCGGTCGCGCCCACCTCGAGCACCTCAAAACCGGCGAGGCCCGCCGGGAGGTTGTCGGTGAGGACCGCATCGGTGCAGTCACCCTCATCACAGGTCACCCGAATCTGGTAGGTGAACTCATCCCCGGGCTTCAGGGTGACCGATTTCTGGTCACCGGCACCGGCGTTGACGCTCTTTTCCACACCCAGATACTGGGGCTTCTGATCGCCCGCGGCGAGGGCCGGGAGGGTACCGAGCGAACCGGCTACCAGCAGTGCGCTGACTCCGGTGGCCACGATAGCCATGGTGCGAGACCAGGGGGTAAAGCCTCGCGATTGAACGGTTTTGTGGCGCGCCAAATAGCGGCGTTTTCTGCCGAGCATGAAATTATTCTCCGTACTGAGTTCGGGTCACAGTGTGAGGCCGCCGCGGTGTTCCGTTGGGTATGGCGCTGGGTGGGCGCACGCGGAACGATGCAACGTGTTGTCTGCGGCAGGGTAACCGACAGGCAACGTTCCCACGCTACCCGGTGACACGCCCGGTGTCTCGGACGACTCGAATAATCACCCCCAAACTGGGGGTCACATGGGGGCAACAAAAAACTCCCCCGAGTAATCTCGGGGGAGTCATGGCGGAGAGTGTGGGATTCGAACCCACGAGACATTTCTGCCCACTGGTTTTCAAGACCAGCTCCATCGGCCGCTCGGACAACCCTCCAGCTCGCGGGATTCCCACGAACGTTCCCAGTCTAGCGGACGCTTGGGGCCCCGCTAGGACCGAGGAAAACTACGGCAGCGTATCGAGAACCTGGACCAGACCGTCCTCGGCCACACCCGCGGTAATCTCGCCCGCGGCCGCCAACACGGCCTCGGGTGCCTGTCCCATCGCGACCGCGCGGCCGCGCTCGCGCGCCCACTCAAACATCTCCACATCGTTGCGGCCATCGCCGGCAACCAGGATCCGCTCGGGCCGCGCGTTCAGGTGTTCGCGTACGATTTCCAGCGCGGTGGACTTGTTCACCCCGAGCGGGGCGATGTCCATCCACGCCGTCCAGCCGATCGCATACGCCACCTGGTGCAGCCCCATCTCGGACACCACCTGGCTGAACTCGGCCTCATCATGCTCGGGAGAAACCACGACCACCCGGATGACCGGGGTGCCCAGCAGCTCCTCGAACTCCACCTGCTCGGCGTTGTTGAGGTCCCACTCGTACATGCCCTCGGTGTAGCGACGGAAGCCGCCCGGATACTCGATCAGGTAGCGGCCGTCGCTGAGGTGCGGACGGATCGTCTTCAGTACGTCGTCGGGGAGAAAGGTTTCCACGTGATCGATGACGTAGCCCTGCGGATCCGCCTCCGGGGAGGACGGATCGCGGCGCATGATCATGGCACCGTTGGCGCACACCACGTACTTCGGGGTGATACCCAGCTCGGCCATGATGGTGTGCGTGGCACCCCAGCTGCGACCGGTCGCCAGCATCACCTCGTGCCCGCGTGCCACGGCCGAACGCACGGCCTCGCCCACGGCCGGGGAAATCCTGCCGCTCTCATGCGCGACGGTCCCGTCGATGTCGAGGGCAACCAGCCAGGGCTCGGTGTGTTCCACCGGGAATCCCGCGGCCATCTCGGCAACCTGTTCGCTCACACCACTCCTCGTACTACAGCCGTCTTGTCTTGCTACCGTCACGCCGTGCCGGGCAATCGGTTAGGCGGTGATCACTTCCAGGCCACCCAGGTAGGGACGCAGCGCCTCGGGCACCACAACCGACCCGTCGGCCTGCTGGTGGGTCTCCAGGATGGCGACGATCCAACGGGTGGTGGCCAGGGTACCGTTCAGGGTTGCGACCGGGGCGGTCTTGCCCGAACCATCGCGGTAACGGGTACCCAGGCGACGGGCCTGATAGGTGGTGCAGTTGGAGGTGGAGGTCAGCTCGCGGTAGGCGTCCTGGGTGGGAACCCAGGCCTCGACGTCGTACTTGCGGGCGGCGCTGGAACCCAGGTCGCCGGCGGCGGTGTCGATCACGCGGTAGCTGAGACCCAGATCCTGCAGCATGCCCTCCTGCATGGCCAGCAGACGCAGGTGCTCCGCCTCGGCCTCCTCAGGGGTGGTGTAAACAAACATCTCCAGCTTGTTGAACTGGTGCACGCGGATGATGCCGCGGGTGTCCTTACCGTGCGAACCGGCCTCGCGGCGGTAGCAGGTGGACCAGCCGGCGTAGCGCATCGCGCCCGCATCGAGATCGAGGATCTCATCCGCGTGATATCCGGCCAGGGCAACCTCGCTGGTACCGGTGAGGTACAGGTCGTCGGCGGGCAGGTGGTAGACCTCGTCGGCGTGGGCACCGAGGAAGCCGGTGCCGGCCATGATCTCGGGCTTGACCAGGGTCGGGGTGATCAGCGGCACAAATCCGGCCTCGAGGGCGCGGTCCAGGGCCAGGTTCATCAGGGCGATCTCCAGGCGGGCACCGATGCCGCGCAGGAAGTAGAAACGGGCCCCGCTGACCTTGGCACCGCGGGACATGTCGATCGCGCCGAGGATTTCTCCCAGGGCCAGGTGGTCGCGGGGCTCGAAGTCGAAGGTGGGCTTTTCGCCAACCTCGCGCAGGGTCACGAAATCCTTTTCGCCGCCCTCGGGCACGCCGTCGATCACGATGTTCTCGATCGCGCGAACCGCCGCCTGGTAGGTCTCCTCGGCCTGGTTCGCCACCTGCTGCGCGTTCTTCACGGCGGCGGCAAGCTCCTGAGCCTGGGCGACCAGGGCCGCCTTGTCCTCCTTGGCCGCACGGGCCACGGTCTTTCCGAAGGCATTCTGCTCGGCGCGGAGCTCCTCGAAGGCGGTGATCGTCGAGCGACGCGCCGCATCGGCCTCAAGGGCGCTATCTACCAGCGAGGTCGAGGAACCTCGGGCAGCCTGGGAGGCTCGGACACGGTCGGGGTTTTCACGCAGAAGTACGGGATCAATCACCCACCCAGTCTAGGCCGTGTCGCGGCCAAACGTGCCGTATCCGAGCAAAACCGCGCTATCGTCGGAACATGAATCCGCTTCGCCCCGATCACTCCCGGCCGCGCGCAGCCGTGGTGTACAACCCGGTGAAGGTCAAACTGCCCGAGCTCAAGGCCGCGATCAATACCGCCGCCGAGAACGAGGGCTGGGCACGCACCCTCTGGTACGAAACCAGCGAGGCCGACCCGGGCGGCGGGATCACCCGAACCGCACTCGCCGATGGGGCCAGCCTGGTGTTCGCCGCCGGGGGCGACGGAACCGTCAGGGCGGTAGCCGATGCGCTGCGGGGCACCGAGGTTCCCCTCGCCCTGATTCCCAGCGGCACCGGCAACCTGCTGGCACGCAACCTCTCTCTCCCGCTGAGCGATCTGGACACCGCCGCGCATATCGGCTTCGCCGGCCGCTCGCGCCCCATCGACATGGGCATCATGAACGTGGTTGATGAGAAGGGCCGGGGGTCGGAACACTCCTTCCTGGTGATGGCCGGGATCGGGCTGGATGCCACGGTCATGGCCAACACCAATCCTGCGCTGAAGAAGGCCGTGGGCTGGCTCGCCTACGTGGACGCGGGCATGCGCGCCCTGCCCAACGCTCACCCCTTCCGGCTGCGCTATCAGCTGGCCGGACGCTCCGAGCACAGCGTGAGTGTCTCCACGATCCTGTTTGGCAACTGTGGCAGCCTGCCCGGGGGCCTCGAACTGATGCCGGATGCGGCGATCGATGACGGCCAGCTGGACCTCGCCGTGCTCCAGCCCGCGGGCCTGTTTGGCTGGCTCAAGGTGTGGCGCAAGCTGCGCTGGGAGAATGGCTCGCTGCGCAAGAGCCGCATCGGTCAACGCATCATCACCGTGACCCGCGGACGCAAGGGCACCAAGACCATCAGCTACCTGCGCACCGCCGAGGTCAACGTCCGCCTGGACGAACCGCAGTCCTTCGAGATCGATGGCGACGAACTGGGACGCATCGTCAGCGCCCGCGTGGGCACCGAGCCGAGCACACTGCTGGTGCGCGTGCCGCTGGCGGAGCTGGCAGCCTAAGCCTCCGCGTCGGCTTCCGCCATCGCCGCCCACGCGCTCTGCAGCTCGGCCTCATCATCGATGTAACGCCCGGTCTTGGGATCGATGAGCATCCCCAGCACACGGGAATACCCGTCGCCGAGGTCCTCGAAATATGCCCTGGAACTGGTCATGATTTTCTCCTTTGTTTTTTCACAGGCTAAGACGATGCATTCTGTATGACGTGAGAGAGCCGAGACGCCCAGTCGTTCTCGATGGCACGAAGCCGCGGTTCCAGCCGGGGGAAATCGCGCCGCACCCGTTCCACTGATCCCGAAAACCCGATCAGGTACACGGCCGTTGTAGCCGGTGGAAATCCCAGGACTTGAGTCCTGATCGGGATGGCGACTGCCCCACCCCACGGGCTCTCATCGAATTCACCGTAGTCTTTCCACACTGGTTCCTCACCGGCTAGCGCGCGGCCAACCAATACGGGGCTATCGTGCCCGGTGCGTGCACGGAGCAGCGTCTTTGCCGACCGGTATGTTCGGTCGTTGGCAGCCCAGGAAACGACGAAACCGTTGCCATCCGCAAGCCACAGACTGGTACCGAGGCGATCCATGTGAAGTACCCCACCGAGGTCATCCACATCCGCATCGAGTTGCTGCGAGTAGATATTTTGATACCTGTCGAAGTGTGAAACGTGCTCATCCCAGATAAGTTTCGTGCGCTCCTGCGGAGATAAATAGTTGGGCTGATGAACGTGTGCAAGTTCCTGGACGATCTGCACGGCATCGGAGAAATCAACTGCAAGTACAGGGTCCATACCGACCGACCTCCATTGGTGGGTAAGGGCCTCCCGAATGCCCTCAAACTCCTCTTGGTTCAGTCGAAACGCTTGGCGGACGAGGAGGACAAGTGCCGAGTGTTTGCCTCGATTATTCTGCAACACGTGGTGAAATCACTTCCGAACGTCCGGATCCCGATACGTCGTACCGACGATCAGGACGGCTCCCTGCCTCAGCGAGTGTCGCAGTAGCGCCTGCTGCCAAGATAGTCCGGCACTGAGGATCTCGTTATAGTCGGTAAGCGTGAGAACAAGGTCTCGAACATGGCCGGAACCGACCACTCCGTGCAGGTGGTGAACGGAGGCCTCGAAGCATTCTCCGGCAAGGGGGCCCAGGAGGCGGCTCTCACGCAGGGAGACTACTCGTAGAGCCTGTTCGAGAAGTGTGTCAAAGTTCAGGGTAATGAGCGTGGTATTTGAGTGCGCCCCCTCCAACATGTGCTGAGCAACCGCAAAATGCAGGGTGGAGGGAGACGGAGATTCCGGCGCGCTGTAGAGCGCCTGCCGCACGCTCGCCTCCCACTCGCTGCCCAGGCTCTGTTTGGCGGCCTCGGCGACAAGGAGGGGATCCTGTTCGCGGACGAGGAGTTCGGCGAGGCGGCGGTCGCGCACCGCACCGCTGCGCAGCAGCAGGCGCACGGCGAGTTCGTTCCAGTCGGGTAGTCCCGAGGCAACGGATGCGCCCGCGCCGAGGAGGAGCGTCAGGTGCTTGTCCGCACCGGACGCCGCAAACTGGGCCATGATGGCCGGGGTAAGGTCTGGAGCGCTCATGTACGAAGCGTGTCATGGGCGGTGTTCGGGGGCACCTGAGATGCGGGATCTGTGGAAAAGCGGGGGAAATACGAGCCTGTGGAGGAAGCCGAGTGCGCGGGTTCACGCGAGGGTGACGCCCGGGGGACGCCCAGGTGACGCCGGGGCGGCGATCTCCTGCCATACATGTAACACGGTGGAAACGCGGATGCAATCGGATCCGAACACGGCGTCCCTACTGTGGGGACAACCGCTTCGGCGGCACCCCCGCACCACGGGAGTCCCCAACACCACCGTCTCATCGTCATTCCCCTTCGTCGCACCCGGCCGCCACCACCGATGGCACCGGGGTTCGCGGCGGGCGCTAGGTCCGGTGTACCCACAGCAGTAAGGACCCTGCACCATGCCCATTCCCGTACCCAAAACACGGCCGCAGCCCGACATTGCGGCCACCGGCACCGCATCCGGTTCGCCCCGGATTCGCCGCATTCGGGCATCACTCCTGATCGGCGCCCTCACCCTCGCCGGCGCACTCGGCCTGGCCGGCCCCGCGGTCGCAGCACCCGCGAGCCCCACGGTCACCATCACCGCGCCGGAGAGCGTCACGGCCGGCGACACGGCAACCGTAACCCTGCACCTCACCGGCGTCAGCGACACCTTCGCCCTCCAGGCGACCCTCGCGGCCGACCCCACCCTCCTGCGCTACACCGAGTCCAGCGTGAGCGGTCCCGAGGGTGGATTCACCTCGGCAACACCATCGGCCACCGGCATCGACATCGTGCACACCCGCCTCGGCGGATCCCCGGCCCTGAACGGTGAAATCACCCTGAGCCTGACCCTCACCGCAACCGGATCGGGCAGCACGACGCTCGCGCTGACAGCGCTCACCCTGGTGGACGGGGCCGGCGCATCCACCGCCGGCACCAGCCTGCCGCAGACCGCGATCCGCGTGATCGCCGCCGAACCGACCGCGAGCCCCAGCCCCGGCACGTCCGCCGACCCCGGCCCCGGTGCCTCCCCCACCCCGAGCACCTCCGCTTCCACCGTGCCCTCCTCCACGGTGTCCCCGACCGCCGGTGCCGGGAGCGCCGGCGGCCTGCCCGGCACCGGCGCCACCATCGGGCTCTCCCTCCTGGGAGCCCTGGCCGCGCTTGGTGCCGGGTTGGTCCTGCTGCGGATCCGAAAGGCGGTCCGTCGATGAGCACCACCCCCACCCGTTTTGGAAAGGCCTTCCCGATGACCTCCCCCAGCCCGCGCACCCTGCGCACGGCCGCCGCGATCGGCACCGCACTGATCATCACCGGAACCGTAGCCATCGTCGCCCCGGCAGCGAGCGCCGAACCCGCCCCGGTCCCCGGGGGCCTGCTGCTCGCGCCGTACTACACCGAGCTTGATCTGACCGGCGATCACCAGGTCACCACCGCGGATCTGACCCTGCTCACCACCCACCTGGGTGCCCGCACCGGCGAAGCCGACTGGGCCACGGTGGCCAAGGCGGACACCGATCAGGACGGCGTCATCACGGTGCACGATGTGGCCGCGCTGTCCCGGCGGATGGTCTACAACGACGGTCCGTTCTCCCTGGTTGAGGCCTCGGTGCTCGACATGCAGGCGGCGATGAACGCCGGGGTCACCTCCTCGGTGAAGATCACCCAGGAATACCTCGACCGCATCGCCGCCTACGACCGTACCCAGATCGACCAGGGCGCGGGCGGGCGTCCGCTCAACTCGGTCATCAACACCAATAAGACCGCCCTCGCCGCGGCGGCCACCGCCGATGCCGACCGCAAGGCGCACGGGATGACCGGGCCCCTGCTCGGCGTGCCGATCGTGGTCAAGGACAACTACGACACCAGGGACATGCCCACCACCGGCGGCTGCGGCTGCTGGGACAACAACCAGACCAGCACCGATGCGGCGATGGTCACCGGGATGCGCAAGGCCGGGGCGATCATCCTCGCCAAGGCCAGCCTGGACGAGTTCGCGTTCGGGTTTGTCTCCGAGTTCTCGGCCGGTCAGCCTGCCGGGTCCTCGCTCCTGGTTGCCAGCCCGTACAACACCACCCAGTCGGCCGGTGGATCCAGCGGCGGTACCGGGGCGGCGGTTTCGGCAAACCTCGCCGGACTCGGCTTCGGCACCGACACCGGTGGATCGATCCGCATCCCCTCGACCTACAACCAGTTGGTTGGCATCCGTCCCACCGTGGGTCTGGCCAGCCGCGACGGCATCATCCCGCTGGCCCTCAGCCAGGACACCGGCGGCCCGATCGCGCGCAGCGTGACCGATGCGGCTATCGCCCTGGACACCGTCCCGGGGATCGACCCGGCCGACCCGGTCACCCAGAGCCAGGCCGGCAAGGTGCCCACCTCCTACACCGCATCGCTGAACAAGGATGCGCTGAAGGGTAAGCGGATCGGCGTGGTCACCTCGATGATCGGCACCAACGCGACCACCGTGCGCCTGTTTGCCCAGGCCCGGGCCACCCTCGAAGCCCAGGGCGCAACCGTGGTGGACATCGCCCCCACCGCGGACTTCAACCGGGTACTTGCCGAGGGTAGCGGCAGCACCAACGAGCTCAACCACGACCTCAACAACTACGCGGCCGCGCACCTCGCCCCCGAGGTGACCGCGCGTTCGCTGG
Source organism: Mycetocola sp. JXN-3 (assembly GCF_014522285.1). Lineage (GTDB taxonomy): Bacteria > Actinomycetota > Actinomycetes > Actinomycetales > Microbacteriaceae > Mycetocola > Mycetocola saprophilus. Next base: position 3,239,130 of record NZ_CP041635.1, read on the forward strand.
CGCAGATTGTGGACTCGGGCAAGTTTGTCCCCTCGCGTCGCAGCACCTACGTGCAGCGCGGCGCGATCACCGAGGACACCTACCAGGCGTGGGCGGGGCCCCAGGGTTCGCACACGCTGCAGCTCGCCGCCGGGAAGACTCTGGTCACCGGGATGATGAACGACCAGAACCTCGACGCGCTGGTCTACCCCTCGGGCAACCCGTATGCGAGCCTGGGCACCAACATGCGCCTGAGCCCGAACACGGGAATGCCGGCGATCACGGTGCCGATGGGTCAGTCCATCGCCGCCGATGGCGGACCGGTCGGGGCCGGGGTCAACCTGGAATTCCTCGGCCGCGACTTCGCCGAGGGCCCGCTGATCGGGCTCGCCTACTCGTTTGAGCAGGCGACCCACTACCGCACCACCCCGGCGCTGTACCCGGCGCTGGTGAAGTAGTACCCACACACAACACCGCGGCCCGGAACCCACGAGGGGTTCCGGGCCGCGGTGTTGTGACGGCAGAGACTAGATGACGCCCTGGGCGAGCATCGCGTCGGCCACGCGCACGAAACCGGCGGCGTTGGCACCCAGCACGTAGTTACCCGGCTGGCCGTAACGCTCGGCGGCCTCATGGGCGGCCTTGTGCACCCCGGACATGATCGAGTGCAGGCGCAGCTCCGAGTCGGCGAAGCTCCAGTGCTGACGCGCGGCGTTCTGGCTCATCTCCAGTGCGGAGGTGGCCACACCACCGGCGTTGGCGGCCTTACCCGGTCCAAACAGCACGCCGGCGGCCTGGAAGGCCTCGACGGCCTCGGGGACACAGGGCATGTTTGCACCCTCGGCAACCGCCTGGACACCGTTCTTGATCAGGGTGGCTGCGGCCTCGGCGCTCAGCTCGTTCTGGGTCGCGCAGGGCAGGGCGATCTGGCCGGGAACGTCCCAGACGCTGCCGCCGGAAACGAAGCGGGCCGTGGGACGACGCTCGGCGTAGACCGAGATGCGCAGGCGCTCAACCTCCTTGATCTGCTTGAGCAGATCCAGGTCGATCCCGGCCTCGTCTACCACGTAACCCGAGGAGTCCGAAGCGGTGATGGCCTTGCCACCCAGCTGCGAGATCTTCTGGATCGCGTAGATCGCCACGTTGCCCGAACCGGACACGATCGCGGTCTTGCCCTCGATCTCCTCACCACGGGTGGCGAGCATCTCCTGGGTGAAGAACACGGCACCGTAACCGGTGGCCTCGGTGCGCACCTGCGCGCCACCCCAGCCCAGGCCCTTGCCGGTGAGCACACCGGACTCGTGGCGGTTGGTCAGGCGACGGTACTGGCCGAAGAGGTACCCGATCTCGCGTCCACCCACGCCGATGTCACCGGCGGGAACGTCGGTGTACTCGCCGATGTGACGGTGCAGCTCGGTCATGAAGGACTGGCAGAAGCGCATCACCTCACCCTCGGACTTGCCGTGCGGGTCGAAGTCGGATCCACCCTTACCGCCGCCGATGCCCTGACCGGTCAGCGCGTTCTTGAAGATCTGCTCGAAACCGAGGAACTTGATGATCGACGCGTTGACCGAGGAGTGGAAACGCAGTCCACCCTTATACGGGCCCAGGGCCGAGTTGAACTGGATGCGGTAACCGCGGTTGACCCGCACGGCACCGGAGTCATCCACCCACGGCACACGGAAGAAGATCTGACGCTCGGGCTCAACCAGACGCTCCAGGATGCCGGCCTCGACATACTCGGGGTGCTCGGCGAGCACCGGTGCCAGCGATTCCAGCACCTCGTGCAGGGCCTGGTGGAATTCGGGCTCTCCGGCGTTGCGAGCAACGGCGGCTTCAAAAACAGGGCGAACGGTGTCGGATGTTGCAAAGGGGATAGACACGAAGGATACTCTCTCGGAACGGGGGGAACGCTGCGGTCTTCAGGGCCGACAGCGTGCGCCGACCACTCCTAGTGGAGAACGCAACGTTGCGGTTCGCGGCCCTTATGAGGCCAAGAGTTAGTTTCACGTGTCCGGCGGCATCCCGTCAATCCGAGATTCGTCCCAGACAACCTTTTTTCCGTTCTAGGGAACCCTCACGCACCTGAAATCCGGCGGAATTCCGCGGAAACTCGCGGTAAATACGACCGTGGGCAATTTTGAGCAATTTCTTGCACATCCGCCGCCCAAACCGCGCGAATCGGACCCCGCGGAGCGCGAATCCTAGCCGCGAGAATCGGCTCCCAGGATGTCCCGCAGCCACTCGCGAGCCTCCAGGAAAACCGAATCGGAGAAGCGCGAATCCACCGTGATGGCCGAGCGATCGGCGGCCGGATAGGATCCCAGGAAGGTCAGCCGGGCGAGGCTTCGACGCAGACCCAGCAGGGCCTCGGCCATCCGCTCATCGAGGATGTGGCCCTCGGCGTCGATGATGAACCGGTAGCGTCCCATCTCGTCCCCGACCGGGCGCGACTCGATCATCGACATATTGACCCCGCGGGTGGAGAACTGCTCCAGCATGGTCAACAGGGCACCGGACTCGTTGCCGGGGAGCTCGGCGATCAGGCTGGTTTTATCGGCACCGGTGCGCGGCGGAATCGCCTGCGTGGTGCTCACCAGGAGGAAGCGGGTCACCGCGTTTTTATTGCTGCCGATGTCGGTCAGCAGGACCTCGAGGTCGTAGTGGTCGGTGATGCCCGGCGGAGCCACGGCCGCGTCGGCATGCGGGGTGTCCAGCAGGTCGGCGGCGGCGGCCACGTTGCTCGCGGCGGGAATGTGGCCGTGCCCGGGCAGGCGTGCATCCAGCAGCTCGCGGCTCTGCGCATAGGCGACCGGATGCGCGTTGACGATCCGAATATCCTCCAGCGTGGTGCCGCGGCGGGCGACCAGGTCGAAGCTCACCGGCACCAGGTATTCGCCGATCACGCGCAGGCCCGGCACCGTGGCCAGGGCGTCCTGGGCGACCGAGACGCCTCCGTCGATCGAGTTCTCAATCGCGATCATCGCCGCATCGCTGCGCCCGGTGATCACATCGTCCAACGCCTCACCCAGATTCTGCACCGGACGCCAGGTCTGCCCCTGTGCCTCGGGCACCTGCGCCAGGGCCCGCTCGGTAAACGTGCCCCGCGGACCCAGGTAGCTGTAGGTACGGGTTGGCGCGGATACGGGCGAGTCAGACATGGTACGAGCATAGTGCCCGTCTCGGCGGAAGCGCGGGCTTCCGCGGTATTCGATGGGGAACCTGGCAGAATGGGGATATGAGCGACCGCGCCGGCACCCGTGCCATCGAATCCGATCTGATCAACGTTGATGACTTGATCGCCGCCTACTACGAGCTGACCCCGGATGTTTCCATCCCCGAACAGCGCGTCGTCTTTGGAACCAGCGGGCACCGTGGCTCCTCGCTGCGCACCGGATTCAACGAAACTCACATCCTGGCGATCACCCAGGCGATCGTGGAGTACCGCGTCCGGCACGGCCTGACCGGCCCGCTGTTTCTCGGCGCCGACACCCACGCGCTGAGCGCCCCGGCCCTCGCCACCGCGCTGCGGGTGCTGGTGGCCGCGGGCATCCGCGTGCTGATCGACACCCACGATGAGGCGGTCCCGACCCCCGCGCTGAGCCTGGCGATCATCGACTACAACCGCACTCGCACCGGGGCCGAGCGCGCCGACGGCATCATCGTCACCCCGAGCCACAACCCGCCCGCCGACGGCGGATTCAAATACAACCCCGAGCACGGTGGTCCCGCCGACAGCGACGCCACCAACTGGATCGCCGACCGCGCCAATGAGCTCATCGCCGCGGGCCTGGAGGGGGTGCAGAGCGTCGCCGAGATCAACCCGGCCGAGCCGCCCGCACTGGTCGAGCGCTATGACTTCCGCGGGGCCTACGTCGAGGCGCTGGCCGAGATCATCAACTTTGATGCGATCCGCGATGCGGGCATCCGCATCGGTGCCGACCCGCTCGGCGGTGCCAGCGTGACCTACTGGCAGGCCATCGCCGACCGCTACCGGATCGACCTGACCGTGGTGAACCCCGAGGTCGACCCGCGCTGGGCGTTTATGACCCTGGACTGGGACGGCAAGATCCGCATGGATCCCTCGAGCGCCAACGCGATGGCCTCGGTCCTGGAACACCGTGCCGACTACGACATCCTCACCGGTAACGACGCCGACTCGGACCGGCACGGCATCGTGACCCCGGATGCGGGTCTGATGAACCCCAACCACTTCCTGGCCGTCTCGATCGACTACCTCTTTAGCACCCGCACCAACTGGCGCGCGGATGCACGGGTGGGCAAGACCCTGGTGTCGAGCTCGATGATCGACCGGGTCACCGCCCGCATCGGCCGCGAGCTGTGGGAGGTCCCGGTGGGCTTCAAGTGGTTTGTGCCCGGGCTGATCGACGGATCCGTGGGCTTCGGCGGCGAGGAAAGCGCCGGCGCCTCCTTCCTGCGCTTTGACGGTTCGGTGTGGACCACCGATAAGGACGGCATCCTGCTGGCGCTGCTCGCCAGCGAGATCCGCGCCGTGACCGGCAAGAGTCCCTCCGAGCTGTATCGCGCCCTGACCGAGGAGTTCGGCGATCCCGCCTACGAGCGCGTGGATGCCCCGGCCACCCCGGCGCAGAAGGCCGCCCTGGGCAAGCTGGATCCGGCCGCGGTGACCGCGACCGAGCTGGCCGGCGAGACCATCATCGCCGCGCTCAGCCACGCCCCCGGCAACGACGCGGCACTCGGCGGCCTCAAGGTTGTGACCGAGAACGCCTGGTTTGCCGCGCGTCCCAGCGGCACCGAGGACGTCTACAAGATCTATGCCGAGTCCTTCCTCGGAGCCGAGCACCTGGCGCAGGTGCAGGAGGAGGCCCGCGCGATCGTGGCCGCCGCCCTGGGCAACGCCTAGGCGCCGATACCGCACACCTCACCCCGCCCGAATCCTGGATTCGGGCGGGGTTTTGTGTTGCGGCCCGGGTGAACGACGCGTTTCTCTGGGCGTTGCGGACCGCCTGGGCGCGGCCGCGACAGATTTTGAACGGTGCCTCGTCTTTATTGGTGCGGGCGTGCAAACGCCCGTTCGGCGGTCGGAAATCCCCTCCCGAATCGCCGAGGCCCGATGATTCCCATCCGATCAGCGGGTTCGGTGGGGGCGCAGCGTGGGGTACGCGGCGCTCCCACCACTCTCCACCTGGAGCGGATGGGCATCACGGGTCTTGGATGGGCCTCGCGGTGGTCAACACGCCCAAACTCGGCGCGCGTTGGCGGGGTACGTTAGATATCTCACATGGCATAGAGGGGTGAAGTTGGAGGGCGATCGCTCACTTATAGAACGCGCCGCAACCGGTGATCGGGACGCGGCCGGCCGCTATTTTTCGGAGAACTTGGGTCTCCTGGGCGGACTGGCTCGCAGGATTGCCGGCGGGGTGCTCGACCCCGAGGATCTGCTCTCGGAGGCCATGGTGACGGTGCTGGGGCACTGGTCCACGGGTACTGGACCGGCCACCAACGCTACCGCGTATATCGCGGTGCTGATGCGGAACCGGGTCAAGGATGAGCTGAAATCCCCGCGGTCGAGGGTGGACGGGTTCGAGGACTGGGATGAGCTCCCGGCCCTCGGCACGCCCGCCCCCGCCCGGGTAGATGTACACAACGAGGTTCGGATCCTGCGCGAAGCCCTCGACTCGCTGCCCGCCGACCAGCGCAGTGTTCTCATCGAGATGACGGCATTCGGGACCAAGCCGCGCGAACTCGAAGGCACGCTGCACCGGCCGGCGCCGGCGATCTCCTCCCTCCATCGCCGCGCAAAGATTGCGCTTCGTCGCGCGGTTTTTCGCGTGGTGCTGGAGGAGGGGGCACCGGAATCCTGTCGCCGGGCGATCCGGGCGATCCCCGAGAAATTCGGGGATCTGCCCGAGCGTGGCGCCATCCGAGGTGAGGACCACTTCGATGACTGCGAGCGCTGCACGCGGGCCTGGCGGAGGTTCGCCGGGCTCACCAGCGCGTTTGGGCTGCTGCCGCTGTTGGTGGTGTCCCTGCGCACGTTCGAGGCACCCGCCGCGGCGGTTGCGGCCGAGGGTACGGTCGCGGCCGGGAGCACGGGAGGCAATTCGGCGGGGACCTCGACCGGAGCCGCGCTCGCGCTCGCGCCCGGGACCGGGGCCGCGTCGGTGGCGGCTCCCGCGATCCCGGCCTCGGCCGCGGCGAGCGCCCGGCGTCTCCCGCGAGTCCGCTGGTCCGCCCGCAGCATCATCGGGTTGACGCTGATGGGTGGGGCCGGGATCCTGCTGGGTGCCCTGGCGCTGAGCGCGGGCACCGGGAGCCTCTGGTTCGCCCCCGAGCCCCGGGCCTCGTTCACCGCCACGGCCACGGCGAACGCCACGGAGATCCGCTACGCCGTTCGCTTCGGCGTCGAGGATCAGTCCTGGTCGAACTCCGAGCTGCACCTGCGCGTGGACTCCCCGGTACGTGGGGTCCAGGCCCCCGCGGGCTGGATCTGCGCCGTCACCGAAACCGCCGTGAACTGCGCCACCCCCGCGTCCGGCGCCACCGGGGGAAACTTCATCATTCACACAGACTCGGCCGGCCAACCCGTGCGCGCAACGCTCGATTTCACCGCCGACCTCACGCTCGGTCGGCAGGCCAGCGGAACCGCCAGCCTGCTCACCCATCGGGGATCTCCCTAGGTCGCGCATCGCGCACCACCCCGACATTCACCCCTTCCGCGTGGCCACTCCCATCGCCGCGCCCATTTTCAGATTCACGAAAGACACAATCGATGAAAACCATGCGCACACTCACCGGGGGCCTCGGCCTCGCGGTGGGCACCGTACTGCTCGCCGGGCTCGCCCTGCCGCTGAGCGCCACCGCCGCCGCGACCCCCGAGGTCCTTCCCGCCCGCGGTCCCGAAACCGGCGGGACCGTCGTCAGCGTGGGACGGCTCCCGCAGACTCAAACCTTCAGCATGATCGGCGGATCCCAGGATGCCTTCACCGGCCTCGGCACCGACGGAAACCTCTACAGCTGGGGCATGAACAATAACGGCCAGCTCGGCGCGGGCAACATGGCCTTCCAGGTCAACCCGATCCCGGTGGATCAGTCGGGGGCGCTCAGGGGACAAACGATCACCGGCATCACCTCCAGCCACGCGGCCGCCACCTTTGTGACCACCCGGTCCGGCGCGATCTTTGCCTGGGGGCAGAACATCTCCGGCAGCCTGGGAACCGGCGTCTCGGGGAGCACCCGGGTACCCGCCCCGCTGGACATGAGCGGGGTCCTCGCCGGGGAGCGGGTGACGCAGCTGGCGATCGCCCAGCTCAATGGCTACGCGCTCACCGCCTCGGGCAAGGTTGCGGCCTGGGGGAGCTCGCAGTCCTACGCGCTGGGCAATGGCACGACCCCCGGGGCACCCGCCCTCTCCCCCGTGCTGGTGGACCTCGGCCCGCTGGGCGGGGATAAGCCGGTTCAGGTGGCCACCGTGAATGCGGCGGCGTTTATCCTCACCGAGTCCGGCAAGGTCTACGGGTGGGGATCCAATGAGGGGGATGGCGTGATCGGCATGGACCCCACGATCAATCACTCCGAGCTGCCGGTCCGCGTGGACCCGGACGGGATTCTGGGCCGCTCGCGGGTGGTGCAGATTACCGGGAACGGTCGTCACATGTTTGCGCTGCTTGATACGGGCGAACTCGTGAGCTGGGGCGATGGCCGTCTCGGCCAGCTGGGCAACGGCCAGAACACCTCAAGCGCCACCGCGGTCCCCGTGGACCAGACCGGGGTACTTGCCGGCGAGCGCATCGTCGAGATTGCGGCCAGCGGATTCAGCACCTACGTCCGCACGGCCTCGGGAAAGATCGCCGCCTGGGGATCCAACATGTCCGGTGCGATCGGCGACGGCACCCGGGATGACCAGCCCAGTCCGGTGCTGATCAGCAATAACGGCGCGCTTCGCGGGGCGAAGATCGCCCGGATCATCGGCACCCGCGATAACGTCTATACCCTCACCGAGGGTGGCGAGGTAGTTACCTGGGGAAAAAACAACTTCGGCCAGCTGGGGCAGAGTGTCACCTCCGGAAACACCCCCGTCGCGCTGCCCACGGTTTCGGCGCGAATCCGCCCGGCATCCGTGGCCTTTGATGGGACCGTGGGGACGGCGTTTGAGCTCACGGCCCCCGACACCGTCTCGGTCACCTCTCCGGCCCACGCCCCGGGCACCGTCGATCTGAGCCTGCCCTTTACCTATGCCAACGGGGCCGCGGTTCCCGCGGGTCTCAACGTGCTGATCCCGGGCGGCTTCACCTTCGAGGCGGTGGCGGTTCCGGGGGATCCCACCCCGACCGCGACCCCGGAGCCCACCGCGACCCCCGACCCGACGCCCACCCCCACGGCAACCCCGAGTCCGACACCGACCGACCCCGCTCCCACCCCGAGCCCGACTCCGAGCCAGGGGGCTGGGGATCCCACGCCGAGCCCCTCCCCGACCGGTTCCGCCCCCGCGGATCCCCGTCCGACGCCCTCCCCCGGTGCTTCCGCCCCGGCTACCCCCGCTCAGGCACCGACCCCCTCGGCTGCCGATCCGCGGGACGCCAACCAGAGCCACCTGGCGATGACCGGGGCCAACATGCAGACCCCGATCCTGCTGGGTGTGGCCGGGATCCTCGGTCTGATTGTGGGTGCGGGCCTCCTCCTGCCCAACACCCGCATGGCGCGCTCACGCAAATAACACGAGAGCCCACGCGCGACACAGCACCTCTCGATCAGCCCAACATCCGCATGGGACGCACACACAAATAACGCGAGAACACACGCGCGACACAGCACCTCGCGATCAGCCCAACACCCGCACGGCACGCACACGCAAATAACGCGGGAACACACAACGGCCCCTCCCGAATCCAGGATTCGGGAGGGGCCGCCGTGGTGAACGCTAGTCCTGCGTGGCCCGGCGACGACGCAGCAGGAAGACTCCCGCTCCGGCGATCAGGGTGAGCAGTCCGAGGCCCGCGATCAGGGCGCTCGACTCGGGGGCACCGGTGGTGGCGATGCCGCCGCCCGGCTTGGTGATCGGCTTCCCGGTTACCGGGTCCACCGATCCGGGGCCACCGTTGCCGGTTCCCCCGTCTCCCGGGACCTGGGCGGGCAGGATCTCAAACGCCATCCGTGCATCCACGGCCGAGGTGGCACCGGTCACCACGATCTCGTGCTGGCCCACCTCCGCGCCCTTCGGCACGGTGAAGGAGAACACCAGTCCGCCGCGCGGGTCCGCGGTGGCGGTGCCCAGCGTGATCGGGTCGGAGTGCAGCACCACGGTGATCTTCTCCCCCGGAGCGAAGCCCTCACCGGTGATCTCCACCAGGTCACCCACGCGGGCGTTCTGGGCGTTGGAGCGCACCTGCGGGGTGTAGACCGGCGTGGTGGTGTTTTCCAGCACGGTCAGGGTTCCGCTGGCCGGGACAACCGAGGTCTCCCCCACCGCGGTGACTCCGAGCGCGCCCGCGGGCGTGTTCTTCGGCACGGTCACGGTGAGCGAAATCTCGCCCTCCGCGGTGGCGGTGGTCTCCCGGATGATGGCGGGATCGGCGGCCACGCTCACGCTAACCTTCTCATTCGGCGCGAAGCCCGCACCGGTGATGGTCGCCTCGGCGCCGGCGCGAACGCCGCCGGCCGGGGCCACCGCGATGGTCGGCGAGTACGGCACCTTGACCGGAGTCACCTCGGCGCTCAGGCGCAGCTGCTGCGTACCCGAGGCACCAAACACGGTGACCACAACCGGGTAGGTGCCCGGCTCGGTGAACGTGTGCTCGGCGGCGATGGTCGCGCTGCCGTCGGTGAAGGCACCCAGTTCCACATCCTGGATGTCCGATCCATCACCCCACTGAACGCGGGCCTTGGGTGCGATGGCCCCGGCGGCCTGGGTCACCGTGGCGAGGTCGGCGGAAACCTTCTCTCCGGCAACCACGGCGATGTCCTTGCCCACGGTCGCGGTGAAGGCGGTGTCCGCGGCGATGCCGTTGCCGGCGATCGCGAACACGTGCACCCGACCCTCAACACCCGGCTGACCGGGCTGAACCGGCAGGGTGATCGTCTGCACGGTCTTTCCCTCGGGGATCGAATACGGCACCGTGGAGAAGAAGAACGAGGGCACGTTGGACGGGTTGGGCCCGGCCAGACGATAGCTCGACTTCACCACCTCGATGTTGCCGTACAGCGGGGTCGCCTGCGAGTTTCCACCCTTGGTCCAGTCCGAGAGCTGCAGCGGAATGGTCTCGGTGGATCCGTCGGTGAAGGTGACCAGGGCCGTGGTGTCCTGGTTCTTCTCGGTGGCGGCACCGATGAAGGACAGCTTGGTCGCGCCCTCGCCCAGATTCGGGCGAATGACCTGACCGGCACCCGTGGCGTTATCCGGGGCACCCGCCGCGATCACCGGGATGGTGAAGCGCAGATCGGTGCCCGGGACGCCGTGTTCCACACCCTGGGTCAGGCCACCATCGGCGAGACCCTTGCGCGGGAACGAGATGCCCTTGGCATCACAGTTGGCGCCCACACCGTCATCGGCGATGCACTGGCTGTCGAAGGCCGCGCGCAGGCTGCCCGGCTCCAGGTAGTCCACCGTAATCGGAAGGCTCGTGGTGGCCGTGGATGTGCCGTCGGTGACGGTCACGGTGACCCGGTACTCACCGGGCTGGGCGTAGGTGTGCGAACCGGAAACCGGGTACACCCCGAGGGTCGGCGATCCCAGGGTGGCGGTGCCGGCGGCACTGCCATCGCCCCAGTTCACGCTGACCGCGTAGCCCTTCGCCTCGCCACCGCTGACGCCACCGAGGTTCAGCGTCTCGGCCACACCCGAACGCGCACCCAGTGCCTGTGCCGGCGATACAGTGAGCTTCGATCCCGATGCATCCGAGGCGTGAGCGAGCAGCTCCAGCTCGGCCAGGGCCACGCTGTCACCGCCCGAGGTCACGTTCAGGCGGAACTGAGCGAAGTTACCCGGCTGGGCAATCTTGAACGGCCGGGTCTGCAGCGCGGAGTCGAATTTCTGGTTCTGGCGGGTGTCCACCACGCTCCAGGTCTTGCCGTCGTTGCTGCCCTCCAGGGTCCACCCGGTCGGGGCGGTGGCCGCGGAGGTACCCGAGGTCAGCGTGTAGAAGCTCGGCGACTGAGCCGGCCCCTGGTAGGCCACGGTGATCTGCGGGGTCTTCGAGGCGAAGGACACCTGGCTGGCGGCGTTGTTGTCTACCAGGTTGGCGGTGTTCTCCCCGTCGCGGCTGGTGACGCGGGCGATCTTGGGATCGGCCGAGTCCAGCAGCGGCGAAGCCGGGTGTTCCCCGGTGCTCAGCGAGGGCGGTGCGTCCGCCTCGGCGGTGCCCCAGGCCGAGGGCTTGGAACCCATCACGAAGTCCAGCGTGCCGCCCTGGGCGAGCAGGTTGGAGTCGATCGAGGTGCTCGAGTACGCCTTCCCGTTTACCTTGAGCGACTGAACGTAGGTGTTCTGATCGGAGTTGTTCGGCGCGTTGATGACCAGGGTCTTGTCGCCGAGCTTGACAGTCGCCTTGGTGTAGAGCGGCGAGCCGATGGTCAGCTCGCTCGATCCGACCTGCAGCGGGTACAGGCCCAGGGCGCTGAAGAGGTACCAGGTCGACATTTCGCCGTTGTCCTCATCGCCGGGGTAACCCTGACCGATTTCCGAACCGGCGAAGCTGCGCTTGATCGCCTCGCGGGTGATCGCCTGAGCCTTGGCCGGGGCACCCACCGCGTTGTAGAGGAACGGAATGTGGTGCGAGACCTGGTTGGAGATTCCCCACTGACCGAAGCGGGCATCGCGTGCCTCGATCTCTTCGTGGATCGGTCCGGCCGAGGTCTCGGGGATCGAGAAGAAGTCATCCAGCTTCTTTTCCAGTCCCGCCCGGCCACCGTAGAGGGCGGCAAGGCCCGCCGGGTCCTGCGGCGCGTGGAACGCGAAGTTCCAGCCGTTGGTCTCGGTGTAGGGGCCCCACCAGGTGGTGGGGTCGTAGTTCTCCGGTGCCACCTGGAAGGTGCCATCGGCGTTGCGGGCCTGGAAGAAGTCCACCGCCGGGTCAAACATGTTGACGTAGGTGGTGGCGCGGTCGGTGAAGTACTCGGCCTCCTCGCGCAGCTGGGCGCGACGTTCCTCGGGGGTCGCGGGATCCTCGGCCAGGGCGGCGGCCATGTTGCCGATGCCGTAGTCGTTGATCATGCCCTCAAGACCCCACGAGACGCTCTCACCCTGGCTGGCCGGGGTGTAGCCGAGGAAGGTCGAGGTGCCCACCGACTTGCGGCCGGTCGAGCTCGAACCCGACACCACGGTCGCGTTCTTGACCGCCGCGTCGTAGGTGCCCAGCGGATCATCCAGCTTGACCCCGCGCAGGTAGGCGTCGGCAAACGCGACATCCGAGCTGGTGCCGGTCATGATGTCCGCGTATCCGGGCGAGGACCAGCGGGCAACCCAGCCGCCGGCACGGTACTGCTCCACGAATCCGTCCACGAGGTCCGCGGCCACATCCGGGTAGAGCATCGCGTAGGCGGGCCATACGGTGCGGTAGGTGTCCCAGAAACCGTTGTTGACATACATCTTGCCGTCGCGGATCTGCGCGTCGGTTTTGGTGTCGGTGGCGGTGCCGCTCTTGTTGTTGACCGGGCTCGCGTACTTGTACACGGGCTGCTCGGCGGTGCCGGTGTTCTCATGCTGCACGTTGGGGTACACGTTCAGGCGGTAAAGGTTCGAGTACAGCGAAACCAGTTCGGTCTCCGAGGCACCCTCCACGGTGATCGCGCTCAGGCGGTCGTTCCAGATCTTCTGAGCCGAGGCCCGCACCTGGTCGAAGGACCGGTTGCCGATCTCCAGGCCGAGGTTCTTGGTGGCCTGATCGAGGCTGATCAGCGAGGTAGCCATGCGCAGGGTCACGGTCTTAGCCTGGGAGGTGTCGAAGGCCGCAAACATCGTGGATCCCTGGGCACCCGGCGGGGTTCCCAGGCTGCGCGGGGTCTGGTCGAACTTGCCCGAGATGAACATGCGCGACTGGCCGACCCGGAAGCCCGAGCCATTATCCACCCAACCGGAAACGGTGCCATCGGCGGCGATGGTGAACTTCTGCTCGGCCTTGGGCGAGTCAAACACCACGTTGCCGTCGTTGCCGTCGAAGGTGAAGCGCATGACCATGCCGTGATCGGACGGGGTCATCTCGGCGGAAACCTTATTGTCGAGTTTCACGCCGTAGTAGTCGGGCTGAGCGGTTTCGTTCTCGTGCTTGAGGGTGGTCGAGCGCTGGCCCGGGTTGCCGTTAGGGGCACCCGCACCGGGCACCGGCATGACCGAGAACTGGTTGCGGTCGCCCATCCACGGGCTCGGCTGGTGCGAGATCGCCAGGCCCTGGAACGGGGTGCGGTTCTGCGCGTCGTTGCCCTGCTGGTACTGGTAGGTGCGCGAGGTTGCCCGCGCGTTGGTCACCGGAACCAGGAAGTTGAAGCCGTTGGGCACCGAGGTGATGGCCTCGTTGGATCCACGCGAGAAGCTGCCCGAGGAGTTGGTACCCCGTCGGGTGTCCACGTAGTGGGTGAGGCTGCTGCCGTCGATGGTGGCCGGGGTGGCCTCGATCTTCAGGTCATCCAGCCAGCCCGAGAACGCGGTGCTCGCGGTGGCTCCGGGGTTGTCATAGGAGAGCAGGAAGCGGTCGATGGTTTTGCCCTGGGCCACCCGGCCGAGGTCCACCCGGACCGAGTTCCACTGCTTGGGGTAGAGAATGTTGCCCGTGCCCTGACCCTGTGCGGTGGCCGCATATCCGTACTGGTCCTTGGCGGACAGGTCGGACAGGTAGGTGCCGTCGGTGAAGTGCAGGTCGACCGCGGTGTGGGTCGAGGGGTACTGCAGGTCGCCGCCGGTGAGTTCGGGGAAGAGCAGGTAGCTCAGTCGGCTGGTGTCGGTGACCGGGATCGAGACATCCTTATAGATCACGTTGGACGCATAGCCGCGGCCCTCGGCCGTGTGGGCACCCGAGTACTTGAGGGCGCGCACACCGGTGAAGCCGACGCGGGCCTTGATGTTGAACCCGTCCGAGGGGCCCGAGCCCACCTCGGTGTTAATCGGGGTCGCGACCGGGTTTTCGGGGATCGCCCCGGCCAGCAGGAAGTCGGCCAGCTGGATCAGCCCGCCGCTCTGGTTCGAGGCGATGTCGAGGCGGTACTTGCTGAAGGCCCCGGTGGTCTTGAGGGTGAACTCCTTGGCGACGCCGCGCTCGGAGGACTTCCAGGACTGGTCGGTCTGGGAATCCAGCTCGGTCCAGTCGGTGCCGTTATTGGAACCGAGGATGCGCCAGGTGCGCGGATCGCGCTCGGGGGCATCGTTGCCGGAGACCAGCTTGTAGGTGACCGCGGTCTGCGCGGTGGTGAAGGTGTAGTCCAGGGTTGCGGCGGTGGTGAAGGTCAGCCACTTGGTGCCCGCGTCGCCGTCGGCGGCGAATCGGGCGGCCTCGTTGGGGACGTTTTCGGCGCTCGCGGAAACCGAGCCCAGGGCCTTCATCAGGTCGGGGAGGCCGACACCCTGCACGTTCTTCTGCCAGGGCTTGCCGTCGCGCTGCTCGACGGTGCTGGAGAGCGCTGCCGGATCGGTGGCCTCAAACGAGCTGGCGAAGTTGGCTTCGGCGGGGGCCGCGCTCGCGGGGGCCGCGAAGAGCACCGGCGAGAATCCGCCCAGTACCAGCGCGGTGCCTACCCCCAGCGCGCCGAGGCGGCGCAGGGGGCGGGGGCGTGCGGATCGTTCCGCACCGAGGGGGTGACTAACATGACCTCGATCGGGCGCGGGAGTGCGCCCGTGCGCCGGAGGCGCGAGGGGATGGGACTGCTCCGACATGCTTGCCTTTCGTCATTGAAGGACCGGTTGGGAGGAACCCGCATCATGCGCACTGCATCGTTGCGTGGCACGGGTTGCGCCGAATCTATCGCGTCGGCCCAAAAAATGTCAACGTTGTCTTTTGGGGGACTCGGGCAAAATCCCCGCGATTACGGGGTAGAGATTCACAAGTTCGGGCATTAATCTCGCAATAACACCGGAATTTGCCGGACTGTGTTGCTAGGATCTGACATCGTTGACACAGCGTCGCGGATTCCGCGACCGACCCCCGAGGACATCCATGACGCCGCTCCCCCGCAGCACCCGCCCCACCATGAACGACGTGGCCAAACTGGCGGATGTAAGCCTGAAAACCGTGTCCCGCGTGGTCAACGGAACCGAGAGTGTGAGCGCGGCCAAGGCGGTACGCGTCGAGGCGGCCATCCGGGAACTCGGGTTCCGTCGAAATGAGCAGGCGCGGCAGCTGCGCCAGGGCACCACGGCCACGATTGGGCTGATCATCGAGGACCTTGCGGACCCGTTCTACTCCACCCTTGCCCGGGCCGTCGAGGAGGTGGCCCACGCGCACCATCACGCGCTGCTGGTGTCCTCCTCCGCCGAGGATCCGCGCCGAGCCGAGGCGCTGGTGCGCTCGCTCAGCGGACGCGGGATCGACGGGCTGATCATCACCCCCGCCGAGGGCATGGATCCGCGCGTGCTGGCGGCCGAGGGTGAAGCCGGCTGCTCGCTGGTGTTTGTGGACCGGCCGAGCGTGGATGTGGACGCCGATACGGTCCTGGTGGATAACCGCGGCGGGACCGCCGCCGGGGTCCGTCACCTGCTCGCCGCAGGTCACCGGCGGATCGCGTTTGTCGGCGACACCGCGAGTCTCTACACCGCCCAGGAGCGCCGCATCGGGTACCTGGAGGCGTTGGAAACCGCCGGGATCGAGCGCGATGACAACCTGGTGCTGATGGCCAACCCCGCGGCCCCCGAGTCCGGGGAAGCATTTTTGGCACTGCTGGATCGGGACAATCCGCCCACCGCGATCCTCTCCGGGAACAACCGGTGGAGCGTGCGCGTAGTGCGCCTGCTGCGCCAGCGCGGTGCCTCGATCGCCCTGGTCGGATTCGACGACTTCGAGCTTGCCGACGCCCTGGAACCGCCGGTCAGTGTGGTCGCGCAGGACCCGGCGGCGGTGGGCCGGCTGGCGGCCGAGCTGCTCTTTAGCCGGCTCGCCGGGGACACCGGACCGCGTCAGCACATTCAGCTCGGGGCCACCCTGATCCCGCGCGGCAGCGGGGAGCGCGCCCCGCGCTAGGTGCGTCGCACCCGAGATCGCGACATCCACCGGCGTTCTCCGGACCCGGTGATGCATCCTCGGCCGAAGCGCTCGCGCGCATGCACCGCAGGCACGCACGCAAAATGGCCGAGCCCCGAAGGGCCCGGCCACCGTGCGTGTGCGAACGTAATCTAGATGCGCTCGGCGATGTAGGTGCGCAGGAAGTCGGCGTCGCAGGGAATCTCCTCGACCCGCTGCGGGGCCTCCATCAGCGCCTTCGTCTCGGCCGACTGCTCGGGGGCGGACCCCAGGGCCTCGGCCACGATCTCGGGGAACTTGCGCGGCTTGGCGGTCTCCAGCACAAGCATCGGGATGCCCTCCTCGACGTGCGGCAGCGCAACCTTCGCGCCGTCGGCGGTGTGCGGATCCAGGGTGATGCCCGAGGACTCGGCAAACGAGCGGATGGTGTCGATCCGGTCGGCGTGGGTCGAGGTGCCGCTCACGAACCCGTACTCGGCCTCGAAGCGGGCCTGCTCGCCGCTGAGGTCGAAGAAGCCGTTGGTGGCGAGGTCCTTCCACGCGCCGGCGGTGCGCTCGGGGTCGCGACCGAAGAAGTCGAAGATGAAGCGCTCCAGGTTGGAGGCCTTGGAGACGTCCATCGAGGGGCTCGAGGTGGCCAGGGTTTCGGCCGAGGTGCGCGGGCGGTAGATGCCGGTGCGGAAGAAATCGTCCAGCACGTTGTTCTCGTTCGAGGCGAGCACCAGCTTGCGGATCGGCACACCGAGCAGCTTGGCGTAGTAGCCCGAGAGGATGTTGCCGAAGTTGCCCGAGGGCACCGCTACCGACACCTCGAAGCCCGCACGCTTCTCGGCATCCACGGCGTCGGTGGCGCGCAGCCAGGCCCACACGTAGTAGACGATCTGGGCGGAAATCCGACCAAAGTTGATCGAGTTGACCGCGCCCAGGTGGTGGGTGCGCTTGAAGTCGAGGTCTTCGGAGAGGGTCTTGACCAGGTGCTGGCAGTCGTCAAAGACGCCGGCCACGGCGAGGTTGTGCACGTTGGCGTCCTGCAGCGAGTACATCTGGGCCCGCTGGAAGGCGCTCATCCGGCCCAGCGGGGAGAGCATGAAGATCGAGATGCGCTCGCGCCCGCGGAACGCGTATTCGGCGGCGGATCCGGTGTCGCCCGAGGTGGCGCCGAGGATGTTCAGGCTGCTGCCGGTCTTGGCCAGCACATATTCCATGGCCTCGCCGAGGAACTGCATCGCCATGTCCTTGAATGCCAGCGTCGGCCCCTCGGACAGGCCCACCAGCGTCATGCCGCGGCCCAGGTCGGTCAGCGGGACGATCTCGGCGGCCTCAAACTTATCGGCGGCATAGGCCGCGTGGGTCAGCCGGGACAGGTCCTCGCGGGGAATATCGGTTGCGAACAGCCCGATCACCTCGGTGGCCAGGTCGGCGTAGCCGAGGCCGCGCCAGCTCTCCAGCGTCTCGGGAGAAACGGTGGGCACGGTTTCGGGGACGGCGAGACCGCCATCCGGGGCCAGGCCCTCAACCAGAACGTCGGAATACTGGCCAATGACGTGGCCGCGCGTCGAGATGTACTGCAATTCCGCGCCTTTCTCCTCGGGGATCATGAGAAATCCAGCCTACCGGGCGCGCCGGTGAGAAAAACACAGCATCCCGTGCACATTGGTGCGCACGGGATGCCGGTACCGCGCATCTGCGGAGGTTAGATTCCTGCGCGGGGCGACACGTGCCTCACCCCGCCACCGGTGCGACGCAGATGCGCGCGGTGCAGCGCAACAACAACCAGGGTGAGCACAATATTGGTCGCGATCATCACCAAGAGGATGATCCTAAACGCGGCCGCATAGGCGTCGCCCTGCCCGGGAATGCCCGCCGAGGTTGCATCGGCGAGAGCATGGTCGCCCAGGTTGGCAAAAATCAGCGCCGTGACGATTGCCGCAAACGCGGCGATCACCACGGCCTCGCTGCCGACCCTGACGAAGTTGAGGACGCCGGCCGCCGCCCCCGATCGGTGCGGGGGCACCTGGGCGAGGGCTTCGCCGTCCACGAGGCCGATGGTCATGCCGAATGCGGCCCCGATCAGGAACATGCCGGGAATCGCCCACCAGATTGCCACCTCGGGGGAGATCACCAGCAGCGCCGCATCGCCCACAAGCATCGCGATCAGGGCCACATAGATGATCCCCATCGGGGTGACCGCAGCGAAACGGTGAATGAGGCGAGATACCGCCAGCGGTGCCACCACGATGGGCACCATCATAAACAGCATGAACAGACCGGCCGAGGGGGCCGAGAGATCATAGATCGCCCCGAAGGCCACGGGCAGGTAGGTGCCGAGGGTGATCGCGCCGATCGCCGTCGCCACCGGAACGAGCGCGAGCGCCAGGAAGTGCGGGTTCCGCAGCACGCTGAAGTCGATGATTTTTCGGCCGGGTTCGGGGGCGTGCGAGATCCGCGGCAGGGCGCGACTGAACACGATCGCCAGCACCGTCACGATCCCGAACACGATAAAGACCCCGCGCCAGCCGAGCCAGCCGGTGAGCACCCCGGCGATCACTGGGCCGATTGCCGAGCCGATGCCGATGACCGTGCCAAAGATCGCAAAGTTGCGCGCGCGGGCGGCACCCTCCCAGGCATTCGACATCAGCGACGCCGACCCGGTGAACACGGCGGCACCACCGATGCCCGAGAGGATGCGGCCGATATCAAGAACCACGAGGTCCGGGGCTAGCGTGCTCACCAGGGAGCCCAGGGTGAAAAAGGCCAGGCCGATGATGACGGTGGCGCGATATCCCAGCCGGTCCGAGAGCACACCCCACACCAGGGTGAAGATCGCGAAGGAGGCGTTGAAGCCGTTCACCACCGATTGCAGCAGGAACGGGGAGGCCCCGAGATCACGGGCGATGGTGGGCAGCAGCACCCCCATGCCCGAGATGGCCAGCGGGACCACAAAGACCGCGAGCACGATCACCGGCATGGCCATTTTGGAGGGGGGTGTGTGGATGCTTCCTGTCACAGGAGGTCCTTTCATTGGGGAGGGTGGACACGGTGTGGACAGCCGACTCGGCGAGGTTCGAATCGTCGGGTGGATGAATTCTGTAATGCCCGCTATAGTTATAGCAGATTAATATAGTGACCACTACAGATTGGATGAGCATGACTCGTGGACGCACCCGTGCCTTTGACCTCGAGCAGGCCCTCGACCGCGCGGTCGATGTGTTCTGGCGACGCGGATACGAGGCAACCTCAATCGCCGAGCTCACCGAGGCCATGGGCATTAATCCCCCGAGCCTGTATGCGGCATTCGGAAATAAGCGCGCGCTCTTCGACCGAGTGGTGGAACGATACATGCGCTTCTCGGCCGCCAATCTCCAGGCCGCGGCGGCCCAGCCCACGGGACGGGCGGCGGCTCGGCAGATGCTGACAAGCGTGGTCTTCAGCGCCACCGACGAAGACCAGCCCACCGGATGCCTGCTGGTCCAGGGCGCGTTGACCGGCTCCGCCGACAGTATCGACGTGCAGGACGAACTGGCACGCCGTCGTGAGGAAGTCCGCCACGGAATGCAGCTTCGATTTGAGCAGGCACTCGACGATGGCGACTTCCCTCCGGGCACCGATCCGGCCAAACTCGCCCGCTACTACCTCACCGTGGCGACGGGGCTGACGGTCCAGGCCGCCAGCGGCATTGCCCGTGACGACCTGCTCGAGACCGTGGAGTTCGCGATGGCGGCCTTCCCCGACGCCACCACTACCGCGCCGGCCGAGGTGACCAGATGAGCGCGCGCCGGCTCGGATTTCTCTCGTTTGGTCACCATCAGAATGCCCGGGGTGCCTCCGCTCGGACGGCGGGTGAGGCGCTGACTCAGGGCATCGAGATCGCCGAGGGTGCGGAGGCACTCGGGCTCGACGGCGCCTGGAGCCGGGTGCACCACCTGCAGCGTCAGTTCTCCAGTCCGTGGAGCCTGCTCGCGGCCATCGCCGCACGCACGTCCCGGATCGAAATCGGCACCGCCGTCATCGACATGCGCTACGAAAACCCGCTGCTGATGGCCGAGCTGGCGGCCTCCGCGGATCTGATCGGGGGAGCCCGCCTCCAGCTCGGCCTCAGCCGCGGGTCACAGGAACCGGCGCTGCGTGGATACGAGCGCTTCGGTTTCCACCCGCGGGCGGGCCAGAGCGCCGCCGACATGGCTCGGGAGCACACGGAGACGTTCCGCGCAGCCATCGCCGGGGACCCCGTGGCCCACACCGACCCAGCCGAGACCGGCCGAAGCGCGCCGCTCTCGATCGAGCCGCACTCGCCCACGCTGAGTGAGCGAATCTGGTGGGGTTCGGCTACCCGGCAGAGTGCACAGTGGACCGGGGAACAGAACCTCAATCTCCTCAGCAGCACCCTGCTCTCCGAGGACACCGGGATTCCCTTCACCGAGCTTCAGGCCGAGCAGATCCGTACCTTCCACGCGGCGCGGATCGCCGCCGGTCACCCGGGAGCCCGGCGGGTAGCCGTGGTGCGCAGCATCCTCCCGATCCTCTCGCAGCGCGATGCCGACCTCTACGGGGGTGCCGCGGATTCATCCCGAGAGCAGGTCGGGGTTCTCGGCGGCGCGGTATCGCGTTTCGGGAAGAGCTATATCGGGGAACCGGATCGGATCATCGATGAACTCCTGCGAGATGAGGCCGTAATGAGCGCCGATACCCTGCTGGTGGCAATCCCCAACATCCTCGGCCCCGAGCACAATCTGCGCCTGCTCGAGGGTGTTCGTGACCATATCGCCCCGGCGATTGGTTGGACCCCGAGTGTCTGAGCGCACGGCAGCCACCGAGAGCATCCCGGTCAGGGGTGTGCGCAAGGCCACGGCCCAGGCGATGACCACGTCCGCGTTCACCATTCCGCAGGTGTCGGTCTGGACCGAGGTGGATGCCACCCGCACGATGGAATACGTCGCGCGGCTCCGGGCCGCACCCGACTATGCCGATGTCCGAGTCACCCCGCTGCTCGTGATCGCCCGGGCGGTGCTCTGGGCGCTACAGCGCACGCCGCTGATCAACGCGGCCTGGCGAGAGGGCCCCGATGGCGCAACGATCGAGGTCCCCGCGGGTGTCAACCTCGGTATCGCCGCGGCCACCCCCCGGGGGTTACTCGTTCCCAATATCAAGGACGCTCAGAACCTGTCCCTGCACGGACTGGCCGAAGCACTGGGCACGCTCACCACGGTTGCACGCTCGGGGCGGACAACGCCGGCCGACCAGCGTGGCGGAACGATCACGATCACCAACATCGGCGTCTTCGGCGTGGACGGCGCGACCCCGATGATCAATCCCGGCGAAACCGGGATCATCGCGGTGGGCACTATCCGACAGAAACCGTGGGTGGTGGACGGGGAGATCACGCCCCGCTGGGTCACCACGATTGCCGGAACCTTTGATCACCGGGTGGTGGATGGCGACGCCATGAGCCGATTCCTGGCGGATATCGCCGCGGTGATCGAGGACCCCGCGGTGCTGCTGGCCTAGCTAATGCAGGCAGGCCGAGGTTACGCCTGGGCGTCGGGTACGCGCAGATGCCTACCAGGCTGATGGAGGTTACGCCTGGGCGTCGGGAATGCGCAGATACCGACCAGGCTGGCCGAGGTTATGCCTTGGCGTCGGGGATCGAGTAGAACCAGGCCTGCATCTCCTGGCCGGGCTTGTTGGCGGCGTTCTTGTCCTTGATCAGCTGGTCCAGGTCGCGGTAGTCGCCGTCGAGGTTGTGCGAAACAAACGCGACCTCGGTGTGGCCGTTCACCTTCTTGACGCTGGACACGGTCATCACGTGGTCGGGACGGCCCTCGCCGGTCCACAGGAACACTCCGATGTCGCCGACCTTGAGCTTGTCGCGGTCGGCGAGGGTCAGCTTGGTGAGGCCCAGGGTCGAGGCGTCGTTGGTGAGCCACTTGTCCATGGTGGGCACGAAGCGCCACGACTCGGTCGAGGAGGCCACGTTTACGCCGGGGCTGTTCCACTGCGGGTTCTGCTTCCAGCCGCGGGCGATCAGGCCCTGGCTGGTGAAGTTGGCGCAGTCTCCACCGCCGGCGTTCATGTCGCCCCACTGCGCGGTGTTGTAGTTGTTCCAGTGCTTGAAGAGGTAGGCCATCTGACGGTCCACGTCGGTCTTCACGTCGTAGCTGTACTCGGCGCTACCCGCGGCAGCGGTCTGACCCACCAGGGCGGTGACCGGAACCTTGCCCACCACGTAGTTGAACGAGGAGGGCACGGTGACCTCGATGGTGGTGTCGTTTTTGACGGTGATGTCGCCGGCGTCCACGGTACCGAAATGCACGTTGGTGACGCCCTTGAGGTTTTCACCGGTCAGGGTCAGGGTGGTGCCACCGGAGAGACCACCCTCGGTGCTGGAGAGCTTGGTCAGCGCGGGCTTGCCGGTGCCGGCATCGGCGCTGGTGTTGCTGCTGGGGGCGGCAGATCCGCCGGTGGAGGGTTCCGATGCGGCGCACCCGGCGAGGGTGGCGGCGAGCAGGCCGCTCAAAACGAGGGCGGGGAGACGAGTGCGCACGGGGACCTTCCAAAACACAAATACAGACAATATGTCGAGACCTCATCCTAAGCGCGCGTGCCTGGGAAATCGGCACAAAAATCGGCGGGCCGGGATCGAAGGTTACGACGCGAGGATCCCGCCGGGTAGCCCGGGCGGCGCACACGCGAGAGAATGGGGGCGTGGGGAATTCCGTTTCCCCGTGTGCTGTTGCTCCTTCACAGCACACCCCGTACGACAAGTGCCCGTTTTGGGCAGAGGAAGCCGTCTCCCATGACCCTGAACCATCCGATCGACGATGCCGAGGCCGCCCGCCTCGCTGCCGACTTCCCGGCCCTGGATCAGGAGGTGAACGGTCACCGCCTGGCGTATCTGGACTCCGGCGCGACCTCGCAAAAACCCACCGCCGTACTCGATGCCGAGCGCGACTTCTACGAGCACCACAACGCCGCCGTGCACCGCGGCGCCCACACCCTGGCCGCCCTGGCGACCGAGCGGTTCGAAGATGCCCGGGCCAAGGTTGCCGGATTCATCGGGGCCGATATCGACGAGGTGGTGTGGACCAGCGGTGCCACCGAGGCGCTGAACCTGATCGCCTACGGCATCTCCAACGCCAGCGCGAGCCTCGGCGGCGAGGAAGCTAAGCGTTTCGCGATCGGGGCCGGAGACGTGATCGTCACCACCGAGGGTGAGCACCACGCCAACCTCATCCCCTGGCAGGAGCTGGCTGCCCGCACCGGCGCGACCCTGCGGGTGATCCCGATCCTGGACGACGCCACCCTCGACATGGAGGCTGCCGCCGCGCTGATCACCCCCGAGGTGAAGCTGGTCGCGTTCACCCATGTGTCCAACGTTTCTGCGGTGATCAACCCGGTTTCCGAGCTGGTCGCCCTGGCCCGCGCCGCGGACGCCCTGGTGGTGCTGGACGCCTGCCAGTCGGTTCCGCATATGGGGGTGAACGTCCGCGAGCTGGACGTGGACTTTGCCGCGTTCTCGGGCCACAAGATGCTCGGTCCCACCGGCATCGGTGTGCTCTATGGCCGCTCCGAGCTGCTGAACGCCCTGCCGCCGTTCCTCACCGGCGGCTCGATGATCACCACCGCGACCCTGGAAAAGGCCGAGTATCTGCCCGCCCCGCAGCGCTTTGAGGCGGGAACCCAGCAGGTCGCGCAGGCGATCGGGCTGGCCGCCGCGATCGACTATCTCGATGTCGTGGGACTGGACCGGATCCACGAGCGCGAGGCCGAGCTGGGCGCACGCATGTATCGCGGGGCCGCGGCAATCCCGGGCATCCGGGTCCTCGGCCCGAGCGAGGCCGCGCTGCGTTCGGGCGTGGTCGCGCTGGATGTCGAGGGGGTGCACGCGCACGATGTGGGCCAGTATCTGGATGATCGCGGCATCGCGATCCGCGTGGGTCACCACTGCGCCCAGCCGCTGCACCGCCGTCTGGGCGTCACCGCCTCGACCCGGATCAGCCCCTACTTCTACAACACCACCGCCGAAATCGACGCGGTGATCGAGGCCCTGGGCGAGGTCCGCGCCTACTTCGGCCTCGCCGACTAATCCCGTTTTACTCCCCCACTCAGATTTAGAAACTGGAGCTGCCATCATGGGCTCACCCGAACTCGCCTCCCTCTACCAGCAGGTCATCCTGGAGGCATCCAAGCAGAAGCACGGCTTCGGCCTGCGCCCCGAGGATCACCCCAGCAACCACCAGCTGAACCCCACCTGCGGGGATGAGATCACCCTGCAGCTGGTCACCGACGCCTCGGGGGAAACCGTGGAGAAGCTCGCCTGGGAGGGCCAGGGCTGCTCGATTTCGATGGCCTCGGCCTCGCTGCTGACCGACCTGACCGCGGGTCTGCCGGTGGCCGAACTGCCCGAGCGGATCGGCCTGTTCCGCGAACTGATGCAGTCTAAGGGTGCCGGGATCGAGGACGACGAACCCCTCGGGGACGCCGCCGCCCTCGAGGGTGTCTCGCGCTACATCGCCCGGGTGAAGTGCGCGATGCTCGCCTGGACCGCGCTCGAGGGCGCGATGATGGAGAGCGCGGCCAAGTAGGCGGAGCGTGCGCCCGGCGGTCCGCGGCGGCTGACACCTGAACGTCTAGACCGCTGGGCCGCTGGGCCGCGCAGATGCCTAACGCAGGTGGTTTCGACCTGGCAATGCCCTGGGAGGCGTGCGGCATTGCCCCCATCCGGACCCGATCCCGGAAATAGTTGTAGCGACAATCTATTTCCGATCGAAGGAGCCCGTTTTGACCCCGTCGACCACCTCGTCCCTTGGCCTGGCACTGCTGCGCGTTGCGCTCGGTGTCGTCTTTTTCGCCCACGGCTGGCAGAAACTCACCGAGTTCACCCTCGCCGGCACCACCGAAGCGTTCCGCGGCATGGGGGTACCGCTGCCCGAGCTGGTGGGCCCAGCCGTGGCGATCCTGGAGATTGTTGGGGGTGTCGCGCTGATCCTCGGTCTGGCGACCCGGATCGTCGCCGGACTCCTGGTGCTCGACATGCTCGGTGCCCTGTTCCTGGTGCACGCCTCGGCGGGCATCTTCGTGGACGCGGGAGGCTTTGAGCTGGTCCTCGCCCTCGCCGCCGGTGCCGCCGCCCTAGCCCTGACCGGCCCCGGCACCTTCTCGGCCGACCACCTGGTGCGCGGCCTGCGTCGCGGCCGCTCATCCACCGCGACGGCCTAGTCGCTCCGCTTCATGGAACTGCCCGGGGTCGCGTAGCGCGACCCCGGGCAGTGTCTATTCCGCGGCGCTAGCGTCCCATGCCGGGAACGGACGAAACACCCCGGGCAACCGATACGCATACCCCTGCTCATCACGATCAGTCGTGTCCCACGGCGCACCCGCAGCATTTTCAGCATCACGCCGCTCAGCGACCGCCATCAGCAGGGCATATTGGTCACCCCAATACACCGCAGACATCCCCGTAAGCGAGAGTTCGCCCGGACGCTCCTTCGCTTCAAACCAAAAACCATCCGGAGTAGTCGCCGTAATTCTCGGGACCCCATTTTGACGCTTTCCACCGGTTACGCTCCAGCCTTTCGCGCGCCAAGAGTCCACGATCTTGGCAAACACGGTGCTTAGGTCATCGTCGCTAAGAAAAATCCTATTTGTGCCAAAGTAGTAGCTGTTCTCCCGTGTATCTCCCTCTAGATCAGCCCCACGAGCGAAACCCTGATCAGGTACAACCTCCGACGAAGTCCCGCCCTCACGCCACTCACCGGGATAGATCTCCTTCTGAAGCTCGGCAAAGCGCTCATTCAACTCCTGATACTGCCCACTTGCACGCTGATATTGCTCCTTCAGAGACAGGGCCAGTGCTTGCTGCTCCGTCACCCCGGAATGATCAGAGGCCGGAACCGGCACCTGAACCGCGCACCCCGACAACACCAGAACACCCAACAGCGCCCCCGCGCTCCACCCCCGGACCTGCATCAGCCCAACATCGCCTTACTGACCCGCCGCGTCCCATGCCGGGAACGGACGAAACACCCCGGGCAACCGATACGTATATCCCTGATCATCCCGATCCGTTGTGTCCCACGGAGCACCCGCAGCATTTTCAGCATCACGACGCTCAGCTGCCGCCACAAGTAAGGCATACTGGTCGCCCCAGTACACCGCAGACATCCCCGTAAGCTCTAGCGCTCCAGGACTTCCCTTCGCCTCAAACCAAAAACCATCCGGAGTAGTCGCCGTGATCCGCGGCCGACCACTCTGCCTCTTCCCATCGGTCACCTCCCACCCCTTCGCCTTCCACGACCGGGCAATTTCCGCAAAAGCGGGACTCAAATCGTCCTCGGTGATATACATCCGAAAAACATTGAAGTAGTAACTGTTTTCCCGGTTATCACCCTTCAGAGAATCCCCCCGCGTGAACCCCTGCCCCGGGACAACTTCCGAATTCGATCCACCCTCACGCCACTCACCGGGATAGATATCCTTCTGAAGCTCAGCAAACCGCTCATTCAGCTCCTGATACTGCCCACCAGCACGCTGATACTGCTCCTTGAGAGTCATGGACTTCACCTCGCTTTCAGTAATTCCAGATGAATCTGTGATTGGCTCTTGAGTCGTGCATCCCGTAAGCATGAGCATCACGACACAGGCCGTGATGCTCACGGTGAGGGTGCGCTGAGCCCTCGCTATTTTTCTGCCCATGTTCCCCTCATGATTTCGTTCAGTTTTCCTACGGTGCTCGAATCGGGATTAAGATAGCCAACTTCATCCGCCGCTGCGGTCCCGTCGAGGTTATCTGCCAACCACTGTGCCTCGGGCGAACCGGACCAATCGATGGGGTTCACCAGATTGTGCATGGTCACCGCCTTCCCGTCCTCGGTTTCTTCCGAGGAGAATTCGTGAGCACCTTCCAGGTCTCGCGGATCGACCCGCGGTTCATACCAACCGCCGCCGTCACCCCCGGGCGGACGGAACTGGACATAGCGTCCAAGGGTCTGCGCAATATTGTCGCCATCTGCATGGGTCGCATGGATCTCATCAACCCCCAGCTGATCGGCCGTCGTACCGTATTTCAAACCCGCTGATCCGAGCGTAACGTAGGCGTTCACGTGCGCATCGGTGCGTTTGAGGGCTTCGGCAAGGACGTTGGTGCCGTAGGAGTGTCCAATCCCGACCAGACGATTGACCGGGTTGCCGGCACGCTGAGCGGTAATACCATCCAGGAACGACGCAAGACGCGGAGCGCCCGCATCGGCGCGGTTTTGGACCGTCTCTTCAAGCATATTTGGCGCGTGATACCCAATCCACGTCACCATCGCCGTGTTTGAGGTCGCCCCTCGACGAATCGCATTGAACGCATCAAAGGCATCACTCATCTCACGGACGTTGGACATCATCCCGGAAACAAACACGCCGACCGTGGACGCTTCATCCATGTTGCCCATTGAGATGCCGGCCGTCATAGCACCGTCATGCCGACCAAGTGAGACTAGTTGGATGGTTTCCCCCGGCGCGACTCTTGCTTGAGCCAGGTTCAACGATTTCCGGATCGCTTCCAAATCCTTTTTGAAGTCCTCAAGTGATCGTTCGCCTTCTTTGAAGCCCATCCGCCGGTAGGCCTCGCGGAGGTTGAGAGTTTCCCCATCCACATGGCACGCACTAAGCGGATCGAGGGCATAGTCGAGGGCGTAGCGTCCGGCCTGATCCATGACCGTGAACGGGATGCCGTTCAGGGACGCAAGCTCGAAGGACTTCGACCGAATAAACTCATCGGCGTTAAACCCCGTCGACCCCGAGAGGAACGACCAGGTAGCGGCCACCTGCGCGGGCGTTAGGTTCTTATCCAGAAGTAACGTCTGAAGCCCCCTCGCCCCCGTCACGGCAACGGTCCCGGCCAGGGTGATCTCGAAATCGGAAAGGCTCCCCGAACCGGCGTTTTCAAACGCGGCGGCCACGGCCTCGATCCAGCTCGCATCGGCCTGATCCTCCGACAGCAACATCTTGGTCGCCGCCGGGGTACTCACCACCCCTAACGGCCCCAGGAGCACGACCCCACAAACCGTGACCAGGCATTATTCACCCGGGTAAACTCCGACTCCATCGCGGTGTTTCCCGCCCGCGACTGCGTGACAAACCTTCGCAGTCGTTCGGGATCAGCGGAGCTTCTTCCCTCGGCAGACGCGGCAGCCGTCCGGGTCCGCGATCTCACGGAGGCGAACGTGGAAATCGTCGGCGGCGCAATCGGGTATTCCGAGGGCCGAGGATCCAGCAGCCCCTCGCTCAACGGCACCGGCATGACCAGCCCAAACGAGGTGGTGTTTGCCTCCCGCCGAGCGGCATCTCGCGCCTTCCACTCGGAAAGCTTCTTCAGCCGGTCGCGCTCCTGCTGTGCTTTAGTCTTTGCGTCACGCACCTGATCCGCGAGCGCGTTAAACGCTCCTGCCAGCCCGCCTCGGTCCTCCGACTCGCTCGTGCCGGCCTCGGTGAACAGGGTCGCGTACCCGCCGGAAAAGTCGACCACGGCATCTTCCACCGAGCCACGGCGCTGTGCACCCTGACCGCGAAGGATCGTGGCCGCCGATGTGGCGGACTCGATCAACATATCCGCGGCACCGTTTTCGAATGCAATCGGCATCGCTTTCACCCCCAAAAGCAGTGATGAAAGCGCCCTCTTGCGTCCTGCAACAGGTCCTGACGCCTCCCCCGGGGCAAAAGTACCCCCCCGCATCCTGCCTCGCTACCGACGGGTGCAACAAAAAGATGATCCCCTGTCGGAACACCTGTTTGCTATAAGGATTGCTATGTGTGCTGCCCGACCCGGCACCCGAGTAGAGTGGTGGGGTTCGTCGCGGCCAGGCCGCCGCATTCCCCGCTTCATGTTTCGGAGACCAACGATGTCCTCTCCCCTTACCCGCCCGAACCCGATTCCGCGTCGCCCGCTGCGTTTAGGCGTCCTGGGTGCCGCACGGATCGCCTCCCGCTCGCTGATTCCGGCCGCACAGACCGCCGGCGATGTGCTGGTCGCCGTGGCCGCCCGCGATCCCCGGCGTGCCCGCGACTATGCGGCCGAACACGGGTTCCTCCGCGCCGAAAACGACTATGCGGCGCTGCTACGTTCCCCGGACATCGAGGCCATCTACGTCCCGCTGGTGAACTCCGAGCACGCCGAGTGGGCGGCCCGGGCCCTCGACGCAGGCAAGCACGTGCTGGTGGAGAAGCCGATCGCCGCCAACTCCGCCCAGCTGGAATCCCTCGCCGCGCGAGCTTCCGGATCGGGCCTGGTGCTGGCCGAGGCGTTCCACTATGCAATGCACCCGCTCTGGCTGCGGGTGCACGAGGTGCTGGCCTCGGGCGAGCTGGGTCGGATTCAGAGTGTCACGATCCGCTCGGAGATCCCCGCCCCCGACGATGCGGACCCGCGCTGGAGCCTGGGCCTCGCCGGCGGCAGCGTCATGGATGTGGGCTGCTATGCGCTGCACGCCGCCGAAAACCTGGGTTCACACTTTGGTGGCTCCCCGCGCCTGATCGGTGCCACCGCGCTGGGCCGCCCCGAGGATGCCGAGGTGGATCGCTCACTCACCGCCAACCTCGCCTTCCCCGACGGCACCCCGGTGCGCATCACCTCCTCGATGGACGCCGCGGACATGGAGTTCTCGCTGCGCATCGTCGGCAGCGCCGGAGTCCTGGAGGCCCCCGATTTTGTGCTGCCGCAGCTGGATGACCGCCTGCTGATCGGCCCGCTGGACGCCCCGCGCACCGAGCACCTCGGCACCGTCCCCTCCTTCGACTATCAGCTGGATGCCTTCCGGGCGGCCGTGCGCGGGCATGCGGCCTTCCCGGTGAGCGTCGCCGAGTCCGTGCGCACCCTCGCCCTGATCGACGCCGCCTACCGAGCGGCCGGACTCGCCCCGCGCCCGGGCGACCCCGTGGGCGCGCGGGTCTAACCCGGCGGGCGGGCGGACCTAGCCGGGCCTAGCCGCGGGAGACCTCCCCGGCGAAGCCGTGCTCCAGCCCGGTGGGGAACCCCACGGTCACGCGCGCCTCGGGCACGCCCGGGGCCACGCAGCACACCCCGGATTCGGGCAGGATCAGCTCGACCCGGCCGGCCGCCTCATGATCACCCGCGATCGCCGCGACCACCGAACGCACCTGCTCATAACCGGTGGCCAGCAGGAAGGTCGGCGCGCGACCGTAGCTCTTCATCCCCACGATGTAGACCCCGGTTTCGGGCTGCGCCAGAATCTCCGCGCCGTGCGGTTCGACGGTCCCACACGAGTGGTGGTTCGGGTCGATCAGCGGTGCGAGCCGCGCGGGGGCCTCGACCACCGGATCCAGATCCAGCCGCACCTCGCGCAGCATGTCGAGGTCGGGACGGAACCCGGTGGCCGCGGCGATCGCGTCCACCACGATCTCGGTGGAGCCGCCCGCCTTGACCTTCACCCGGCCGGCGGGGGTCGCCCCCAGCGAGTGAATCGCGAAGTCGCGCAGCAGCGAGATTCGTCCGGAGTCCACGGCCGCGCGCAGCCGGGTGCCCAGCGCGCCCCGGGCGGGCAGCTCATCGGCGTCGCCGCCACCGCAGAGGCGCTGCGGGGAGTGTCCGCGAATCGCCCAGAAAATCTCTGTGCCCGGCGCCGATTCGGCCAGCTCCACCAGTGCCAGCAGGGTATTGGCGGCCGAGTGGCCGAGCCCCACCACGAGGGTGGATCGCCCGGCAAACCGGGCACGGTCGCGGCCCAGCACGTCGGGCAGCGCCCCCACCAGCCACGGCGCGCACGCAGCTTCCCCGGCTGCCGGGTATCCACTGGCACCCAGCGGATTGGGGGTGGACCAGGTGCCCGAGGCGTCGATGATCGCGGCCGCCGCCACCTCCTCGATCCCGCCCGAAGTTTCGACCCGCACGAACAGCGGATGACGCTCGCGCCCCACCGTCCGGGTCTTGTCGATCCCCCGGCGTCCCACCCCGACCACCCGCGCACCATAGCGAATATGCGGGGAGATTTCCGGGGCGGTGGCCAGCGGCTGAACGTACTCACGAACGAGCTCGGCGCCGGTGGGCACGCGCGCGGGATCCGGGGCCACCCATCCGCGCGGCTCCAGCAGGGCCCGCGCCGCCGCATCGGTGTTGAACCCCCAGGGGGAGAACAGCGAGACGTGCCCCCACTCGCGGATCGCGGCCCCGGCGAATGCCCCGGCTTCCAGCACCAGGGGGCGGAGTCCGCGGGTTACCAGGTGGGCGGCGGCGGCCAGACCGATCGGCCCGGCACCAATCACGATAACGGGCAGCTTGGGATCGGAAGAGGGAGTGGACATGGCAATTCCTTTCATGCAGGTTGACAGGTATTAACAGTAAAGACTGTTAATAGAAGTCGCAACATGTAATACTGGAATCATGTCCCTCACGCCCCTGGAACTCCAGCCGCTACCCCGTGAATCCGGGGAAGACGCCGCCGCCCGTGCCCACGCCCTCGCGCCGCTCATGCGTGCCCTGGGCGACCCCAACCGGCTACACCTGGTGCTCCTCCTGGCCGACGGCCCGCTGACCGTCCGCGAACTCACCGATGCCTCCGGCCTCAGCCAGACGCTCGTCAGCCACCACCTCGCGCCGCTGCGGGAGCTCGACCTGGTCACCGTCACCCCGCGCGGCCGCGCCAACGTCTACGAGCTGTGCTGTGAAGCCCTGGCCACCCCGGTGCGCCTGCTGGCGAGTATCGCCGCCTCGACGCCCGAGGGGCGTGAAGCCTGCTGCGCGGTGGATACCGCGAGCTAGCCGCACGCCCCTCGAATTCGAGTTTTTCCCGCGCTACTTCACCGCGCCCGAGGTCAGCCCGGCCACCAGGCCGCGCTGCAGGAATACCGCGGCGGCAAAGACCGGCGCGACCCCCACCAGGGAGGCGGCGGCGAGCTGCCCGAAGTCCTGCACCTTATCGCCGAGTAGCAGCGAGAGGATCACCGGAACCGTCTGCGAGTCCGGCCCCTGGGTGAGGAAGAGCGCCAGCAGGAACTCGTTGTAGTTGAGCACCGCGACCACCACCCCCACGGCGATCAGCGCCGGAGTCAGCAGCGGCAGAACGACACGGAACAGGATGCGCAGCGTGCCCGCACCATCGAGCGCCGCCGCCTCCTCGATCTCCAGCGGAACCTTCTTCACAAACCCCTGCAACAGGAACACCGCCAGACCCGTATTGGCCAGCGCGTAGACGACGGCCAGACCCACCAGCGTGTTGTTGAGTCCGAGGATGCGCAGCAGCGTGAACAGCGGAATCACCGCGACGATCGGCGGCAGCAACCAGGGTGCCAGGATGCTCGCGGTCAGGGTCTTTCCGCCGGTCTGGTGGCGCACCATCGCCCAGGCCGCCGGCAGCGCGAACGCCAGGGTAATCAACGCCCCAAAGCCCGCGGCGATCACCGAGTTGAGGATCGCCCGCGGCAGCCCCGAGGTGGTCAGCGCGGCCTCCCAGTTGCCCCAGGCCGGGGCCGAGGGCAGCAGGTGTCCGGCGGCCACATCCGCGCGCCCCATGAACGAGAGCGAGAACAGATACAGCAGCGGGATCAGAGTCAGCGCGAGACTGATCCCCAGCACGGTGGCCGCAACCGGGAAGCGGCGGCCGGAGGTCCGGGGGCGTGCTGTCCGACGGAGCGCGGGGGTGCCCGCGGGAGCGGTATCGGGCCCGCGGGTGAGTGTCGCGCTAGTCATTGCCAAACCTCCGGGAAATCAGGATGATCGGGGTCGTGATCACGGTGATGACCACGGCCAGGATCAGCGTCAAGGCGGCCGCCTGGCCCACATCCGAGTGCTGCAGGGCCGCCTGGTAGATCTGATACGCGGGCATCGTGGTGGCCTGGCCGGGCCCACCCGAGGTCATCACATAGATCAGGTCAAAGACCTTGAAGGCCAGCACCAGGCGCACCAGGAACGCGGCGGCGATGGTCGCGGCGATCGCCGGCAGGGTGATCTCCCGGAACAGTCGCCAACCGTGGGCTCCATCGAGGGCTGCGGCCTCGGACACCTCGGGATCCCGACCGAGCAGCGCGGCGAAAACCAGCAGCGCGATCAGCGGCGTCCACTCCCAGATGTCCGCGATGCCCACCCCGGCGAGCGCCAGGTCGGGATTGGCGAGGATCGAGAGTGGTTCACCCCGGTAGCCGAAGGTGCGCAGCAGCGTATCGATCAGGCCGCCCGAGGGACTAAAGATCAGCTTCCAGAGGATTCCCACCACCACCGGCGGGGTGATCAGCGGCAGGAGCAGCAGGGTGCGCACCAGCGATCCGGCGCGCACGGCCCCGGCGAGCGCCAGGGCCACGATCACCCCAAACACCACGCTCAGCACCGCGACGGCCAGCGCATAGCCGACCGAGCGGATCAGCGAGCCGATCACATCGTCGTTGGTCAGCGCCGAGGTCACGTTATCGCCGCCCACAAACTCCTGGAACGGACGCCCGAGTGAGGAGCGGCTGAAGGCCGCGAGCAGGATAAACACCAGCGGAAACGCGCCCAGCACGATGACGGCGAGGCCGGCGGGGGCCACCAGTCCCGCCCGCACCAGGCGGGTACGCGGACCCTCGCCGGGCAGGCGCGGGCGCCGGCCACGGGCGGATCGATCAGAGCGGCGCGGCCTGGCGAGGCCTTCGGCTCCGGCGGCTCCGGCGACCGGGGCGGTAGCGGCGCGGTCATCGGTGATCCGAGCACCGGCAACCCGGATACCGTCGGTCGGGGAACCGGAAACCCCGGGTTCTCCTCCCGCGGCGGTCCCGGCGCGGGCGGACTCCGTGTTGGAGTCCGCGGCTGCAACGGCGGAAGCCGCCGACCCGGTTTCGGGGTCGACGGCGTCCAGCGTGGGGGTGTTATTTCCCAAGGAGGGACTCCCACTTGGTCTGCACCCGGTCGAGGGTTTCCTTGGCGGTGCCCCCGGTGCCGGCGAGCAGCTTGGCCAGCTCATCGGTCAGGGTCTGCGCGAGCTCGGTGGCCTTGGGGCCGGTGGGCCAGGCGAGGGCACCGTCGAGGGTTGCGCGGTTGACGCGCTGGATCTCCGGGTACTTCTCGCCGTAGGTGGCATCCTCGAGCGAGGACTTGCGGTTGGGGTCGATCCCGGTGGTCGGGATCGCGGTCAGCAGCGCGGCGTTGACCTTCTCCGAGGAGGCCCAGATGATGAAGTCCTCGGCGAGCTTGGTCTTCTTGGTGTTGGCGGCCACGACCCAGCTGAAGCCGGCCACCAGCGAGGCGCGCGACTTCTCGCCGGCCTTTTCGGTGGGCAGGAACGTAACGCCCCACTTATCGGCGATCGCCGGGGTGTTCTGGGAGTTCACGCCGGTGTCGGTCCAGTTCTCGATGAAGCCCACCTTGCCCGAGTACCAGGCGTTGTTGCCGGCACCGAAGTCGGTTTCGGCCGGGGTCGGCAGGGCGAAGTTGTTGACATCCACCAGGGCCTGGGCGGCCTTCACGGCCTCGGGCGAGTTGATCGCGGGCTTGCCGTTCTTGTCCAGGAACTCCCCGCCGAAGCCGGCGAGACGGTTGGCGAAGCTGGCACCGAGGATCAGCGGCGACTTCTGCCCGAAGACCGCGGCCCCGTAGGTGCCCGACTTACCCTCGTTGGCGGTGATGGTCTTCACGTCTTCGAGGTACTCGTCCCAGGTGGCGGGCGGCTCGGTGATGTTGTTCCGGGCCAGGATGTCCTTGTTGTAGAAGAGCACGTGGGTGTCGCCGTCAAAGGGCAGACCGTAGCGCTTGCCATCCACCAGGGAGTAGGGGTCGTAGATCGAGGGGATGAAGTCGTCGGGCTTGATCTCGGCGGCACGGTCCTTGATCACGCCGGTGAGGTCCTTGATCGCCCCGTCCTGGGCGAGCGAGCCCAGCGAGACGTACCAGGGGGCGGCGGCGTCGATCGTGTTGGCACCCGACTGCTGGTCGAGGGCGAGCTTGGACCCGATCTCGTCATAGGGCACGATGACCGGGTTGATCTTGACCCCGGTCTCCTTCTCATACTCGGTCTTCAGCCACTCGGCCGCGCCCTTATGCGAGGAGATCAGCAGGACCGTGAGCGACTTATCGCCGGCCTGCGAGTTATCGTCGGCGCTGGCACCGGCCGCGCACCCGCTCAGCGCAAGGGCGGCGACGCTCAGGCCGGCCACGAGACCGGTGACGCGGCCGAGGCGGCGGCGTGGGGTGGAGAAGAATGACATGGGGTTCCTTTGGGCGGGGATGGCGGGGAGTCTGGCAACCCGATTCGGGGCCTCTGAGTTGCGTTGCGTCACGCTAGCATCGGCGCTCCCCGGGCCGCGCCCACCCGCGTCATGATCCGACGCGTCCGGTAACACTGCGTTATGTAAGGCGCGCATGGCGCGTGAATTCGCGCGCGCGGGAACGCGTGAGCGCGCGCGAATGTCCCCGTGTTACGAAAGCCGGGCGCCCACCCCGGCCGCGCTGTTAGCGTTCCCCCACGGCAGTTTTTCTCCCCACCGATCAAAGGATCCACCGTGTCCAAGCGCATCATCCTCAACGCCTTCGATATGGGCTGCGTCACGCATCAGGCCCCGGGCCTGTGGCGGCACCCGGACAACCGGGCCGACACCTACAACACCCTGGAATACTGGACCAACCTCGCCCGGCTCCTGGAGCGCGGCAAGTTCGACGCGGTCTTCCTCGCCGACGTGCTGGGCGTCTACGACGTCTACCGCGACTCGGTTTCCCCCGCCCTGATCGATGCGGCGCAGGTGCCGATGATCAACCCGGTGCTGCCGATCACCGCGATGGCCGCGGTCACCACACACCTGGGTTTCGGCGTCACCGTGGCGCTCACCTATGAGCAGCCCTACAGCCTGGCGCGCACCTTCTCCTCGCTGGATCATCTGACCGGCGGCCGGATCGGCTGGAACGTGGTCACCAGCTACCTCAACTCCGCGGCGACCAACCTGGGCCTGGAAAAGCAGCTCAGCCACGATCAGCGCTATGAGCTGGCCGAGGAGTTCCTCGACGTGACCTACAAGTTGTGGGAGGGTTCCTGGGAGGATGGCGCGGTGGTGCGCGACCGCGAATCCGGCGTCTTCACCGACCCCACAAAGGTGCACCCGATCGATCACCGCGGCGAGCACTTCTCGGTGCCGGGCATCCACCTGGCCGAACCCTCCCCGCAGCGCAGCCCGGTGATCTTCCAGGCCGGCACCTCCAAAAGCGGGAAGTCCTTCTCCGCCCGGCATGCCGAGGCCGTGTTCCTCAACGGGGTGCGGCCCGAGATCACCCGCAAAAACGTCGACGATATTCGCAACCAGACCGAGGCCGCCGGACGCGACCGCAACGAGGTCAAGATCATCGTGCTGGCCACGATCATCACCGCCGAAACCGACGAGCTGGCCCGGGCGAAGTACGACGAGTACCGCTCGTACACCAGCGTCGAGGGTGCCCTGGCGCTCTACGGTGGCTGGTCGGGCCTCGACCTCTCGGGCTACGACCCCGACGTGCCGCTGGAATACGTGGACACCGATGCCGCCCGCTCGGCCCTGGCGATCTTCACGATCACCGATCCCGAGCGCCGCTGGACCCCGCGCGACATCGCCGAATACCTGGGCATCGGCGGCATCGGTCCGGTGATCGTGGGCTCGCCGACGACCGTGGCCGATGAGCTCGAGCGCTGGATCGAGGTTGCCGATGTGGACGGGTTCAACCTCGCCTATGCGGTCACCCCGGGCAGCTTCGAGGACATCGTGGACCTGATCGTCCCCGAGTTGCAAAAGCGTGGCCGGGTCTGGAACGAGTACCCCGGGGGCACACTGCGCGAACGCCTCGGCGGCGCCGGCCCCCACCTCCCCAGCACCCACCCGGGTGCCGCCTACCGCGGGGCCTTCACCGGCGCCCGGTCCGCCGCCGATGGCGACGCCTCGCGGGTCATCCCGCATATCGATTCGATCCGCGACACCCCGAAGGACGCAGCATGACCACCATCGCCGAAGCAACCGAAGCCCCCGAAACCACAACCGCGGCCGCCGCGCTCTCGCCCTGGCACGGCGTCGCCGATGCCGCCGAGCGCGCCCACTGGGAGGCCGTCGCCGCCGAGGTTGGGGCCCGCCTGGGCACCGACGCGCTCGAACGCGACCGGGCCAACCTCGACCCGCACACCGAGCTGAACCTGCTGCGCGAGGCCGGACTGATCAACCTGCTGCACCCAGCCGAGTTCGGCGGCGGCGGGGCACACTGGTCCACCGCGCTGCACGTGGTGCGGGTGCTGGCGCGCACCGACGCCTCGGTCGCCCAGGTGCTCGCCTACCACTACATCAACGCCTCGAACATCGTGTTTTCCGCCGCCCCCGAGGCCCAGGAGGCCTGGTTCCGGGCGAGCATCGAGGGCAACTGGGTGTGGGGCGACTCGGTCAACCCGGTGGATCCGGCCCTCGAGGTGGTTCGCGAGGGTGATGGCTACCGGCTGAACGGGCTCAAGCGCTTCTCGACCGGCGCCAGCGTCGGCGATGTGGTTCTGCTCAATGCCCGCATCACCGAGGGCGAGGACGCCGACCGTTTCCTCTACGCGGTCCTGGATCACGACCGCGAGGGCGTGGAATACCTGGGCGACTGGAACGCGCTCGGCCAGCGGCTGTCCGCCAGCGGGTCGGTGCGCTTTAACAACGTCCGGGTCGAGGCAGCCGACGTTCTGGGGCTGGACTCCCCCGAACCCTTCGCCAGCCTGCTGACCCCGGGCATCCAGCTCGCGTTTGGCAACCTGTACCTGGGCATCGCCGAGGGGGCGCTGGCTCAGGGCACGCAGATCCTGCGCAACCGTCCCAACGCCTGGTTCCTCTCGGGGGCCGACACCTATCGTCACGACCCGTTTGTGCAGCGCACGGTGGGCGAGTTTGTGGCGCAGATCGAGGCGGCCGACGCCCTCGCCGAGCGGGTGGGCATCCACTTTGACCGGGCTGCCGATCGCGGCGGCGACCTCACCTGGGAGGAGCGCGGGGAACTGGCGATCGCCGTGGCCAAGCTCAAGGTCGTGACCGATGCGGTGGCCCTCGAGGTGACCCACCGAATCTTCGAGGTCACCGGGTCCTCCTCGGCCAACCAGCGCGTGGGACTCGACCTGCACTGGCGCAACGTGCGCACGCACTCGCTGCACGATCCGGTGGACTATAAGAAGCTTGAGGTGGGTGCACACCACATTAACGGTGAGTTCCAGCCGGTCTCGCTCTACACGTAGACCACCCGGCAATATCGGCCCTCGTCCTCGGGTTTTTCCCGAGGACGAGGGCTTTTTGCTGTGCCCGGCCGCGGAATTCGGGGAATTTGTCCCCCGGATGCGGGTTTCCACTCGGTACAGACCACATCAATACCACTCTTGCCAAGTTAGAAACCACAGGCTATTGTTGGGGCCAACGGTTCGGCCCCCAACCCGACCGTTCGATTTACGGCAGCACCGCCGTAACCGTCAGGAAGGATCCACCGATGCATCGCTTCAGACAAGCAGGACTCGCCGTTCTCGTCACCACCGGCCTCGCGCTCACCGCCTGCTCCAGCGGCGGCGCCTCCGCCGGGGGTGGCGACGCCGACAGCATTACCCTGCAGACCATTTGGACCAGTGGTAATAGCCAGGGCACCGCCCTGCGCGACGCCATCAAGGAGTTCACCGCCGAGAGCGGGATCAAGGTCAAGATCCTGGAAAACGGCGAGGACCTCAACCAGGTTTACGAAACCTCCCTGCTCGCCGGCGATGAGGCCGACGTGCTGCTGGTGGGCCTCCTGGAAAAGCAGCTCGACTGGGCCAAGAACGGCGCGGTCATCCCGGTCAACAACTACCTCAAGGACTGGGATCTGGGCGACGCGATCCCCAAAGCCGCGGTCGAGGCCTGGACCGACGATGAGGACAACGTCCGCGGGTTCCCCTACACCGGCTTCACCTGGCCCTGGTGGTACAACACCGACCTGCTGAAAAAGGCCGGCACCGAGGTTCCCAAGACCATCGATGAGCTCAAGGCAACGGCCACCGCGCTGCGGGCCAGCGGCGTGGGTCCGGTGGCTACCGGTGGTAATGACTGGTCCGGTCAGAAGATCTTCCTGCAGATCCTGCAGACCTATATGGATGAGAAGGAGACCATCCAGGTCTTCGAAAAGGGTGGACTGTGCAAGTCCCCCAACGCGATGAAGGGTGTCGAGCTGTTCGCCGAGCTGCGCGATGCCGGCGTCTTCGTGGACGGCGTCGAGGGCCTCACCGCCGACCAGGCCCAGGCGCTCTACATGTCCGGCAAGGCCGCAATCGGTCCGATGGGCAGCTGGGCGTACCTGCACGCCGAGGAGCCCGTCGCCTCGGCCACCGAGCTGGGCGGTTTCCCGGTCGCCTCGGGCGGCACCTTCACCAAGCCGAACGCCTACCGCGGCGACACCTCGGCCGGCTGGTGGGTCACCCCCAACGGCCAGAAGAAGGAGGCCTCGCTGAAGAAGCTGGTCGAGTTCATGTACAAGCCCTCGACCATTCAGATCATGGCCGATGCCGGCATCGTGATGGCCACCAGCACCAAGGTGGACACCTCCCACATCGACTCCCCGATCATCGCCCAGGCCAACGGCCCGCTGCTGGACTCGGTGGACTGGGCGGTCATGCCCGACGGGCACGTGCCCGGGGACGTCTCCAACCCCATGTATCGCGCGACCTCGGTGGCCTACACCAAGGGCAACGACGCCAAGGCCATCTGCGCGGCCGTCGACAACGTCTACGCCGCCGCGGGCTAAGCGGCACACCGGTGGCGTCGGGAAATCCGGCGCCACCGGTTCTTGCCCCCAACAACGATTCAACCCTCAACGTTCGGAGCCACCATGGCTGTCATTAACGCGGCGCCCACCGAGGTGAGCAGCGCCGCACACCCCGCCTCACCCCGGTCCCAGACCCCGCGCCGCCGCTCGGTCTGGAAGCGCAACGCCGGGCTGACCTTCGCCCTTCCCGCGCTGGTCTGGTTCCTGGTCTTCACGATCGGGCCCCTGTTCAGCCTGTTCTACTTCTCGATGACCAACTGGCGTGGCCTGATCGCCCCGCGCACCTTCGTGGGTCTCGACAACTTCACCAAGCTCTTCGCCGATCCGGTGCTGCACCAGGCGGCGCTGAACACGCTGATCCAGCTGGTCATCACCGTGCCGATCGTGGTGTGTGGCGCGTTCATGACCGCGTACTACGTGAACCTGCGTCCGCGCGGTCACCGCTTTATCCGCGCCGTCCTCTTTACCCCGGTGCTGCTCTCGGCCCCCGCGCTCGCGCTGGTATTCCTCGGGGTGTTTGCCCCGACCGGTCTGGTCAACGGCTTCCTCGACACGATCGGGCTCGGCCATATCGCCAAGCCTTGGCTCGCCAACGGCGACAGCGCCTTCATCGCAATCATCATCGTGATCCTCTGGGCCTCGGTTTCGGTATCCGCGGTGATGCTCGCCTCGGCCATGAACTCGCTGCCCACCGAGGTGTTTGAGGCCGCCGAGCTCGACGGCTGCGGACACTGGCGTCGCATGTGGCTGATCGCGTTCCCGATGGCCAAGGGATTTGTGGGCGTCATCACGACCCTGCAGTTCCTCTGGACCCTGTTCACCTCCGCCGCCGTGGTGCTGCTGCTGACCCGCGGCGGACCCGGCACCTCGACGATCAACCTGTCCTTCCTGGTCTACGACTACGCATTTAATAAGTCGAAGGTGGGCTACGCCCAGGCGATCGCCGTCATCCTGTTTGTGCTCGGAGTGCTCGGCCTGATCGGCATCCGACGACTGTTCCGGAGCAAGCCATGACCACCACCGCATCCCCGCTCAAGACCCGCGCCCAGGCTGCGCCGGTTCGCGCATCCTCCTCCCGTGGGTCGCGCGGCATCTCCGCCTTCCTGACCTATCTGTCGCACGGCGCGATCTGGCTCTATGTGCTCCTGCTGCTGGTCCCGATCTACTACCTGGTGATCTCGGCCTTCAAGACCAATACCGCGATCCTCAACGAGCCATTCAACCCGTTTGCCGGCCTGGTGCTGGACAACTTCGGCAAGGCGTGGGAGCAGGCGACGCTGGGGCCGGCGCTGCTGAATCAGGCCTACCTGACGGTGGGCGCGAGCGTGCTTACGCTGCTGCTGGCGATCCCCGCGTCCTACGCGCTGGCCCGTTCCAAGGGCAAGCTCGGCAGCATCGTCGAGCGGATCTTCCAGGTGGGCTTCCTGGTGCCGGCGTTTGCCGCGCTGGTGCCCACGGTGATGCTCGCCATCTCGATGAACCTGTTCCACACCCGCGAGTTCCTGATCCTCTTCCTCCCCGCCGGCGCGATGCCGCTCTCGGTGATTCTGCTGACCCAGGCGATGCGCACGGTCCCGGCGGAGCTCGAGGAATCGGCGGTGCTGGACGGTGCCAGTCAGATGCGGGTGCTGTGGGCGGTGTTCCTGCCGGTCACGATGCCCACCACGATCACGGTCATCATCCTCAACTTCCTGGGCTTCTGGAACGAGTACTTCTTCTCGCTGGTGATCATCGGTCCCGACCCCGCGCTGCGCACCGCCCAGGTCGCGCTGCCCACGCTGTCGATGACCAATGCGGCGCAGTACGGCGTGCTGGCCGCGGGCATCGTGATCACCCTGATCCCCGTCTATATCGTGTACGCGATCTTCGCCGAAAAGATGGAGGGTGCCGTGCTTGCCGGCGCCCTCAAGGGCTAGTTTTTCCACCTTCACCTTAAGAGAGGCTTTTTCATGCCGGTCGAGATTCCCCGTCCCGCCACCGCGTTTTCGGTCGGGCAGGCCGAGGCTGTTCCCGCCACATCCCAGGTCATCATCAATCACATCGGATACGACCCCGGATCCCCGTCCGCCGCGATCCTCGGGCTGCCGGATGGGTTGCCGCCGCGCTCGGTCACAATCCGCGAGGCTCTGGCCGATGCGTCCCTCGGCGAACCGCGCGAACTCAACGCGGGCCCGGTCGAGCGGGTCGCCCGCTGGCACATCGGCCCGTTTGCCCGGGTACCGCTGCCCGTGCTAGCCACCGGCACCTATGTGATCGAGTGCGTCGACGCCTCGGGCACGGCGGTGTCCTCGCCGCCGTTTGTGGTGGAGCCGGACCTGCTGCAGCGCTCGGTGCTGCCGGATCTGCTGTCCTATTTCCGGGCGCAGCGTTCAAGCGGGGAGATCGACCGCAAGGATGCCGCCGCCGCGCTCTACGGCGACGACTCGGGATTCACCGTGGATGCCCGCGGTGCCTGGCTGGATGCCAGCGGTGACTTCAGCAAGTTCATGAGCCACCTCACCTATACCCGGATGATGAGCCCGCAGCAGATTCCGCTGTGCGCCTGGGCGTTCTTCGCCGCACGGGACGAGATTGTGCGCCGGCACCCAGGGGTGGCCGATATGTTCACCGCGCACCTGCGTGATGAGGGACTGTTCGGCGCCGATTTCCTGGTGCGGTTCCGCTCCCCCGAGGGCTACTTCTATACCGGGATCTTCGATGCGCTGACCAAGGATCTGAACGAGCGGGTCATCAACGCCCCGTTGCCCGAGTCCGTGCGCACCGACCGCTATCAGGC
The DNA here is from genome assembly GCF_014522285.1 of Mycetocola sp. JXN-3. Classification (GTDB taxonomy): domain Bacteria; phylum Actinomycetota; class Actinomycetes; order Actinomycetales; family Microbacteriaceae; genus Mycetocola; species Mycetocola saprophilus. The sequence continues at coordinate 3,281,740 of NZ_CP041635.1, forward strand.
GGCGTATCGGCACGGCGGCGGGCTGGCGATTGCCGCGCTTGCCCGCGCCTCCACGCAGGATGCGGCCGGGGAGTTCGATTCCGCGGCCTATCTGCGGGCGGCCACCGAGGGGTTCTGGCACCTCGAGGAGCACAACACCGAGTACCTGTTTGACGGGATCGAATCGATCCTGGACGACTACTGCGCGCTGCTCGCCGCGGCCGAGCTGGTGGCGGCCGGAGAGTCCTCGGCCGAGCCCGCGGCCCGCGCCCGGGCGGCGTCGCTAATCGGTCGCTATGTCACCACCGACGGCGGTTACCTGGTGGGCGACTTCGAGGGGCGGCCCTTCTTCAGCGCCGCCGAGGCCGGGCTCCCGGTGATCGCACTGCTGCGCTTTGCCGAGGCGCTGCCCGAGGGGCCGGATGCCGAGGCTGCACGCTCGTGTGCGGCGCGGATCCTGCTGGATCTGATGGCCCGCGCCGACGCGGTCCCCAACCCGTTCGGCTATCCGCGCCACCGCGTGCAGGCGGTCGGCGGGGAGGCGCGCGAATCCTTCTTCTTCCCGCATGAAAACGAGACCGGCTACTGGTGGCAGGGCGAAAACGCCAGCGTCGCCTCGCTCTCCACCGCGGCCAGCCTGGCCCTGAGCGCGGGGATCATCCCGGCCGAACACACGGAGCGCGTCGCCCGCTTCTCCGCCGACCAGATCGCCTGGGTCCTCGGCCGCAACCCGTTCGACGCCTGCATGGTCACTGGCCGCGGCCGCAACAACCCCTTCTACCGGGTCGAGTGGCCCAACCTGCTGGGCGGCGTGGTCAACGGCATCACCGGCGGCATCGACGACGAGGAAGACCTCGCCCTGCTCCCCGGCAACGCCGAGGAGGGCCGCACCTGGCGCTGGGGCGAGCAGTGGATCCCGCACGCGGGCTGGCTGACCCTGGCCCTGGCGGCCGCGCGGTAGCGAGCCCCTCAACGTATCGCCGTGAGCCCGATGCTCGCGGCGATACGTGTGTTTTTGCTGATAGTTCAAAGGTCGAGTGCGCCCGCTCTTCCCCTACGCAACCGAGCCCTCTAACGTAAAGAAAAACCGAATCGGAGGACGCGTAAATGAACACATACGATGTCACAACAATACCGTTTTCGGTATAGTTACGCCATGTCAGCCAGGATCAAATATCGCGACGTTCTGCGTGAAATGGCGCTCGATCGCTACGGCTACGTCACGACGCGTGAGGCAATCGAAGCGGGAGTCCCCGCCGTCGAGCTCCCTAAACTCGCCGCCCGCGGCGGACTAGAACACGTGGCGCGTGGCATCTACCGGGTCTCCACCGTTCCACCAACCCGCAACGATCAGCTGGCCGAGGCGATTCTGCGCGCCGGCGAGGGTGCCTACCTGTATGCCGAGTCGGTTTTGTCCCTATTCGACCTGGCCGATCTGAACCCGCGCAGGATCAAGGTTGCCGTGCACAGGCGGACGCGCACAAAACTTCCGGCGTTCATCGAGCTCACCCGTGTGCATGGTGAACCACGAACCACCGTCTACGACGGGCTGAATTCCCAATATGTCGCCGATGCTCTGCTCTCATGCAGCGGCCGAATCGAGCCCCCGATCCTCCTGATTGCGGCACAGCAGGCGCGTGCCGAGGGCCTTCTCCTCACATCGGAATTCCGGCACCTCCGGCGGGCGCTGCGGTCATGACCTACGCCGCCGCACCGAACAGCGTCCGCTCGTTGGAACAGCGCATCCGCAATCTCGCGGGCGGCGATCAGCAGGTCCAACGCCGCCGGATCACAATGTCACTGGTCGTTATCGGGCAGATGCTTCCCGAGGGTGCGGTGAAGGGCGGCGGCGCGCTGGCACTTCGACTGGGGCAGAATTCTCGATTCACGCGCGATCTCGATGCCGCCCGAACGGGCACCCTGGCGGCATTCCGCCGAGCTTTTGAGGAAAATCTCTCGGCAGGTTGGGCCGGGTTTACCGGCCGCCTAGTATCCAAATCCGCGGCCAGACCCCCGTCGGTCCCCACCGCATATGTGATGCAGCCGTTCGAGGTGAAACTGAGCTATCACGGCAGGCCGTGGTGCACGGTACCGTTTGAACTCGGCCATAACGAGCTGGGTGATGCCGAGGGTGCGGAGCGCATCATCGCCGATGATGTGAAGACACTTTTTACCGGAGTCGGGCTGCGCTCCCCCGCGCCCATCCCCGTCATGCGCACCGAACATCAGATTGCGCAAAAGCTCCACGCCGTTTCCGAACACAACAGCAAACGAGCCCGCGATCTCGTTGATATTCAGCTCCTTGAGCGAAACGAAGCTCTGGACCTTTCGGCTGTCGCAACGACCTGCATCCGCCTCTTCTCCTACCGCACGCAGCATTCCTGGCCTCCGCAGATCCATGTCGGCGCAGGCTGGGCCACGCTGTACGAAGAGGCATCCGCGGGCCTTGCCGTGGCACCGTCCGTCGACGAGGCGGTTGACCAGGTGAATGACCTCGTCAAGCGAATCTGCGCGGCCGCCCTTTAGTCGTCACCCGCGTGTATCCCGCACCCTAGCCCGCCGCCGCTGTGGGCAGGGTGGACAGGGCCAGCAGATACCAGGCCGAGTGCGGGATCCACTGTTCAGTCCAGCGCCAGGAGTCGTGGCCCGCGGCCGTGCCGGTGCGGAAGTCGATGCCGTTTTCGTTATCCAGGCCGCTGGTGATGCCGTTGACGATGCCGCCGGGGAGGTTCGGGAAATCGGGGGTGTACTCGGCGTTATTGCGGCCGCGGCCCTGCAGCATGCAAACGTCGAACGGGTTGCGGCCCACCATCCAGTGCACCTGATCCACGGCGAATCGGCGTAGCCGCTCACGCAGGCTCTCGGGCACTCCGGGGAGCTCCGCGACCCGCGCCGCCGCATGGCTCAGCGACCCCAGCGCCGCGTTCTCCCCCTGCCACCAGTAGCCGGTGTCGTTCTCGTGCGGGAAGAAGAAGGCATCACGCGCCTCACCACCGCGCGGCTGCACCCGCTGGCGCGGATACCCGAACGGATTGGGGACCGCGTCGGTGCGCGCGATCAGGTCGGACATCGCGGTCACTGCGAGGGTGCGGGCGCGTTCGGAAATCTCGTCCTCCTCGAAGACCTCGGCCGCCCGCAACAGCGCGATCGGGAGGAGGCCGGGCTCAACCGGGCTGAAGTGCGGGCGACCGTCCTCCCACGCCTCAAACCATCCGGGCGAGCCCGCACGGTGTCGACCCTCGATGTTTGCGAGTCGGGTTGCGACCGCCTCCGCATACTCGGGGCGCGGATCCGCCGCGTGCAGCTCGGTCGCCGCGAGCAGCGCGCAGTAGTCGTCCACGATCGACTCCGAGCTCGGCGTCAGCTCCCCCGAGGCAAGGTCCAGGCCAAACAGATACTCATCGTTGTGGGCCTCCAAGTCCAGGAACGCGGTGCGCGCCGCCGACAGGTACGCCGCCTGGTCAAACTCCCCGTGCTCGCTCTCCCGGGATGCCCGAGCCAACGCCGCGATCGCCAGGCCTCCGCCGCCGCGATACGAGGCGATATACCGGTCGGTGCGCACACACTCGGGCAGCGGGGCGTTGATGATCCGCTCGGGCAGGCTCTTGGTCAGCCCGTCAAAAATGCCCGAGTAGAAGCGGCCCCGGGGATCTCGGAATCGGATCAGAAAATCGGCCCCGAACAGCGCCTCATCGCGCAGCCGCGCCCCGAGTACACGAGAGAACCGCGGGTGGAACCGGGTCAGACCATCGCGTGCCTCCAAAAACGCCCAGGCACACAGTGGGATCTGTTGTGGGCTCATCGCGGGTGAGTAGGTGAGGTGGGAGAGGAACTTGCTGGTGTCGCCCGAGGCGTCGAGCCAGCCGCCGCGGGCATCCACCGTAGGGGCACCCGGTTCCGCACCCCAGAGGGCGGCGGCCGCGTCCTTGCGTTCGATCTCGCCGCTTGAGCGTACGGCCTTGAACGCGAACAGCACGTCGGACATGCCCTGCGCGTGGGTGCGTTCGATCCCGATTTCAAACGGTTCGGAGCGCCGAGTCAGCCCCCCGCTAGTGGCCTCGATGAGGTATGTACCGGGGACATCCAGCTCGGAGAAATCAACGGCCGCATAGGCACCGCCCGCCCAGTGGTCTACCTCGGTCGCCGGGGAGACGTGCGCCTCGATGGCAACACCGTCGGCAGCGACATCGGCGTCGACTCTCACCAGCCGCACGTCTGGCCGTTCCCCGACGGCAAGCTCGCCAATCACCGCGCGCTTGAACGCGCCGATGTCATATCCCAGGTGGGAGGTGTGAATGCGCACGGTCAGCCCTTCCGCGCCACGGCCTCGTCACCGTTCACGCATAAGTGGTATTTATTGGTATCTATCTTGTACCATAATGGAAGAACCGCGGTGATATTTTCTTCGAGCCCAGTCGTGTACCGTACGGCGTGGGGGCGAGCCCGCCCCGGCGCGTGAAAGGAACAGCAATGGCGAACCCCGGTGAATTCGAGCCGCCGATCCGCGTGGACTATCCGGATCCGCTGTGGATCCAGGCCGTGCGGCTGATCCGCGATCAGATCAACTCCGGCAGCCTGACCGAGGGCATGCGGCTTCCTCCGGAGCGCGAACTCTGCCAGCAGCTCGGCATCAGCCGCGTCACCCTGCGCAAGGCCCTGACCCAGCTGGTTGACGATGGCGTGCTTGCACCCTCGCACGGACGCGGCTGGTATGTGGGCACCGCGAATCAGGACCGCGACTGGTCCAATGACCTGGAATCCTTCTCCGAGACCGCGAAGCGGATGGGCCTGGAGCCCTCCTCCGAGGTGGTCACCGTCGAGGAGCGTCCGGCCTCCCTCGACGAGGCGGAAGCCCTCGGCGTTGCCCCCGGCACTCCGCTTTTCCGCCTTGACCGGGTTCGCCTGCTGGCCGATGTCCCGATTGCCCGCGATGAGACACTGGTGCCTGCCGCACTCATGCCGGACGTCACGGACGTGGACTTCTCTACGGCCTCCCTCTTCTCGGTTCTGGGCGAGGCGGGGCTCGCCCCCGAGCGCGCCGAATCCACGATTCAGGCGCGCGCGGCCGATGCCTCACTCGCCGAGAGCTTACGGATGCAGGAGGGCGAGCCGATCCTGGAGATGCACCAGATCGCCTACGCCGCCGATGACCGAAAGGTCTCCATGTCGCGCATTCGCTACGCGGGCGACCGCTATCGCCTGCGCACGGGCTTTGCCCGCGGCACCCACTAGCCAGCCGCTAGCCACCGGCCGCTGACCATTGTTCACTGCACTGTCACACGGGGAGGGGCCCGACGCGATCCGCGTCGGGCCCCTCCCCGTCATGTGAGTACTGCTCAGAGTGCGCGGGCCAGCGCCAACGCCCCGGCCACCGGATCGTCCTCGAGCAGGTGGAATTCCAGTCCCGGATGCGCGGTTCCCACACGCTCCCGCACGCCCTCGGCCAGTCGCGGCTGCCCCAGGATGACGCTGCCCGCGGCCACCACGTGTGCGCCGACGGTGCCGCGGCGCACCAGCTGATCCACCAGGCGAGCGAGGTGCACGGCGGCACCGTCGATCACGTCCGCGGCGAGGCCCGAGCCCGCATCCGCCGCCGCAAATACGGCGGGTGCGTGCGGGGACCAGTTCGCCATCGTGGGTTCATCGTTGACCGCGCGAGCCAGGCGTTCGGCGTCGGCCACCCCGAAGCTCGTCAGCAGCGCGCCGAGCAGGCCGTCGTCGGGAAGGCCGTCATCGTGGGCGAGCAGGGCCGCCCGGGTGGCCTCACGGACGATGCCCGAGCCGCCGGCCTCATCGCCGATCACCCAGCCCCAGCCGCCCGCGCTCACCGCGGTACCATCGGCGAGCGTGCCCACCCCGATGGCACCGGTGCCCGCGATGAGGCCGATCCCCGCGTCCACCCCGGCGGCGGGAATCAGCAGGGCCGCGTCGTTAACGCAGTGCACGCGGGCGAGGCCACGGGCGCGCAGGGCGCGCTCCAGATCCGCGGCCGCCTGCGGATTATCGAGGCCCTGAGCCCCCACACCGAGTGCCGAAACCTCGGCGGCGGACACCCCGATTCCGCTCAGCACGGCGAGGATCAGCTCGGCCGCGGGCACCGCCGGTTCGGCGTCCCACTCACCCGAAGACACCACCGTGTTGTGCACCAGCACGCCGTGCTCATCCACCGCGCGCAGCGCCGTCTTGGTGCCGCCGATATCTAGGCCGATGCGCAGCGCGCTCACGCGCCCACCTGCGAGGGAGCCTTGGTGTCGTCGTTTTCGAAGACAAACTCCTCGATCGCGATGCCGCGGTTTTCGGCGACCTCGCGCACCAGCTGCTGCATGACCAGGGCTTCGATCACGCCGCGCTGGGTGTCGCTGAGGGTGGGGATCACGATCGTGGTGACCAGGGGCAGCGGATCGCTCCCATCATCGGTGATCAGGACGACAGGGTGTCCGGCAGCCGAGAGCATCCGCGCGGCCTTACGCTCACGCGCGGTCCCAAACAGCACGTGGACGCCGGCACCCGCGGACTCCATCGCGCCGTGCAGGTACTGCCGCGTACTCATCGCGGTGGAGGGGATGCGCGCAACCTCGCGGAAGAGCAGCGCGCCGGCCTCGGCGGATCCGACCGAGGTCGCCGACCCCACGAAGTCGGCGCTGGGGGCGTTCTGGAAGAGCGCGGCAGCGACGGCGATGGCGGGGGCCAAGTCGCGCTCGGCGGCGGCGAATCGGGCACCCAGGGTGTCCCAGTCGGCGGCGATATTGCCCCCGTCCCAGGCTTCGGCGAGCATGCCCAGCGCGCTCACGGTCGCGGTGTAGCCGATCGTGGAGGCGTAGCTATCGTCGATGCTGCCGAGGTCGATGGTGTCGGTGGCCAGCGCACTCAGCGGCGAGGGGGTCACGTTGACGATGCCAAATCGGCGCTCGGGCACCACGCTCTCCAGCGCGGCCAGGGTTTCGGTGCTGCGTCCACTCTGCGAGATCGCAAAGACCGGACTTTCGCCCACCACGATCGGCATCGGGCTCTCGCCCGGGTCGAGCCGGGCCGCCTCGATGCCGCGCTTACGCAGGTGCCAGACGGCGGCGGCCGCGGCGGCGTAGCTGGCGCCGATGCCCATCAGCACGGGACCGCGCCCCCGCAGGTTTCCGGCCTGGGCGAGACGCTCGAAGTGCGCGCGCAGTCGCGGCACCAGCGCCGTGAGCTCCTGGGCCTGGTCCGCGGTGGCGGCGGCGAACGTAATGTAACCGTCCACGGTGCTCCTTTTCTGTGGCGCTTCGCCGCGGGGGCGAAGACTCAAAACGATGACGGAATCCCGCCCTAAGACAATCTAGTACCTAACCATACCTCCTAATACCTCTTGGGTACAGGGTGTTCCGCTGCAACCACAAACAAAACGGGGCCGGATGTCGCAAGTGCAACATCCGGCCCCGAGGTTTGGGGTGCCGATCCCGGTCGGGCTCGGCGGTTTCGTATTCGGCCCCGTGCTAAACGGCGGGGGCGTCGGTCAGCGCGATGGCGTCGATCTCCACCAGCATCTCCTCGCGCGGCAGGCCGGTGAAGACGGTGGTGCGCGCGGGCAGGACACCCGAGGTCACGCGGGCCGAGACGAATTCGCCATAGGCATCGTTCATGATCGAGAAGTCCTCGCGCTTGGTGAGGTAGACCCGCAGCATCATGACGTCATCGAAGGTGGCACCGGCAGCGGCGAGGATCGCCTCGACGTTCTGCAGGGTGCGGGTGGTCTGCGCGGCAACGTCGCCGGGGAACAGGTACTCATTGGTCTCGGGGTGAACCGGACCCTGGCCCGACACCTGCACAAACGGCCCCTTCCGCACACCCTGCGAGAAGGTGTGCGCCGGTGCGGGCGCGTTGGTGGTGGAGATGGCGATACGTTGTGACATGGGGTCCTTTCGGGACGGCAACCTGTTGACGGTGTCTGGTCCCCGATGCTAGAACGTACCTAGCGACGGACGCAACCAAGAGCGCATCCACACTGCCGAGGGCGACGCCGCCCTCACGACTAGTCAGGGGTTTTGATGTTGGGCACGACCGACTCGGCAACGAGTCCGAATTATTCAGGCCCACTCAAGGCTTTTCCCCCGGTGTCGGGCGGGATCACCCCCGACGATGTGCGGACTCGGCGACCCGCGCTGAGCGACCTCACCACACCCCTGGTGACCGTGGATGAGTCGGCAATCAACCACAACATCGAAACCATGCGCGCCTGGTGTGAGCGTGCCGGCGTGGGCCTCGCGCCGCACGGCAAGACCACCATGAACCGGGTGCTCTGGCAACGGCAGCTCGACGCCGGGGCGTGGGGCATCACCGTGGCCACCCCCTGGCAGCTGAGTGTCGCGCTGGGCTGGAACATTCCCCGGATCATGCTGGCGAACGCGCTCGTCCAGCCCGCCTATCTGCGCCTGGTGTCCGCTGCGCTGCGCGATACCGACACCCGGATTGTGGTGTGGGCGGATTCGCTGCGCGCGGTGGAGATCATGGACGCGGTGCTGCGCGAGGAGACGGAAACCTCCGGCACCGGGACGGTCGCGAGCGGGACCCCCGAGAGCGCTACCCATGGAACCGAGGCCGGCAGGATCGCGGCCGCCGGCACAGCACGCCCGCTCGAGGTCCTGGTGGAACTCGGCCAGCACGGCGGGCGCACCGGGGCCCGCACACATGAGGATGCAATCGCGATCGCCGCCGCAATCGGTGCCTCTCCGGTCCTCGCCCTGGCCGGGGTCGCCGGCTACGAGGGCGCGCTGGCCCACCACGGCGATGCGGACTCTCTGGCGATTATCCGCGGCTATCTCAACCGGCTCGCGGCCCTCGACGATGCCCTGCGCGACACCTACGATTCGCGAATCGAATCCGCCATCGTGACCGCCGGCGGCAGCGCCTACTTCGACGTGGTGGCCGAGGTCCTGTCCCCGCGTCACGCCCCGACTAAGGGGCGCGAAGTACTTATGCGCTCCGGGGCATATATCTCTCACGATGACGGTTTTTACCGCGGAATCACGCCGCTCGGACGGTCCGGTGCGGAGAATTTCCGCTCGGCCATTCACGGCTGGTCCACCGTGGTTTCGCGTCCCGAACCCGGGATCGCCCTGCTTGACAGCGGCAAGCGCGACCTCCCCTTCGACGAGGGTCTGCCCGAGGTTCAGGGGGTGCGCCGATTCGGCCAGGAAACCCTGGATGAGTTGCCCGGCGCGAGCGTCACCGCGATGAATGATCAGCACACCTTCCTCGCCCTCCCCGAGGACAGCACGCTCCAGGTGGGCGACGTGGTCCGCCTGGGCCTGTCCCACCCCTGCACCACCTTCGATAAGTGGCGGGCGCTGGTCGTGATCGACGATGTGCGCGCCGAGCGCCCGCTGGCGACCGGCGTGCTGTACACCGAGTTCGGCTAGGCGCGACGATGCAGACCATCCTGCTGCGCCACGCCCGCATCATCGACGGCACCGGGGCCCCGAGCAGGCCCGGCGACGTGTTGATCATCGAGGGCAGGATCGCCGCGCTGGGCGAGTGGATCACGATCCCGCCCGGACCCCACCTGGAAATCGACGTGGCCGGGCGGGCGGTCGCGCCCGGGTTTATCGACATGCACGCGCACTCGGATCTCGCGGTCCTGCACGATCACGATCACCTCGCCAAGGTCTCCCAGGGCATCACCACCGAGGTGCTCGGGCAGGACGGACTCTCCTATGCGCCCACGACCGACGCGACCATGGCGATCCTGCGCCGACAGATCGGCGGCTGGAACGGCGAGCCCGCGGGCATCAATTTTGACTGGCGCAGCGTCGGCGAATATCTGGACCTTATCGACCGCGGGGCTGCGCTCAACGTGGCGTATCTGGTGCCGCAGGGCAATCTCCGGATGGCGGTCATCGGGACCGAGGACCGGCCCGCGAACCCGTCCGATATCGCCGCGATGCGGGACCTGGTGGAGGCCGGGCTGCGTCAGGGGGCATTTGGAATGTCCTCGGGACTGACCTACGTCCCCGGGATGTTCGCCAACACGGATGAGCTGGTTGAGCTCTGTCGGGTGGTCGCCGAACACGGCGGCATCTACGCTCCGCACCAGCGCTCCTATGGCCTGGGCGCGCTTGAGGCCTATGCGGAGATGGTGGAGGTGGCCCGGCGCTCGGGTGTCGCCCTGCACCTGACCCACGCGACGATGAACTTCGGGGTGAACGCCGGGCGCGCACACGAGCTGGTGGCGCTGATCGATGCGGCCGCCGCCGACGGGGTACGCATCTCGTTTGATACCTACCCCTACCTACCGGGATCCACGACTCTTTCGGCGCTGCTTCCCGGCTGGGCGGCGGCGGGTGGTCCCGATCAGACCCTGGCAAGGCTGCGTGATCCCGAGACGCGGGAGCGGATCCGACACGAGCTCGAAGTCACCGGATCCGATGGCTGTCACGGGGTGGTGACCGACTGGTCCACGATCGAGATTGCCGGCGTGGCCAACCCCGCGCTCACCGGCATCGTCGGCTCGACCATCCAGCGGCTGGCGGAGAGTGTGCGCGGGGGAACCCGCTCGCTGGTGTCGCCGGAGATCGCCGCCGAGTGGCCCACCGATGATCCCACCGGCATCTTTTTCGCGCTCCTGCAGCAGGATGAGTTGGCCACCAGCATTCTGCAGCACGTGGGCGACGAGGCCAACGTACGCACGATGATGAACCACCCGCTACACACCGGCGGGAGCGACGGCATCCTGATCGGCGACAAGCCGCACCCGCGCGGCTGGGGTACCTTCCCCCGTTTCCTCGGCCACTATGTCCGCGACGAGGGTGTGCTGAGCCTCGAGGATGCGGTCGCCCACTTCACCTCGCGTCCGGCCTCGGTCCTCGGCCTGAATGACCGCGGTGTCCTGCGTGAGGGCGCGGTGGCCGACCTGGTGGTCTTCGATCCCGACACCATCGCCGACCGGGCCACCTTCGCCCAGCCCCGTCAGCAGGCCGCCGGAATCTCCTGGGTGTTCGTGGCCGGGGTTCCGGTCATCGCCGAGGGCGTGCGCACCGAGGCACTGCCCGGACGGGCGCTGCGCGGCCCGGCCTGGGACGGCACCCGCTAGCCGCGATCCGGTGCCATGATCGGCGTAACACGGGCAAGAAATCCCCCGTGTTACGCACCGTGTCATCACGCTTTGCGGCGTCCCCCAAACGGGAGGGAAGATGACGATGAGAGATTCCCTTCCCTCATTTTTGGCGATCCCCACGCCCCACTCCTTTTCCCCCGGAGGAAACACCCATGTCTCGTTCGATTCGTTTGGTGAGCGCAATCGCGCTGCTCACCGTTGCCGGCCTCGGTCTCGCCGGTTGCTCGGCCAGCGCCTCCTCTTCCGATAATGCGGCGAGCGCCAAGGCTTCCAAGGCCGAGAGCCTCAAGGACTTCGGCACCCTCGATGAGCTGGCCGCCGCGGCGAAGGCCGAGGGCAAGCTCAACGTCATCGCGCTGCCTCGTGACTGGGCCAACTACGGCAACATCATCGACGCGTTCAGCAAGAAGTACGGCATCAAGGTCAACGAGCTGCAGCCCAACGGGTCTAGCGCCGATGAGATCGCCGCCGCCAAGAACAATAAGGGCCTCGACACCGCCCCCGACGTGTTCAACATCGGTGACACCATCGCCAACAGCAGCGAGAAGTACCTCGCCGTGTACCGCAACCAGGCGTGGGACGAGGTGGACCCGAGCCTCAAGGATGCCGACGGTCACTTCATCGCCGGCGAGGGTGGATTCCTCTCGATCGGATATGACTCGGCCAAGGTTCCCGAGCCCAAGACCTTCAACGATCTGCTGGGATCCGACTATAAGGGCCTCGCCATCTCCGGCGACCCGACCAAAAACGCCCCCGGTCTTGCGGCCGTCGGCCTGGCCACCCTGCAGGAGGGTGGCACCCTGGACAACTTCCAGCCCGGGATCGACTTCTTTGGCAAGCTCAACAAGGCGGGCAACCTGATCAGCGTGCAGCCGAGCTCGGCGACCGTGGTGTCCGGTGAGACCAAGCTGATCATCTCCTACGACTACTCCAACGTGGCCTACGGCCGTGACCTGCCCACCTGGAAGGTCACCATCCCCGAGGGCACCGGCTATGGCAGCTTCCTCTACCAGGCCATCAACAAGGATGCCCCGCACCCCGCGGCCGCGCGCCTCTGGCAGGAGTTCCTGTACCAGGCCGATCAGCAGAACCAGTGGATCAAGAGCGGTGCCCGCAGCCCGATCGAGGCCGCCCTGGTCAAGGCCGGCACCGTGGACAAGGCGGCCCTTGCGGGTCTGCCCGCCGCCCCGGCCAAGTATGTGATCCCGACCATCGAGCAGTCCAAGAAGGCTGGCGAGCTGGTTGCGACCAACTGGGCACCCGCGGTCGGCTAAGTCCGTGACCTCATTTGTTACCCCGCCGGGTACCGGATCCTCCGGTACCCGGCGTTCGGGCTCCCGGGAGGCGGAGCAGACCGAGCCTCGGGACACGTCGTCCGGCGTGGTGGCCTCGCCGACATCCTCCCGATCCGGCTCCGCGCCCGTGCGCCGCGGTCGTCCCCGCGGCCGCATCGCGTTGGCGGCCGGCCGCGGCGTGGGTCTGCTCCCCTTTACCGTCTACGTGCTACTGTTCCTGGCGATCCCCACGGTCATCGCCCTGGTCAGCGGCTTCCAGGATGGCGACGGCAACCTCACCCTCGACAACCTCTCGGCCCTGACCGATCCCACCATCCTGCGCACGATCGGCAGCTCGCTGTGGCTGGCCGCGCTGACCTCCCTGCTCGGCGCGATCATCGGCGCCCTGGTGTGCTTCGCGATGATGGGCCTGGACGAAAACCGGCTGCTCTCGCGCATCGTGACCTCCATTTCCAGCGTCCTCGCCCAGTTCGGCGGTGTGATGCTGGCCTTCACGTTTATCGCGACGATCGGTATCCAGGGCGCGATCACCGTGTTCCTGCGCGGCGAGCTGGGCATCGACATCTATAAGAACGGCGTCTGGCTGTACGAGCTGCCCGGGCTGATCCTGCCCTACCTCTACTTCCAGGTTCCGCTGATGGTGATCGTGTTCCTCCCCGCGATGAAGACCCTGAAGGTGCAGTGGGCCGAGGCGAACCTGACCCTCGGCGGCACCCGGCTGACCTTCTGGACCCGGATCGGGTTCCCGCTGCTGCTGCCCTCGTTTGTCGGAAGCTTCCTATTGCTTTTCACCAACGGGTTCTCGGCCTATTCGACCGCGGCCGCGCTGATCAACCAGGCCTCCCCGATCGTGCCGCTCCAGATCCGTCTCGCGCTCAGCAGCGAAACCGTCCTGGGCCGGGAGAACGTCGCCGGGGTACTGGCCCTGGCGATGATGGTCATTATGTCCGTGGCAATGGCGCTGTATGCGCTGGTGCAAAAGCGGGCGGCGAGGTGGCGGGTATGAGCGCGAAGGTCCGTCATCCACTGGCCCCCGCCCGAGCCACCCGGATCATCATCCTGGCCGTGATCGGGGCGCTGTTTGCGGTGCCGATCGCCTCGATGGTGGAGTTCACGCTGCGTGATCCCAAGACCGGCGGTCACACGCTGGACAACTGGGCGGGCCTGTTCGCCCCGGACGCCGCGAGCACCTATGAGGTGGTCTGGACCGGGATCGGCAACTCGCTGCTACTCTCGGCCTTCGCGGTCGCGGTGGTGCTGCTGATCCTGGTGCCCACGATGGTCTATGTCGAGGTCGAATTCCCCCGGCTGTCACGGGTGTTGGAGTTTATCTGCCTGATCCCGCTCTCGCTGCCGGCGATCGTGCTGGTGGTGGGATACGTGCCCGTGTACCAGTTCATCGGCCGGATTGTGGGGACGGATGTGTGGTCCCTGGGCTTTGCCTACGGGATCATCGTGCTGCCGTTTGCGCACCGGGCGATCAAGTCGAACCTCGACGCGATCGGCATCCGGGTGCTCAGCGAAGCTGGACGCACCCTCGGGGATTCCTGGTTTGGATTCCTCCGGCGCGTGGCCGTGCCCAACCTGCGCGGCGGGATTTCGGCGGCGGTGCTGATCACCGTGGCCGTGGTCTTTGGTGAGTTCACGCTCGCCTCGCTGCTGAACCGCACCAACCTGCAGACCGCGCTGAACATCATCAACTGGCAGAACCCGTTTGTGTCGGTGGCGATCTCGCTGGTTTCGCTGATCGCGGTGTTCCTCCTGCTCCTGGCCGTCAGCGGCCTGGGCCGCGTGGGCGTGCGCCGGGCACGGCGGCGCTCTCCCTCGAAGGTCGTGTAGTGACCGCTCGCACGGGGGCTCCCAGGCCGGGTCCGCTCCCCGAACCCCGTTTCTACTTCCCGATCACTCCCCTGCGAGGCACCCGATGACCACTTCCTCCCCCGTTCTGCCCGGCATCGTGGGCACCCCGGTGTCCTTCGATGCGGTGTCGCTGAAGTTTGGCAGCACCCTGGCGCTGGATGAGTTTTCGCTGGATATCGCACCCGGTGAGTTTGTCGCGCTGCTCGGCCCCTCGGGCTCGGGCAAGACGACGGCGCTGCGGGCGCTGGCGGGCCTGGAGGCCGCGTCCTCGGGTCGCATCCTGGTGGATGACGGCGATATCACCGGCGTCCCCACCAATAAGCGGGACCTGGGCATGGTGTTCCAGTCGTACTCGCTGTTCCCGCACCTGACCGCGCTGGAAAATACCGAGTACGGGCTGCGGAACCGGCGCCAGCCGAAGGCTGCCCGACGTACGGCGGCGCAGGCGGGGCTTGACCTGGTGAGCCTCGGCGACCTGGCCGATCGCTACCCGCATGAGCTCAGCGGTGGACAGCAGCAGCGCGTGGCCCTCGCCCGCGCGCTGGTCACGCGGCCGAAGGTGCTGTTGTTGGACGAGTCGCTGTCGGCGCTGGATGCAAAGGTGCGCGTGCAGCTGCGCGAGGAGATCCGCCAGTTGCAGCTGCACCTGGGCATCACCACGATCTTTGTCACCCACGACCAGGAGGAGGCGCTCTCGATCGCCGACCGAGTCGCGGTCATGAAGGACGGCCGGATCGAGCAGGTCGGCACCCCCGAGGACCTCTACCTCCGCCCGGCTAGCGCCTTCGTGGCCGAGTTCGTGGGCGTCACCAACCGCATCCCCGCCGAGAACCTGGGCGATGGCACCGTGCGCGTCCTGGGCAGCGTGCTGCCGGTGGCGGAGGTTCCGGCGAGCCATGTGCCTGCGACGGATGCAGCCGCGGGCAGGCTCGTCGCGTACGTGCGCCCGGAGAATCTGCGGCTGGTAGTGGGGGCTGGTGCTGGCTCCCCTGCCGTATCCGGCGTCTCTGCAACCGTGGTCGAATCCTCATTCCTCGGCTCCTTCCGGCACACCCTCGTCACCCTCCCGGACGGCTCACTCCTGCGCATCCAGCACGCCGCCACCGAGGCCCTGGCCATCGGCACCGTGGTGCGCGTGCAGGCGCTGGCGGTCACCCGGGTGGTCGCGGCGTAGCGCCGTGCATCACGGGGTGCATCGGCTCGAATCTTCGAGGTGATGCACCCCATTTTTGTGTGCTCACCTAGCGCAGCGAACCCGAATCGGGAACAAATGACGTCACCGGGCGCGCACCTAACGGCTCAGCGAGTTGCACGTCGAGGAACGTCTCCACGGCCACCAGCGGGCATGCCTCGGGGGCTTCAGGCACGGCCCCCTCAACGACCGCGATCAAAACCCTCTCCGATGACTCCCGCAGGATGGATCGCACCCCGACGCATTCGGGATTGCCCAGCACAAAACGAATCCGGATCCGATCGGCAGGAACCCCCTCGACCCGTGTCCACTCGAGCGAACCTTCACCGGTAAGGTCATCCCGGGAATCCTCACCCGAAGTTTCAGCGACGGAGCCGGACGGCATCGGGCGCGGGGCCTCCGAGTGCGACTCCTGCTGACTATTCGAGCACCCGCTGAGTGAAATGACAACAGCAAAAGCCCCCGCACAGATCTCCCATTTGACCTTGATCATTCGTGCTTTCACCAATCTGCATTTGCAGCGTTGAATAAGGTCTTTACGTCAGTTCTAAAATATGGTCCATTTATGTGAGAAGTACTGTTTTTAGGTCCCCAAGAACTAACCGTTCTTAGATATCCCAGTCGGGTTCCGTTGTTGTAATTCGATAGCCACGGACCACCCGAGGCCCCTCCCCCGAAATTGCAACCATTTAGCGTTGAGAATCGATAAAGGCCGTTCCATCTGGTCCCAGTTTTCCCCCAGCAAGCCCACATGCGTTGCCCATCGTTGAGATTCGCGGGGTAACCGAACAAGCTCACATCAAAATCGTAAACACCGCCACCAGTGATGAGTCCGTTCCCACCAACTGCATCGACCACTCTCTGGGACGAAGCATTCGAAAACGTGGTGACGAACGCCACATCCGAATTAAACCCACGAGCACTAGCTTGATAAGTGGTCCAATCAGTAAACGTTCGAAACTTTCTCGCCTGGAACGTTCCATACGGCCGGCTCCCATTGCTGTAAGCGGGGATGAAGACCCAGTTCTGATGCCAAGCGTTACCGGGAGCCCCGAATACACAGTGGCCCGCAGTAGCGACCAATCGTTTGGAACCACTATTGATGGACGATCCCGAGCACACGTAATTCTTTCAGTTTGATGCATTGCGGAAGAAAACCTTGCCGCTCGTGCGTGAGAAGTTCGTTACCGGTGCCGCCATCGTCTCGGCTCCGTTCTCCACATCTAGCGGCTCGGCCACAATGTCCTCATCGTTGAGTTCGTCCACTGGCGACAGGGATCTGGCATCGCCAAACAGGTCATCTGCAACCTCCGGAGTCTTTATTGGGATTGCACTGGCAAGACGTTCATCCGTCCAGTAATCCATTACTGCGAGGTCTCCTCCCCGCTGGTCCGCGTCCTCTTGCGAACGCACATCTTGAGTCAATCCGCTCAGCTCGTCAGGATACGTTGGAGCCTCCGCGGAAATGGTCTCCTCGGACGGCTGGGTGGGGACACCCAGAGCTCCCACAGTTGTTGGGCTGCCCAACACAATCACTAATGCCAAAAGAGTCGAAAATATCACTTGTCGCTTCATCATGCCCCCCGGCTCACGATGCAATCACCGTGTCAAATTATCTGTTGGCGCTAAAGCCAATCACCCTGGAAGCCTAAAAGCAATGCTTCTTACGATCGGATGAAACAGCAAAGAGTTTCACCGGACAAGAGAGCATACAGTTTCTCTATCGTTTGGTCATTTAATACCTAGATTCCGGGGAACCAGGTCAATTAATCGAACACAAATCAGTGTCTTCTGGGGCCCATCTCAGAATGCCATTTAAAGGCCCCGACCTCGGACAAGCCGGACGGGACCCCTGTGCGAGCTGGACCTAGCGGTTCAGCTCGATCTGGCCGAGGTCCGCGTAGCGCAGGCGCACCGGGTCGTGCAGGTTTTTCATCACTCGATTTCAAACCTCGGGTTAGGTAGCAAATAGCGCGAAAGCTGTACGACAGAGCCTTTCTCCGCCGTTCGATGTTACGTAGTAAGTCCCGAAGAAACTGATTGTGATTCAGGATAACGCCCGCAGCGACGTAGCGTTCAGCACACGCGATTCACGCCGGGGACTCAGATGCCCCTGACGCGGATGGTCCGCATTCCGTGGATCGCTGATTGAAAGGTAATCATCATGACCAAATCGACACTCTCAATATCTCGCGGTGCCGGCGCACTCGCTCTTGCCCTCACGCTCGGAGTCATTGGCCTGGCGTCGGCAGGAGTAGGTGCGCTGTGGATTGTTGGGAACCTGGGGCTTAGCACGGCAGCAGCTAGTCAACTCGTCGCCGCAATAAACGTTGGCGGTTGGGCCCTCGCAGCCGTACTCGCCGTATTGGGAGGAGGCATCGGCGGAGCCATTGTCGCGACGATTCGCGGCGTGATCCTGAAGCTTGGAGAGAAAGCCGCCATCGCCTAGTTGCAGCGCCAGCATTCGACAATGGATAAACCATTGGCAGCACACAGGACCCGCGACTTTATGGTCCCCGCTCTGTGTGCTGCCACTGTCCTATTTCTTAGTTTCATGCTCGGTGCACTCACCATTCCCTCCGGCTGGGTTGATTCGGTGAGATCGGCGGGACGTGTAGACACCCAAGAGCACCCATGGCCTCTCTTTATCCGAATAATCTCGGGAAACCTCCTTTCCGCGCTTTTCATGTTTTCTGGTGTACTCACATTTGGCCTCACCACATTCATCTCGATGTTTTTTACAGGGGTTTTTTTCGGCCTCTCAATTTCTACGGCCGTTTCTGCGGCAGGCATGGGAAATCTGATCGCCGAGAGCGGCTCGTATCTCCCCCTAGAGATTCTGGGATTTATCGCAGCTGGTACAGCCGGGCTGATTCCGCTTCATGAGCTCTATCTGACCAACCGAAGAAAACACAGACGTCCCCGCGTTGCTCAAAGGTTCATCAAAGATGTGCAACGTGGCCTCCAGCTGTCACTCGTACCACTTTCCGCAAGTGTCGTACTCCTTGTATCGGGAGCAATAGTCGAGACACTCGTCATCGTCATCAGGAGATAACCCATAATGATCAATAACCCCCTAAATTCAGTGACATCAATCCATCCCGCAACGCCCACGCCAATGGGTGCGCTACCCCCGAGTCCCACCGAAAGGGACCAGGATTCTCGGACACAACGCGCTGAGATCACCTCAAAAGTTGCGGTACTTTTTATGCTTACCATTTATCTCGTCGCGCTCATTTTTCGTCTCAGTTCGTTTCACGAGCAGCTCCGACAACAGATCATTGCAGAATTACAGGTTAGATCTGCCGATCCTGAGCTGGTAGGAGTATCCACGTCCGTGGCAATCGCGCTCTCAATCAGCGTCCTAATTATTGTTTGGGGAACATTCTTAGGAATTGTGCGGTGGATCGAGCGAATCGCGGGTTTCACCGCGACAAGACCGTTTCAAAGTATCCCAAGAATTGGGCTTCTCTCTGGGACGGTGTACATCGCGTTGGTTGCAAAACAGGGAATAGCGCTTTGGTGGCCTGAGTCTGATCTGGCCGTTCTCATACTCACGCTGGCGCTCATGAGTTTTTCGGCATTAGTCGCGAACCCGTTCCGGCATGATTCCGATGGTGCACCGCAACGTCTTCGGATAATCCGGGCAGCCCTACTCATCTTGCTGCCCCTCATCCCTGCAACACTTTCATGACTACCAATACGGAGCGAAAATGATTCAGAAACCAGGGCGGCAGGTGATTACATCGAGCCTCGCCGGAGTCTTGTCCCTCCTCTCTGCTGCAAGCATCATTATCGTCCTCAGCCGGCTGAGTGATGAGACGGCCAACTCCACCCTTGGAGTGGACCCCTCGATTATCTTGCCGCTCCTCACCACGATCTCCCTGTTCTCAGTGGCTGGCCCCCTCATCGTTGCACTTGTGGATAGGAGAGAACGTCTCCTGCTGTTGGGCGCGTGGATTTTTGCGATGGCAGGAATGGGTAATGCAGTACTAACATCGCCGCTGTTGGGTGGGACCGCTCATTTTCCCTTCTCGATAACGGGGATAGCGCTTGGTCTGCTCCTCTGTATCTATCGGGTTCTCCTCGCGAGCGAGCGGACGCGGTCTCGCCCAACAACCAACCGGCTATGACTCGGATACGGTCATACTCATCAGTTCGACGACGTATCGTTTGGGATATCTACTGTCTCGATCTCCTCAGCCGACTTCCATTTCGGGACCTGGGACTTCCAGCATTTCAGCGCGTGCTCATTGTTGGAACGCTCAGCGGAATCGTCACACTGGTAACTGCCTCACTGATCCTGCTGGATACGTTCAGCAAACTCGCGCTGCTATCGCCGAAGGCTCTGGCGCTCATGCTAGGTGCTGCACTCGCGATCTCCCTCGTGATGGGATTCGTAGAAGTTGGAAAACATATCTGGGGAAGTCCAAAATATGGGATTTCGCGTTCCCCTCAGACTAAGTTTTTCAGATCGTTCGATTGCACGCTCCTTTCAGTCACGGTGATCTATGGAGTACTCCCACGAGTGGTAGCGGGGTTCAGTACCACTCTCGTAATGGCGGTGGGCATGAATACATTGGGAGTAGTCGTAGGCCTTGAACCGTTCGCCCGATTCTCCGGAATCTTTCTCCACGCAACTCTCGTCCTTGTCATTACCACCTTGATACTTCGCAACGCCGTCGAACGAGGAAGGTCACGAAATCTCCACCTCGCAGGAACGTTTGGCTGCCTGCTCGGGGTTGCCCTATCACTTGGAGTCACCCTTGCTCTGATCACGCGTTCCGCGCCGCAACCAGGCGATGACTTACCAAACATCTCGGGGCTGCTCAGTGAAGTACTGTCCGTTCTTGGCCTGCTCGCGATTACTACCGCAATTGCTGCGCTGATCTTCTGTATCGCTGCGTTAAAAAGAATCCGAAATCAGTCGTTCACGCTGCACACGAATTCGGTACCGCAGACCAGCTACGCTTTGTGGCGCAAGCTTTCGAAGAAAAGGCGTACCTCTTCGGGGGCAATTTTTATACCCCTACTCCATGAGCTGCACCATTCGTGGAACGGCGGAGTGCTTCGACGGACACATACAATACTCGCCGGGATAGTCGTTGCGGTGGCCGCCTACCGTCTCAGTGGTGGTCCCGTGTCCGGCTTGCCCGATGGGCTACGACCAACCGTGATGACTATGACGCTCCTGCTGGCGTTGGGAATGGCATCTACCGTTTCCCAGCGAATTGGAATTGAACGAATCAGCGAAACTGCCCGTTCGCTCTGGGAACTCGGTCGATCAGCGACGCTATTGAGCCTCGGGATTGCAACGGCTAATCTTGTGCCCGCCATGATCACCGGGCTACTCCTGAGCTGCGTCGGGGGATTTCTCGGGCAGATGTGGGCAGGGTCTTCCGTTCTCGTGATGGTAACCGTGGCCGCTGCGACCCTGATCGCGAGTGTACTTTTTCCCGGGCCCGCCGCCGTTGACGGGTCACATATGCCGTCTGCCGGCGGTATCGTCTGTGGGCTCGCACTGGCATTACCAGCCGGCCTCCCAACACTTCTTTCTCCAGCTCTCGCATGGATACTCGGGGGACTCTATCTACTCATCGTGTCAGGAGGACTGCTGCTATGTCTCAACTACCGAATCAGGAATCTGCCCTTGAGCTTGATCAAGTAGCGGCGGAGTACTCACGTGGAGCTCCGGTGATCCAGGACTACTCCCTGCGAATTGGTATTGGAGAAATCGTCTTGATGCGCGGTCCGAACGGCGCGGGGAAATCGACGATCCTCGAACTCGCGAGCGGTTATCTTCGCCCCACACACGGAACTGTGCGTGTGTCGGGGGTTGCTGCCCGGTCGCGCTCGGCTCAACCGTATCGTCGTATTTGTCGGAGCGCACCCGCGTTCTACCCGAGCATGACCCTTCACGACCATCTCATCATCGCCGCCAGAATTTCAGGCAGTGACCGTGAGCTCGCTTTTGAACGGGCGGCGAGGTTCGGACTTGAGCCCTGGTTTACAGCCTCGGCTAAAGAGCTCTCCACGGGCAACGCACAGAAGGCATGGCTAATCATGATGACCCTCGGAACAGCGCCGCTCTTTGTACTCGATGAACCGTTCCGCGGCTTGGATGCGCTCGGAACATCGGAACTCATCTCGGACATTCATGCCTGGAGTCTGCGCTCCGCCGTACTCCTCATTACCCACGACAGGTTCCCCACGCTTCGCATTTCCCGTACGGAATTGCTCACGCCACATAAAGCTCAATAATGGCAATGCGTTGACGTATCGAGCCACAGGCATAACGGCAAAGGCCCCGACCCGGACATGCCGGACGGGGCCTCTGGGCGCGCGGAACCTATCGGTTCAACTCGATCTGGCCGAGGTCCGCGTAGCGCAGGCGCACCGGGTCGTGCAGGGTGTGGGTGCGGGCGTTGCGCCAGAAGCGATCGGCGCGGAGCGAGCGGTCGGCGGTGCGCGCGCCGGTCCAGGAGAACAGCTCCGTAGCGACTCGGTTGGAGACGTCGGCGGAGAGCGCCTTGGTGGCCAGCAGGCCCTCGCGCACCTCGGTGAGCAGGGATTCCGGGGCGTCGGGGGTAGCCTCGGCCTGGTCGATCACCGCGGCGGTTTCGCGCAGCAGCGCGGCCACGGCGCGCACGGCGGCCGACTCCTTACCCACCTGGAAGCGCAGGATCGGGTCCTCCACGAGGCTCGCGTACTGCGCCAGTTCGAAGGGCACGCGGTTGCTCGCGCGTACCGAGGCCACACCGTAGCGCAGCGCGCCCTCGGCAATGCCCACGTCGATCGCCGCGTGTGCCAGGCGGCCGGCCTCAGCCCAGGCGGTCGGTCGGGTCGCCGGGCTCCAGGCGAACACATAGTCGGCGGGCACGGCCACCTCACTCAGGCGCAGGGTGCCGCTGCCGCTGCCGCGCTGGCCCATGCCGCTCCAGTCGTCGATGATTTCCAGGCCCGGGGCGTCGGTCGGGATGAAGGACATGATGACGCTGCCCTCGCCGTCCACGGCCATCACGGTGATCCAGGCGGCGCCCAGCGAACCGGTCGCGTAGAACTTCTGGCCCGAGGCCAGGTAGGAGCCGTCCTCCTGACGGGTGAACACGGTCGAGAAGTCGGCCGCGTGGCGGCCCCCGCGCTCGGCCGCGGCGTTGGCGATCCGCTTGCCCGCGCGAATGTCGGTGTAGAGACGCTCGCGCGCCTCATCCGAGCCAAGCATCACCACGGCGTCGGTGAACCCATAGTGCGGCTGGAGGAGCTGGGCAATGCCCGGATCCGCCTGCGCCAGAATTCGGAACACCTCGGTGATCTCGACCTGGCTGGCCCCCGGGCCGCCGAGCGCGGCGGGAATCCGCAGGGCGAGCAGGCCGGAGTTCTCCAGGATCTCGCGGGCCGCGGCGTACTCGCCCGACTCGTCGCCATCCAGTGCGATGTTCGCGAGCGCATCCCGGGTGGCCTCGGCCAGCGCGATGAACTCGGGGTTGATGGTGTGGGACATGACACATCCTTTACTGCGAGGGGCCGCCGCGGCGAACCCGAAAAATGGGTGGGCGGCTAGATCGAAACCTGGTGCGCGGGGTGGGTCGCGGGCAGGCGCGGCGATCCGAAAACGCGCTCGCGCAGACCCGAGGTGCCGTAGCTCTCGCGGGCCAAACCGCGCTCACGCAGGCGGGGCAGAATGTGCTCGATGAAGTCATCGAAGGTTTCCGGCTGCACGATCGGCTGCACGTTAAAGCCGTCGATGCGGCCGTCGATCGCGCGACGCTCGATCTCGTCCACGACCTCCTCGGGAGTACCCACGATGGGCTGCACGTAGGAACCCAGGGTCCCGAAGTGCTGCTTCAGCTGACCCACGGTGCGGGCGTTTCCGCCCTCGACCGAGAAGCGCTTGGCCTGGGTCTGGACGTGATCGGTGTCGCCCTTTTCGAAGACGGTGTCCTCGTCATAGTGGTCGAGATCCCGACCACTCACGCCGCACCAGTGCGCCAACGCGCCCTCACGGGAGAGATAGTTCTGATACTCCTCCAGGCGCGCCTGCGCTTGCTCGTGGGTCTTGCCGACAACGACCTGCAGGCCGCCCAGGAGACGCACGTCCTCGGGGTTACGCCCCGCGGCCACCGCGGCGGCCTCGATGTTTTCGCGGGCCTTCAGCTGCCCGGCCACCTCGTTGGTTCCCAGGAACACCAACTCGGCGTGCTTGCCGGCGAACTGCACGCCGCGGCCCGAGGTGCCCGCCTGGAACAGCAGCGGGGTGCGCTGCGCGCTCGGCTCGACCAGGTGAGGTCCGGCCACCGACCAGGTGCGCCCCACGTGGTTGATCGCATGGATGCGATCCGCCTCGGCATACACGCTGCGCTGGATGTCCGCGACGACCGCGTCTTCATCCCAGCTCTTCTCCCACAGCTTGTACGAGATCTCCAGGAACTCCTCGGCGCGGTCGTAGCGATCATCGTGGCTCCACTGCTCGGTCAGCCCGAAGTTGCGGGCGGCCGAGGGCAGGTAGGAGGTCACGATGTTCCAGCCAACCCGGCCACCGGTCAGGTGATCCAGGCTCGACCAGCGCCGCGCGTTAGCAAACGGGTGTTCGTAACTCGTGGAGGCGGTGACCACAAAGCCGAGGTTTTCGGTGACCGCGGCCATCGCCGGGATCAGGGTCAGCGGGTCGTGCGCGGGGAACTCCACCGCGTTCTCGATCGCCGGGGCGGCGGACCCGCGGTAGGTGTCGTAGAGCCCGAGCACGTCGGCGAAGAACACCGCGTCAAAGCGGGCGTCCTCGTAGCGGCGGGCGCGGTCCAGCCAGTGCTTGAGGCTGCCAAATCCCAGGCGATCATCGCGCGGGTGCGCCCACATGCCCTGCTGCACATTACCAACGGTGTTGCCTTCAAAGGCGTTCAGAATCAGGGGACGCCGCGGCGCGGGGGGACGACTCATCGGGGAAATCCTTGGTGCTCAGGAGGTGGCGCACCGAGTCGCGCGCCGGCCTGCGGCGCACCGGAAACGTCACCGTTGGGGATGCGGTGGCGGTCCAAAATTGGGGGGATCTGCGGACCACCACACGCATCACATTCTGGCCCAGCATCCGCGCCACACCGCAGTTGTGTGACGAAGCATGACGGCCACCCCCACGCGGGGGCTTGCCAGGGAGCGAACTAGTCGGCGAGCGCGCTCTCCGGCAGGGGCACCGCCCGACGCAGACCCGGCCCAGGAACGGGCCGAGGACGCGGGGCGACCTGGGTTTCCGGAGCCTCGACGACAACCTGCTCGGCAACAATCTGCTCGGCAACCACCGAGACCTCGGTCTCGAGCGGGGGCTCCTGGGCAGTGACCTTCGCCCGTGCCGCGCGCTTCTTGGTCGCGGTCGGAGCCTTCGCGGGAGCCTTCACCGAAGTCTTGGCTGAGGTTTTCACCGCCTTTACGGCCGGAGCTTTCGCGGTCGCAGCCTTCGCCCGCGGCTTTGCCGGGGCCTTGGGCGTCTTGGGTTTCGCCGCCGCCCGGGTGGCCGGGGTGTCCTCGAGCGGGGGCACCACGGTGTCCGCGGAGTCCGCATCCGGGTCCATCCCGAAGCGTCGCCGCATGACCTCGATCGCCTGCGGGTTCTGATCGATCAGCACAAAGTTCCGGCCGAGCTCGCGCGCCGCGGCCCCGGTGGTGCCGCTGCCGGCGAAGAAGTCGAGAATCCAGTCGCCTTCGCGGCTGGAGGCCTGGATGATCCGGCGTAGAATCCCCAGCGGCTTCTGGGTGGGATACCCGGTCTTTTCCTTGCCGGTGGGCGACACGATGGTGTGCCACCAGACGTCGGTGGGGAGCTTGCCGCGCGCGGCCTTCTGCGGGGTCACCAGGCCCGGGGCCATGTACGGCTCACGGTCCACGGCGGTCGAATCGAAGTGGTACTGGGCGGGATCCTTGACGTAGACCAGGATCGTATCGTGCTTGGTGGGCCACCGGCGGGTCGCCTTCGCCCCATAGTCATAGGCCCAGATCAGCTCGTTGAGGAAGCTGTCGCGTCCAAAGATCGCATCCAGCATGACCTTCGCATAGTGGGCCTCGCGATAGTCCAGGTGCACATACAGCGTGCCCTCGGGCCCGAGCAGACGCCACGCCTCCAGCAGACGCGGTTCGAGGAAGGTCCAGTAGTCATCGAAGGTGTCATCGTAGGCGCGCAGCTCCCCGCGGATCCGCTGATAGCTCTTGCCCTTAAACCCCACGCTCCCGCTCACCCCGGGCTCGGAGCGCACCGCGGTGGTCACGTGACGCGCCTGGCTACGCCCGGTGTTAAAGGGCGGGTCGATGTAGATAACGGTAAAGGACTCATCGGGCAGTTCGGCGAGCAACTCGAGGTTGTCGCCGTGCCAGATTTCGCTGGACTGCGGGAAATCACGCGCCACGGTTAGGGAACCCGATTCAGCCAGGCGTCGGTGGAGAACTTCTCGCGCACGAGGGTCTCCGCCTGGGCATACTCGTCCGGTGTAATTTCGCCGGGAACCGCACCGGTGAGGGTCACAAAGGTCGCCTTCATAGCCTCGATGATCTCGCTTCGGCTGCGCCCGGTCTGGCTGCGCAGCGGATCCACGCGCTTGGCGGCGGAGGTGGTGCCCTTATCCGAGAGCTTCTCCCGGCCGATGCGCAGGACGCGCGCCATCTGGTCGCCGTCCATGTCGTAGCTCATGGTCACGTGGTGCAGCACACCGCCGCTGCCCAGGCGCTTCTGCGCCGCCCCGCCGATCTTGCCGGCCGGGGAGGTGATGTCGTTCAGCGGCTTGTACACGGCCTCGATGCCGAGCTCGCGCAGCGCGGTGAGCACCCAGTCATCGAGGTAGGCGTAGCTCTCGGCAAAGGTCATACCCTGCACCAGCTCGGCCGGCACATACAGCGAATAGGTGATGATCGCGCCCTTGGCCATCAGCATCGCGCCACCGCCGGAGATCCGGCGCACCACGTCAAATCCCTCGGCCTTCGCGGCGTCGAGGTCCACCTCGTTCTTGAGTGACTGGAACGACCCAATCACCACGGCGGACTCGTCCCACTCCCAGATACGCAGGGTCGGGCCGCGGTGCCCCAGCCCCACCTCGCTGGTCAGCACCTCGTCCAAGGCCAGGTGGGTGCGCGGGGGCACCGCCTGGGAGTGGATGATCTGCCAGTCAAAATCGCGCCAGTCGGCGGCGGAGGTCACCGAGCGACGGATCGCCGTGGCCACCGAATCCGGGGTGAATCCCAGCAGCTGCGCGCCCTCGGGCAGGGCCGCCTGGATCGCCGCGGCGATGGTGGTGGCGTCGCTGCGCGCATCCAGACCGTTCACCGCGGCGTTGATGTCCTCAATGGCCTCATCGGGTTCGAGGAAGAAGTCTCCGGCGAGCCGGAAGTCCGCAAACACCCCGTCCACCACGTCGAGGTCAACCACCACGAGCTTGCCACCGGGCACCTTATATTCACCGTGCATGGTCCCAGCCTACCGATTCCATGGCAATCCCTGCCGTGTCGGGCCAAACCGGGGCACAATGTTCTCATGACGACGTTTATCCTGGTTCGACACGGCGAAACGATCTGGCACACCGGACACCGGTATGCGGGCATGAGCGATATACCCCTCGACGCCGAGGGCCAGCGCGCCGCCGACGCCCTGGCCGAGTGGGCCGTCGGGGCCCAGCTGGATGCGATCGTGGTTTCCCCGTTGATCCGCGCGGTCAACACCGCGCGCCCCTCGGCCATCGCCCTGGGCATGCCGCTGCACATCGATCCCGACCTGGTCGAGGTCGATTTTGGTGTGGGCGAGGGCAAAACCATCTCCGAGCTGCGCCCCGATTACCCCGACGAGGTGGCCGCATTTGAGGCGGCTCCGGCGGATTCCCCGCTGCCCGGCGGCGAGGTGGGACGTCACGCGATCACCCGCTACCTCGGCGTGCTCGACAAGCTGCGTGAGCGTTACCCGGCCGGCCGCGTGCTGGTTGTGGGCCACGGTACCGCGATCCGGCTGGCGGTCAGCGAGCTGATCGGCATCGAGCCCAACCGCTACCGCGATCTGATGCCCGAGATGCTCAACTGCGGACGCACCACCCTGGAGATCACCGACCGCGGCGTCGCGCTGCAGGGCTTCAACGTGCCCAGCTACACCCCGGGGAGCCAGTCGTGAACATTCAGATTCTCGCGATCGAGGGCTGCCCGAGCCTGACCGCGGCCACCGAATACACCCGTGCGGCGCTGGGCGAGCTCGGCTACGACGAGCTGGCGATCGAGCAGATCACCATTCGTGACGCGGCGGACGCCCGCGCGGTTGCCTTTGCCGGATCCCCCACGATCCTCGCCGACGGCGCCGACCTGTTCCCCTCGGACGGTCGCACCGAAGACCTCGCCTGCCGCGTCTACCCCACCGAGTCGGGCATCGCCCCGGCCCCCTCGCGGGCGCAGCTGGTCACCGCACTCCGGGAGCGTTTCGCGCACCCGGTCCACTAATACATACGAAGGAGAACACCATGCAGGCTCTCGTGAACGGTGCCGTCATTGCCGACGCCGCCCCCGAAGACATCGTCCTGATCGAGGGAAACCGCTACTTCCCGCCCGCCTCGATTGCCGCGGGCACGCTCGAGAAGAGCCCCACCCCCTACACCTGCCCGTGGAAGGGTGTGTGCCAGTACTTCGACGTGGTAACCCCCGACGGCACCCGCATCAGCGACGGTGCCTGGAGCTACCCCAACCCCTATGACGGCGCCGAGGAGCGCGTGGGCCACGCCTTCGCCAACTTCGTGGCCTTCGCCCCGGGCGCGACCTTCACCGACTAGCCCCGGCCCGGCTACCAGGCCCCGCCGCGCAGTTCGATACTGCCGGCGGGCCACTGCCCGTCCGGTTCGCGCCCCGGTGTCAGCTAACCCGCCGCCGGCACGTGCGCGTCCAGCCAGCGGATCAGGTCGGCGATGATCTCCTCGCGGTTGAGCTCGTTGTAGATCTCGTGCCGGGCGTCGGGATAGACATGCAGGGTCACATCGCTCAGCTTGGCTCGGTTGCGGTACGCGGCATCCAGCTTGGTGAGGCCGCGCTCCCCGCCCAGGGAGTCGGCCGAGCCGCCCTGGATTAGCATCGGAATGTCCCGCGGCATCCGGCGCGGCGGTCGCCCGAGCAGCCCGATCGCCTGGAAGAGGTTCCAGGCGGGCTTCTCGGCGATGTCGAAGTTTAGGGGGTCCGCGCGGAACGCCGCCCCGGCTTCGGGATCGCGGTTGAGCCATTCCAGCCCGGTGGATTCAGGTCCACGCCAGGGCTTGTTCAGGTCCCCGGAGTTCAGCACTCCGGGCACCGCGAGGCTCGATCCAGAGAGCACCACGGCGTCGTAGATGGTGGTGGTGTTGACCAGTTTCTGAGCCATCAGCGAGCCCCAGCTATGCCCCAGCAGAACCAGCGGGATCCCCGGATACTCGCGGGCGATGGACTCCCCCACGCTGCGCAGCGAGCGGATCGCCCCGCGCACCGCCCCGGGTCCCAGATCCGCGAGTCCTCCCGCTTCAAGGCCGGTCCGGCCGTGTCCGCGATGGTCGTCGGCCACCACCGTATAGCCGGCGGACACCAGCTCCTCGGCGAGCGCCGCATACCGGCGCGCATGTTCGCCGACCCCGTGGGCGAGGTGGATGATGGCGCGCGGATCCTTCGCCGCCCAGGTATAGGTGTAGACGACAATACCGTCGGCATCGGTGAGGGTCCCCACACGCACACCGGTGGGGTCGATTGGACTGTCCTTCTCCGCGCTGCTCATTCCCTCAGACTAGTGATTCGCTGGGAATGCCTCCACCCTTATTTCTTTAGCAAGACTAATGAGTTATGCTAACGATCTATGACGATTGACCCGAACCTGGATGCGACTCAGATCCGCCAGGGCGTTCTCCACCTCTCCCGCCGACTGCGCGCGGAGAAGGCCGATAACGAACTCAGCGACGGCCAGTTCTCGGTGCTCGCCTGCCTCTACCGGCATGGTGCACACACCCTGGGCGGCCTCGCCGAACACGAACGGGTCTCCCCGCCGTCGATGAATCGCACGGTCAACTGCCTCGAGGGCAGCGGCTATGTGGAGCGCGCGGCGGATCCGACAGATGGCCGACGCGTACTGATCAGCCTGACCCCCGAGGGTCATGACATGGTCGCACGCACGGTGGTCCAGCGCGACGCCTGGATCGATACCCGGCTGCGCGACCTCTCCCCCGAGGAACGCGAAACCCTGACCCGCGCCGCCGAGATCATGAGGAGGCTCGCGACCGCGTGAGTGCAATGTTTCGCTCCCTGTCCGGATACAACTATCGACTGTGGTTTATCGGAGCCCTGGTGTCCAATGTCGGCACCTGGATGCAGTCCACCACCCAGAACTGGGTGGTACTGACCGATCTGACCCATAACGATGCCGTGGCGGTGGGCGTGACAATGTCGCTCCAGTTCGGTCCGCAGCTCCTGCTGGTGCCGGTGAGCGGGTGGATCGCCGACCGGTTCGATCGGCGCAAAATCCTACTGTGCACCCAGAGCGCGCTGGCGCTGCTGGGCCTCTCCCTCGGCCTGCTGCTGATCCTCGGCCACCCCCAGCTGTGGCACCTCTACCTCTTCGCCCTGCTGCTGGGCCTGGTCAACGCGATCGACGCCCCCGCACGCCAGACCTTCGTGTCCGACCTGGTGGACGAGCACAACATGTCCAACGCGGTGGCCCTGAACGCGGCCTCGTTCAACGCGGCCCGGATGCTCGGTCCGGCCGTGGCCGGACTGCTGATCGTCGCGGTGGGTTCGGGCTGGGTGTTTGTGATTAACGCCTTCACGTTCCTGGCGATGATCGCGGTCCTGAATAAGCTGCGCCTGAACGAACTGCGCAAGCGACCCAAGCGCGCCTCCCGCGGCGGACAGCTCGGTGCCGGTTTCCGCTATGTAAAGGGTCGCCCGGACCTCGTGGTGATCTTTGTGATCGTGCTCCTGGTGGGTGCGTTCGGCCTCAACTTCCCGATCTTTGCCTCCACGATGGCGGTGGAATTTGGTGAGGGCGCGGGTGAGTACGGTCTGCTGTCCTCGATCCTGGCGATCGGCTCGCTCACCGGAGCGCTCCTCGCCGCCCGTCGTCCACGCGCCCGAATGCGGGTCGTGATCCTGGCGGCCGGCGGATTCGGACTTTCGGCGGCGCTGTGTGCGGTGATGCCCAGTTATCCGGCGTTCGCGGCGGCGACGATCCTAATGGGATTCTCCTCGGTGAGCATGCTCACCACCGCCAACGGCTACGTCCAGACCACCACCGACGCGGGTATGCGCGGCCGGGTCATGGCGCTCTATATGGCGATCCTGATGGGTGGAACCCCGGTGGGGGCGCCGATCATCGGCGCCATCGCCAACGCCTGGGGTCCGCGGCTGGCACTGCTCGTGGCCGGAAGCGTCTCGGTCCTGGCGTCGCTGATCGGGCTCGCCTGGATGGTGTTTGCCCGCAACCTGCGCATCCATCGCCACCCCGATTACACCTGGCGACTGCAGGTCACCCACCTCAGCAGCCCCGGGGAGCCGGAATCGGTCGAGTTCTCCGATGAGCTGGCCGCCACCTCCCCGATCACCCTGCCCAAGCTCCCCCGCGAACGCCGGGAGCTCCGCGACTAGCTCCGCCCAACGGATGGGCACCCGGCCGAGGCTCCCCCTCGAAGCGGTGAACGCCGCAACTAGCGCCGCACACCAGATGGACACCCGGCCCCGAGGCTCCCCCGCGGATGCCACATCCGGGGCCGCATACACCAAACGGGCACCCGGCTTCCGGGTGCCCGTTTGGTGTATGTGGCGAAGCCTAGGCGGCCGGGGTACTCGCGGTGTCGAGCAGGGAGAGTTCCTCGCCGCTCAGCTCGATCTTCAGCGAATCGGTGATCGGCGGCAGCTGCTCGAGTGAGCGAGCGCTGGC
Source organism: Mycetocola sp. JXN-3 (assembly GCF_014522285.1). Lineage (GTDB taxonomy): Bacteria > Actinomycetota > Actinomycetes > Actinomycetales > Microbacteriaceae > Mycetocola > Mycetocola saprophilus. Next base: position 3,313,041 of record NZ_CP041635.1, read on the forward strand.
GATCGGCGCACCCACCGTGGGCTGCTGACGCAGCCAGGCGAGCGAGACGGCGGCAACCGAGGTGTCGTGGGTGGCGGAGATCGCGTCCAGCGCATCGAGCACGCGCAGTCCACGCTCGTCGAGGTACTTGACGGCGTCGCCCGCGCGCGGGCTGTCGATCTCGACTCCCGGACGGTACTTGCCACTCAGGAATCCCCGAGCCAGCGCGAAGTAGGGGAACACCGAGAGACCGTACTTCTCGGCACGCTCGCGCAGCGCCCCCTCAAAATCGCGCTCCACCAGGTTGTAGTGCGGCTGCAGGGCGACCGGGGCGTGCAGGCCGTTCGCGGCCACGATCTCCAGCCACTCGTCGATCCGATCGGCCGAGTAGTTCGAGATACCGATCGAGCGCACCTTGCCCGCATCCACCAGCTCGGACAGCGCGCCGACGGTGTCGGCCAGCGGCACACTCTCGTCGTCGAAGTGGGCGTAGTAGAGGTCGATGTGGTCGGTGCCCAGACGGGCGAGGGACTCATCGGCGGCCAGGCGAATGTTGTCGGGGGCGAGGCCCTTCCGGTCGGGCTTGGTGCTGACCTTAGTCGCGATGACCACGTCGTCACGGCGACCGCGGGCGGCCAGCCAGCTGCCGATCACGGATTCCGATTCCCCGCCGGTGTGCCCGGGAACCCAGGCGGAATAGCCGTCGGCGGTGTCGATGAAGTTGCCGCCACCAGCCACAAAGGCGTCGAGGATCCGGTGCGAGGTGGGCTCATCCGCGGTCCATCCAAACACGTTGCCGCCGAGGGTGATCGGGGCGATGCTGAGATCCGAATGACCAATGTTTACGTGCTCTGCCGTCATGGTTTTCCTCCCGCGGGATGCTGGTTTTCAGGTATTTCCTTGACCCTAACCCCGCAAAATAACAAACGGGCAAACATGACGTTTCATTCCGCGGCCGACACCCCTAGGGTGGATGCATGACCTCCCCCACACTCACCGTTACCGTGCCCGGAAAGACCCTGCTCAAGGCGATTGGTGAGGTGCCCGACGGGGTACGGGTGCTCGAATGGGACCTGAAAACCCCGGCCCCGGCGGCGCATATCGACCTGCTGGTTGCCCCGTATATTGCGCCGAACGTGAAGTTCCCCGGGATCGATGATGTGACCACCACGCTGATCCAGAGCCAGTCCATCGGCTTCGACGGTGTCGAGGGGACGCTGCCGCCCGGCCGCGTCTACGCCAATGCCGCCACCGTACACGAGACCGCGACCGCCGAGCTGACCCTGGCCCTGCTGCTCGCCGCCCAGCGCGACATTCCCCGGTCGGTGCTCAACGCGCAGACCGGACTGTGGCAGGGATCTACCACCCCGAGCGTCGCGGATCGAAACGTGCTGATCGTCGGCTACGGCGGGGTTGGGGCGGCGATCGAGGCCCGCCTGACCGGCTTCGAGACGCGCATCACCCGGGTGGCCCGCTCGGCCCGCGAATCCGCGTACGGTCCGGTGCACGCCCTCGCCGATCTCCCGGGGCTGCTGCCCGCCGCCGAGATCGTGATCCTGGCCGTCCCGCTCACCGAGGACACCCGCGACCTCGCCGATGCCGCGTTCCTGGCCGCGCTGCCGGACCAGGCTCTGGTGGTGAACATCGCCCGCGGACCGGTCCTGAACACCGCGGCGACCCTGGCCGAGGCGGAGTCCGGACGACTTCGTTTTGCGCTGGACGTGACAGATCCCGAACCGCTGCCGGCCGATCACCCGCTGTGGAGGCTCCCCAACGTGCTGATCACCCCGCACCTGGGCGGGGCAGCCACCTCGATGATGTCGCGGATGGCGGCCCTGGTACACCGCCAGATTGGGCACCTGCTCGCGGGCGAACCGGTGGAGAACGTGGTCCTCCGCTCCTAGGTAACCGCGCGATAACCTTTTTAATTGAATGCATCACAACCTCGGGGCTCATGTTAGTCTTTGTGGTCTGACCACATACGAGCGCAATGGCGCGCGAATAACGTGAGGGGCACGGAAATGGTTGAAGCGCGGGCATGGCAAATTGTGCTGGAACGGATCGAACAGGATCTGCTCTCCGGCGCGCTCCAGCCCGGGGATCATCTCCCCGGCGAGCGTGCCCTGGCCGCCGACCTCGGCGTGGGACGCTCCAGCGTGCGCGAGGCCCTGCGGGTGCTTGAGGTGCTCGGGCTGATCCGCACCGCGAGTGGATCCGGCCCCCGTTCCGGCGCGATCATCGTGGCACTTCCCGGCGGCGGGATGTCGGCCCTGATGCGCCTGCAGGTGGCCGCGCAGGGCTTCAGCGTGGACGATATCGTGCAGACCCGTCTGATCCTGGAAACCGAAACCGTCTCCCGCCTGGCCGGCAACCCCGACAATCGCGCGCTCACGGTTCCGCGCACCCTGCTCAGCGCGATGGATTCGGCAAACCTAACCCCCGAGGAATTCCTGACGCTGGACGCCCAGTTCCATCTCTCCCTCACCGAGGCCCTGGGGAACCACGTGCTGACCGCGACGATGGCGGGCCTGCGCAGCTCGATCGAGGCCTATGTCCAGTCGGGTCTGCCCGGCCTCGCCTCCTGGCCAGCCACGGCCAATCGCCTGCGGCACGAACACCGCGAGCTGACCGACGCGATCACCGCCGGCAACGTGGAGCTGGCCCGCACGGTCATCCACGACCACATCACCGACTACTACGTCGAAACCGGCCTGGCCGAACGCTCCGGAGAGAGCGTCCCGGCACCTGCCCGCTAAGTCTCGTAAACCTCGCGCCGGTGGGCGGCGCTAAGGACGCTTGCTTCATGGTCAGTCTCTTTGACTAAGCGAGAGGTTTAGATTTGTGCGGCGCATGTAACCAGTAACCCTCGTGTTTGCGCACAAGTTATGTCAATGTTTTCGGATGACAACCGATTTAACACCAAAACCGTATGCCCCAATTTTTAAGAAAATGCTCTTGCTGGCCGCGGCATTCGTTGCCATTGGATGCCTCACACTTGCTCTTGCGCCATCCCTCCTTATCGCAAATTGGATTCCACTGGCAACAGCTGAACAGCAAGGCAAACTGATCGGTGAAGCTGCAAGGGTGGTACTTTTCGGCTTGGGCGGGATTATTGCAGCTATAGGCGTAGCAGTTAGCGTCTCTCGCCACTTTGAAGAATTAGATAGTGCGCGACGCGATCGAACGCGACTACTCGACGAGCAGGCAAGAGACGTTGAGCGAGTCAATACCAACGCGCTCCAGCACGAAATGGAAATAGAACGAGAATTGCGAAGCCGGTTTACATCGGCGGTAGGCCTGTTATCCGATATCCATAGTCCGATCAAACGCATTGCCGGACTTTACGGACTCAGCACGTTGTCCGACGATTGGAATGCGATTAAGAGATTTGACGAGGTCCAGATCTGTATAAACGTCATCACAGACTATCTCCGCGCACCGTTCTCTCCAGATCACGCGAGCACGCCAGATGATGAGGTCTTAGTACGAACCACCGGTTTCAGAATTCTGCACGACCATCTGATACCTGACTCAACAAATACTTGGAGCAATCACATCCTGAACCTTGCTGGAGCCGTGATCGACTTCTATGTGAATCTTGAGCGAATCGTCCTAAGCGGCAAAGGCAAACTCATCCTCCGACATTGCATAATCAGGGGAAACGGGCGCTTAGACCTGCGAACTATTCGCGTTAAAAATGATGCTGCTGTCGATTTTTACGATGCAACTGTACTTGATAACGGACATATCAACCTTTACGAAGCGAACATCTCAGATAACGCTTCCTTGACGTTAGTGAGGACACAAATTGCTGATAAATGTAGCGTGACCCTTTTTGGTGCCGAAGTTAATCAAGGTGGAATTATCGACTTGGAACGCGTTAGCATCGACGGCACAGGCAGCATTCAATTGCGCTCACTGAAAGTGAATGACCACGGTCGGGTAAACCTAGCGCAAACCGAAACAACAAAAATAAACCTAAATGGACTTCACGTATCTCCGCACGGATCAATCATCATGACCGACAAGACTCAGTTGAGCGAACGTCAGTTGTGATTTAGAGCTCGAATGCTCTCGAGTTGAAGCTCAAACGCTGCCGGTTGTGGCCGCTAATAGATAGCCTGAGCATCACTTCAATTCTCTCGACGCGACGCTGGACACCTCACACGGACCGCGACAATGGGCAGTGCGAACAACGATCACAATCAGCGTCGAATCGGTATATCGCATAATCTCTCGCAAGCGGAAACCAGCAGTGTTAAACCCGCTGTAGCGCGGCGCTTGTGACTTCAACGCGATAGGTCACTCGGAGGAGTCTCGCCGCAGCTCATCTCGGCTGCCGCGTCACCCACAACCCTCGACCCACGCCTCTCGTTACGCAGCCAGTTCCTGATGCACTTCGTGGGCTTCAAGATCGACAACGCTCACCGAGACAACGGCAAGCTTCCTGTTACGGGTCAAACCGATTCGCTCATCCGCGTAGTGCGCATGGCTGAGCTCATCGGAGAGCTGGCCGCGCTAAACCTCACCCTTCGAGATAATACCGCGGCCACCGAGCGCGATGCCGCAGGGTCGGCACCTGCGGGCTCGTGCCTCATCGGTTCGGCAACCGCGGCCGATGACCTCGGCTAGCGCATCGAGCGGTCCTGGCGAGCGCGCCGGCGCATGAGCATCAGCCCGCCGCCGGCCAGGAGCAGGAGTGCCACCCCGGCGAGGAGCGGGGCCGCCTCGCTTCCGGTCGAGGCCAGGCCTTCCGCGTCGGCATCCGACCCCGTGTGCCCGGGGCCCGGGATGCCGGAATCCCCGTCGCCCGAGGTACCCGAGTCGCCGGACGTGCCCTCGTCACCGCCGCCGGGCGTTCCCGGGTCGGTCATCGCCGTGCCGAGATACCAGGACTCGTCGCTGGCCGGGGCCACCGGCGCGGTGATGACCGTGCCGCTCTCGTCCACCGCGGCCGCGCTCACGGTCGCGACGTTGTGATACTGCCCCTCCACGGCGGTGCCGGTCAGCTCGAAGATGCGCGAAGCACCGGGCTGCAGCACCTCCCCCGGCGCGGAAACCACCGACTGGGTTCCGGACGCACCCTGCCCGTCGGTGTAGGCATCGATCACCTCGATGTTGGCCAGCGGGGTGTTGCCGGTGTTGGTGACCGTGTAGGTCCAGGTCACCTCGGACCCCGCCTCCACGCCGGCCCCCGGCGGTGCCGAATACTCGACCCCGTTGGTTTTCTTCAGCACGCTCAGCGCCGGGGCGGGGGCCATCACGATGTCCGCCTCATTCGAGGAGATGGATCGCGGGCTGCCTCGATAGGACGCGGACGCGCTCACATCGTTGATCGCCCGCGCCCCCGCCCGCGCACCGGGGTCATCGGCTTCGGTGTCAAAGCGCAGCTCGAATTCCTCCCCCGCGTTTAGCGTTCCGGTGGTCAGGCGGAAGGCGGTGGCCCCGGCCGCATCCGCGGGGTCGGCGCTCCAGGTTCCCGTGGTGGCGGAGGTCGCGTCGGTCGAGTACTCGATCACGGCACCGGCCGGGGCGCCCGAGAGCGGACCCACCAACCGTTCGCCAAACGCCGATCCACGCTCGTCCCCGCGGGTGGGCATCCGGTCAAAGACCACCAGGTTGGTCACCGCATCGCTCAGCACGTTACGCACATACACCTTCCACTGGGCGGGATCCGATCCAGACACCGGAGCCGAGAGCTCCCACCCGTCTGTCTCATGGGCGCGCACCTGCTTGCCCATCAGCAGGCCACCCGAGGTCGCAACCTGGGAGTCCTTGGCAAAGCGGGCAATCGTGGGAAGCGCGGGGTTGAAGTCGAAGGTGTCCTCGCCGACATACGCCGGGGAGAATCCCATCGGGACCGTGGCGAACGCCGGGTCATCCACCGAGGCGAAGGTGCGGGTGGCCACGCTACCCTGATCGGCACGATACGCCTGGGGCAGCACCCGCACCGGGATGGTGTAGCGGAATCCCTGGGTTTCGACCCGCTCCTGCGGGGTACCGGCGAGGCGAATGCTGGCCAGGGTATCGAAGGCGAATACCACCACCTGGTGCTCGCCGTCGGCGTCGGTGACCGTCTCGGTCGAGATGGTCAGTCCGCTCCCCGGCACGGGAACCGGCACGTTGGCGGTGGGGGTCTGGGCGTAGGCGGGGCTGACCCCGGCGGCATCGTCATAGAACACGCCGACCGGCAGCACCACGCGCATCTTGGCATCGGCGTAGGCGCGCACCGGATCCATGTTGGCGATGTTGACCAGGTAGCTGGCGTCCTGCCCGACGGTCAGGGTCGAGGGCACGCCGATCACCTGGGTGATGACGGGCACCCGATCGGCCAGGCCGAGTCGGGCGGAGTCCGCGGCACCGGGCAGCATGACGCCGCCACTCATCACGCCGTTGACAACCGCGGTGTTGGTGTAGGTTTCGGTCGCGCCCGCGGCACCGGCGAGGATCGGCACGTACGAGGGGGCCACCTGGACCTGCGATCCGCCGGGAATTCCCGGATCCGTGGCCTCCGGGGAGAGCACGATTCGCCAGCCGGTTACCGTCTGTCCCGCGGGCAGGTTCTCCACCAGGGTGTATCCGTCACTGTCCCAGCCGGTGGATCCGGCCGCCACAAAGGTCATCCGCAGATCGGTTCCGGTGCGCAGCCCGGACCCGGCGCCATGCCATGCCGGACCACTGCTCGTGGTGTACTCCAGCCGGTAGGGCACATCCGCGGCGCGCAGCGTCGAGTTAAAGAGAACGGCCAGGCGACGCAGATCGCCCTGTTCAAAAAAGGCGGCGTTATCCGCGCCGATGCCCGCCGAGTCCTCGATGGTCATGGTGTCCAGCTGCTCGGTGTCCACCGAGTTGAGGAACGAGGCGCGCACCCCGTACTGGGCTAGCCACTGGCCGTTGCCCCACTCAAATGAGTCCTGTCCCCCGGAGAAGTTGGCGGTCTTTTCGATCGCCACCGCGTGACCGATGGTGCTGGGGATGAACGCGGGGCCCTGGGTCTTGGCGGTGGGGCGGGCACTCCAGGTGCCGCCGTGGTCACTCACGTCGAGTCCCACCACGTTTTCCGGCGGACGGGTGCCGTCGGGGAACGCCGCCTCGGGATAGGAAACGGTGAATCCGAGCTGAGCCCCGGCACCGGCCATCGGCGCGGTGGAGGGACCATAGGCGGTTCCGGTACGTTCCCAGACGGCCCGCAGGCCGGTCGCCGGGGTGCCCGTTACCGTCCAGGTGCCGCCGATGCTAGAGAAGGTTCCGGTGATTACGGCCCCCGCCGGCAGCACATCGGTGAGGCGCTGACCCCAGGTGGTGAAGGTGCCACCCTCGGGACCGGAGTCCTTGGTCGCCACGTCAAACGTGTACTCGACGATGCGATTGGAGCCGCCGAGGATCGTCGCGAACGCCTTGGCCGGGGCGTAGTTGAGGTTGCCCACCACCCGGGTGAGGGCCGACGCCGTGGGGGGCGTCCCCGTGTCGCTCGGGGTTCCGGTCACGTGGGCGACGAGTGTGGTGGAGGAGTCCATCACCGCGGTGTCGACCTGGGTCACCGTGAACACCACCTCGTTCACCCCCTCGGTGATATCGCGCAGGTCCAGGTGCACCGTGTTGGTGGTCGAGTCGTAGGCGGGGGCCGTCGCGACCACGTTGCCGCCGCCGAAGGGTGCCGCATCAAACCTCACCCCGGTGGGGAGGGCGATGTCCAGGTCGATGCCGGTGGCCGGGGTCGAGGCATTGGCGTCGGGGGTCAGGATCGAGACGGTGTACCGAAACGCCTTCCCCACCGGCACCGTCTGCGGGGCCGAGATTTCCAGGGTGTAGTCGGCGGTGGCCGCGCGGGCGGGCGTGGTTCCGGTGATCAGGATGGCCAGCATCATGAGGGTGGTGATCAACGCCGCGAGGGCGGATCGCCTCCTCGGGTGGACGGCGATGGGGGCTGACGGCAGTGGCATGCTTCGGTCCTCTAGAACGTGTGTGATGGTTAGGATTTTTGTCTTCCACACGGTGAGAGTGACCGATCGTGATTTCGTGACGACAATATGAAATACTTTATGATTAGTTCCGCGGCGCGGGACGCCCCGCATGCGAGCCGGCCAGCGTCGAACCCGGCATCAGACCCAGATGGGAAACGGCGATTCTCGACACGTCCGATCAGCACCTGCTCGAGCAGGCGCGCCTCGGCGACCGCGGGGCCGCCGATGAGCTGTATCGACGCCACTTCCCCGCCCTGCTGCGCGCCACCCGCCAGTGGGAACGCGGCAATGAGGCCGCCGAGGACTATGCCGCCGAGGCGTTCGCCCGCTTCCTTGCACGGCTAAATCGCGGCGGCGGTCCCACCCACAACGTGCGCGCCTACCTCTATACCACCGCGCGCAACCTGATCTATCAGGACCTTCAGGTCAAGCTCCCCACCTCCCCGCTCGATCCCGAAGGCGCCGACCTGCCGACCCTGCCCGGCTCGGATCACCGGTTCTCCCACGACGCCGAGTTCACCCCACTGCGGGAGGCGTTTGGATCACTCCGCCCCGCCTGGCGGGAGGTGCTCTGGTACGGGGAGGTGGAGCGGGCGAAACCGCGGGAGCTCGCGCTGCTGCTGGGGCTGTCCCCCAACGCCAGCTCGCAGCTGCTGATCCGCGCCCGTCGTGGCCTGGCCGAAGCCTTCGCCCGCGCGCAGGCGCGGGCCGAGCTGCCGCCCGAGTGCCATCCGTTTATCCCGCTGATCCTGGGATTGCGGGCCGGCAAGCGCCTCCGCTCGCTGCCCGCAGCCTTCCGGCGGCATCGGGAGTCCTGCGAGCACTGCCGGGCGGCCTCGCGCCGCCCACCGGCGGACGGCGGCGCACTCGCCCTCCTCCTCGGCCCTCTCCTCCTCGGTCCGGCCGTGCTCGGCGGCGGCGTGCTCGTGGATGGCGTCTCGCAGACGGCGCGGGCGGCGTCCCTCCCCCTGGCCGCGCAGTCGGCCGGCGTTCTGGCGGCGGCCGCAGTGGTAGCCACCGCGGTGACCGTCTCGATCATCACCGTCCTCGTCGCCCCCGAGACCACTGCGCCACCGGTCTTGGCCTCCGCCTCAACCTCGGCCTCGACGTCCCCCGCCGCCCAGGCCCCCACGGACGCCGCCACACCCGCACCAAACGGGCGGGCCCCGGTCCCCACGCCCTCCGAGCAGACGGGTCGCGGTGGCGTGCACATCGAGGCCGCCGCGCCCACCACCGCCGCGGGCACCTTCCCCCTGACAATCACCACCGCCAACACCGGCGACGACGCCGGGGCGGTGTCCTTTTCGATCACGCTCACCGGCCCGGGCACCCTCGTCGGCCTGACCCAGGGGGCGGGCATCGGCTGGTACTGCGCAACCAGCGAATCGGAATCCACCTGCGCGCTGCCCGAGATCCCCGCGGATGCGCACGGCGAATTCACGCTGTTAGTGACACCCACCGGGGCGTCGGGCGAGATCATCACCGCGGGTCTCAGCCTGCTCGCCGGGGAGGCCACCCATACCGAGGCGCTGAGGATCCGTCTGGACTAGATGCGCCGGTTAAACAAACCAGCCCCGTGACTGGAAATCCAGTCACGGGGCTTCGAATTATAAGTCCGGCGGTGTCCTACTCTCCCACAGGGTCCCCCCTGCAGTACCATCGGCGCAAAGAGTCTTAGCTTCCGGGTTCGGAATGTGACCGGGCGTTTCCCTCTTGCTATGTCCACCGAAACAGCTAATTCGTGGTTATGTGTCCAGTTTACACGGCGGAAACGGCACCCTCGACCACGGTGTAGTCGGCGGGGGCCAGACCGGCGGCGGCGGCCGCGTCCAGCAGCACCGTCACGTGCGGGTGCGACTGGATGGCGGAGGCGGGAATCTCGGGACTGATCGGCCCGTTAATCGCGCGCGCCACGGCGTCGGCCTTGTGTGCGCCGAAGGCCAGCAGGAACAGGTGTCCGGCGCGAAGAATCGTGCCCACACCCTGCGTGATGGCGTGTCGCGGCACCTCGTCGATGGTCTCGAAGAAGCGGGCGTTGTCCTCGCGGGTCTGCTCGGTCAGCGGAACCCGACGGGTCAGCGAGTCCAGCGGGGAGCCGGGCTCGTTGAAGCCGATGTGCCCGTTGGCTCCGATTCCCAGGATCTGCCAGTCCACCCCGCCGGCGGCGCGAATGGCCTCCTCATAGGCGGTCCCGGCCGACTCCAGCGTCTCCGGGTTGCCCGAGGGCACGTGCACCCGCGATGCGTCCAGGCCCAGGGTCTGGGTCACCTCGGCGTCGATCACGTGGTGGTAGCTCTGCTCATGGGTGGGATCGATGCCCACATACTCATCCAGCGCGAATCCGCTGACCCGGGACACGTCGATCCCCTCGGTCCGGACCTTCTCGGCGAGCGCCGCATAGATCGGCAGTGGGGTGGAACCGGTGGCCAGGCCCAGCACGGTTTCCGGATTGGTGGTGATGGCACGGGCCAGAATTTCGGCTACGTACTCCCCGGCCTCGGCCGGTCCCGATACAACGAATACTTCAGACACTGTTTGAAACTCCAATGAGGGCGGCGCCAACGGCGGCCACCGGGTGGGTTCTGGGGATCACACGGATGCGTTCACCCAGGCGCAGCGAGGCGATAAACGGGGAAGCCTCGGCCCACTCGTTTAGCACCGCATCCACGCCGGACAACAGGGGTTCGCCGAGGCTAGTGACGCCTCCGCCCAGCACCACCGTGCGCACATCCACGCTGAGCGTGAGGATGCGAACGGCGGTTGCCACCCCCTCAAAAAGCAGGGCACGAATCCGACCGGCAACCGGATCTCCGGCGGCCGCTGCGGCCATCATATCGTGGACCGGTGAGGTACCGGTGGTCGGCCACTGGCGGGCAATCGCCGAGCCCGAGGCCACGGTTTCCAGGCAGCCGCGCTGGCCGCAGGAGCAGATCACCCCACCGGAATCCACGGGGATGTGGCCGATCTCCCCGGCCACCCCCGAGCTGCCCCGACGCAGGTGCCCATCGAGGACGATTCCGGCGGCCAGCCCCGTCCCCAGGTTGAGATAGGCGAGCCCGTCGGTGCCCAGGGAGGTGTCGCCCCCGGTGGTGGCCACATAGCGGTAGGCACCCACCGCGGCGGCATTCACATCGTTCTCCACGGAGACCCGGGTGCCCAGCCGCGCGGCGGCCTCGCTGCCCAGATCGAAGCGGTCCAGGCCCAGGTTGACCGCGTGCTCGACCCGGCCGATCTGCGCGTTGACCGCCCCGGGGATCCCGATCCCGATCGAGGCGAAGCGGTCGGCGGTGAGGCCCACCCGCTGTGCCAGCTCGGCGCTGGTTTCCAGCACCGAGGCGAGCACCTGGTCGCGGCCATAGCCGGTGGGGCGGGTCAGCTCCTCGATCGCCACATCATTGTCATCGAGGACCACCGCGGCGGTTTTGGTGCCGCCGACATCGATCCCCAGTCTCATCGCGGGACCTCTTCCGCCGCGAAACCACCGCTGAGCCAGCACTCCAGGAACGCCTCCCCGGCCAGGCGCGAGGCACCCAGGGTGGCGATCTGCGCGTCGGCGCGGTCGGGCGCGGGCCAGCCCATGTCTACGGTGGAGGGGGCGTCGCCGCGCTCACGCAGCAGGGCGAGGACCGCCTGCACCCGCTCCCCGCGGTGGTTGTTCTGTCCCAGCACCACGATCGGCACGCCGGTGGGAATCTCGGCCACGGCACCCGAGAGGTCGGTGCCGTCCACCAGGTGGAAGATCAGTCCCGCGTCCCGCGCCTCGGCGGTCTGGGCCGCGTGCGGTCCCCAGGGCAGCGGGCCCACGGCAATATTCGGGACGCCCTCGACGGTGACCACGTGCACCGGTGCCTCGGGGCTCGGCGTGGGCAGGGAAACCCCGGGCAGCCCATCGAAAGTTGCGGCCACCGCGGCGGGCGTCGGCCAGGCGGTGTCGGGAACCGGCTGCGAGGCGGCCTCGGCCCGCAGGGTACGGCCGCGGTCGGCGAGCACGCGCAGGCGCTCGGCGGCCTCGAGTACCCGCTCGGCGGGCAGCACACCGGATTCGATCGCCGCGGCCACATGGGCCTCGATCTCCCCCATCTGCGGATCGGTGTTGTTGCTGCCGATGCACAGCAGGTCACAGCCCGCGGCGAGCGCACGCACCGCGGCCTCGGGGATTCCGGTCTTGCCGCTGGCGCCGGTCATATCCAGCGCGTCGGTGACGATCACGCCGGTGAAGCCCAGCTCGCCGCGCAGCAGGTCCTGCAGGATCGTGCGGGACAGGGTGGCCGGGTGCTCGGGGTCCACCTGCGGCAGCATGATGTGCGAGGTCATGATCGTGTTGGTACCCGCGGCGATGGCGTCGACAAACGGGATCAGCTCGCGCTCGCGCAGCTCCTCGAGCGAGCGGTCGATCACCGGCAGCGACAGGTGTGAGTCGTTCTCGGTGTCGCCGTGGCCGGGGAAGTGCTTGGTGCTGGCATCGATGCCGCGGCCCTGCACCCCGCGCACCCAGGCGGCGGTGTGGACACCCACCGCGTGGGCGTCGGTACCGAAGCTGCGGGTCCCGATCACCGGGTTGTTGGGGTTGGAGTTGATATCGGCATCCGGGGCGAAGGTCATCGTGGCCCCGGCATCGGCGAGCTCGTATCCCACCCGGGCGGCGATACCTTCGGTACCCACCGGATCGCCCAGCTTGCCGAGGATCGCGTTGCCCGGGAAGGGCGAGCCGGTCTGGTGGTGCAGGCGGGTCACGTCCCCGCCCTCCTCATCGATCGCGATGACCGCGTCGGGGTTGGCGTCGAGGATCGCCGCGGTCAGCTCCCGGAGCTGACTCGGGGACTCGATGTTCATCGAGAACAGGCACACCCCGCCGAGGCCGGCGCGCAGGCGCGCGGCCAGCCAGTCGGGCAGCTCGGGGCCGTCAAAGCCCGGGAGCATGGTCGCGGAAATGGCGCGGAGAACCTCGGGGCTGAGGGAGGAGTTGGTCATGGTTATCCCTTCACGGCACCGGAGACCAGGCCACTGGTCATTCGGCCCTGAACGATCAAGAAGAAGACGATCACCGGGATCGCCATGAGGGTGGATCCGGCCATGATGGCGGCCCAGTTGGTGGTTCCGGTGAGCGTCTGGAACGTACGCAGCCACACCGGCAGGGTCATCATGTCGGGCCGGGAGTTGACCACCAGGGCCAGCAGGAACTCGTTCCAGGCCTGGATGAATCCGAACACACCGGTGGCCACCAGGCCCGGGGCCAGCAGCGGGAAGGTGATCTTCCAGAAGGCGCCCGAACGCGAGAGCCCGTCGACCATGCCGGCCTCCTCAAGCTCCACCGGAATGCCGTTCACAAACCCGCGCAGGGTCCAGATCGTAAACGGCAGCACGGTGGCCACGTACACCAGGGTCAAACCGGCGATCGTGTTGAGCAGATGCCAGCCATCCAGCACCCGATAGGTCGAGACGATCATGGCCTCGGCGGGGATCATCTGGATGATCAGGATGGTCAGGATAAACGCCTTGCGGCTCTTGAAGCGGAAGCGGGTCACCGCGAGCGAGGCCAGGAAGGCAAATACCAGTGCCACGGTCACCGTGAGCAGGGTCACCATCAGCGAGTTCCCCAGGGCCGGCAGGAACGGGGTCCGGCCGGGCTCAAAGAGCACCGTGTAGTAGTTGCGCAGGGTGAAGTTATCCGGCCAGAAGTGCAGCGTGGTCGAGCGGATCTCGTTGTTGGGCTGGAAGGACGTGTTGATCATCCAGTACACCGGGAACACCGCACATAGGAAGATAATCACGGCGATAATGCTCAGCACCACCGTGGTGGTTTTGCGCCGGCGCAGGGCACCGGAGGTCACGCGCTTGGACGGCGGGGTGGTCCCGCGCAGGGTCGGGCCGAGGGCCGTTTGGCTGGTCACAGCTCTTCCTCCTTGATGCTCTGACGGACGTAGTACAGCGAGATGGCCATCAGGATGATCACCGTGATCACGGCGATGGCACCACCGATGCCGTACTCTCCGCTACCGAGCGAGGTCTGATAAATGTACACACCGAGGGTGCTGGTCTGTTCCTTGATGCCGCCGATACCCTGCAGCGCATAGATCTGGGTGAACACCCGCAGGTCCCAGATGATCTGTAGGATGGTGACCACCACGAAGATCGACTTGAGGTACGGGAACACGATCAGCCGGAAGCGGGCCAGGTAACCGGCGCCGTCGAGCGAGGCGGCTTCAAGCACCTCGTCGGGGACCTGGCTGAGGCCCGCGTACACGGTGAAGGTCACAAACGGAACGGCGCCCCAGATCACGATGATCGCGGCCACGAAGAAGAAGCTCACCGGATCGATCAGCCACGAGTGCTGCTGGAAGTCCAGCCCGAATACGTTCACCAAAACGTTGTTGATGACACCGTAGTCGGTGTCAAAGATCCAGCCCCAGACGATGGTTGCGGTCAGCGCGGGCATCGCCCAGGCCAGCAGCAGACCCACCGAGAGCAGGAGGCGGAAGAACTTGGTGAGGCGGGTCATCATCATCGCGATGAGGGTTCCCAGCACCATGGTGATCACCACGCAGACCAGGCAGAACAGCAGCGAGCGTCCGAGGACCTCCCAGAAGGTGGGGTCGCCGAGCACCTTGGCGTAGTTGCCGAAGCCGATCCACTCCGGCGGGGCACCAAACACCTGGGCGCGGCCGAACTTCTGGAACGACATGATGATCAGGTTGATCAGCGGCCAACCGATCACCACACCGAGCACCACGATCGACGGCACCAGCAGGGAGTACGGGGTGAACTTGGCACCAAAGCGGCCGCGTGCGTTCGCCTTGCCGCCCGCCGGCGTGGTCGCCGGGGCCTCCTCCGGCGCGTCTGGCACCCGCGGTGGGGCGCTATTCAGGGTAGACATCTGAAACTCTCTTCGTTGAAAAAGTGTGGGGATGGGACCGGAAGGGGATTCGATCGGGTTCGCCGGGTATTACGGGGTATTGCGGGTGGGGAGAGGGAAGCCGGCCGGGGTGTGTGGTCCCCGGCCGGCTAGCTGGGAGCGGATCGGCCGCGACTGTGCGGCCGATCCGGGTGGCGTTAGCCGTTGAGGATGCCGTCGATCTTCTTGTCGAGCTCCTTGGCCAGGGAATCAACATCCCCGCCCTGTGCGATCTTCACAAAGAAGTCCTGCAGCAGGCCGGCGGCCTCGACGTCGGCCCACTTGGGCGACGGCGGGGTCAGACGGGCCTTCGCGGCGGCCTCGGCGGTTGCCTTGGCGACCTCGTCGGTGCCGAGTTCCTTGGCCAGCGACAGCTTGGCCGGAACCAGTCCACCCTTGGCGTAGATGGTCTGGAACTCGTCGCTGAGGATGATCTTCAGCGCCTTGACCGCGAGTTCCGGGTGCTTCGACTTGGCCGAAACGGCGATGTTGGATCCACCGGCCATGACCGATGCGGCGCCGCCGTCCTTACCGGGCAGCGCGTAGACGCCGAGGTTTTCTTCCTGGTCCGGGCAGCCGGGGGTTTCGGCGTCGGCCTTGGCCAGGATCGACCACTTGACCCAGCTCGGTGCCGACAGCTGCAGGCTGGTGCCGTCGCAGAACCCAACCTGCGGGTTGTCTTCCTTGCCGTCCTTGGGGGCGCGGGAGGCGTTCAGCATGGCGTCCTGAACCTGCTTCAGACCCTCGAGGGACTTCTCGGTCGAGAAGGCCGAGGACCACTTGCCATCCTTGAAGGTGGCAACCTCGCCACCGTTTTCCCAGATGAAGGGCAGGGCGTTGTACCAGTCCTGTCCGGGCCACCAGATGCCCGACTTGCCGGGGTTGTCGGTCGCGAGCTTCTTGCCGTTGGTGACGTAGTCGGCGAGGGTGGTGGGAACCTGCAGGCCCGCGGCGGCGAGGGCGTCCTTCTTGTAGAAGACGAGGCGTGCACCGGAGTACAGCGGGGCGGCGTAGAACTTGCCGTCGTAGCTACCGGCCTCCACGAAGCCGGGCAGCAGGTCCTTGCCGCCGAGCTCGTCGAAGTCCTTGGTCAGGTCGAGGAAGGCGCCGGCCGAGGTGAAGGCCGCGGCCTGGGTGTTTCCGACCTCAACCACGTCGGGGCTGTCGCTGCCGGAGAGGTTGGTGTTGAGCTTGTCAACCAGGCCGGTCCAGGACTGCTCCTCGATGGTCAACTTTGACCCGGGGTTTTCCTTTTCGAACGTGGAGACGAGGTATTCGCGAGCTTCCTTGGGGGTGTCGGTACCCACCAGCCAGACACGAATGTTGGCATCGGATGCTTCGCTGGATCCGGGGCTGCCGTTACTTGCGCAGCTGGTCAGAGCCAGGGCCGACGCGGCCACGAGGGCCAGTACTCCCAGTTTCTTCTTCATGATGCGTTCCTTAAACAATTGGTGTGACGAGGTGATCATGTGATCGGTTGTGTTTCTCGGCTATGAAACTCCGAGCTGTCCGGAGAGGACGAGAACGGCCGCGCCACGCAGGACGATGTCCTGGCCTAGCGCGGTCATACGCAGCGTCAATTCAGCATGGATATCGCTGATTGTGCGCTGACGAATGGTCTCAAGGACCGCGTCGGCAAACGCGCCCTCGAGAAGTGTGGTGGGTCCGCTGAGGACAATTTCGGAGAGGTTGAGCACGCCAACCACGGGGGCCAGGGCGATGCCCAGGCGCTCACCGGCGGCGGCCAACAGGGCTTCGGCGGCGGCGGGATCCGCGGCCTGCTCAAGCTGTTCGGCGAGGCGGCCGGCGGCCACCCAGGCCTCGACGCAGCCGTCCTTGCCACACGCGCAGCGCGGGCCGCCGTCGGTGCCCACCACGACGTGACCGATCTCACCGGCGGCCGAACGGCTGCCCGAAACCGGGGCGCCGTCCACGATCAGGCCGGCACCCACACCGGCCCCGATCTGAATCAGGATCAGGTCGCTCGCGGCGTCCTGGCTTCCGAAGGTGTGCTCGGCGAGCACCGCGGCGTTGGCGTCGTTGGCGACGGTGACGGGGAGTTCGAAGCGCTCGGCCAGCAGATCACGCAGGGGCAGGTCGTGCCAGCCGAGGTTCGGGGCGGTGCGAATGCGGCCCTCGCCGTCGACCACACCGGGGCTGCCCACGCCAATCCCGAGAATCGGTGAGGTCTCATCGCGCAGGAGACGCTCCACCAGCGCATAGACGATTTCCAGGGCGTCCTCGCCCACCGCGGTGCCGCGGGGAGCGGAGATCCGCTCGATGATCGTGCCGCCGAGGTCGAACCGGGCCGCGTGGAAGGCCACCTTGTCGGAGAGGTCCATCCCGATCAGGTGGAAGGCGTGAACGTTCAGGGCGAGCAGGGTCGCGGGCTTTCCCGGACGCGCGTCCTCGCGCTGGCCGAGCTCGGTGATCAGCCCCTCGCCGATCAGCTCCCCCACCAGATCGGAGATGGTGACCCGGGTGAGACCGGTGCTGCGGGCGATGTCCGCGCGGCTGAGGCCCTCGGTGCGGTAGAGCTGCTGAAGCACGAGTGAACGGTTGTGGCTGCGGGCATGCTCGGGCAGCACCTTGGCGGTGGGGCGCAGGCCGCGCAGGCCGCCGCCGGCGCGGGTCATGCGTCCTACCGCTGCGTTGCGATCGGTGTCTACTCCGTGAGTCATGTTTGTTAGTAAAGCTTACGAACAAATTAACAGCAAGTGTTTTTTGGGGTCGTTAACACAAACGTTACAGACCGAAAACATTCCGGCCGCCCCGAGGGACGGCCGGAATGAGGGTGGTGGGCCTAGCCCAGGGCGATCTTCTTGGCCCCGCCCCAGACCGAGTTGGACACGCTCAGAGTCTTCAGCTCGGCGTCGGCCGGCAGATCAAAAATCACCGATCCGGTCACGGAATTGCCCGGGTTGATCTCGGAGATCCAGGTGTCGGCGGAGCTGGTGTCGTAGATGGTGGCGCTGCTGTCCGCGTTGAAGCTACGACCCTGGGCATCCTCGATCTTGAGGAAGTTCACCAGGAATGTTTCGGGCTTGTCTCCAACATTTTTCACCGAGAGCGCGACACGCACAAAACGCCCCTGCGCGGTGGCCGAAAGGTACTGGCCACCCACGGTGGTGCCCGCCTCCTCAACCCCGGTGACGGTGAACTCCATCGAGCCGGCGGTGACCGCCTCACCGATCCCGGGCAGCGTGTCCTTGGGCTTTTCCTCGGCGGGCTTTTCCCCGGCTACCGCTTCCCCCGCGGGGGCCCCGGCCGCGGGCTTGCCCTCGGGAGCGGGCTTGGACTTCCCGCCACCCCCGGCGGCGATGCTCGAGATGACGATGATGGCCGCGATGATGCCCAGAACCGTCAGGACCTTGTGGCGGGCGAACCAGTTCCGACGCTTGGCCGGTGCCGCACCGTTCGGTGCCGAGTTGTCGGGGGCGGGGAGGGTGTTCTGCGGAGCACTCATGGTGATTCTGTCCTTCGTGTCTGGGGCGGCGATACCGGTTGTCGAGGCGACCCGGGCCGTGTCTTGCTGTGGTTCCCAGCCAACCAGCGGCGACGATCACCGCGCACCCACCGAACGGGCCGAACCCTCCCGCCGTTCGGGGGGAATGCCACCCCGCCACACTCCCGCCACCCGGGGGCCGCGGGCAGGGTGCCCGCTGCCATACGATGAGGTGCATGACCACTCCCCCGCCCCCATTGCCGCCGTCCGGTGCGCCGCAGCCAAACCGTGTTCGCGCCGGTGCCGGTACTCGTGGACGGGCGTTTCTGCGTGGGCTGGTCACCACCGTCTGGGTGACCCTCGGAATCTTCTTCTCGATCATCCCGTTGGGCCAGCACCTCGGCGATGCCGACCGGGGAATTCCACCGGCCAGTCCCGGCATCGCGGTGGCCGCCGGCGTGGGCGCCCTGCTGATGGTCGGCGCCTCGATTCTTCTCGTCTGGCGCACCCGGTGGCCCTATTTGGTGACCGCGATTGCGGCGGCCATCGCCATTTTGCTGCCCACCACCCCCATTCCGGCGCTGATCGCGCTGGTATCGGTCCTGCATCGCCGACGCGGGCCCTGGGTGTGGATCCTGACCGGGGCCGTTGCCCTGGCCTGTGGGGTGGCGACCCGCTGGGATTCGCAGGCGGTCTCAAACTCGCTGGTTTCCGGGTTTGCCGGACGGGGCGCGGGGCCCGAGGCGGTGCTGGCGTCCCTGCCCTGGGCGGTACCGCTGTCGGTCTTTCTACTCATGCTGCCCTTCGCCTCGACCGGGTTGATCCTGCGGGCTCGTTCCGAGCGCGATGTCGCGCTGGTTGAGGTTGAGGACACCCGGCAGAGTGCCGCAACCCTGAGCGACGAGGTCACCCGGCAGCGGGAGCGTCAGGAGGTGGCCCGGGAGATCCATGACACCCTGGCCTCGCGCCTGTCCACGCTGTCCCTGCACGCGGGTGCCCTGGAGGTCAACGCCCGCGAGAGCGACACCGCCCTGGCCGGAGCCGCAAGCGTGGTGCGGGAGTCCGCACAGCGCTCCCTGGACGATCTGCGCTATGTGGTGGACGTGCTGCGTGACCCGGCCCAGGCGCGGGGCGCTCGGATCACCTCCGGGCGTACCTCGCTTGCCGATCTCCCCGACCTGATTGAGGCCGCCGAGGCCCTCCCCGGCGGGATCGTCTCCAATGTTTTTCTCTCTGATGCCGCGGGCTGCGACCCCCGGGTTGCGCACGCCTGCTATCGAATCGTGCAGGAGGCGCTGGCCAATGCGCGGCGCCACGCGCCGGGGCAGACGGTCTCGCTCTCGCTGCGCGGAGGCCCGGGGGCGGGTCTCACCCTCACCCTTACCAATCCCGCCCCCGAGGGCCTCACCCCGACGTCCGTGGGCGGCGGGCACGGGGTGACCGGAATGACCGAACGCGCCCAGCTACTGGGCGGCACCCTCACCGCCCGTACCGACGACAACGGCGTCTACGGTATCTACGCCTGGCTTCCCTGGATCCCCCCGGAGCCCGCCGCCCACGACGCCCCGGCCGCCCCGTTCCCCGCCTAACGGACCAGCGCAGCACGGAGAGCGCCCAACGTCCGTGCGTCACGGGCCGCACTCCCCGGCCTCGATAGCCTCCCAGCACCGGATGTACGCCCTAGAATCAAGGGGTGACTTCAGGCAGCGCTTCAAATCCTTCGGGTGTTCAGCACATTGACGTGCTTGTGATCGATGATGATCCGTTCGTGCACACCGGAATCGAGAGCATCCTGTCGGCCACCGCGGACCTCCGCCTGGTGGGATCCCGGATGGACGGCGCCGATGTCATGGCCGCCTGTACCCAGCTTCGGCCCGATGTTGTCCTGATCGATGTGCGGATGCCCGGCATCGACGGTGTAGCCGCGGTGACGATCGCCCAGGGCCTCCCGGTTCCTCCCCAGTTTGTGATGATGACCTCCTTCGATGATGGTCCGCGGGTTGTTGATGCAATCGCCGCGGGTGCGGCGGGCTTTATCCTCAAGTCCGACGGCCCCGATGCGATTACCAACGCGATCCGCGGGGTCTCCCGCGGCGAGACCGCGCTGTCACCGCGCAGCGCTAATCATCTGGCCGACTGGGTTCGCGCCGGCGGCGCCGGTGCCCCGCAGGAGCGGGCACGACAGAGCATCGACCTGCTCTCCCCGCGCGAACGCGACATTGCCTTCGCCCTGCTGGATGGTTCCTCCAACGCGGAAATCGGTCGCCGGCTCTTCATCGCCGACTCGACGGTCAAGTCGACCCTGCAGGACATCCAGCTCAAACTGGGTGCGCGTAACCGTACGGAGATCGCGGTCCTGGTCGCCCGTTCCGGCCTCGACCACTAACCCACACCCAGAGCCCTGAGCTCGTAGTCCCGAGCCCGTAGTTCAAGTCTGAGTGCACCTCCCGAACCGGAGGCCCGGCCCTCCCCGGCAAGGCCACCGGCCGCGGCAGCATGCACCCCCCACAGCTCCGCATTAAACACAAAAGGCCCTGCCGCTTCCCGGCAAGGCCCACAACCCCAGCAGCACACACCCCATCGCCCGGGTTAAACACAAAAAGCCCCACCCTCACAGGACAAGGCCACCAGCCAGCATCACATCACACCAGCACCAGATAGAAACACCAGCCGCAGCACCACGATAGTGCTGTTAAACAAGGAAAGCCCCGACCATAAGGCCAGGGCTCTCAACCTGCAACACACACATGTGTTGTAAAGAAGTCCGGCGGTGACTTACTCTCCCACAGGGTCCCCCCTGCAGTACCATCAGCGCAAAGAGCCTTAGCTTCCGGGTTCGGAATGTAACCGGGCGTTTCCCTCTTGCTATAACCACCGAAACACTATTGACATATCTCCAACAACACGGCCATCACACACCACCCAAACATGTTAGGCAGCCTGTGACAGCTATATTGTTCTCGACTCATACATCAAGAACCACAAAGTGGACGCGAAACATACTCTGGACCACACACACCAACCTTTAAAAACAGTGTGCATGTAATGATTATCAAATTATCGGCCTATTAGTACCGGTCAGCTCCACGAGTCTTTAGTCCTCGCTTCCACATCCGGCCTATCAACCCAGTAGTCTACTGGGAGCCTCTCCCTAAAAGGATGGAAATCTCATCTCGAGGCCGGCTTCCCGCTTAGATGCTTTCAGCGGTTATCCATCCCGAACGTAGCCAATCAGCAATGCTCCTGGCGGAACAACTGACACACCAGAGGTTCGTCCAACCCGGTCCTCTCGTACTAGGGTCAGATCCTCTCAAATTTCCTACGCGCGCAGCGGATAGGGACCGAACTGTCTCACGACGTTCTAAACCCAGCTCGCGTACCGCTTTAATGGGCGAACAGCCCAACCCTTGGGACCTACTCCAGCCCCAGGATGCGACGAGCCGACATCGAGGTGCCAAACCATGCCGTCGATATGGACTCTTGGGCAAGATCAGCCTGTTATCCCCGAGGTACCTTTTATCCGTTGAGCGACAGCGCTTCCACAAGCCACTGCCGGATCACTAGTCCCGACTTTCGTCCCTGCTCGACCTGTCAGTCTCACAGTCAAGCTCCCTTGTGCACTTACACTCGCCATCTGATTGCCAACCAGATTGAGGGAACCTTTGGGCGCCTCCGTTACTTTTTAGGAGGCAACCGCCCCAGTTAAACTACCCACCAGGCACTGTCCCTGAACCGGATCACGGTCCGAAGTTAGATATCCAATATGACCAGAGTGGTATTTCACCAGCGACTCCACAAACACTAGCGTGTCCGCTTCAACGTCTCCCACCTATCCTACACAAGCCACACCGAACACCAATACCAAGCTGTAGTAAAGGTCACGGGGTCTTTCCGTCCTGCTGCGCGTAACGAGCATCTTTACTCGTAATGCAATTTCGCCGAGTTCACGGTTGAGACAGCTGGGAAGTCGTTACGCCATTCGTGCAGGTCGGAACTTACCCGACAAGGAATTTCGCTACCTTAGGATGGTTATAGTTACCACCGCCGTTTACTGGGGCTTAAATTCTCAGCTTCGCCTTGCGGCTAACCGTTCCTCTTAACCTTCCAGCACCGGGCAGGCGTCAGTCCGTATACATCGACTTGCGTCTTAGCACGGACCTGTGTTTTTAGTAAACAGTCGCTTCCCACTGGTCTCTGCGGCCCAAACACGCTACCCACTGCAAGAGTGTTCACGCGCCAGGCCCCCCTTATCCCGAAGTTACGGGGGCATTTTGCCGAGTTCCTTAACCGTGATTATCTCGATCTCCTTAGTATTCTCTACCTGACCACCTGAGTTGGTTTGGGGTACGGGCAGCTAGAACCTCGCGTCGATGCTTTTCTTGGCAGCAGAGGATCATCGGATCATACCCTTACGGGTTCCCCATCAAGTCTCAGCCTTATATGAGAGACGGATTTGCCTATCTCTCGGCCTACACTCTTGGCCTAGGACAACCATCGCCTAGGACCGACTACCTTCCTGCGTCACACCTGTTAATACGCTAACCGCACCAGATCGGGTCACGTGCGTCCCCGCCTCGTCTCACCCCGAAGGGATCAATCAAAACGGCTTCGAAACGTTTAGCAGTACTGGATTAGCTTGGGCGGTTCTTCGCCGGTACGGGAATATCAACCCGTTGTCCATCGACTACGCCTGTCGGCCTCGCCTTAGGTCCCGACTTACCCAGGGCGGATTAGCCTGGCCCTGGAAACCTTGGTCTTCCGGAGGACGGGTTTCTCACCCGTCTTTCGCTACTCATGCCTGCATTCTCACTCGTGTAGCCTCCACGGCTGGTTTACACCGCCGCTTCACTGGCCACACGACGCTCTCCTACCCATCAATACGGCTGGACCACGAAGGCCTACCATAATATTAATGCCACAACTTCGGTGGCGTGCTTGAGCCCCGTTACATTGTCGGCGCGGAATCACTTGACCAGTGAGCTATTACGCACTCTTTCAAGGGTGGCTGCTTCTAAGCCAACCTCCTGGTTGTCTCTGCAACTCCACATCCTTTCCCACTTAGCACGCGCTTAGGGACCTTAGATGGTGGTCTGGGTTGTTTCCCTCTCGACAATGAAGCTTATCCCCCACTGTCTCACTGCTGCGCTCTCACTTACCGGCATTCGGAGTTTGGCTGACGTCAGTAACCTGGTGAGGCCCATCGGCCATCCAGTAGCTCTACCTCCGGCAAGAAACACGCAACGCTGCACCTAAATGCATTTCGGAGAGAACCAGCTATCACGAAGTTTGATTGGCCTTTCACCCCTATCCACAGCTCATCCCCTCAGTTTTCAACCTAAGTGGGTTCGGTCCTCCACGTGCTCTTACACACGCTTCAACCTGGCCATGGATAGATCACTTCGCTTCGGGTCTAGGACATGCGACTGAATCGCCCTATTCAGACTCGCTTTCGCTACGGCTTCCCCACACGGGTTAACCTCGCCACATATCACTAACTCGCAGGCTCATTCTTCAAAAGGCACGCCGTCACACCAACAAGGGCGCTCCGACGGTTTGTAAGCAAACGGTTTCAGGTACTATTTCACTCCCCTCCCGGGGTACTTTTCACCTTTCCCTCACGGTACTTGTCCGCTATCGGTCATCTGGGAGTATTTAGGCTTATCAGGTGGTCCTGACAGATTCACACGGGATTTCTCGGGCCCCGTGCTACTTGGGATACTCTCCACACGATTACAGCATTTCGACTACGGGGCTGGCACCCACTCTGGCTGGCCTTTCAAGACCATTCGTCTATACCGCTCTCTAATGTTCAGTGATCGGCAGATCACTACGGAAAGTCCCGCAACCCCGAACATGCAACGCCTGCCGGCTATCACACATGCCCGGTTTAGCCTCTTCCGCGTTCGCTCGCCACTACTAACGGAATCACTGTTGTTTTCTCTTCCTGTGGGTACTGAGATGTTTCACTTCCCCACGTTCCCTCTACCCGCCCTATATATTCAGGCGGGAGTCACCACGTAACCTTGCAGCCCGTGGCGGGGTTTCCCCATTCGGACATCCTCGGATCACAGCTCGTTTATCAGCTCCCCGAGGCTTATCGCAGATTACTACGTCCTTCTTCGGCTCCAGATGCCAAGGCATCCACCGTTTGCTCTTAAAAATTTGAAATCACATGAGTATAAAAATCGATCAAAAAACTAATAAAAGTAAACTTTTTCAGAAATTGACCAATGATCTATAAAGATCATCTTTATCATGAACCACATCCCCGAAGAGATGTAATTCTTAAGATGCTCGCGTCCACTGTGTAGTTCTCAACGTACGGTCGATACCAAAACATGTAAAACCATCAAACACTAAGTTCGACTCCTGCCTCACAAGCTTTGGTCCGAAGGTATCAACAAGACGTTACCGCCTTGAGTGATCCCTCAGGACCCAACAACGTGCACCCGACCTTCCACATAATGCTCTGTTCCAACTTCCAAAGAAGCGTACTAACAACACCATGCTTTCAGCACGGAAATATCAAATGTTCCACCCATGAGCTACCAGCTGAGACGTTTGCTCAGAACTGGCGCCTGGACAACCAATGGTTGCCAGATGCTCCTTAGAAAGGAGGTGATCCAGCCGCACCTTCCGGTACGGCTACCTTGTTACGACTTAGTCCTAATTACCAATCCCACCTTAGACGGCTCCCTCCCACAAGGGGTTAGGCCACCGGCGTCGGGTGTTACCGACTTTCATGACTTGACGGGCGGTGTGTACAAGGCCCGGGAACGTATTCACCGCAGCGTTGCTGATCTGCGATTACTAGCGACTCCGACTTCATGAGGTCGAGTTGCAGACCTCAATCCGAACTGGGACCAGCTTTTTGGGATTCGCTCCACCTTGCGGTATCGCAGCCCATTGTACTGGCCATTGTAGCATGCGTGAAGCCCAAGACATAAGGGGCATGATGATTTGACGTCATCCCCACCTTCCTCCGAGTTGACCCCGGCAGTATCCCATGAGTTCCCACCATTACGTGCTGGCAACATAGAACGAGGGTTGCGCTCGTTGCGGGACTTAACCCAACATCTCACGACACGAGCTGACGACAACCATGCACCACCTGTATACCGACCTTACGGGGCGACCATCTCTGGACGTTTCCGGTATATGTCAAGCCTTGGTAAGGTTCTTCGCGTTGCATCGAATTAATCCGCATGCTCCGCCGCTTGTGCGGGCCCCCGTCAATTCCTTTGAGTTTTAGCCTTGCGGCCGTACTCCCCAGGCGGGGAACTTAATGCGTTAGCTGCGACACAGAATCCGTGGAATGGACCCTACATCTAGTTCCCAACGTTTACGGGGTGGACTACCAGGGTATCTAAGCCTGTTTGCTCCCCACCCTTTCGCTCCTCAGCGTCAGTTACGGCCCAGAGATCTGCCTTCGCCATCGGTGTTCCTCCTGATATCTGCGCATTCCACCGCTACACCAGGAATTCCAATCTCCCCTACCGCACTCTAGTCTGCCCGTACCCACTGCAGGCCCGAGGTTGAGCCTCGGGATTTCACAGCAGACGCGACAAACCGCCTACGAGCTCTTTACGCCCAATAATTCCGGACAACGCTTGCACCCTACGTATTACCGCGGCTGCTGGCACGTAGTTAGCCGGTGCTTTTTCTGCAGGTACCGTCACTTTCGCTTCTTCCCTACTAAAAGAGGTTTACAACCCGAAGGCCGTCATCCCTCACGCGGCGTTGCTGCATCAGGCTTGCGCCCATTGTGCAATATTCCCCACTGCTGCCTCCCGTAGGAGTCTGGGCCGTGTCTCAGTCCCAGTGTGGCCGGTCACCCTCTCAGGCCGGCTACCCGTCGTCGCCTTGGTGAGCCATTACCTCACCAACAAGCTGATAGGCCGCGAGTCCATCCCCCACCGAAATTCTTTCCAACCCCCACCATGCGGTGGAGATTCATATCCGGTATTAGACGCCGTTTCCAGCGCTTATCCCAGAGTGGAGGGCAGGTTACTCACGTGTTACTCACCCGTTCGCCACTAATCCACCAGAGCAAGCTCCAGCTTCATCGTTCGACTTGCATGTGTTAAGCACGCCGCCAGCGTTCGTCCTGAGCCAGGATCAAACTCTCCGTAAATGTTTATCTCCACGATCTCAAAGACCGGGACATTTGATTGCACCGTCCACCCGGAAAAAGAGCAAACGATGCGAGTTTGAAACTGACAGAACAAATCATTACTGACTTGCTTTGTTTGTTTAAAATGTTTCCAAAGGAATCTCCACATCACTAAAAGTGATGCCGAGGTTTTTGGCATTTGACATTGTGCACGCTGTTGAGTTCTCAAGGATCACACACTCCCCACATCCACCACACAAAAACTACATGGCTTCTAACTAGGGGTGACCACATCACATCATCTCTTCACAAACTCGCTTCCACAACCGATAAAGAATCAGATTGTGAGTGGGGCATCCGTGAAGCGGATGAGTTTCAATCCTGCCACACAACCAAGCACAGAACAAGTCCGGCGTGTTGAAGTATGGGGATGATCCCGCTTGAGGCCGGCCGCTCTAGCGAGCCGCACCTTTGGGGTGATGAGTATTACTTTACGCAGGTTCCAGGGTTCGGGCAAATCCGGGCCGAATAGTGGCGTGTCGGAACGACACTTCCGCGGAAAACCGCGGATTAGCGTCGCAGCTCCACAACGACGCTGCGACCGAGGATGTGCTCACCCGCAGGCGAAAACCCCTGGGCGGCCAGTGCGGCGATGCTCCGTTGGGCGCGTCGCTCCCGCTGCGGCTGCGTCACAACCAGCCAGAGCACGCGTGACTCCGAGTCGATCACGGTATCGGCCACCGGAAGCACCTCATCGTTGAACCCACCGAGTTCGAGGTAGGTGTGCACAACCCCCGGGGTGCGCAGTCCCGCATAGTGCTCCGGGTACACGCTGAGGCCGCGCCTCGGGCTCGCACTCGGATTCCGGTCCAGGTCAAACACGACGCTATCCCCAGACCGTGCGTGGGCACCGATGTACTCGGCAACCTGACGGGCGTCCGAACCCTTAGCCAGGGGCGCACGCTGATCCAGATAGCCGGGCAGCGCGAGAGCTCCGACCAGCAGCACTGCCAGGCTCCCCAGAATGGCCCTCGGTACACGGATGCGCGTCGGCGCCATTACCGCGGTGCCGATGAACGGACGCAGGACGAACCGGATCGCCGCCGAAATCCCCAGCGCGATGAGAATGGCGACGGCCGGGGTACCCAGCGCCAGATAGCGCGGGACAAAGGTGGGATAGACCACACTCACCAGCAGAAGCAGCAGCGGCGGACCCAGCGCCCAGCCGGTGGCCAGCAACAGGAGCGCTCGTTCGGGCCCTCCCCCATGCGTACGCAACGCGGCCGGCACTGAGATTCCCGCGCAGAGCATGAGCACCCAGCCGACGCCGGCCAGCAGCGGTGATCCGAACCACAGGGTCACAAAAACCGAGTCGAACGAGATACCGGTGTTATCCACCCAGCCGATCTGCCCCGCCTGCAGGATCCCGCCGATGACCACCGGCGAGGCGATCGCCACCGCCAGGGCACCAAAACGCACCAGCGTCCGCAGCTTTTCGCGATGCACCCACCACACCCAGGCGAACACCGCGATCCACACCAGCAGGGTGTACATAAAGACCGCAATGCCCGCAGCCACCAGCACCGACCACCAGACCCAGTCGCGTCGGCGCACCATTGGTCGCTCCAGCAGCACCACCAGCAGCAGAATCGCCCACACCAGCAGCGCCAGGGCCAGCGCGAAGCCGCGGCCCTCGGTTCCGATCAGGGTGACGCGGGGAAGAATCGCGAAGATCAGCGTGGCCAGGGTCGCGATCCCGGGCCGGGAGAGCCGGGCAACCAGCATCCAGAGCCCGGCGGCCGCGACACCGATGGCCAGGGCCGAGGGGAAGCGCACGGCAAACTCGCCGATCCCAAACACGTCGGTCCACACCCGCAGCAGCAGGTAGTAGACGCCGTGAACGATATCCACGTGCCCGAAGAGGTCAAACAGCTGAGGAAGCGAGCGCCGGGCCGCCAGCACGCTGGCAAACTCGTCCGCCCAAAACGACGGGGTGCCCGAGCGGAACGCAGAAATGCCCGTGGCCAGCACGCCCAGACCAATCGCGGTCAGGATTTGCCGAGTAGCCACGGGCACTCGCATGAGGAGGTTAGTTGGCGGCGCGGCGCGCGGCGCGACCCTTACCAAAGCGCTCGGAGAAGCCCCAGACGGTGACCCGCCACATGGCCTCAAACACGATGTTGCCGCTCATCTTGGAGCGACCGTGCACCCGCTCGACGAAGGTGATCGGCACCTCGGCGATCGAGAGCCCGGCGCGGTGTGCGTGCCACAGCATGTCGACCTGGAAGTTGTAGCCGGCGCTCTGCACGTCCTCGAGGTGCAACTCGCGCAGCGCGTGAGCGCTGAACACGCGGTACCCGCCGGTCACGTCCTTGGCGGGAAGCTTCAGCATGATCCGGGCGTAGGTGCTGCCGCCACGGGAGAGGATCAGGCGGTGCAGCGGCCAGTTCTCGACCTTGCCGCCGGGCACATAGCGGGATCCGATGACCAGATCCACGCCCTCATCGGCCTTGGCCAGCATGGCGGGGAGCTGCTCGGGCTGGTGCGATCCATCCGCATCCATCTCGATCATCCGCTCATAGCCGTGCTCGAAGCCCCAGGCGAATCCGGCCTTATACGCGGCGCCGAGGCCCTCCTTGCCGGTGCGGTGCAGCACGTGGATGTGGGAGTCTGCGGCGGCCATCTCATCGGCCAGGGTTCCGGTGCCATCCGGGGAGTTGTCGTCCACAACCAGGATGTCTACCTCGGGGGTTGCCGCGCGCACACGGCCCACAATCAGCGGGAGGTTCACCAGCTCGTTGTAGGTCGGAATGATGACGACGGTCCGGACGGACATCCGTGCTCCTTCAGGGTTAAAAAGTCAAAAATCGGGGGATCCGAAGAAAACCCCCGGAGACCAGTATCACCGCAAATCGTGGTGACTCGCGATTTACGCCGCCTATTGTGCGTCGGCGCGCTCCAGCTGCAGGACCCAGCTGCGCTTGAGCGTGGTCTTGTCCACCACGTCAAAACCCTGCTCCTTGAGGTGGGTCAGATCGGCCTTTTCGCGCTTGGTTTTATCCGAGCCGCTGATGACGTACCAGACGGTGTCGACCCCCGCGGGGACCGTGGTCTTGTCCGCGTCGTAGGTTTCGTCCCACAGGTGTGCGGTGTTCACATAGGACTTCTTCAGACCCGGGTCCAGGATTCCGGTGAAGTCCTCGGGGTAGAGCCGCAGCGCCAGTCGGGGCTTACGCGAGGGACGAATATCGCCGTTGAACACCACGGCATCTCCCGGCTTCGCCTGGGCACCGATGGTTTCGGCGATCTGGCGCAGGTCGCTGCCGTCCTTGCCATTGGGCCCGCGCTGCGCGGCGTACGAGGAGTATCCGGTGACCGCCAGGGACAGTACCAGGGCCACCCCGAGGATCTGCCCGAACAGTTTGGGCTGCAGGCGTACCGCGATGGAGCGGATCCCCCAGGCGATCAGGATCGCCACGGCTGGGGTGCACATGCTCAGGTAACGCTGCGAGTAGCTCGGGGAGAAAATGCTGATTAGGGCCAGGATGACCGGGGGCAGCACGGTCCAGATCAGGGCCAGCAACGGCAGGCGTACGTCCGCCTTGGCGACCATCCGCAGGACGATGTTGACGATGGCCACGAGGATCAGGGCCCAGGCGATAATCGCCAGGTTGATGTTGCCAAACCACTGGGTCACCAGCACGCCGTTGACCCCGGGGGGACGGTTGCCGAGGAACTCGATCTGGCCACGCTCGAGATAGCCGATCACGATGATGGGCAGGCTGAGCGCGGCGGCCAGGGCTCCGTAGCGCACGGTGCGCCAGAGGCGCGCACCGCGGGCGGGATCCAGCAGCAGCCAGAGTCCCACCACCGGGAGGATCAGCAGCGAGTACATAAACATGGTGGAGGTGATGGCCAGGCCCACGGCCCACAGCCACCACAGTCCGCGGTGCTTCTTGGAGGATTCCAGCAGGCACACCAGCCCGTACACCACCCACACCACACCGGCGACGGCGATCGCGTATCCGCGCGCCTCGCTGCCGATATTGGTGACGCGGGGCAGGATCGCGAAGATCAGCCCCGCGGCGATGGCCAGCCGCGGACCGTGCATCCGCCACACAAGCAAAACCAGACCGGTGGCCGCCGCACCCACCGCCAGGGCGGAGGGGAAGCGGGTGGAGAACTCGCTGGCACCAAAGATGTCGATCCAGCCGTGCAGGAACACGTAGTACAGGCCGTGGACCGCGTCCACGTTGCCCAGCACGGGCCAGAGGGTGTGCAGCGGACGGGTCGCGGACATGACGCTCGCGGCCTCATCCCCCCAGTAGCTGGCGCCGGCGGAGCCGATCATGCTGATGAGTGCGGTGATCACGCCCACGGTGAGGGCAAAAACGGTGCGCGGAACGCGCGCTAACGTGGCAGGCATAACGGTCCCCATTGTTCCATTGTCGAGGATCATGACTGGGAGGGCACTGTACGGCGGATTCCCCCGCGCGGCGCGGCCACCGGCTAGGCTTTCGGCATGGTGCGAATCGACCCGCAGGACCCGACCCCTCCGTTCGAGCAGATCCGTGCGCAGATCGTGGCCGGAACCCTGGATGGCAGTCTGCCCGCCGGGACTCGGATTCCCACTGTGCGCGGGCTGGCGGCCGAGCTTCAGGTGGCCGCGGGGACCGTGGCCAAGGCGTACCGCCGGCTCGAAGAGGATGGGATCATCGAGACCCGTGGACGCTCGGGGTCGGTGATTGCCGCCGCCGGGGATTCCTCGCGCCAGCAGATCGAACTACTCACCCACGAGCTGGTGACCCGGGCGCGTCAGCTGGGGGTCACCGACGCGCAGGTGCGTGAGACCTTCGACGCCGCGCTGGCACAGCTAGCCGCCGAGCACTAGGGAGCTCCGGCGGTCTCGAAGCATGCGGCGGCCGCAGGTTAGAAGATGCCGTCGCTCCAGAGGTCTCGAAGCATGCGGCGGCCGCAGGTTAGAAGATGCCGTCGCTCCAGACGTCTCGACGCATGCGGCGGCCGAGGGTTAGAGGATGTCGTCGCTCCAGTTGTCGGGGCGTCCGAAGCGATGCGCCGCAATCGAGATGGACTGCTCGCGCAGGTAGTGCAGCAGCTCCACCCGACCCGAGGCGGTCACCTCACCGGCATAGACGGAGGGGGCGGCGGTGCCGGCGACGCGGATCAGCTCGGTTCGCAGGTCGGCACGCAGCGGTCCCACCAGTCGCACCCGGGAGGGT
The DNA here is from genome assembly GCF_014522285.1 of Mycetocola sp. JXN-3. GTDB lineage: Bacteria > Actinomycetota > Actinomycetes > Actinomycetales > Microbacteriaceae > Mycetocola > Mycetocola saprophilus. The sequence goes on from NZ_CP041635.1 coordinate 3,344,674, forward strand.
GGGGTGTCCGCACCGAGGTATCGGACGATCCACTCGGCATCGCTCTCGATCGACATCACGACACCCAGGCCACCCAGCGCCTGCCGCACCCCGGCGGGAACACCCGCCGCGAGACTCACGGTAAACGCCGATTTGGCCCGCATTGCGGCGATAATCACCCGCAGAACCTCGCCCAGTTCGGCATTCTCCCCGGCCCGAATCGCGACCGGAACGCTGCGGTAGCGCAGCAGGTTGCGTTCGATCCCGAGTTCGGAGGCGTCCTGGACCGCGCCATAACCGGTGCCCCAGGCGATCGCGTCCGACAGCGCTGCGCGGCGCAGCAGGTCGAAACGGTCATAGCTCAGCGTGGGCTGGGCCGCCTCGATGAGTCCGCGGATTCGGGAGTCGAGGCCGCGCAGGTGCAGCGTGGAGCTGGAGGTTCCGGCGTCGGGTACCCAGTCGCCCAGCGCGATCAGGTGGTTGGGGCCACCGGGCGCGGCACCCGGGCCGCGGCGGGCGGCACCGTGGGCGGCACCGGGCTGACGCTGCACACGCAGGTCCGTCATCGGGCGGTTCACATGCAGCGATCCGGCGTCGATCCGCTCCAGCCACTCGGACAGGTCCTCGGCGTCGCGGGTGTGCAGCGCGGCCTGGCGTCCGCCACCGGTGGCGTTGACGTAGCGCAGCGCCTCACGCAGGGTGGTGGCCCGCATGATGCCCAGGGTGGGTCCCTGAATGATCTGACGCTGGAACTCGGCACCGTTTTCGATGCCCTCGCGGATCCCGGGACGCCAGTTCCGGCCATCTTCTGGCAGAGGGAGGGGCTCCAGCAGCCAGCTCTGGGCGCCGGGCAGATCCGCGAGCGCCGTGGCAAGAACGGGGGTGGCCGGGCTGGCCAGGGGTGCCAGGGTCGTGGCGGCGCTCTCGGTGGCACCCGAGACGAGCGAGCTGGTGGCATCCACCAGCTGGTGTCGGAAGTGCTCGCTCCGCGCGGCCGAGCCCACGACAACCACCAGGCTGGCGGACTCACGCAGCTGACCGGCGCGGCCAAACGCGTCACTCACGATCTGCGCAACGGCCTGGTCCAGGTCGGCACTGGGCATCACGATAATGGTGTTTTTACCCGGAAGTTCGGCGCGCAGATCGAGATCGGGCTTCCAGCCGAGGTACCGCTCGGCGGCGGCGTGATCGCCGCGCAGCAGGACGCGGGAAATCACCGGGTGAATGACCAGCGCGCGCTCGGTCTCCGCATCGGTGATGGTGACCAGGCGCAGCTGATCGCGGGAAACCCCGGCCTCCCACAGGCTTTCGGCCAGCACCGCGGCGCTACGACGGGCGTGCGCGGCCGGATGCAGCACCACCACCGCCCCCACGGCGAGCGCGGCGATGACCCCGGCCGCGGGATCGGCGATCGGGGACGCCGAGAACCCGGCCACCAAAATCACGCCCGGGGCGGCGAACCGTGCCCCGCGCAGGGTGTCGAGTTCCCGAGCCGTGGCGGCGTAGTAGTGGGCGAGATCGATCGCATCGCTGACTTCGCGGTCGGCATCGGGCAGCAGGGTGCCGGTCTCGTGCACGGCGATTTCCAGCAGGCGGTCGCGGTTGGCGGCGAGCGCGAAGCCGATCCGCCGGCTCAGCGCCGCCCGGTCGGCAGCGGCCCGCAATACCACGGTGGAGGCGGCGCGGGCGGCATCGGCCAGCACCACCGCGATTTCCTCGGGGTTCCGGATCGTCGCGGCCTCGCTGGTCTCGGTCCCCAGGGTGCTCTCGAGTGCACGCGCACGAATCCGGTTCGCCCACGCCCGGTTGGCCGCCAGGGACGGGTCGGTGTCCGGAGCCAGGCCGAAGCCGGGAGCGCCATGGGCCGTCTGCACGGTGGGGGCGATCGTGGTCGAGTCGAAGATCCGAACCGAGTCGAACGGTGACTCGGGCTGGGCGTGCCGGGACAGGCGCAAGACCTGCTCGGTCATGCCTGCCTCCTCCACCGGGGTCCGGGTCAGCGCCTCGGTGGGAAGGTTAAAGGAGTCGGGGGTTTCGGGCTGATCGGTGATCAGCTGGACGCTCTCCGCCCGCGGCTCCACGCTCCACTCGCTCTCGCGATTCTGGGTGCGGCGCGGCTCGGGCAGGTGACGACGCTCGGTGCGCAGCTGACGCACGGCCGCACGGAAACGCTCGGTTTCGCGATCCAGCAGGACCGGATCGGCAACCAGGTGGCTCGAGGCCCCCAGGAAGCCGTCATCCTCGAACTCACGCAGCGTGCGCACCAGGTACTCCCCCGCATCCGCGAGGTGCTTCTCGGCCACCACCGGCGTCAGCAGCGTCAGGCGGCCCAGGACCGTCTGCAGCAGACCGGTATAGCGCGGCAGCACGCCCAGCGGCAGCGCGTATTCCAGCGCGTCACTCACGCCGCGCTCGGCGGCCAGCAGCAGGGTGAAGGCCAGATCAAACAGGTTCGGGACCGAGACGCACACCCGCAGCGCGTGCATCCGCTCGGGGGTGCACACCCAGGAGAGCACGCGGAAGAGGTTGGCCTCGGCCTCCTGCACGGTGGGGTAGGCGGCCACGGGCCAGCCGGTGAGGGTCGCGGTGACCCGCTCATCCGGAACCCGGTCGCCCGCGCTCAGCCGGATGCCCAGCGGCGCTCCGCCGGCCGCCACCCGGGCACTCGCGTGATCCGAGAGCGCGGTCACGCTCTCCAGCACGTCCGGGAGCGAGACCGGCAGGGCGATGCTCAGCGGGTAGGCACGCAGGGCCGGGTCGGCAAGCAGACGGATCACCACCGCCTGGGTGAGATCCAGCTCGCGATAGTCCTCTACCACCAGCTCCACCAGGGTGCCGGCGGTGCGGGTTGCCGAGGAGATCAGTGCCGCAACTCGGCCGGTAATCGTCTCGAGAGCCGGGTCGAAGGCCCACGGGGAGGCATCGGTGATCAGGTCACCCACGCGCACGCTCACGCGGTCCACGTCGTCGCGGTGGGCCAGCGCCGAGAGGCGGTCCAGGGCACGGGCGGCACCGTCATCCCCCAGGACCGCGGCACCCATCGGCAGCGCCCCCAGCTGAACGCCCTGGGTGCGGATCGCCGCAAACCTCTCGCGCAGCTCGGCATCGGGGGCCTCGATCACCAGGTGCTCGGTAAGTTCGCGGGTGAGCTTGCGCACGCTGGGGAGGGTTAACGCGGGCAGCCCCGGTCCCAGCAGCGCACCCACCCGCAGGGCCGTGCGCTGGCGGGTGGTCAGCGAGGGGACGGGTTCCACCACGGGGGCCGCATCGGTCCCGGCCGGCTGGGCCGGAACCGGGGGGCCCGCGGGGGTCGGCACGTTCAGCGCGGCGAGCGCGGCACCGGCAACAAAACCGCCCTCGGGGCGCACCACGTCATCCAGCAGGTGGGTGACCAGGGCCAGCGCACCGGGGTCACCATGCAACGCCTCGGCGCGCGCGGCCTCGGGACGGATCGGGGCGTTTGCAGCACGCAGCACCCATTCCCGGGCAAGGGCTACGGACTCTCGTGCGAGACGGTCGTAGTCGGTGTCGGTGGCGGGGGTGCGATCGGCCATACCCCGAGACTACGCCCTTGGGAGCGCGGGGATCGGGCGGCACGACGGACGCCCCGGAGTTTCCACGGTTCTTCCAGGCAACCCCCGGACAACGCACTCGCACCCATCACCCTCGCCGGATCGGATGGCATGAGGAATACCCCCACGGTTTCCACGCGGCTTCCAGGCAACCCCACCGGGCCGCACCCGTTACGCGGGCCCGGGCCAGTCCCCGGGCCAGGTGCTCGGCGCATCGGCCCGCGAGCGGGGCAACGCGACCGCGTCGCGCCAGTCGGCGATCCACTCGGGCAGCGGCTCGGCGGCCTCGGCCATTCCGGTGGCCGCCATGAACTCGGCCGGGGTGACCGTTCCCCCGCTCCGCCGAATGAAACGGGCCCGCATGAGCGCCCGGGTATATACCTGGCCATCCACGACGATGCGGTGTTCGATATACCCCGCCTCCTCATCGGTGCCGATGATCCGGGTCTCGACCGTGAAACGCTGCCCCAGGGTCAACGAGCGACGATACGAAACCGTCTGGTTCACCACCACCGCGTACCACCCGTTGTTCTCCATGACCGCCCACATGCCCGAGCGAATCATCAGATCCAGTCGACCCAGGTCGAAGATCGACAGGTAGACGCCGTTATTCATGTGGCGCAGGATGTCGAGATCGGTGAGCAGGGTGCGCAGCCGAATCCGACCCACGTCGTGGTGACCGAGGGTTTTCCCGCGCGCCAGGCCGCGCCGGGCTGCCCGCATCACCAGCAGGGTGCGAAAGATGAGGTGCATGGGGTCCTAGAGGAAGATATCGGGGAAGAGGTCCGCGGGGTCCACCCCGGGGGCATACTTTTCCAGGTCGGTGATGCCGTGATCGGCCAGCACATCCTCGACGATCAGCGAGCGGCCGGTCAGCTCACGCGCGTCACTGGTCAGCACCAGGTAGGCGGCGTCCGCGTAGATCTCCGGGGTGCGACTGCGACGCATCAGCTCCTCGCCTCCCAGCACGTTGCTGACGGCGGCGGTCTGGATCGTGGTGCGCGGCCACAGCGTATTGGCGGCCACCCCCTGCCCGGCAAACTCGGCGGCAAACCCCAGGGTCGCCAGCGACATCCCGTACTTGGCCAGCGTGTAGCCGATGTGCGGACCCAACCACTTGGGATCCAGATTGATGGGCGGGGACAACGAGAGGATATGGGGGTTCGAGGACTCAAGAAGCGCGGGGATCGCCGCGCGGCTGAGCATGAAGGTGCCCCGGGTATTCACGTCCTGCATCAGGTCGTAGCGCTTGGGGCTGAGGTCCTGGCTGCCGGCCAGGGTGATAACCGAGGCGTTGTTGAGGACGATATCGATCCCCCCGAACTCGGCCACCGCCGCGGCCACCGCGCGCTCCACGTCCTCATCGTTGCGCACATCCCCCACCACGGCGAGCGCCCGTCCGCCGGCCGCCCGGATCTGCTCGGCGGCGGTATGAATCGTGCCCTCCAGGGCCGGGTGCGGGGTGTCGGTCTTGGCCAACAGGACGATATTGGCGCCGTCGGCGGCGGCGCGCAGCGCGATGGCCAGGCCGATCCCGCGGCTTCCGCCGGACATCAGGATGGTGCGGTTTGTGAGGGTGCGGGTCATGCGGACTCCTTCGGTGCGGTTTTGGCATGGGAACGGGCGGCAAAGGCGGCGATCCGCTCGGCGGACTCGGTGCGGGAGAAGGCGTCGCCGATCGTGGTGGCCTCATCGTCCAGCCCCGCCTGGAAGTCTCGACCCACGCTCGTGCGCAGCAGACGTTTGGCCTGGCCGAACGCCAGGCTGGCCCCGGACACCCAGTGGGCGGCCACGGCCTCGGCCCGGGATGCCAGGTCCTCGGCGGGAACCACCTCGTTGATCAGACCCCAGTCCCGGGCGGTTTCGGCGTCCAGGCTGCGGTCGGTCAGCACCATCTCCAGCGCCCGGCGCATCCCGATGGCCTCGGGCAGCAGCGTGCTCACCCCACAGTCGGGCGTGAGCCCGATATCCGCATACCTGGAGACAAAACGGGCCTTTTCCGAGGCCACCACGTAGTCCCCGACCAGCATGAACCCGAGGCCTCCCCCGGCCACGGCCCCCTGGACGGCGGTCACGATGGGGATCGGGGCGGAGATCAGCAGCCGATGACCGTCGTGGATCACATCGGCCAGCTCGGCGATGGTGGTCCCGCCCTCACGCGCCAGCGTGGCAAATTCCAGGACGTCTCCGCCGGCGCAGAAGGCCGGACCGATCGAGTCGAGGATGATCGCCTGCACGTCTCCCCTGCCCGCGACCTCCCCGGCGATTTCGCGCCAGGCCAGCGCGGCCGCCCGGTTGATGGCCCCCAGCCTCTCGGGGCGGTTAAGGGTGATCCGGGCAATGCCCTCGGCCACCTCCAGCCGAATCGGATCGTTGTGGTGCTGCGTCATTGCGACCTCCTGAGCGCCCCTCCCGGGTGCGCATGCGATGGCTTCGTTGCGATCAGTGGATGCCCCGAGCATAGACCGCCCGACCACGAAGCCCACGGAGATTGTGCACAATCGGCGAGCGTCCCCAACCAACCCCGATGCACGCTTGTGCGCTTCCTACAAGGCACTCGGCGGACGGTCCGGTACGCCCGACTAAACTGGAATCATGGCCCAAACGAAGATCCTGCTCTACTACGTCTTCACCCCCCTCCCCGACCCCGACGCGATCCGCCTCTGGCAGCGCGACCTGGCCGCATCCCTCGGGCTGCGCGGGCGAATTCTGCTGTCCAAGGACGGCATGAACGGCACCGTGGGTGGAGAGATCGGCGCGGTTAAGCGCTATCTGCGCGCGACCCGCGAGTACCCGGCGTTCAAAAACCTCGACGTCAAGTGGTCCGACGGCACGGGCCTGGACGAACACGGCCAGAGCCTGGACTTCCCCAAGCTGAGTGTCAAGGTGCGCGAGGAAATCGTGTCCTTCGGCGCCCCGGGAGAGCTCACCGTGACCGCCGAGGGCATTCAGGGCGGTGGCGGACGCATCGCCCCGGACCAACTGCACGATTTTGTGGCGGAACACCAGGACACCGTCTTCTTCGACGGCCGTAACGCCTTCGAGGCCGAGATCGGGCGCTTCAAAAACGCGATCGTTCCCGATGTCAGCAACACCCGTCAGTTTGTGGACGAGCTGGAATCGGGTCGCTATGACCACCTCAAGGACACCCCCATCGTGACCTACTGCACCGGCGGCATCCGCTGCGAGGTGCTGTCGGGCCTGATGAAGAACCGCGGATTCACCGAGGTGTACCAGCTCGAGGGCGGCATCGTGCGCTACGGCGAGCAGTTTGGAAACGACGGCCTGTGGGAGGGCTCACTCTACGTGTTCGATGCCCGCGGATCGATCGACTTCGCCCCCGGAGCGGCCCGCATCGGCCACTGCGTGGTGTGCGAAACCGCAACCTCGGAGATGCGCAACTGTGAGGATCCCAGCTGCCGCGCGCAGCTGGTCGCCTGCGACTCGCACACCGAAGCCCCCGTCCACTGTCCCACCCACGCCGGAGTACTCGCATGATCGAAAATTCTAAGCTCGCCATCATCGGTGCCGGCAGCGTGGGCTCCTCCCTCGCCTATGCCGCCCTGATTCGGGGATCCGCACGCGAGATCGTGCTCTACGACATGGACCGCGCCAAGGCCGAGGCCGAGGTTCTCGACCTGGCCCACGGAACCCCGTTTACCGGGGCCGGAAAGATCACCGGCGGCGGCGATATCGAGGCCGTGGCCGGCGCCAAGGTGGTTGTCATCACCGCCGGCGCCAAGCAGCAGCCCGGCCAGACCCGCCTGGATCTGGCCGGAACCAACGCCCGCATCCTGGGTGACCTGCTCCCCAAGCTGGTGGAGCTCGCCCCGCGCGCGGTCTTTATCCTGGTGACCAACCCGTGTGATGTGCTGACGGTGGCGGCCCAGGGCATCGTGGATCTCCCGCCCGGACGCATCCTCTCCTCGGGCACCCTGCTGGACTCGGCACGCCTGCGCTGGCTGATCGCCGAGCGGGCCGGGGTCTCGGCGGCCAGCGTGCATGCGGCGATCATCGGCGAACACGGCGATAGCGAGTTCCCGCTGTGGTCCCAGGCCAAGATCGGCCCGACCCCGCTGCTGGAGTGGACCGATGAGACCGGCAAACTGGTCTTCGACTCGACCGAGCGCGCCCGCCTGCATGAGGAGGTTGTCGGTTCGGCCTATAAGGTCATCGCCGGTAAGGGTGCCACCAACTATGCGATCGGTCTCTCCGGTGCCCGGATCGTCGAGGCGATCCTACGCGATGAGAAGGCGGTTCTCACCGTGAGCACCGTGCTGAATGACTATAACGGCGTGGACGGGGTTGCCCTGAGCGTGCCGGTGGTGGTGGGCAAGCACGGCGTGGAACGGGTGCTGGATGTGCCGATGAACGACTCCGAGGCCGCCCACTTCCGCGCCTCGGCGGACGCACTGAACCAGAGCATTCGGGCGCTGGGTATCGACACCCACTAGCGTTCCCCCGCTCCGCATGCCCGGTCACCTCCTCGCGAAGTGGCCGGGCATGTTGCGTGGGGGCCCACCCCGACCCAGCCACCCCTGTCGGGACCGAGGGCGACTGGCTAGGGTGGAGGTATGAGTGCATCCGAATCGTTTCATGCCTGGTGGGTCTCCGCCGAGAGTGCCGAACTTCGAGACACCACCACCGACCAGCTCGGCGAGGGCGACACCCTTGTCCGAATCGAGTTTTCGGGAATCAACTTTAAGGACGGGCTCGCGCTGGAGCGACGACCCGGAATCCTGAAGGAGTATCCGATGATTCCGGGAATCGACCTGGTGGGGTTCATCGTCGAATCCGACCTGGATCTCTGGCAGCCCGGCGAACGCGTCCTCCTCAACGGTGCCGGGCTCGGCGAGACTCGGCACGGCGGGCTATCGCAGTTTGCGCGGGTCAATGGGGCCGATCTGATCTCGGTTCCGCAGCAGATCAGCAACTTCCGGGCCGCGGCGATCGGCACCGCCGGATTCACCGCGATGCTGTCGGTGCTGGCGCTCGAGGATGCCGGGCTGGAGCCCGGTGCCGGTCCGGTGCTGGTGACCGGTGCCGCCGGCGGGGTGGGCAGTATCGCGATCGCGCTGCTGGCCGAGCTCGGCTACGAGGTCGTGGCCGCCAGCGGACGGGTGGACACCGCGTCCAACTACCTGCGCAACCTCGGTGCCGACCGGATCATCCCCCGCTCCGAGCTCTCCGAGCCCGGACGCCCGCTGCAGAAGCAGGAGTTTGCGGCGGTGGTGGATTCGGTGGGAAGCCACACCCTGGTCAACGCGCTGGCTCGGCTGAACTATCGCGGACTGGCCACCGTGTGTGGGCTCGCCCAGGGACCCGATCTTCCCGGTACCGTGCTGCCCTTTATTCTGCGCGGGGTGCACCTGATCGGGATCAACTCCGTATTTGCGCCGCGGGAGCTGCGCGAGCGCGCCTGGCAGCGGCTGGCCCGGGACCTCAACCTCGATCTGCTTGACTCGCTGACTCGCAGCATTCCGATGGCCGATGTGGGCGCCTCGGGAGCCGCGATTCTGCGCGGCGAGCTGCGCGGGCGCACGGTGGTAGACGTGGACGCCTAGCGCGTTCCGACAAAACGAGGCGAAACCCCCTGGTGGGGTTTCGCCTCGTTTTTCTTGTGGACCACTTACTTCTGAGCGTCGGCCTCGGGCTCTTCGGTGCCCGCGGCCGGTTTCTTCGCGACGGGCTTCTTGGCGGCCGGGGCGGACTTTGCCGCCGGGGTGGCCTTTGCCGCCGGGGCCTGCTTCGAGGCGGGCGTGGTTTTGGCTGCGGGGGTGGCCTTGGCGGTTGATCCCGACGCGGTGGCGGGCTTCGGCTCGGAAGTCGAGGCGGTTTTTGCCGGCGCAGATTTAGCGGGGGCGGCCTTCGCGGGGGCAGACTTGGCGTGAGCGGCCTTTGCGGGGGCAGACTTCGCCGGGGAGGTCTTCGCCGCCGAGGACTTGGTCGCCGCAGGCTTAGCCGCCGGAGTCTTTGCCTCCGAAGTCTTTGCCGCAGACGACTTGGCGGCAGGTGCCGTGATCTCCGACTCTTTCGCGGCCGGGGTCTTCGCCGCCGAGGTCTTGGTGGCCGGAGTCTCGGAAGCCGAAACCGTGCTCGCCGAGGGCTTGGCCGCCGACGGTTTCGTGGCGGGAGCCTTCGCGGCAGCCGGTTTCGCCTCGGTGGTCTTCTCGGCAGCCGGCTTCGCGGTGGCAGGCTTCGCGGTGGCGGGCTTTGTAGCGGAGGTCTTCGCGGGCGCAGCCGAATCCGGAGCCGCGGTCTCGGTCCCGTCCTCAGCCTTACGCGCTGCGGGCTTGGCCGGGGTGGACTTCGCCGCCGGTGCGGTCGCGGCCTTCGCGGCGGCGGGTGCCTTGGCCGCGGGAGTCTTCGTGGTCGAGGACTTCGCAGCAGCCGGGTTTTCCGCCGGAGCCTTTTCCGCGGCCTTGCTTGCGGCGGGCTTGGTCGCCGCCGGTTTGGTCGCGGCAGGCTTCGTCTCTGCAGATTTACTCGCGGCAGATTTACTTGCGGCAGGCTTGCTCGCGGCAGCCTTGGTCTCCGCAGATTTACTCGCGGCAGCCTTGGTTTCTGCGGGCTTAGCGGCGGCGGGCTTGGTCTCCGCAGGCTTACTCGCGGCAGCCTTGGTTTCCGCGGCCTTGCTCGCGGCGGGCTTGGCGGCGGCAGGCTTAGCCGTGGTTTTGCTCGCCGAGGCAGGCCTACTCGCAGCCGCGGACTTACTCGCGGCGGCAGGCTTGGCCTTGGCCGCCGGAGTCGCGTCCGGGTCGGCCTTTTTCGGGGCACGCTTGCGGATCGGGGTCACCCGAGCCAACGGGTTCTTGGCGGCCTTGCGGGCGGCCTCACGCTCGGCGGCGATCCGCTCTGCCTCGGCCTTGCGGGCGGCGTGTTCCTCCTCGAGCACGGCGCGCAGGTCTACACCCTCCGCCTTACGCTCGATCAGCTTGCGCACCAGCGCGGGACGCACACCGGTCACCGTGCGAGGGTTCACCTCGATATCGGATTCCAGCAGCGCCACGATGTCGGCCTCGGTAGCCCGGGTTGCCTCGATCCGCTTCTCGGCTTCCAGCGCGGCGGCGCTCTTGCGCCGGGCACGCGCGGCATCGCCGTCGTCCAGGCCCAGGGCCGCGACCAGTGCCGCCGCATGCTTGGTGGTGACCACCACGCGCGAGTATTCGGCGTCCTCAAGCTCAAACACGATGGTGGGACGGCTGCCGCGGATCACCAGGAAGTCCATGCCGCCGTTAAATTTCCACCGGCCCACAGCCATGGTGAGCGGAACATACCAACCGGGCGAGCGAATGCCACGGAGCCAGACCCACGGATCCTCGGTGATTGAGGCCGTTCGGATCGCGTCACGCGGGATCACCACGTTATCTTTGCGCAGCGCCAGGGCCTTTTCCGCCGCCGTCAGTTTCACTTCCAGTCGATCGGGGTGCAGGAGAAGGCTAGCCATACCCTCTAGTTTGCCCCTTTCACCTGAAAAAAGGGCCGAAGACACCTCACAAAGTGATAACTCCCCGGCTGGAGAATTACCACAGCGATCTAAACGCCGTGTCCGTCCTCGGCGGCGGTGACCACGGCATCCAGCAGCGCGGCAACCGTCTGTTCGCCGGCCACCAGGTCAACCCGCAGGCCCACGGCCGCCGCGTCGCCGGCCGTGCGTGGGCCGATGGCGGCGATCAGGGTTGAGTCCGGGATCTCCCCAAACTGCGTGGCCACCTGATCGGCGATGCTGCCCGAGGTCACCAGGAGGGCGTTAATGCGGCCACTGCGGACATCGGCAATCACCTTCTCCGAGACCGGCTCGCCCACCGTGCGATAGGCCATGACCGATTCCACGTTGTGTCCGGCGGCCACCAGGCCACGGGTCAACACGGGTTCGGCATTGGCGGCGCGCAGGGTGAGGAAGCGGCGCGGTTCGGGTTCACGCGCGAGCAGCTCGCGGGCCATGCCGGTGGCCGAGTTGTCCTCGGCGGGAACCAGGGTGACCACAAAGCCGGCCGCCTGGGCGGCGGCCGCGGTGGTCTCGCCGACAACGGCGATCTTGGTGTGTGCGGGCACCCGCACCCGGTGGGCATAGAGCACATCCACGGTGGTGGCGCTGGTCAGCGTCAGCCAGTCGAATGCGCCGGCCTGAAGCGATTCCAGGGCGCTGGCCAGCGCCTCGGGGTTGTCGGTCGGGGCAAAGTTCACCATCGGCGCGATGACCGGGGTGGCGCCTCGACGGCGCAGTTCGGCGGCGACTCCGTCACCCCAGGGGCCACCCCGGGGCACCAGAATCCGCCAGCCGGTCAACGGCTTGGAGGAAGATCCTGCAGTGCTCATCGGAAAACTCGTTGCTACCTTCGTCAAACTTATTGGCGCGCGCGCACGCCCAATCGGGTGGCACGGCTCGGGGAGGAAAACGAACCTCACACTACCATCATCGTCCGGTTCCGGCCGGATCCGAAATCGCCCGGGGTTACCCGTCGCAAAACGCCGAGTAAACCCGCGGTTTTAGCGCCGGGAAAGCGCCCGCACGATACCCCAGGCGGCCAGGCCCACGGTCACGGTTGCGGCCGCGGCCACGCCCAGTGCGCCGCCGGGGTTCTCGGTGCTGAATTCCTTGAGCTTCTTCTTGCCGCGGTTCACCGCGCCACCCACGCGCTTGGGCACGTTGAGCTTGTCTTCCAGGGCGTTCAGCGTGGCCACCAGCTCCGCGCGCGCCTCCTCGGGAGTCTTATCGACGGTCATAATCCCCGGTTCCCTTCAGCGCATCGATGTCTCGACGCACACCCTCAATCGGACCCTGCTCATCGCTGATGCGCTTGAATGAGCGCCAGCCCAGCAGTCCGAAGACTCCGGCCGTAAGCAGGAACAGGACAAAAACAATCAGCGCCGCCAGCCACGCGGGCATTACCAGGGCCAGGGCCAGGATGATCACGGCCACCAGGGTTCCCACCGCGAAGAACACAAAGATCAGCGCGACGATCACGAAGACCGCCCCGATCCCCGCGTTCTTCCCCACGTGGATCGCCTTGACCTTGAGCTGCTCGATCTCGGCCTTAATCAGGTCAACGATCTGTCCGGGCAGGTCCGAGATCAGGCCGATCAGGGAGCGCTTAGTGGGCTCACTCATTCTCGGCCGACTTCTTGGTGGAGCTCTTGGCGGTGCTCTTGCTCGACGCGGCCTTCTTTGCGGCCGGCTTTTTGGTGGCGGGCTGCGCGCTCGTGGCGGCGGCCGGATTTTTCGCCGCGGGAGTCTCGGGAGCAGACTCCTCGGGGGCGATCGCCGAGGCCACCTTCTTAACACCGGTCAGCAGCAGACCCGGGATCTCGCTCAGCCGCGCCTTGGTGAAGGTCTCCACCTTCTCCACCTGGTTCTGCACGGGGGCGGCGTTCCAGACGCTCAGCCACCCGCTCTTAATCTGTTCGTAGCGCGCACGGCCCGCACGGGTCCCCAGGACGTAGCCCGCGGCCAGTCCGGTAACGAAGAGTATCTTGCCTCGCATCGTGTCTCCCTCTGCTCGATTCGATACTCACCAGCGTAGCGCGTGGTTGCGGATACGTCGGGAAGAATGTCTCAAAAGACTTTTGGAAACAAAACACCGCTCCATTCCCGTTGGGGAATGAAGCGGTGTTTTGTTGGTGAGGACTAGGCGCCGCGCAGGCGCTCGGCGAAGTACAGGTACAGGTCGGCGATCGCGATGCGCTCCTGCTCCATGGTGTCGCGGTTACGCACGGTCACGGCCTTGTCCTCGAGCGAGTCGAAGTCCACGGTCACGCAGTACGGGGTACCGATCTCGTCCTGGCGACGGTAGCGACGACCGATTGCACCGGCGTCATCGAAGTCCACGTTCCAGGTTTCGCGCAGCTCGGCGGCCACCTCGCGAGCCAGCGGCGAGAGGGCCTCGTTGCGGCTCAGCGGCAGGATCGCGACCTTGACCGGGGCCAGGCGCGGGTCCAGACGCAGCACGGTGCGGGTGTCCACACCGCCCTTGGCGTTGGGGACCTCCTCCTCGTCATAGGCGTCCACCAGGAAGGCCATCAGCGAGCGGGTCAGACCTGCCGCGGGCTCGATCACGTAGGGGATCCAGCGCTCGTTCTTGGGCTGGTCGAAGAAGGACAGATCCTTGCCCGAGGCCTCGGAGTGGGTCTTGAGGTCGAAGTCGGTGCGGTTGGCCACACCTTCCAGCTCGCCCCATTCGCTGCCGGAGAATCCGAAGCGGTACTCCACGTCCACGGTGCGCTTGGCGTAGTGCGAGAGCTTTTCCTTGGGGTGCTCGAAGAAGCGCAGGTTCTCGGCCTTGATGCCCAGGCCGGTGTACCAGTTCATGCGCTCGTTCAACCAGTACTCGTGCCACTCTTCATCGGTGCCGGGCTCCACGAAGAACTCCAGCTCCATCTGCTCGAACTCGCGGGTGCGGAAGATGAAGTTACCGGGGGTGATCTCGTTACGGAACGACTTACCGATCTGGCCGATACCAAACGGCGGCTTCTGGCGCGAGGCCTGCAGCACGTTGGCGAAGTTCACGAAGATACCCTGGGCGGTCTCGGGACGCAGATAGTGCATGCCGGACTCGTCCTCAACCGGGCCGAGGGTCGTCTTCAGCAGGCCGGAGAAGGCCTTGGGCTCGGTCCAGGCGTGACGGGTGCCACAGTTCGGGCAGGCGATGTCGTCCAGCCCGTTCTCGGGGGCGCGGCCCTTCTTCTCCTCGAACTCCTCCTCCAGGTGGTCGGCGCGGAAGCGCTTGTGGCACGAAGTGCACTCGACCAGCGGGTCGGAGAAGACCTCAACGTGGCCCGAGGCCTCCCACACCTTACGGGGCAGGATCACCGAGGAGTCGAGGCCCACCACGTCGGAGCGTCCCTGAACCATGGACTTCCACCACTGACGCTTGATGTTCTCCTTGAGGGCCACACCGAGGGGGCCGTAGTCCCAGGCGGAGCGGGATCCGCCGTAGATTTCACCGGCCTGAAAGACAAATCCGCGATGACGGGCGAGGGCGATGACTTTATCGAGACGGCTGGCTGCCACGGTGGCTCCTGAAGTGTGCTGAAAGATAACCCGACCGGGTGCCGGGCATTAGGGCCTAAGTTTACCCACTTTCCGGGCCGGTGTCCGCTGCCGTTCTAGGATTGATGCCATGAGTCACCCCACACTCCCCGATATTCAGGTTGCCGCCTTCGCGCTGGTCCGCCACCGCCGCCTGCTGATGGTCACCGCGCGGGGCCGGGACGTCTATTTTCTGCCCGGCGGCAAGATCGATTCGGGTGAGACCCCGCGGGACGCGGTGATTCGTGAGGTTTTTGAGGAGGTCGGCGCCCGGGTCGACCCGGATTCGCTGGCGATCTATCACCGGCTGGCGTTGCAGGCACACGGGGAACCCGAGGGTCGCCTGGTCGCGATGACCATCTTCAGCGGCGAGCTGCTGGACGAGCCGGTCCCCAGCGCCGAGGTGAGCGAGCTGCACTGGGTGCGCCTGGCCGATGCCGACCGCTGCCCGCCCGCCGGGGCGGATCTGCTGCACGTTCTGCACCGGGACGGCCTGATCGACTAGCGATCCGGGCGCACTGGGAACTCCACGAAGTCCCGGCTAACATGGATCGCAGTCGTGATGAGAACCCGGCCGCGCCGGGAACGGATGCACCGAGGGGGCCGAATTGACACAGCAGGAACGTGGACGCGCCGGCGCAGGGGTCTCCGCCATCGCCTTCAATGAGGCGGTGCCGGTGCGCTTCGAGCGAGACGGGCGCGAGATCGTCAACTTCCGCTCGGGCCCGCGCACCGGAACCCCGATTGTGCTGCTGCACGGGATTGGGATGGGGCACGCCTACTGGGAGGGGCTCGCGTCGGAGCTCAGCGAGATCGGTCCGATCTATGCGCTGGACCTGCCCGGATTCGGGGAGTCCCCCGAGCCGGATGAGCCGCTGGATATGCCCGATAGCGGCGCGTTTGTGGCGGACTTTGTGCGCTCCGAGGGTCTGCGGGACGTGATCCTGATTGGGCACTCGATGGGCACCCAGGTGGCCGTCGAGGCGGCCGCGGCTGCGCCGGACCTGTTCCCCGAGCTAATCCTGCTCGCCCCCACGATCAATGTCTCCGAGCGGACCGTCTGGCGTCAGGCCCTGCGCATGATGCAGGACATGATGTCCCCGCAACCCCGCACCCTCTACTTTGGTATTCGCTACTACCTGGCGGCCGGGCCGCGCTGGTACATCAAGAAGCTGGCCACGATGCTCACCCACGAGGTGGAGAAGACCCTGCCCCGCATCCGGGCGCACACGCTTGTGGTCCACGGCGAGCGCGATGCCCTGTGCCCAACCCCCTGGGTGGACGAGGTGACGCGCCTGATTCCCGATGCCCACTCGGTCACCATCCCGGGCCGCGGACATGAAACCATGATCAGTGGTTACCCGGCGGTGGCGCAGGCGATCCGCACCCATCTGGGGCTGCCCGCCGCCGCGCCCACAACGGAACGCCGGACCGGGCACACCGAACGATGAACATCCTCGGCCGGTTCGCCGTTCTGGTGCGCGACACCGGACTGATGCTCGGGCTGCATCTGCGCGCACCCTTTCAGCGCTTCCCCCGCCGCTACCGTCACGGGGACGCCGATAAGCCGATCATCCTGCTCCTGCCCGGGGTCTACGAGACCTGGGCCTTCCTGGAACCGATCGCCGAGCTGCTGCACCGCTCGGGCTATCGCATCTCGATCGTGCGCGGCCTGGGCTACAACCTGCTCCCCATCATCGATACCGCCGGACGCCTGGCCCGGGCCCTGCGCCGCGCCCCGGCACCGCGGGCCGGGCGGATCATCGTGGCCCATTCCAAGGGTGGGCTGATCGGCAAACAGCTCATGGTGACCGATGGTCCGGACCTGCGGATCCTGGGCATCGTGGCGATCGCCACCCCGTTTGCCGGCTCCCGTTATGCCCGCTATATCCTCGACCCGAGCCTGCGCGCGTTTTTGCCCACCAACTCAACCATCGTGGGGCTCGGTCGTCAGGCCGAGGTCAACGCCTCGATCGTCTCGATCTTCGGGCCCTGGGACCCGCACGTGAGCGAGGGCAGCGAACTTCCAGGCGCCCACAACGTACGCGCCGAGACCTCGGGGCACTTCCGCATCCTGCGGGCACCCGAAACCGCCCCGCTGGTGCTGGACGCCGTGGAGATGCTGCGCGGCACCAAGCCACCGGCCGAAAGGAGCGGGATCTACGCGGGGTCGCTCACGCTAGAGGCGAAATCACCGACACTCCCAGCCCGACTCGGCGCGGCTTCCCCTACCCTGGAACAGGCCCCCTAGTTTTCAGCGTGCAGCACCCAGCGCCCGGCGCGCGACCGGCCCCGCCTCACACAAGGAGCATTTTGTCTCTCGATACCCCCGAAACCAGCACCCCGGCGAGCGCTCGTCCGTTCCAGGTTGACCTCCGCGGCGTCGTGGATCTGCTCAGCCGACACATCTATTCCAGCCCGCAGGTATACCTGCGCGAGCTGCTGCAGAACGGACGGGATGCGGTCACCGCCCGGCAAAAGCTCCCCGGCGCCCCGGCGGGACTGCTGCGGATCAGCCCGGTTACCGACGCCGATCCGGTCTTCCGCTTCACCGATAACGGGGTGGGGCTCACCGCGACCCAGGCCGCCGAGCTGCTCTCCACCGTGGGCCGCAGCTCCAAGCGGGACGAGGTCCTGAACCTGCGCCGGGAGGACTTCCTGGGTCAGTTCGGGGTGGGACTGCTCTCCTGCTTTATGGTCTCCGATGAGATCGTGGTGCGCTCGCGCTCCGCTCACGGCGAGGCGCCGATCGAGTGGCGCGGTCACTCCAACGGCACCTTCAGCGTGCGCGAGCTGAGCGAGGCGGAGGCCGCCGGACTGCCGGTGGGCACCGAGATCTCGCTGCGCCCGCGACCCGATGACGCGACCCTGCTCTCCCCCGCCCGGGTGCGCGAGCTCACCGAGCGTTTCGGACGCTACCTCCCGGTGGACGTGCAGCTTGAGCAGGCCGATCGCTCCTGGGAGTCGGTCACGATTCCGGCGCCGTTCCTGGAGCCGGTGGCCGCGGGATCCGCGCACGAGGAGGCCCAGCTCGCACTGGGAACCGAGCTGCTCGGGGCCCGCCCGCTGGCCAGCATCGAGATCGTGGTCCCCGGAACCGAGACCCGCGGCATCGCCTATGTGTTGCCATATGCGCCGCCGCCCAGCGCCCGCCAGGCAAGCCGGGTGTATCTGGGACGCATGCTTCTGGATGAGCGGGTCGAGGACCTGCTCCCGGACTGGGCATTCTTCGTGCGCTGTGTGATCAACACCGACGGCCTGTCCCCGACCGCCTCCCGCGAGAGCTTCGTGAACAACGAGGCGCTGGAGTACACCCGCACCGAGATCGGCAGCGCCCTGCGCCGCTGGATCATGCTGCAGGCCGCCACCGCGCCCCACGTCCTGGCCGGGCTGGTCTCGGTGCACCAGCTCGCGCTCAAGTCGATGGCCGTCCACGACGACGAGCTGGCGGCGCTGATGCTGCCGTGGCTGAAGATCGAAACCTCCGCCGGTGACACCACGATCGGCGAGCACCTGGAGCGCTTCGGCGAGCTGCGCTACACCGACACCGTGGATGAGTTCCGCCAGGTCGCGGCGATCGCCAATCCCGAATCCCCGGTGGTCAACGGCGGGTACGTGTATGACGCGGCTCTACTGCGTCAGATCCCCGCCCTCACCGGACAGAGCGTCACCCGGGTCGAGGTCTCCGATGAGCTGGACAGCCTCGAAGCCCCGCCGTTGCACGAGCGTCAGCTGACCGCCGCGGTCGAGGCGCGCGCCGAGGAGGCGCTCACCACCGTGCAGACCCGGGTGTCGATTCGCTCGTTCCAGCCCGCCGATCTACCGGCGCTCTACGTGGCCGATCAGGCGGTGCTGCGCCGGATCGAACGCACCAAGGCCGCCGACATCGCCCCGGGACTGTGGTCCCAGGTCATCTCGACCAACGACCGCCTGCTCACCGGCAAAAACTCCGCCGAGGGCGAGCGGGATGTGCGCGCCCGGCTGTGCCTGAACTGGTCCAGCCCGCTGGTGCGCCGCCTGGCCGAGCTGGATGATCCGCTGGTATTCCGCCGCTCGATAGAGCTGCTCTATGCCCAGGCGATGCTCGCCGGACACCGTCCGCTCACCACCACCGACCGCTCGCTGATGACCGGCGCCCTCACCGACCTGGTGCAGCTGAGCATCGGTCTCGGCGACCACAACCCCACCGACTAAGTACACCAACACCACACGCCGCCCGCGGACCCCGAGTGGGCGGCGCACCGGGTAAGGAGACCCCATGAGCACCCCGCATAATGGTTCAACCGCCGAGCACATCGATCAGCTGCTCGCCGAAATCGACATCACCCCGATCGGGCCGCAGGAGCGTGCGCTGATCGATCAGGCGGTCGCCCTGGCCGATGAGGCCGGGGACGAGGAGCGCGCCTATCAGGCCCGCATGCGCCTGACCTCCTCCGCCCACATGACCGGCGACACCGACGCGATGCTCGCCTCCTTCGGCTGGTGCGTGGGCAAGTTTGATCAGGACCCGGTGCGCTTCCCCAGCGAGGCCGGCGGCGGCAACGACCTGCTGTTCCAGTACAAGTGGATGGCCGGCCGGGTGGCCTCCAACCCCGCGTTCCCGCTGAGCCAGCTCGACGCGATCCACGCCGATATGTCCGAGCGCTACCGCCGCGCGGGTGTTAGCCAGTCGGGGGTGCTGCAGAGTCGTTTCTCGACCGCGATGGACACCGGCAACTTTGTGGCCGCCGGACGTTTCCGCGACGAGCGTGAGCTGATCCCGCGCGATGACTACAGCCACTGTGAGGCCTGTGTGCGCGCCGAGGATGCCGCCTACTTCCGCCGGATCGGGCAGGAGGACAGGGCGCTGGCCCTGTTTGACGAGATCATGGAGCAGGGGCTGACCTGTGGCGAGGAACCCGAGTCGGTCGAGGCCAACTCGCTGCTCACCCTGCTGCGCGCGGGCCGACTGGATGAGGCGCGCGCGGTGCACCTGCGCAGCTACCGGGTCGCCCGCCACTCCCCCGACGGCCTGGCGATGATCGCCGACCACCTGGTCTTCTGCGCGGTCACCGGCAATGAGTCCCGCGGGCTGTCGATCCTCGAGCGTCTGCTGCGGGATCTGACCGTGGATCCGCTGAACCGCGCGCTGATCTTCTCCTCCCGCGTCTCGATCGCCGTCTTCCTGGACGCGGTCACCCGTGCCGGCGCCGGCGATACCCCGATCCGCGGCGCCCAGAACCCCGACCTGGCAGCCCTCCTGGGCACCGACCTGGGCGAGAACCCCACCGCCGCCTCCCTGGCCGCCGCGCTGTGGACCGGGGCCGAGGAGCTGGCCGGGGAGTTTAACGCCCGCAACGGCAATGACGACTTCACCGGCCGGATCGACCGCGCCCGTCAGCTGGCCACCGAGCACTACGACCTGCCCATCGCCGGCGAACGTTTCACCCCGCCGGCCGAGCTGGAGCAGGACACCCGGGCCGAGCCCACGAGCGCCGCAGACTGGCTGTTCCGCGCGCAGACCGCGATGTTTGAGTCCGACCAGGCCGCCGTGCTGGCGGCCGTGGACAAGGGTCTGGCCATCGAGGACGGCGATGCCGAGGCCCGCGTGCGCCTCTACAGCTGCGTGATCCAGACCCTGATCGCCGCCGAGCAGCTCGAGGGTGCCCGGCAGGCGCTGACCGAGCGCATCTCGGTGCTGCGTGCGAGTGGCCACCCCGAGCAGGCGGACCTGGAGGAGCGCTTCGGGCTGCTGATGTTCTCCACCGCAACCCCCGACGACGAGCACGCCCTGCTCGCCGAGCTTGAGCGCGCCCGCGTGGCCGGCGCGCCGATCGAGGTGATCGCGGACCTGCTGTTTGTGATCGCCGACCTGCGCATGCGCGACCAGCGTCCCGCCGAGGCCCAGCCGCTCGCGCTCGAGGCGCTGGCCCTGACCGAGGATGGACCCGCGCGCCTGCTGGAATCCGCGCGTACCCTCGCCGCCTTCACCCTGCTCTACACCGAGGACGCCCCCGGTGCCGCGGCCCACCTCGACGCCCTGCTGGCCACCGAGGGTGCCCCGCACGTGGGCATGCAGGCCCTGCGACTGCGCGCGCAGGTCCACGGCATGCTCGGGACCCCGCGCGCGGGAATCCCGCTGGCCGATGAGCTGCTGGCCCGGACCGCCCGCGGGACCAACCGCGAGAACACGATCCAGGCCGCCCAGCTGGCCGCCAACCTGCTCAACGATGACGAGCGTCCCGGCGAGGCCGCAGCCCGCATCGAGTATGCGATCGACCTGGCCCAGCGCGCCGAGTCCGAGCAGCTGATCGGGTTGCGCTTCCTGCTGGGCCGCTACCAGCTGAACGCCGGGGCTTTCGAGTCGGCCACCGAGAACCTGGATGAGGCCTACCGCGCCGAGGAGGCCGCCGAGGCACCCCCGGCCGCCCGCGCCGAGACCCTGTTCTGGCTCGCCCAGGCGGCGCAGGGTGCCGAGGAGAACGGCCTGGCCTACGGAGCCTTCTCGCGGGCAATCGAGCTGGCCTCGGAGGGCGAAGCCTTCGAGCTGGCCGCCCGCGCCGGGATCCTGCTGGGGCAGCTGTGCAACGGCTTCAACGATCCCGAGGCGATCGAGATCCTCGAGCGCGCCCTCGCCCACGCGGAGAAGGTGGAGGATGCCGACCTGATCGCCGCCGCCCGCCACCGTCTCGGCCAGACCCGCGCGACCCACGGCGATGCCGCGGGCCTCGAAGACCTCGACGCCGTGCTGGCCTTCGCTCAGGAACGCGGTGCCGACTGGCTGATCGCCGATGTGACCGACTCCCGCGCCCGCGCGCTGGGTTCGCTCGGCCGCATCGACGAGGCCATCCCCGCCGCCCTGACCGCCGCCGACGCCTACGCCGACTGCGGTGACGAGGGCAACGCGGCCATGAGCGAGCTGTTTGTGGCCCGCGTGCTGGCGCAGGCCGAACGCGCGGAGGAGGCCGTGCCGATGTACGGTGCCTCGATCGACCGCCTGCCCGTGGGATCCCCCGCCTTCGTGGGGCTCAACCTCGAGCTGGGCGCCCTGCTGGAACAGCTGGGTCGACACCCCGAGGCCGCCGCCGCCCGCGCCCGCGCCGAACAAGCACCCGAGCAGTAGCAGCACTGAAAAAGGCGGCCCCGCGGATCAGTCCGCGGGGCCGCCGTTGTGTGTCGGAGTGACTAGCTCACAAAGTCGAGCAGCTCCAGGCCCAGCTCACGCAGCCCCTGCTGCACGGCAAAACCCGAGGTGGCATCGGTTTCCCGGAACGACACCTTGATCGCAAAACATACGCTCGCCGACGGGCCACGAACCACACCCGTCTCGGCGCGCAGGCCCAGCTCACGCGAGGCCAGCGCATAGCCGCCGATCCCAAAGCGCACGCCGCCGCGCAGGCCCGGATCCACGCCCAGCGCGCCCACCACCGAGCCGGGGTAGCTTCCGCTTCCCAGCCAGCGCAGCACGCGGGCCGAGACGTCGGGGTTGACGATTTCGCCGCGCTCCAGTCGCCAGATCAGCTCGCTCAGCTCGGTCATCGTCGAACGGGATACCGCCGCCCGGGTTCCGCTGTCGGCGCGCCGGCTGAGACCGTCGCGCAGCACCGTGTTGCGCAGGTGTAGGGATTCGGCACGGGTGGCGATGCTGTCCAGACCGAACGCCCGCAGCAGCGCGTTTCCGGCCGTGTGGTCGCCGCTTCCGGCCAGCAGGGCCGCCGCATCCGCGAGCGAGAGGGTGTCTCGTTCGAGGTGCTGCCAGATTCCCGGGCCGTCGGCCAGGTCCGCGCTCTCGCGCACAATCTGCGGGTTGTCCCCGCGTTCGCAGCGATCGGCGGCCTCGATCAGGAGCAGGATCCGGCCCAGGGAACCGATCTGCGAGACCACGTAGTCGTCCACCCGCAGCAGCGGTGCCCCGGTTTCCAGGTTGCTGACCCGGACCGAAACCCGCATGTCCTCGCGAGCCATCTGCTCAAAGGCACGCATCGAGCGGCCAAACCCGCCGCCGCGTGCGCCGCCCCGGGTGCGGGCGCCGGCTTCCGCCTGCCGGGTGCCCGGATTCACCGCGGCACCGGCCTCTCCGGGCGCACTCGCGGCACGCCGACCGCGGGTGGGAACCTCCGTCCCCTCCCGCGGCCCGCCGTGCCGATGTGCCACCCGGCTCACCAGATGGTGACGCGCTGCTCGGGCGCGAGCCAGAGCTCGTCGCCTTCGCTCACGTCAAACGCGGTGTAGAACGCGTCGATGTTGCGGACAATCTGGTTGCACCGGAACTCGTTGGGCGAGTGCGGGTCGGTCGCCAGCAGGCGGATCGCCTCCTCGTCCCGGGCGAGCTGGGCCCAGGCCTGAGCCCAGGAGAGGAAGAAGCGCTGAGCGCCGGTCAGCCCGTCGATCACCGCGGGCTCGGTGCCCTCGAGCGAGAGCAGGTAGGCCTTCCAGGCGATGGCCAGCCCACCCAGGTCGCCGATGTTCTCACCGATGGTGAGCGCGCCGTTGACGTGGTGGTCGGGAACCTGGCGCGGTGCCAGCGCGCTGTACTGCTCGATCAGCGACGCGGTGCGCTGCTCGAAGGCCGCCCGGTCGGCCTCGGTCCACCAGTCGGTGAGCTTGCCGTCGCCGTCGTAGCGCGAGCCCTGGTCGTCGAAGCCGTGCCCGATCTCGTGGCCGATGACCGCGCCGATCGCGCCGTAGTTGGCGGCCGCGTCGCGGGCGGCGTCGAAGAAGGGGAACTGCAGGATCGCCGCCGGGAACACGATCTCGTTGAATCCGGGGTTGTAGTACGCGTTGATGGTCTGCGGGGTCATGAACCACTCGTCGCGGTCGATCGGCTTGCCGATCTTCGCCAGCTCCCGGTTGAACTCAAACTCCGCCCCCGCACGCACGTTGGCGATGAGGCTGTCGGCGCTCACCACCAGGGCCGAGTAGTCGCGCCAGCGGTCGGGGAACCCGATCTTGGGGGTGAACTTGGACAGCTTGTCCAGCGCCCGCTCACGGGTCTCCGGGCTCATCCATTCCAGGTCGGTGATCGAGTCGCGGTAGGCGGCCTCGAGGTGGCTCACCAGCACATCCATCTGGGTCTTGGACTCGGCCTGGAAGTGGCGGGCCACGTACTGCTCGCCCACGGCCTCCCCCAGCAGGCCCTCCACCAGGGAGACGCCACGCTTCCAGCGCTCGCGAATCTCGGGGACACCCGAGAGGGTGCGTCCGTAGAAGTCGAAGTTCTCCTCGACGAAGGCGTCGGAGAGGTAGGCGGCGGCACCGTGAACGATCTTCCAGCGCAGCCAGTCGGTCCAGCTCTCCAGGTTGTCCTCGGTCAGCAGGTCCGCGATGCCCTCCACGAAGCTGGGCTGACGCACCACGACCTCATCCAGCGCACCGGCGGGGGCACCCAGGCTGTCGGCCCAGGCGCTCAGCAGGGCGGCATCGCCGTGCCCACCGAACAGCTCGGCAAATTCGTCCCAGGTCTTGAGGTTGTACTGGGCCTGGCTGTCGCGGGCGGCCACGTTGTCCCAGTGCACCGCGGCGATGCGGGTTTCCAGGTCGAACACGCGCCGGGCGCGGGCGGCGGCATCGTCGAGTCCGGCGAGCGCCAGCAGCTTCTCGATGTGGGTGCGGTAGGCCTCGCGGATCGGCGCGAAGCGCTCCTCGCGGAAGTAGCTCTCATCCGGCAGCGAGATGCCCGACTGCTGCACCATGACCAGGTAGCGCTCGGGGTTGCCCGGGTCATTGTCCACCCAGAGTCCCAGGAACCCGCCCACTCCGGCGCGGTCCAGGGCACCGGCGACGCGAGCAAACTCGGTGATCGAGGTGACGGCATCCACCTGGGCAAGCTCGCCCGCCAGCGGGGTGGCCCCCAGCTCGTTGATGCGATCCTCGGCCAGATAGCTGGTGTAGAGGTCACCAATCTTGCGGGCGGTGGTGCCGGCTTCGGCGTCACGGGATTCCTCGATGATCTGGCGAACGGCCTCCTCGGCCTCCTCCGCGAGAATCGAGAACGAGCCCCAGCGGGACTTGTCCGCGGGGATTTCGGTGCGCTCTAGCCAGCGTCCATTGGTGTGGCGGTAGAGGTCGTCCTGCGGACGAATGTCCGGGTTGAGGTCATCGAGGGCGATGCCGGAGGTCGAGTTGGGAGACGTCATCTCTCCAGGGTAAACCAGACCGGCCCGGAGGTGTTCGGATCCGTCATCTAAGTCCCCAACCGAAATCAAATTATCCCGTACCGTGGGTGGGTGGCCTCACTCAACCGTTCGATCCTGCACCTCGCGATTCCCGCCCTGGGGGCGCTGATCGCCGAGCCCCTCTTTCTGCTGACCGACACCGCCCTGGTGGGTCACCTGGGGGTGTCCGAGCTGGCCGGGCTGGGACTTGCGGCGGCGGTCCTGCAGACGATCATCGGGCTCATGGTGTTTCTCGCCTATGCGACCACCCCGGCGGTGGCGCGGAGGCTCGGCGCGGGGGATCCACGCGGGGCCGTCTCGGTTGGGATCGACGGGCTGTGGCTGGCGCTCGGACTCGGCATCGTGCTGGGCGCGCTCGGGGCACTGGCCTCCCCCTGGCTGATCGGCCTGTTTGGGGCCCCTGAAGGGGCGAGCGCCGCGGCCATCCACTATCTCTCGATTTCGATGGCCGGGGTCCCGGCGATGCTCCTGGTGTTTGCGGCCACGGGCCTGCTCCGTGGACTCCAGGACACCATGACCCCGCTCTGGGTTGCCGGCATCGGCTTCGCGCTGAACGCCGGCCTCAACTACCTTCTGATCTACCCCGCGGGCCTCGGCATCGGCGGTTCCGCCCTGGGCACGGTAATCGCCCAGTGGCTCATGGTGGTGGCCTATATGCTGGTCATCGCCCGCCATGCCCGCCGGGTGCACGCCCGCATTCGTCCCTCCCGGGTCGGGGTGCGTGACTCCGCGCGGGCGGGAGGATGGCTGCTCCTGCGCACGGCGAGTCTGCGCGCGGCCATGCTGCTGGCGATCGGAACCGCCGCGGGGCTCGGGGATCCCGAGCTCGCCGGGTTCCAGATCACGATGACGGTGTTTAGCACGCTCGCCTTCGCCCTGGACGCCCTGGCCATCGCCGCCCAGGCCCTGGTGGGCAAGGGGCTGGGGGCCGCGGACACCGGGTTTGTGCGGCTGGTCCTCAAGCGCTGCCTGCAGTGGGGAATCGGCGCGGGAGTGGTGCTCGGGGTTCCTCTGGCGCTCGGATCGGGGGTTCTGGGCCGGGTGTTCACCTCGGATGCCGACCTGGCCACGCTGATCACCCCGAGCCTGATCATCCTGGCGATCGGCGCCCCGCTGGCCGGCATCGTCTTTGTCCTGGACGGGGTGCTGATCGGTGCCGGGGATGCTCGCTATCTGGCGCTCACCGGGCTGGTGAACCTGGCCGCGTTCATGATCATCCTGTGGATCGTCGGGCTGATCGGGCCCGACGGCTCCGGCGGCCTCGCCTGGCTCACCGGCGCGTTTGCGCTGGGTTACATCGCCGCCCGTGCGGTCACCCTGGGTCTGCGTGCCCGCGGCACCGCCTGGATGCGCACGGGCATCACGCCGGCCTAGCGCGGCCGCCGGTGCCGGAGTTTGCCAGCCCGCCGAGAGCTCGGTCCCGCCGTGTCTCCCGCTCAGTGGGAGGTAGGCACCGGTCCCGTGGTATCCCCCGCGACGAAGGACACCTCGAAGTCCGCCGAGGGGACGCTCTGCCCCTCCAGCATCGCCAGCACCGCGCGCCCGGCCGCCTGCCCCTTGGCATGTGCGGGCTGCCACACGGTGGTCAGACGACGTTCAAACCCGTCGACGCGGATCCCGTCAAATCCCACCACGCTGAGGTCCTCGGGCACGCGCAGTCCCAGTTCCTCGGCGGCGGCGATCACGCCCACGGCGATCAGGTCACTCTGCGCGATCACCGCGGTGGGCCGCTCGGCGGCGGGCACATCCAGCAGGCGCAGGGTGGCCAGCCGGCCCGCCTCGACCCGGCTGCTCCCGGCGATCACCCCGGTGATGTTGGGGTAGACCGCCCGGGCGCCGCGGAGGCGTTCGAGCGTGGTCTCGACGGTTCCCACGGCCTCGCGTTCGGGACTCAGCGGGGCCACCACCCGCTGCCGGTCGACCCCGAGGGTGACCGTGGCCACGCGCTCATGACCGAGCGCGGCCAGGTGCTCGGCGGCGGCCTTGCCCCCGCCATAGTTGTCCAGGTTCACGCTGGTGATCGCGTTGTTTTCGGGTCCCTCGATCTGCACGGTCGGGACGCCGCGTCCGCCGAGCACCCGGGCGATCTCCCCGGCCTCGGTGCCCACACACAGCAGCACCAGCGCGTCGATCGGGGCGTTGGCCACGGCCGCGGTTCCGCGATCGAGCTCGGGGATCAGCAGCAGCGAGGCCCCGATCTTAGAAATTTCATCGGCCAGGCCGTCGAGGGTCTGGATCAGCACCGGGTCCCGGAAGGATACTCCGATGCGGTCGGCGATCAGCACCCCGACGATTCCGCTGGTGCCCAGTCGCAGCGACTGCCCCCGCGGATCGGGCCCGGCATAGTTGAGCTCGGCGGCGGCGCTCATGACCCGCTCCCGGGTCTGGTCCGATACCGGCCCCCGGCCGCTGAAGGCCAGCGACGCGGTGGAGGCCGAAACCCCGGCCAGCTCGGCCACCTCGGCGAGGGTTACTCGTCCGGCATTCCGATCAGTCATCGCCCGCTCCGTTTTCGACGGCGTTGTCCCGGCCGGTTGACCGGGATCACTTCCATCGGATAGCTTAGGCGATGTTCAATCCGAATCGAATCGATTCGACACGGGGCGTCATCCTCCCCGAACGCCCACACCTACCCCCACTTCGCGCCGCAGGCGCCCCGTTTGAAACCGTGAGCATGACCGCTACCTCCATTGCCGCCTCCCCCGCCGCCCTGCGCGCCTGGCGCAACGCCCTGTTTATCGTCTTTCTGCTGAGCGGGTTGAGCGTGGCCAGCATGGCCAGCCGTATCCCCGCGCTGCGCGAGACCCTCGACATCAGCAATGGAACCCTCGGCCTGGTGCTGTTTGGGATGTCCGCGGGTTCTATCCTCGGCTTGGCCTCCTCGAATGCGATCCGTGAGCGCCTGGGTACCCGCGCCGGCATCCGCACCGCGCTGCTGATCAGCATGGTCGGGCTGCTGATCATGGGCTTCGGATCGACGATCGCTTTGCCGGTGGTCATCGTGGGCCTGGCGA
Source organism: Mycetocola sp. JXN-3 (assembly GCF_014522285.1). GTDB lineage: Bacteria > Actinomycetota > Actinomycetes > Actinomycetales > Microbacteriaceae > Mycetocola > Mycetocola saprophilus. The sequence goes on from NZ_CP041635.1 coordinate 3,372,422, forward strand.
TCCTGGGCTTCGGCAACGGCGTGGTGGACGTCATGATGAACCTCGACGGTGCCCTGGCCGAGGTCGAACTGGGCAAAACCGTGATGCCGATGATGCACGCGTTCTTCAGCGTGGGCACGGTCCTCGGTGCCCTGATCGGCTCGGCCGCGGCGTTTAACCACGTGCCGCTCTCGGTCCACCTCACCATCGTGGTGATCCTGGTTTCGGCCGCCGCGATCATCGTGGTGCGCTGGATCCCGCAGCGTCCGATCGAGCGTCAGACCCATGAGCGCGTGCCCGTCGGCGAGCGCCTGCGGGCAAACGCGTCGGTGTGGAAGGATCGCCGCCTGCTGCTGATCGGCCTGATCATGCTCGGCATGAGCCTCGCCGAAGGTAGCGCCGGCGACTGGATCGCCCAGGCGGTTGTGGACGGCTACGACCAGTCTCCGGGTACCGGCGCGCTGGTCTACGGCGTCTTTGTGGCCGCGCTGATGCTGACCCGGTTTGTCGGCGGCCCCTTCATCGACCGCTTCGGCCGGGTCGCGGCGATCCGTCTCTCCGCGAGCCTCGCGGTCCTGGGCCTCGCCCTGTTTATCTTTGCCCCGGCATTCCCGCTGGCCCTGGTGGGCGCCGCCGCATGGGGGGCCGGCTGTGCGCTGGGCTTCCCGGTGGGCATGTCCGCCGCCGCCGAGCACCCGACCCAGTCCGCGCAGCGGGTGAGCGCGGTAGCAATGATGGGTTATGTCGCCTTCCTCGCCGGTCCCCCGGCCATCGGCCTGCTGGGCGAGCACGTGGGCCTGCTGCACGCGCTCCTGCCGATCCTCGGCCTGGTGGTGATCGCGCTGCTCGCGGCCCCCGCCGCACGACCCGTGGGATACGCGGAGAAGCCCGTAGCCTAGACATCCACAATTCCCCAAGAATCAACCTTGGGGATGGTGTTTTTGGACGCGGAAAGTCGCTATTCTGCACCAATGAGCCTTGGAGTCCTCACCCGTGAGATCACGAAGCCGGTGCCGCTGCGCCTGGCTTCGGGGATCGTCAATCCCGACGCGATCGGGTTTTCGCGCGCGCCCCTGCATCAGGCGGCGGGCCGGGAGACCGGACAGGATCGGCGTCGGGATCACTGGCTGGTCAGCACTCCGACCCACATTCTGATGATCGCCACCGGCCGGGATCAGCGCGGGGTCCAGCAGCGGCTGTGGGTGCTGGATCGCGCCACCCGCGCGCACATTGAGATTGCACCGACCAGGCCTCGGGACGCGATGGGCTCGCTGCCGCAGGGCCCGGAGACTGGACCCATCCGGGTGCACTCGCTGGACCTGGACATCAGCATCGACGAGGTCCCCGGCGGCACCCGCCTGCGGGTGTACGGCAGCCGAGTGCAGCTCGACCTGCGGGTGGGACGGCCGCTGAACCAGCAGAGTCTGGGCACTGTGGTGTCCCATGACAATCGCTCGTTTGACTATGTCCTGAGCGACCTTGCTCGCCCGGTCTCCGGCCGCCTGGCAATCGATGGGCGTTGGGAGGCCCTGGCACCGGAATCCACCTGGGCCGTGCACAATTACAGCCACGGCTGCCACCGCCGCGACCTCGAGGAGGTGCGGGCCGAGGCCACCGGCATCGGAATCCTCGCCTCGGATTCCAGCGTTCACCGGCTGGGCATCCGGCTGGGTGCCGGAAGCGGCTTCCTGGTGGACGGGGTGCTCGCCTATGATGCCTCCACCGCCCAGTCGGAGCGTCTCGAGGACGGCAGAATTCGCCTCCACGGCCCCCGCTTCGAGCTGTCCTTCACCCCGCTGAGCGATGCGCCCGCCGATGCCCGGGGCGAGCGCCGTGCGAATGTGGGCCTGTTTGCCGGCTGGATCGAGCAGGAACCCGGTGCGCGATTCACCGTGTCCGGCTTGACCGGCTGGCTCTCGCTCCCCGACGCCCCCACCACCACACGATAGATACCGGCAGTTTTCTGCGGCCACGCGCACGGGATGGGCTGGGTGTTCCCGGGCGCGGACGATACACTCACTGGGTGCGTTTGGTTATTGCGAAGTGTTCCGTGGACTATGTCGGCCGGTTGGCCGCCCACCTCCCCCTGGCTACCCGGGTCTTGATGCTCAAGGCCGACGGCAGCCTCCTCATCCACAGTGATGGCGGCAGCTATAAGCCGCTGAACTGGATGAGCCCGCCCTGCACGATGCAGGTGCAGGAACCCTCTCCCGAGCGCGCCGAGGAGGGCGTAAAGGAGCTGTGGAAGGTCACCCACGCCAAGACCGGTGACCAGCTGGAGGTCTCGATCTATGAGATCCAGCACGATAGCGCGCATGAACTCGGCCAGGATCCGGGTCTGCAGAAGATCGCCGTGGAGTCCGAGCTGCAGAAGCTCATGGCCGAGCAGATCGATGTCCTGGGTCCCGGACACACCCTGGTGCGCCGCGAATACATGACCGCGATCGGACCGATCGACATCCTTGCCCGGGATGCCAACGGCGGCGCCGTGGCCGTGGAGATTAAGCGTCGAGGCGAGATCGACGGCGTCGAGCAGCTGACCCGCTACCTCGAGCTGATGAACCGCGACCCCGCGCTGCGTCCGGTACAGGGCGTTTTCGCGGCCCAGGAAATCAAGCCCCAGGCACGCACCCTCGCCGAGGACCGCGGCATTCGCTGCGTCATTCTCGACTATGACGAGATGCGCGGCCTGGACGATGGCTCACGCCTGTTCTAAGAATTTCAGCGGGGCCTAGGCCCCGCTCCGTATGATGGGGAATTATGTCGATTCCCACCATCCCCACCACCGTGCCCGCGACCAGTGAACGTCCCACCACCCAGGCCTGGACCTGCGTGCTGCTTGATCTGGACGGCACCCTGATCGATTCGGCCCCCGGCATCATCGAACGCCTGGGCCGCACCCTCGCCTCGCTGGGCCTGCCGGCGCAGCCGGAGTCGGAGATGATGCGCTGGGTGGGGCCGCCGCTGCTGGACTCCTTCCGTGATTTCGCCGGGCTCAACGAGGCCGACTCCTGGGCCGCCCTCGAGCGCTACCGCAGCCTCGCCGGACAGGAGGACGCCTCGCAGCTCACCAGCGTCTACCCGGGCATCCCCGAGTTCCTGCGCCGACTCAACGCGGCGGGGATCCCGCTCGCGCTGGCCACCTCCAAGCCCGAGTCTCAGGCCGAGCGCATCCTTGACCACTTCGGTCTGCGTGATACCCTGACCGTTTTGTGCGGGGCCAGCGAGGACGAGACCCGCAGCGCCAAGGCCGACGTGGTGGCCGAGGCACTGGTGCGCCTGCGCGCCCTGGGCATCGACACCGAGGCTCCGATCATGGTGGGTGATCGTCACCACGACATCGATGGTGCCCGTGCCAACGGGATCCCCACCTACCTGGTGAGCTGGGGCTATGCGGTTCCCGGCGAGGAGGAGGGCGCGCTCGAGGTCTTCGACTCCGCCGAGGTCCTGGCCGATCGCCTCATTGCCGAGTACCGGAATCCGGACACCCAGGCAACGCTTTAAGGAAGATAACAGTTTCGGCGTAAAGCGTACGGGTACGATCTAAGGGACAACTTCGCGCGCCGCGAGGATTCGTGACACCGATTGGGAAAACACATGGCATCCAGTGATTCGGGCAATGACCCCGACAAGATGAGCAAGAAGGACCGCCGCGAACACATGCGCGAGGTCGCACGTCTGCGTCGGGAAGAAGAGCTGAAGCGCAAAAAGCGTAACCGCATCATCACCCAGATCGGTGTGGTTGTGGGCTCTCTTGCAGTGATTGCACTCGTGGTCGCCATCGTGGTTAACACCACCGCGCAGAACAACCGCCCGGGCCCCGCGAACATGCAGAGCGGTGGCATCAGCTTCACCGGCGCCGCCGGAAAGATCGAGGCGAAGACCACCCCCGCCCTCAAGGCCGGGGACAAGCCCGTGGGCGTCAAGCAGGACTCCGCCAAGACCAACGTCGTGATGTATGTCGACTACCTGTGCCCGCTGTGTAACCAGTTCGAGACCGCCAACCTGGACGGCCTGAAGGACATGGTCAGCGCCGGCACCGTCGATCTGCAGATCCTGCCGATCAGCATCCTGGACCGCGTGTCCGCGGGAACCAAGTACTCCACCCGGTCGGCCGCCGCCATGGCCTGCGTGGCAAACTACGAGCCTAACGGCTTCCTGGACGCCAGCGCGGCCCTCTACGCCAAGCAGCCCGAGGAGGGTACCGCCGGTCACAGCAATGCCGAGCTGACAAAGATCATCGAGGACTCCGGCGTCAAGAACGCCAACATCGCAAAGTGCATCAGCGACGGCGACTACACCAACTTCGTGACCTCGTTCACCCAGTCGGCCCTGGACGGTCCGCTGCCCAACACCGATGTCCCCAAGGTCACCGGAACCCCGACCATCCTGGTTGACGGCAAGCAGTACACCCCGCAGCAGAACGTCGGCTGGGGCAACACCCAGGACTTCTTCAAGTTCGTCGAGCAGGTTCAGGCTCAGAACAAGAAGTAATCCGATTCGCCGAGGCGCCGGTGTGGTTAATCCACACCGGCGCCTCTGTTTTGTCACCATGAGTTTCCCAGGTTGCCGACAACCTGTCGAGTAGGCTGGTGGGGTCTGACCCCGACCCGAAGAGGCCATATGACTCCCCGCACCCTGTACCGCACCGTCGCGATTGCCGAGGCGGTCACCTGGACCCTGCTGATCGTCTCCCTGATCCTGAAATACGGGTTGGATGCGAACCCCATCGTCACCACGATCGCGGGCGGCATCCACGGCGTCGTATTCCTGAGCTTTGCCCTGGCCTCGATCCTGATCGGCATCAACCAGCACTGGTCGCTGGGCCGCGTTGCCCTCGGCGTTATATCCGCGGTGGTGCCCTATGCCACGATCCCGTTTGAGCGCGCCCTGGAGCGCGGTGGACATCTGGGTGGGGTGTGGCGTACCGAGCCCGGCGCGGACCCGCGTGACCGCTCCGTGCTGTCTCGCCTGGTGATGTGGCTGGTGCGCCACCCCGTGCTCTTCCTGGTCCTCGCGGTGGTTGCCGTGGCGATTGTGGCCACCATCCTGCTCATTCTGGGACCGCCGATCCCCAAGGGATAATAACCGTCCCCGAGACGCCCCTCGACGTCCGGACCGTGCCACACGGGTCTGCGTGCGAGGCCTCGCAATAACCCACATCAAATGTTCAGCGACGCACGTAGCGCGTTTGGATACACCAGCGTATCCTGATGACATGACCGATGGCACAATTGAGCTCCTCCGCAATGACGGAACTACCGAGCACCTCTCCGACTATGAGGGCAACGTCCTCCTGGTTGTGAACCTCGCCAGCAAGTGTGGCTTCACGCCGCAGTACGAGGCACTCGAAGCCCTGCAGCAGAAGTACGCCGAGCGCGGCTTCACCGTCCTGGGATTCCCCTCTAACCAGTTCCTCCAGGAGGGCGGCAGCGACGAGGAAATCGCCGAGTACTGCCGCGTCACCTGGGGCGTGACCTTCCCGGTCTTTGAAAAGGCCAAGGTCAACGGACGCAACCGCCACCCGCTGTACCGCGACATCATCGATGCCAAGGACACCGTGGGCCTCGCCGGTCCGGTGCTGTGGAACTTCGAGAAGTTCCTCATTCTCCCCAACGGCGAGAAGCACCGCTTCCGCACCAAGACCGAGCCCGACGACCCGGCTCTGGTCTCCCTGATCGAGGCAAATCTGCCCCGCTAAGACGCTTATTCCTCCCCGGGCGGCCGCAAGGCCGTCCGGGTTTTCTCTGCACTGAAAATGGCTTTGCACTGAAAATGACGTGCCGCGACTGACCGTGGGTCTACGCGTTGGCGACGAGCCAGCTAAATGCCGAGGGGGTGAGTGCACGATCCGAATAGATCCGACGCAGCGGCGATCGCCCCTCACCCGAAACGTTGGCCTTTGCTGCCTCGGGAGCCTCGCCGCCGAGGCCTCCCACGCCCTCCCAGATAAGGCCGAGCCCGACCTTCTCCAGGACGGTCACCGATGCGGGATTATTGGTCAGGACGCGTGCCGTCACGGGAATCTCCGGCACTATCTCGGCGGCCGCATTTAGTCCCGCCATCGCGACCTCGGTCGCAAACCCCCGGCCCCACGCCACCGGACTCAACCGATACCCCAGGTTCAGGACGCCGCCCTCGGCCAAAAACTGCACACCACCACTACCGATGAATGTGCCGGCCGGAAGGTCGGCGGTCCCCGCGCCCCGAGCGACCCGCAGCGCCCACATCCCCAGCCCCTGCTCTCGATGTCCATCCTGCGCCCGCTCAACCTGCCTGACGGCCTGCTCACGGCGTGTATAGCGTCCCTCTGGCAGGTGGACCCAGGTCGCCGGGTCACCATAGATCCGAAACAGATCATCGACATCGCGATGGCTCAACGGGCTCAGCTCCAGACGCGGCGTACGGCGGGAGAAGTGCGATTCCCTCATCCAATTACGCTAACGCACACGACCGACGCCGGCACACCCCACAGCCGGGTTAAACACAAAAAGCCCTCGCCCTCACAGGACAAGGCCACCAGCCAGCATCACACCACACCAGCACCAGCACCAGCTAGAAACACCAGCCGCAGCACCACGATAGTGCTGTTAAACAAGGAAAGCCCCGACCATAAGGCCAGGGCTCTCAACCTGCAACACACACATGTGTTGTAAAGAAGTCCGGCGGTGACTTACTCTCCCACAGGGTCCCCCCTGCAGTACCATCAGCGCAAAGAGCCTTAGCTTCCGGGTTCGGAATGTAACCGGGCGTTTCCCTCTTGCTATAACCACCGAAACACTATTGACATATCTCCAACAACACGGCCATCACACACCACCCAACCATGTTAGGCAGCCTGTGACAGCTATATTGTTCTCGACTCATACATCAAGAACCACAAAGTGGACGCGAAACATACTCTGGACCACACACACCAACCTTTAAAAACAGTGTGCATGTAATGATTATCAAATTATCGGCCTATTAGTACCGGTCAGCTCCACGAGTCTTTAGTCCTCGCTTCCACATCCGGCCTATCAACCCAGTAGTCTACTGGGAGCCTCTCCCTAAAAGGATGGAAATCTCATCTCGAGGCCGGCTTCCCGCTTAGATGCTTTCAGCGGTTATCCATCCCGAACGTAGCCAATCAGCAATGCTCCTGGCGGAACAACTGACACACCAGAGGTTCGTCCAACCCGGTCCTCTCGTACTAGGGTCAGATCCTCTCAAATTTCCTACGCGCGCAGCGGATAGGGACCGAACTGTCTCACGACGTTCTAAACCCAGCTCGCGTACCGCTTTAATGGGCGAACAGCCCAACCCTTGGGACCTACTCCAGCCCCAGGATGCGACGAGCCGACATCGAGGTGCCAAACCATGCCGTCGATATGGACTCTTGGGCAAGATCAGCCTGTTATCCCCGAGGTACCTTTTATCCGTTGAGCGACAGCGCTTCCACAAGCCACTGCCGGATCACTAGTCCCGACTTTCGTCCCTGCTCGACCTGTCAGTCTCACAGTCAAGCTCCCTTGTGCACTTACACTCGCCATCTGATTGCCAACCAGATTGAGGGAACCTTTGGGCGCCTCCGTTACTTTTTAGGAGGCAACCGCCCCAGTTAAACTACCCACCAGGCACTGTCCCTGAACCGGATCACGGTCCGAAGTTAGATATCCAATATGACCAGAGTGGTATTTCACCAGCGACTCCACAAACACTAGCGTGTCCGCTTCAACGTCTCCCACCTATCCTACACAAGCCACACCGAACACCAATACCAAGCTGTAGTAAAGGTCACGGGGTCTTTCCGTCCTGCTGCGCGTAACGAGCATCTTTACTCGTAATGCAATTTCGCCGAGTTCACGGTTGAGACAGCTGGGAAGTCGTTACGCCATTCGTGCAGGTCGGAACTTACCCGACAAGGAATTTCGCTACCTTAGGATGGTTATAGTTACCACCGCCGTTTACTGGGGCTTAAATTCTCAGCTTCGCCTTGCGGCTAACCGTTCCTCTTAACCTTCCAGCACCGGGCAGGCGTCAGTCCGTATACATCGACTTGCGTCTTAGCACGGACCTGTGTTTTTAGTAAACAGTCGCTTCCCACTGGTCTCTGCGGCCCAAACACGCTACCCACTGCAAGAGTGTTCACGCGCCAGGCCCCCCTTATCCCGAAGTTACGGGGGCATTTTGCCGAGTTCCTTAACCGTGATTATCTCGATCTCCTTAGTATTCTCTACCTGACCACCTGAGTTGGTTTGGGGTACGGGCAGCTAGAACCTCGCGTCGATGCTTTTCTTGGCAGCAGAGGATCATCGGATCATACCCTTACGGGTTCCCCATCAAGTCTCAGCCTTATATGAGAGACGGATTTGCCTATCTCTCGGCCTACACTCTTGGCCTAGGACAACCATCGCCTAGGACCGACTACCTTCCTGCGTCACACCTGTTAATACGCTAACCGCACCAGATCGGGTCACGTGCGTCCCCGCCTCGTCTCACCCCGAAGGGATCAATCAAAACGGCTTCGAAACGTTTAGCAGTACTGGATTAGCTTGGGCGGTTCTTCGCCGGTACGGGAATATCAACCCGTTGTCCATCGACTACGCCTGTCGGCCTCGCCTTAGGTCCCGACTTACCCAGGGCGGATTAGCCTGGCCCTGGAAACCTTGGTCTTCCGGAGGACGGGTTTCTCACCCGTCTTTCGCTACTCATGCCTGCATTCTCACTCGTGTAGCCTCCACGGCTGGTTTACACCGCCGCTTCACTGGCCACACGACGCTCTCCTACCCATCAATACGGCTGGACCACGAAGGCCTACCATAATATTAATGCCACAACTTCGGTGGCGTGCTTGAGCCCCGTTACATTGTCGGCGCGGAATCACTTGACCAGTGAGCTATTACGCACTCTTTCAAGGGTGGCTGCTTCTAAGCCAACCTCCTGGTTGTCTCTGCAACTCCACATCCTTTCCCACTTAGCACGCGCTTAGGGACCTTAGATGGTGGTCTGGGTTGTTTCCCTCTCGACAATGAAGCTTATCCCCCACTGTCTCACTGCTGCGCTCTCACTTACCGGCATTCGGAGTTTGGCTGACGTCAGTAACCTGGTGAGGCCCATCGGCCATCCAGTAGCTCTACCTCCGGCAAGAAACACGCAACGCTGCACCTAAATGCATTTCGGAGAGAACCAGCTATCACGAAGTTTGATTGGCCTTTCACCCCTATCCACAGCTCATCCCCTCAGTTTTCAACCTAAGTGGGTTCGGTCCTCCACGTGCTCTTACACACGCTTCAACCTGGCCATGGATAGATCACTTCGCTTCGGGTCTAGGACATGCGACTGAATCGCCCTATTCAGACTCGCTTTCGCTACGGCTTCCCCACACGGGTTAACCTCGCCACATATCACTAACTCGCAGGCTCATTCTTCAAAAGGCACGCCGTCACACCAACAAGGGCGCTCCGACGGTTTGTAAGCAAACGGTTTCAGGTACTATTTCACTCCCCTCCCGGGGTACTTTTCACCTTTCCCTCACGGTACTTGTCCGCTATCGGTCATCTGGGAGTATTTAGGCTTATCAGGTGGTCCTGACAGATTCACACGGGATTTCTCGGGCCCCGTGCTACTTGGGATACTCTCCACACGATTACAGCATTTCGACTACGGGGCTGGCACCCACTCTGGCTGGCCTTTCAAGACCATTCGTCTATACCGCTCTCTAATGTTCAGTGATCGGCAGATCACTACGGAAAGTCCCGCAACCCCGAACATGCAACGCCTGCCGGCTATCACACATGCCCGGTTTAGCCTCTTCCGCGTTCGCTCGCCACTACTAACGGAATCACTGTTGTTTTCTCTTCCTGTGGGTACTGAGATGTTTCACTTCCCCACGTTCCCTCTACCCGCCCTATATATTCAGGCGGGAGTCACCACGTAACCTTGCAGCCCGTGGCGGGGTTTCCCCATTCGGACATCCTCGGATCACAGCTCGTTTATCAGCTCCCCGAGGCTTATCGCAGATTACTACGTCCTTCTTCGGCTCCAGATGCCAAGGCATCCACCGTTTGCTCTTAAAAATTTGAAATCACATGAGTATAAAAATCGATCAAAAAACTAATAAAAGTAAACTTTTTCAGAAATTGACCAATGATCTATAAAGATCATCTTTATCATGAACCACATCCCCGAAGAGATGTAATTCTTAAGATGCTCGCGTCCACTGTGTAGTTCTCAACGTACGGTCGATACCAAAACATGTAAAACCATCAAACACTAAGTTCGACTCCTGCCTCACAAGCTTTGGTCCGAAGGTATCAACAAGACGTTACCGCCTTGAGTGATCCCTCAGGACCCAACAACGTGCACCCGACCTTCCACATAATGCTCTGTTCCAACTTCCAAAGAAGCGTACTAACAACACCATGCTTTCAGCACGGAAATATCAAATGTTCCACCCATGAGCTACCAGCTGAGACGTTTGCTCAGAACTGGCGCCTGGACAACCAATGGTTGCCAGATGCTCCTTAGAAAGGAGGTGATCCAGCCGCACCTTCCGGTACGGCTACCTTGTTACGACTTAGTCCTAATTACCAATCCCACCTTAGACGGCTCCCTCCCACAAGGGGTTAGGCCACCGGCGTCGGGTGTTACCGACTTTCATGACTTGACGGGCGGTGTGTACAAGGCCCGGGAACGTATTCACCGCAGCGTTGCTGATCTGCGATTACTAGCGACTCCGACTTCATGAGGTCGAGTTGCAGACCTCAATCCGAACTGGGACCAGCTTTTTGGGATTCGCTCCACCTTGCGGTATCGCAGCCCATTGTACTGGCCATTGTAGCATGCGTGAAGCCCAAGACATAAGGGGCATGATGATTTGACGTCATCCCCACCTTCCTCCGAGTTGACCCCGGCAGTATCCCATGAGTTCCCACCATTACGTGCTGGCAACATAGAACGAGGGTTGCGCTCGTTGCGGGACTTAACCCAACATCTCACGACACGAGCTGACGACAACCATGCACCACCTGTATACCGACCTTACGGGGCGACCATCTCTGGACGTTTCCGGTATATGTCAAGCCTTGGTAAGGTTCTTCGCGTTGCATCGAATTAATCCGCATGCTCCGCCGCTTGTGCGGGCCCCCGTCAATTCCTTTGAGTTTTAGCCTTGCGGCCGTACTCCCCAGGCGGGGAACTTAATGCGTTAGCTGCGACACAGAATCCGTGGAATGGACCCTACATCTAGTTCCCAACGTTTACGGGGTGGACTACCAGGGTATCTAAGCCTGTTTGCTCCCCACCCTTTCGCTCCTCAGCGTCAGTTACGGCCCAGAGATCTGCCTTCGCCATCGGTGTTCCTCCTGATATCTGCGCATTCCACCGCTACACCAGGAATTCCAATCTCCCCTACCGCACTCTAGTCTGCCCGTACCCACTGCAGGCCCGAGGTTGAGCCTCGGGATTTCACAGCAGACGCGACAAACCGCCTACGAGCTCTTTACGCCCAATAATTCCGGACAACGCTTGCACCCTACGTATTACCGCGGCTGCTGGCACGTAGTTAGCCGGTGCTTTTTCTGCAGGTACCGTCACTTTCGCTTCTTCCCTACTAAAAGAGGTTTACAACCCGAAGGCCGTCATCCCTCACGCGGCGTTGCTGCATCAGGCTTGCGCCCATTGTGCAATATTCCCCACTGCTGCCTCCCGTAGGAGTCTGGGCCGTGTCTCAGTCCCAGTGTGGCCGGTCACCCTCTCAGGCCGGCTACCCGTCGTCGCCTTGGTGAGCCATTACCTCACCAACAAGCTGATAGGCCGCGAGTCCATCCCCCACCGAAATTCTTTCCAACCCCCACCATGCGGTGGAGATTCATATCCGGTATTAGACGCCGTTTCCAGCGCTTATCCCAGAGTGGAGGGCAGGTTACTCACGTGTTACTCACCCGTTCGCCACTAATCCACCAGAGCAAGCTCCAGCTTCATCGTTCGACTTGCATGTGTTAAGCACGCCGCCAGCGTTCGTCCTGAGCCAGGATCAAACTCTCCGTAAATGTTTATCTCCACGATCTCAAAGACCGGGACATTTGATTGCACCGTCCACCCGGAAAAAGAGCAAACGATGCGAGTTTGAAACTGACAGAACAAATCATTACTGACTTGCTTTGTTTGTTTAAAATGTTTCAAAAGGAATCTCCACATCACTAAAAGTGATGCCGAGGTTTTTGGCATTTGACATTGTGCACGCTGTTGAGTTCTCAAGGATCACACACTCCCCACATCCACCACACAAAAACTACATGGCTTCTAACTAGGGGTGACCACATCACATCATCTCTTCACAAACTCGCTTCCACAACCGATAAAGAACCAGATTGTGAGTGGGGCATCCGTGAAGCGGATGAGTTTCAATCCTGCCACACAACCAAGCACAGAACAAGTCCGGCGTGTTGAAGTATGGGGATGATCCCGCTTGAGGCCGGCCGCTCTAGCGAGCCGCACCTTTGGGGTGATGAGTATTACTTTACGCAGGTTCCACACAACGGGCAAATCCAGGCCGCCTGATGGCGTGTCGGAACGACACTCCCCCGGAAACATGCGGATCCCCTCGTTTCGCCCGTGCGCGGGGTAAACGAGGGGATCCGAAAATGGAGCGAACTAATGCGTGAGCGTGACCTTGTTCAGACCGGCCGGGGAATCCGGATCCAGTCCACGCTGGAGCGCAAGCTCGAGGGCGAGCGACTGCAGCGGAATGGTCTCCAGGATCGGGATGCCACCCATGGGAACCTGCGGCAGGGTGATCTGCGCATCGGCAAACTCGATCACCCCCGGGCCCACCTCCAGCACGTTGGCACCCAGTGCATGAGCCTTCTCGGCGAACTCGATCACCGAGTCGCGTCCCAACGCGGTCCCGGTCAGCACCACCGCGACCGTTCCCGGGGTCACCTGGCCGAGCGGGCCGTGGATCGCATCGGCGGCGCTCCATCCCGAGGCGGCGATCGCGTTGGTCTCCATGAGCTTGAGCGCACCCTCGCGAGCCGAGGACATCGAGACCCCGCGGCCCACCACCACGATGCGCTCGCGCCCCGAGAGCAGGGCAAGCGCCTCGGCCGACGCCGAAGGGTCCGCCAGGAATGCCTCGGCGCTGTCGGCGAGCAGGTCAACCCGGGGCACAATGGCGTCCCACTCCTCCCCCGCCGCACGCAGCACCAACAGCACGATGGCCAGCAGCGAGGCGGTGTAGGTCTTGGTCGCGGCCACCGAGAGCTCGGGGCCCGCGGACAGGTCCACCGCGACGTCCGCGAGCTCGGCCAGCGGGCTGTCACCGTTATTGGTGAGGCTGAGCACCGGGGTACCGCCCGCACGGATCGATTCCACGGTGGCGATCAGGTCCGGGGAGCGTCCCGACTGGGAGATCGCGATGGCCAGCGCATTGGGGTAGCGCAGCTGCGGGGCATTCGGGTGCACGCTGGCCGGGGTGGCCAGCGCAACCGGGATCCCCAGCACCGCGTGAATCAGGTACTGCGCGTAGTTGGCGGCGTGATCGCTCGAGCCGCGGGCCACCATCACGATCAGCTCGGGCTTGCCCTCGGTGATCAGCGCGGCCGCCGCATCGATCTGTGTACGGGATTCGCGCACCAGCTCGCGCCAGCGCACGGGTTGTTCGGCGATCTCCGCGCGCATCAGCGCACCGGGCACACGCACGTCTTTGTTCGGGGCATCCAGGTTGTTCTCGGTCGACATGGCTCCCAGGCTATAGTCTGCGCCGGGCGCCGTGGGGATTTCTTTTTCGCTCATGAGGTGAGCCCGGTAATCATCGCGATCAGCTCGTTGTGGGTGACCTCGTCGATGCGCTTGGTCGCCACCTGGGTCCCGCGGCGCAGGACCGTCACCCGATCGGCCACCCGGAAGACCTGTTCCATGTTGTGGCTGACGATCAGAACCCCGGCCCCACGCTCGCGCAGGCGCATGATGATCTGCTCCACCCGGGCGGTCTCGGCCACACCGAGGGCCGCGGTGGGCTCGTCCATCAGCACCAGGCTGCTCGCCCAGTTGGTGGCCCGGGCGATGGCGATGCCCTGCCGCTGACCACCGGAGAGGTCGCTTAGCGGGGCCTTGGCCGAGGGGATGCGCACATCCAGCTCATCCACCAGGGCCTGGGTCTGCGCCGCCATCTCGCGACGGTCCAGGGTCCCAAAGGGCTTCTTGCGCAGCTCGCGCCCCAGGAACATGTTCATGTAGACGGGCTGCAGATCCACCAGGGCCAGGTCCTGATAGACCACCTCGACACCCTTGGTGCGGGCATCCGAGGGGTCGCGGAAGTTGGTGGGGGCACCGTTCAACCGAATCTCGCCGGCGGTGGGCTGGTACATCCCCGAGATGATCTTGACCAGGGTGGATTTGCCCGCTCCGTTATCGCCGACCAGGGCGACGATCTCACCGGGTTTGATCTGCAGGTCGAAGTGCTTGATCGCGACGATGCCACCAAAGTGCTTGGTGATCCCGTCCAGCTGGAGGGCAAAGGTGTCGGTACTGGTGCTGGTGCTCATGAGTTGCTCCCGGCGTTGTGGGCTACGGTGTGGGTACCCGACGCACCGCTGGCGAAACCATCGGCGGCGTGGGTGAGGGGTGCCGAACCATCGGCGGACCAGATGCCCGCGAGGACCGGGTTTCCGGTGGAGAGGCCGGAGATACCCGCGGTCAAACCGCGGGTGACAAACACCTGGGGACGGAATCCGAAGATGACGGTATCCCCCGGGCAGGCCCGGTGCGCGCCCGCCCCCGGGATGGTGGCGTAGTAGTCGATGGCCGAGGCATCGGGCATATCAACCTGCTGCGGGACCGCCGTGGCCGGGTCATCCTGGGCACCGAGCACCAGCGCCTCGGTGCGTGCCGAACCCAGGACCGGGTCCACGTAGAGTCCGCCGCCAAACACATAGGCGCGATCGTTCCACAGGTGCGAGACCTCGGAGACGTAGGCGATGGCCGGGTCTTCGGCGAGGTCCTGGACCGCGTGCAGCGGGGTGGTCCCGGTGAGCCCGTGTCCGGGCTCCACCTGGGTCGCCCCGGCTTCGGCGAGCGCGGGGAAGATCGCCGTCGAGGTGGTGCCGGGCGCATTCACCACGATGTTGTGCCGGCCCGCCCACTCCAGCTCGTGCAGCGCCTCGGTCAGGGTCCCCAGGTTCGGGGTGGGCTTGGCGGTGCCGGATTCGGGATCGAACAGGGTCGCCGGGAAGGTGGTGATCCCGGCGAAACGCACCCCGGGGATCGCGTCCAGGCGGTCGGCCACCCGGGCAATCTGGTCGGCCTCGAACCCGCCCTCGTGGCCCGGGTAGAAGCGATCTCCGGGGGCGAAGATGCGGGCGAGCACGTCCTGCTCTCGCCCCAGCTCCAGCGCCGCGGCACCGGCCTCGCGGGCCTTCTGCTCGGAGAACACGGTCCAGTACAGCGGGTTCAGCGCGGCGGCGGTCGCCGCGCTGTGCCGCGGGATCTGGACCAGGTGGCCCAGGTGTCCGGTGGCCAGTCCGCCCGCGGCCGCGGCCACCGCACACTCGAGGTCTACCCCCACCGCGTGGGTGATTCCCCCGGCACGGATCGCGGCCGAGGCATCGGGGTTGCGGCCGATCTGCTTGGTCATCGCAAACGGGGTGAACCCAAAGCGGGCGGCCTCGGTCGCAATGTAACCGGCATTGCGGGTGACCGCATCCAGGTCGATTACATAGGTGTTCGGCGGGATCAATCCGTCGCGGTGGAACTGGGCGGCAACCCGCAGGAGTTCGGGGTTGCGGCGGCGCAGGAGATCAAGAAACATGACGGGTCCTAACTGCTCTTCTTGGCGCGGAGGGAGAGGGAGACGGCGATCAGGATGATCACGCCACGCACGATCATCTGCTGAGCCACGGTGAGGCCGCCGAGCAGCAGGCCGTAGTTGATCATGCTCATGAACAGGCTGCCCACCAGGGCGCCGATCATCGAGGCCTTACCGCCGGTGAGCGCGGTGCCGCCGACGATGACCGCCGCCAGCACACTCATCAGGTCCGATCCACCCAGGGTGTAGGTTGCACCGGCCAGACGGCCCGAGTAGAGCAGACCCGCGAGACCCGCGGTCACCCCGCTCAGGGCAAACACGATGAGCTTGACCCGGTTCACCCGGATCCCGCTGACCGAGGCGGCGGCCGCGCGGTTACCCACCGCGAGCACGTGGGCACCGAAGCGGCGCTGACGCAGCACGTGCCAGCCCAGGGCCACCACGACGACGCTCCAGACCACCAGGATCGGCATTCCGGCGATGTCTCCGGCACCGAAGATCCAGCTGAAGACCGGCTCGGTCACCGGAACCGACTGCAGGTTGGTGAGCTGCTGGGCGAGCCCAGCTACCAACCCCATCGTGGCCAGGGTGACCAGGAAGGAGGGCAGGCGCACCAGGGTGACAAACAGTCCATTGACCAGGCCCACCACCGCGCCGATCGCCAATCCGGCGAGCGCCGCAAGCCACCACTGTCCGGTGGCCTGGAGGGACACCGCGGCCACCAGGGCCGAGAGCGCAACCGTGGAGCCGATCGACAGGTCGATCTCGCCGAGGCTCAGCATGAACACCGTGCCCACCGCCATCACGGTGATCGGGGTCGCCTGGGTGATGATGGTCACCAGGGTGGTGGGGTTCACAAAGTTCGCCCCCTGGGTAGCGGCGAAGTAGATAAAAACGACGATAAATCCGATGTAGACGACGTACTGCCGCCAGTTCACCCGGCGGAAACGACCGCCGACGGTGAGTGTTCCGTCTGCCTGGGTCACGGTCATGATGCTTCACTTTCTCTGGGGAGGGAGGAGGGGGTGATCGCCGCGGCGAGCGCGAGGTGGACGGCACCGTGCAGCGGGGCGTCATCGCCCAGTTCGCTGCTGCGGACACGCAGTCCCGGTCGTCCCAGACGCGCCAGCCAGTGATCAAGGGGGGCGAGGAGCTCGGGCCTGGACCCGATTCCCCCGCCGAGAATGTAGAGGCCCGGATCCACCACCGCGTCGATGGCGAGCAGGGTGTGGGCGAGCCAGCGAGCCTGGGTATCCAGGGCTTGGACCGCGAGCGGATCCCCCGCCTCGGCCGCGGCGAAAACCTCGCGGGCGGTGAGCGGGGGTTCCCCGGCGGGCTGCGGGAGACGCTGGGCCAGCACGTTGCCGGCCACGACCTCCTCGAGGGCGCCACGACGCTGATTGCGGGGATCGAGGGGATCGCTGCCAAACGGAAGATATCCCACCTCCCCGGCGGCACCGCTGACCCCGGGCCAGATGGATCCCGCGAGCACCAGTCCCACACCGATCCCGGTTCCCACCGAGACAAACGCGAAGCTCTCGCTCTCGCGGCCGGCACCGGCGTGCAGCTCGCCGAGGGCGGCGATGTTGACGTCGTTCTCGATCACCACCGGGTGACCCAGCCGACGCCGCAGCTCGGCGACCAGTGAGACCTCGCCCAACTCGCCGAGATTCGGCGCCTGGGTGAATCCGCTCCCATCGGGCAGCGGAACCCCGGCACCGCCGATAGCCGTGCCCGCCACCGGTGCATCCGGGTCCAGGGCCGAAAGCCGGGTGACGATATCGGTGAGCTGGGCGATCAGCGCGATCCCCGGACGGGTGGGCTCGGTGAGCCGGTGTAGGAGTCTGCCCCGAGTATCGGCGAGGGCCGCGCGCACCTTGGTGCCGCCCAGATCGATGCCCACCACCACGGCGGGGGTTGTGGCGACGCTCACAGTCCCATCACCTCCCCGGGCCCGGTGGCCAGCAGGAGTTCAAGATTGGCCTCGGAGACGCCGCGCTCGACCAGCATCGGAACAAACACCTCACCCAGATAGGAGTAGCCGTGCTGGCCGTGGGTGTCGGGGTTCAGCCACACCTCGGCACCGGTGAGATCCTGGGCCAGCAGGATGCGGCCGGCCAGGCCCTCGGCGGCGAGCGCGGCCACCAGGTCGGCGCGACCCCGATCGGAGCGGTGGAACGCGCGCTTGGGGTACTCCCCCTCGCCGCGCTCGCCCTCGGGGGCGGGACCCAGGAAGAAGTCCCAGTCCTGCTTGCCGATGGTGTCGATGGCGATCCGGGCACCGGTGTCGAGGATCCGGCGGGGCAGGTCGGGGTCCAGCTGGGTATCGAGGTGGCCGATGACCACCCGGTCCAGGTCCACCCCCTCCGCGCGCAGCAGGGCGATCTGCTCGAGCGCCATCGAGCCGTGGGTGGTGTGGGTCATGATCGACAGGCCGGTCTCCCGGTGAGCGCGGGCGATGGCCCGCAGGCACTTCTCCTCGTGAGCCGAGATCACATCCAGTCCGGTGGCCTGCTCGCCAAAGACGCCGGCGCGTACCCCGGAGGAGCCGATCCCCTCGGTGGCATCGCGCACCAACCGGGTCACCAGCTCACCGAGGCTGGCCTCGCGGGCCCACCCGGGCGAGTACGACTCCAGGTACAGTGCGGTGCCGGAGATGATGTGCAGTCCGCTGCGCCGGGAAATCTCGCGCAGCAGGGCCGCGTTGTTCCCCTGGGCATCGCGACCCACAACCCCGTAGGGGCTGAGGTCCACCACGGTGAAAAAGCCGAGTTCGGGGAGCCGGGAGAGGGCGTCGACCGCGAGATCGACCGCATTCACGGCGGCCGCCTCGCTGCCGTGGCCACCCACCTGCCAGGGGCCGGGGGTGAGGGAGAGCAGGTGCTCGTGGGGCATGATCCGCCCCAGCTCCGAAACCGGAACCGGACCGAGAACGGTCATTGCCTGGGTCATGATGTGCTCCTAGATCACACCCGACTGTGCGGGGAGAGGGGATGAAGGGGAGGAAATGATGGGTGGCCACGCGGGGGAACGCGACCACCCATCGGTCTAGTGGGGCGAGCTACTTGCCCACGCTCGCGGGCAGGTCGGAGCCGTAGTCGGCCTTCCAGGCATCCTTGAGGTTGTCGCCGGTGACCGAGGTCGGGTCCGAGGCCACCAGGGCCGGGGCCGGCTTGTTCAGGACGCCGAAGGCACCGGCGAGGGCCAGGCCCTGCCCGATTCCCAGCGAGCCGTTGCCCACCAGGCCGGCGACCGGACCGTTCCCCACCATGGCCGCGGCCAGGGTCGTGTCGAGGTCGTTGGTGACCACCTTGATGTCGGTTCGTCCGGCGGCACGAATGGCCGCCACCACACCCTGAGCCGCGGTGGCCCAGGAGACGTAGATCGCCTTCATGTTCGGGTGCTTGGCGATCATCGCGGCGGCGATGGTCTGGGTCGCGGTCTCATCGGCGAAACCCTCGCTGTCGACGATCTGCATCTTCGGGTAGGAGTAACCCAGCCAGTCCTTGAAGGCCTGGTCGCGCTGGTTGGTGAACCAGAAGTTGGCGTTGTAGGAGAGGTAGCCGACCTCGCCCTCACCCTTCATCTCCTTGCCGATGATGTCGGCGTTGGCCTTGCCGGCCTTGCTGAGGTCCTCGGTCACGATCGAGACGAAGTCCTTGCCCGCCTTATATCCGGCCGGCGGGGTGGTCATGATCACGAGCTTGGTGCCCGAGTCCACCACCGGCTGGAAGGCCTTGGCGGCGGAGGTGGGGTCCACGGCGATACCCACCACGATCGAGGGGTGAAGGGCGAGCACGGTCTGGACGTTATTGGCCTGGGTGGCCGCGTTGAAGCCGGCCTGGGTGCTGGCAACCACCTTGATGCCGAGCTTTTCGAATTCCTCGCGGGCACCCTTTTCCACGGCGGTCACGAAGTCGGAGGAGGTGTGCCAGACGAAGGCGGCGGTGAAGTTACCGGCCTTAACCTTGGCGATCTCGTCGGCGGTGAGCGAGAGCGCGCTGAGGGCGTCGGGCTTTTCGCCGTTGGGGCCGGCGAAGGTCAGGGTGGGCTGGGTGGCACTGCTGGTCGGCGTGGAGGCCGGACCGGAGGTGGCGGCACAGCCGCTGAGGGTGAGCGAGAGCGCGATGGCTCCGGCAATGGCGAAGCGGGCGCCGAAGCGTCGGCCGGGGCGGGTGATGTGCATGGGGTGACCTTCCAGGTGCGACTGCTGTTTGATAGGGATATCGCGATCGGTTTTGCCCCCGAATTACCTGCCCACCATCGCGAACTCGATTCTGGTTTTATTTTCATCGAGCAATCAAATCTAAACTCGCGAATGTGTCGGGCGTGTTTCCAGGCCGTAAAAACCGCGATACGCCCGTTCAGAACCCGAACATGCGGTACTTTTAGATTCAGGCTGAGCACAAAAGGGAGCGCCATGGTCCAGGACACTCGAGAACTCAATCGCAGCGCCGTGCTCACCACCCTGCTGCTGGAGCGACCGGCCAGCCGCAAAAAGCTCGCCACCGCCGCCGGGATCTCCGCCGCCACCGTGACCCGCACCGTGGAACAGCTAATTGGCGAGGACCTGATTACCGAGACCCAGGAGATCGTCTCCGAGCAGCGCGGACGCCGGGCGGTGCAGCTCGACCTGCGTGCCGACCTGGGCATCGTGGCCGGGGTGGACCTCGGCGCCAGCAAAACCCGGATCGTCATCGGCCATATCCACGGAACCCCGCTGGCCGTGCGCGAGCTGGCCACCCCGGGCACACTCGACCTTCCCGCGCTGATCGACTGGCTCGCCGGTGTCATCCTCGACCTCTCCTCCGGATTCGCCGCCCCCCTGCGCCACGTCGCCCTCGGGGTCCCCGGCTCGCTGGAGATCCCCGAGCAGCGCATCTCGCACGCCCCCAACCTGCCGCAGATCGAGGGCACCGAGTTCCTGGCCGCGCTGCGCCGGTCCCTCCCCTGTCCGGTCGTCTGCGATAACGACGCCAACTTTGCCCTGCTGGGCGAACTGCACTTTGGTGCCGCCGCCCACTCCCCCAATGCCGCCCTGCTCAGCCTCGGGTTTGGACTGGGCAGCGCACTGGCGATGGACGGCAGGGTTTTGCGTGGAACGCGCGGCCTGGTGGGTGAGTTCGGCCAGCTTCCGATCGGTCCGATGGGTGCCCGGCTTGAACACCTGGTCACCGGCGGCGGAATCCTGCGCCAGGCGGAGCTCGCGGGCATTGCGCTGGAGAGCCCGGCCGACCTGTTTGTGAGCGATCCGGCCCCGCGCATTGCCGCGCTGCGCCAACAATTTGAACAGGGACTGATGGTGGCCCTCACCGCGGTATCGGTGTCCTGCGACCCGGATACGGTGGTGCTCAGCGGCGGCCTCTCCCGCGCCCTCGCCCCCGAGCTGGCGCGCTATCAGGAACTGCTGGGCGGCCACCTCCGGCTCGCGCCGCGCCTGGAACTGGCAACACTGGATGACTTCTCCGGCGCCGTGGGGGCGATGGTGTCGGCCCTGCAGCACTGCTACCGCGACCTGGGCGCACTCCCCGAGGCGCTCCCCCGACTGCCCCGCGGGGTGCACGTCGATCGCGCACGCCTGGCAGCCCTGAAATCGGTTGAGCCGGTGGTGCCGGTCGGATAACCGATTCGGTGTGGTGGGAATAGATTCACCCGGATCCGGTTATTGTATGCAAATGCATCGAAATCGGTCGACCCTAGGAGAGCCATCATGACCACACCCCTCGAGCTTGGACTCGACACCTTCGGCGATGCCACCGTCGACGCCACCGGCACCCGGCTGAGCGACGCCGAGGTCATCCGCAACGTGGTCGCCCAGGGTGTCCTGGCCGACAAGGTGGGCGTGGACTTCTTTGGCATCGGTGAGCACCACCGCGACGACTTCTCGGTCAGCGCCCCCGACATGATCCTCGCCTCGCTGGCCGGTCAGACCTCGCGAATCAAGCTCGGCACCGCCGTGACCGTGCTCAGCAGCGATGACCCGATCCGCGTCTATGAGCGCTTCGCAACCCTCGACGCCCTCTCCAACGGGCGCGCCGAGGTCATCCTCGGCCGCGGCTCCTTCACCGAGTCCTTCCCGCTGTTCGGCTACGACCTCGCCGACTACGAGACCCTCTTCAGCGAGAAGCTGGACCTGTTTGCCACCCTGCGCAGCGAGGGTCCGGTGACCTGGTCGGGCACCATTCGCCCGCCCCTGAAGGACCAGCGTGTGTACCCGCGCACCGAGAAGGGTGCGGTGACCGCCTGGATCGGCGTGGGCGGTTCCCCCGAATCCGTGGTGCGCTCGGTTGAGTACGGCATCCCGATGACCCTGGCGATCATCGGCGGCGACCCCGCACGCTTTGTGCCCTACGTGGACCTCTACCGCCGCGCGCAGGAGCAGGTCGGGTCCACCGGCATGCCGCTCGGCGTGCACTCCCCCGGACACATCGCCGCAACCGACGCCCAGGCCCGCGAGGAGCTGTGGCCGCACCAGCTGGTGATGCGCAACCGCATCGGTGCCGAGCGCGGCTGGCCGGCGATGACCGAGCAGGAGTACGTCGACGAGATCGAGCACGGCTCGCTGTACGTGGGTTCCCCGGACACCGTGGCCACCAAGATCGCCCGGACCGTCAAGCTGCTGGGAACCGACCGGTTCGACCTCAAGTACGCCACCGGAACCATGCCGCATGAACAGCTGCTCTCGAGCATCGAGCTGTATGGGACCGAGGTGATTCCGCGGGTGCGGGCGATCCTGGATCGCGACTAGCCTCACGCGAAACGGCCCCGGCCGGGAGAGATCCCGGTCGGGGCCGTTGCCGCGGGTGGAGCTAGAGCTCGGTTTCGGATTCCTCGAGGCGACGACGACGCAGGACAAACCATCCCACGGCGAGCGCGCCGAGGAGCAGGGCGCTGCTGGCCAGGAGGGCGAGCGGCATCAGGTTCTCGGCCTCGAGACCGGTGGACACCAGCGCACCCGCGGCGGCCGGGTGAGCCGAAGGCTTCGCGGAGGACGGACCGGTGGACGCCGTGTCGGTCGGTGTCGCGCTGGTCGGTGCCGGAGATGCGGTCGGGGACGGGCTCGCGGTCGGATCCGGGCTCGCGGTCGGGTCCACCGGCGCGGCGGCGATCCGCGGATCCTCGATCCGCTCGGCCCCGTTCAGGCAGTGCTTGAGCTCCGAGGACTTGTACCAGGTCGAACCGGCGGCCACCGGAACACACGCGTCGGTGAAGCCGATCTCCCGCTCGTTATAGAGCATCCGCACCAGCGGGGTAAACGCGCGGCCGGTGGACGGATCGGTGCCGACCCGGCCGGACACATCCCACTGCACGTTGGCGGCCATCGGGGTCACGGACTCCCCGCGCCACGGGTTGTTGGTGTAGTCAAACACGTCGTTCAGCGACTGTGGGTGCGCGTTATCCGGGGCCTGCCGAGTGGATCCCGGGAGCTTGAGCAGGGCGGCGAACGGGATGATCGTCTCGGCATGGGCGAAGCGGAAGGTTGCGGCCACGTTGTCCCCGGCCGCGCGGTCATCGATGGTTGTGAAGAAGTCGTCCAGCAGCGGCTGAGCCACCCGATAGGTGTCGTCATGCCCCGCGAGCCCGGGGCCCTTCTCATAGAAGTCCTCGGCGTCCAGCAGCGAGGCGAACCACTCCAGGTCGGCGTCACGCCCGGTGAGGTAGGAACCGAAATCGAAGGTGTGATCGCCGATATTCTCGGCGGTCATATCCGCACCGATGATGTAGAGGTTGTAGAGCGTCATGGCCGCATCCACCGGGGTCGCGATGACCTTCTTGGGGCTCCCGCAGGCCGACTTATCCTTGGCCGGATCGGCGCCGGGCGCACAGCTGACAGCGCCCTTCTTGGTGCCATCCACGGTGTTGTACCAGACGTGACCAGGAGTCCCGATCTTGGCGATGAAGTCCGGAGTGAAGATGCCCGAGAGCACATCGTCGGCGGCGCTTACCGAACGCGGCAGAGCGTTGATGTAGTCGAGGGCCGCGGAAATGGTCCCGCCCGGGGCCGTCTGCGCGGCCACATAGGCCTCATAGGCCTGGGCACGCGCAAGCTCGGGCGAGCCGGCGGGCTTGGTGGTCCCGTCGGGGTTTTGCGACTTATGGAAGTAGAGCAGATCGGGGCGCGGTTCCGGGGTGATCCCCCGGGTCAGCGCGCCGGCACCGGCCTGCGTCACCCCGGCCAGAAAGTTGGTGCCCGACTCGGTCGCGCGTGCCTCCCCCGAGGTCTCGGCGATGATCCGATCGCCGGTCGTCTCGGCCCGAGCAAACAGGGCCGCGTTACGGGCGACCGCCCGCTCCCCGAGTCCTCGGTGCTGGGTGGCACCCTGACCGGTCAGCTGGCCGTAGCCGTTCTGCACGTTGGCGGCGGTGATCCCCCGCAGATCCGCCAGGAACCGCTGGCCGATCTCGGGACTCAGAAACCCGTTTTCGGCGAGCGCGGTCTCCGAGAGCCGGGTCAGCAGCGCGTCGTACTTGTACTCGGACAGGCCACGCGATCCGTGGCGGGCCACGGACTCGGTGAGCAGCGGGGTATAGCCGGCCGGGGCGTGGGTGTACCCGGCCACGGTGGCCGCGTCGGGCTCCTGATAGGGCTGCTTGGAGCTCAGATGTGCGCCGGACTCGGCGGCGGCACCAGCGGCGACCACGAGGGTCAGGGCAAATACTCCCGCGCCAAGCACGAGGCGTGCGGGGGTGGAACGAAGGGGAATCACGGATGTCCTAGACGGTGAGGTGTGCACGCCCGCGAGATCACCCGCGGCGTGAGGGCCGCCTGCGACGCTAGGGGTCCCGAATGAATGCGCGGTGTCTAGGCGGTAACATCCCCCGAAAGGGGGCCGCCCAACCCGGAAAAAATCCCCCTCCACCCGGTGAGGCGAAGGGGGAACGGGCTAGCTAGCAGCCCACCCGGGTGATGTTGGCGCTGGTGTTCACCTGCGAGCCGGCGGGAATGACCAGGACCGGGGAGGATCCGTTATATCCAAACGCGGTTCCCGACGAACGGGCGTTGGCGACCGAACGGACCGAGGATCCCAGCGGGGCCACCGAGTTCGCGGCGGTGCAGCTGGTGAAGGAGATCTTGGATCCGGCCCCGCCCGTGGACGTGTAGGCGCACATGCTGCCCGTGGCACAGTTCCCCACGGCAAAGGTGGACAATCCGCCCTCTAACACGATGTTCAAAATGGTCTCGCCGCCGTTCCAGGTGACCTCACCCGGCCCGGTCTGCACCCCACCGGGGAATTCAACCAAAACCTGGTTGACCCGGTTCTGGACCTGATCGGACTGGGTGGTGGCCTGGGCGGCGGTGGCGCCACCCATCAGCAAGACGGCCAGGAGTGCGGCGGCGGGGAGGACGCGGGCGCTCAGTTTCATGTGGTGTTTCCCTTTCTAGAACCAGGCGTCGTAGTCGATTACTGCGGGTGCCTGGAGATCAGATCGGTCGGTGCCCGTATACACGTGCTCGTAGGCGATCACGCCGTGTGTGGGGGTCACCACCAAAACATCGCGGGTGCGGCCGGGATCGCGGGAGTCGGTGCTCACGCTGATGCCGGTGCGGCCGAGCCGGTCGGTGACGGTTCCGTCGATCCGAATATCCGGCAGGGTGGAGAGGAACGCCAGCATCTCGGCATGCTGGGTGGAACTGAGGGATCGCTCAACCAGGAGGTTTTTGACCGCGGTGAAGTAGTCCCCGGTGCTCGGATGTGCGCCCAGGCCCCCGCCGGTTCGCAGGTAGGTTCCCCAGTCGGTGACTCCGTCGGGGCTACTGAAGAGGTAGCCATACTGGCCGGGCTGGTAGGTCTGTCGGTCCAGCAGGGTTCCGGGGGACGGATAGTCAAAGCCGGAAAGCTGATGACCGGCGGGATCAAAATTGCCGGCCGCCCGACGCTCGGCAACCGTGGACCCATCGGGCAGGGTCGTGATGTCAAAGCGCTGCGGCATGATCGACTGCGGTGGATCGTCGGGGGTGAACGCCAACGCCCAGTTCTGGAAACGCACGCGTGATGCGGCTGGCTGGTTGCTCGCACCCAGCGATTCACTCATCGATTGGAGCAGGGACCCGGGTTGCTGATCACCGATCGGCACCGCTACCAGGGGCTTGGGGGTGACCGCCCGGGCCAGCGGGGTCTCCCCCGGCCAGAGCGACATCGAGGTGGCCGCCACGACCAGGATGGCGATGAGGGACGCAACAACCGCGAACGAGGGCACTCGGAACCGGCGAATGCGTGCAGCGCGTCCGTTATCGGTGCCCCGGGGTCGAAGACCCGCCTGGTTGTGAATGTGTACGCTCGTGCTCTGAACACGCTCGAGGAGCGCGAGTTCGCGTTCGCCGAGTGCGGAGTCCGGAGGGGTCATGGCCGGGTCAATTCCGGACATGAGCCTCGCGAGCGAGTCATTCCCCGTATTCATTTGCGTCCCCCATCGGTCAGTCCAGCAACAAACGGCTCTCCCAAAAGAGCACGGAGTTTCTTCCGTGCCCGGCTGAGAATCGCCCAGGCCGACGCCACGGAACAGGAGAGAGCCACCGCAACTTCTGCGGCCCCAAGGCCCTCCCAGTAGGTCAGCAGGATTGCTTCCCGTTCCCTGTCCGTGAGCTTCAACAGCGAGCGACCGAGTGCGATCTTCTCCAGCGTGTCCGCGTCCTCCTCCTGCTCCGACAGCACGCGCTCGAGGGTCTCTTCGACTGCTCGTTTGCGTTCGGCGGATCGGAAGTGGTCGTTGATCTTGTTGGATGCGACCCGGTACAGCCAGGGCAACTCGATCGAGTCTCCCTGTTGATACCGGACCCAGGCGGCCGTAAACGTCTCGGCCGCGATGTCTTCGGCGAGCGCCGCGCTTGGCACGCGTCGCTCCGCATAGCGCCGAACAAGAACGTAGTTCGCATGGAACACGTGCTCGAACACCGCCGTTTGCTGCCTAGTCATCCACTCAGTTTTCTTACTTGCGTTGTTGCCTCCCACCCTGTCTATCGACGCAGTGGAGGATTCCTGACATTCAACCCGAAAAAATCTTTGAACGGTTAATAAGTCTCGACTGTTTCGTCGCGGATGATGAGGTGCTGGGTCACCAGCTCCTGCACGTGGATCAGGGACTGGGTGGCCACCACGATCGTGACCCCAGCCGCGTGCAGGTCGCGCAGGATCCGCACCACACCGTCCCGGTTCTCGGGGTTCAGCTCGGCGAAGGGCTCGTCCAGGATCAGCACCCGGGGATCCTCCATCAGCGCCTGTGCCAGGGCGAGCTGCTGGATCATGGCGGGGGTGAAGTCGCGCACCCGCCGCGGATCCTCCGGATCCAGCCCCACCCGGCGCATCGTGGCCGCCAGGTGCTCCTCGCTCACCACCGCGTTGATCGCCGCGAGCGTGCGCAGGTTTCCCAGTCCGGTCCGCCGGGTGATGAAGCGCGGGCGGTCGATGGTGATCCCAAAGCGTTCGGGGAAGGTTCGCCCATAGGAGAGGTAGGCCGGGTCGATGCTCACGCTTCCGCTGTCGGGGGTCGTGAATCCCGAAAGCATGCGCAGCAGCATCGTTTTTCCGGTGCAGTGCGATCCGGTGATCACGGTGAAGGATCCCTCGGGAATCTCAAAACTCACCCCGCGATACAGCGTGGTTCCGCGCACACGCTTGCTCATCTCGGAGACGGCGATCACGGGACGGGTCGGTGTCCCCGGGCGCCGTGCGGGGACCGAGCTCGGCAAGAACACTAGAGCAGACCGTCGGCATTCTTGGCGGAGGAGCGCCACAGGGCCGCGGCGGCGAAGAGGCTTGCGGCGACCAGGGCACCGGCCGGAGCAAAGATCGGGGCACCCACGGCGGCACCGTCATGCAGTGCGCTGTAGGGGGCCACGATGTTGAGCCAGCCGATGCCGGCGGGGATGATGTAGCCAACCACGGCGGCCACCAGCATCGTGATGCTCCAGGCCACGACTACCCTGCGCGTGGACCAGACCAGCAGCGTGGCCAGCGTGCAAAAGACCAGCAGCGAGGCGAAGAGGCCCAGTAGGCCCAGATGGAAGACCGCCGATTCGGCCACAAACATGGGCACCTGATGATCCAGCATCGCCGAACCGGTGACCAGCATGACCCCCACGCCGATCGTGAACGCGGCGGCATGCGGGATCTCGCGCACCAGGATCGCCATGCTCCAGCGGCGATAGCTCCCGTGACGCACGGCCGCGTACAGCTTGAGGCCGCCGTCGGCATCCTCGCTCCGAGCCAGGAACGCGCTGGCGTATCCCAGGGTGAGCAGCAGGGTCATGATGTAGTTCGGGATGTCTCCGTAGGCACCGGCAAAAAACGCCTCGGTGATGCCGATGTCGCGGGCCCGGGCGCCGAGGTGCGCGGTGGCCACCGAAAGCGCGGCGATTCCCAGCAGGATGACGGTGGATCCCAGCCGGCTGCTCAGCATCGTGAACAGGGCGTGACGAACGCCGGCACCGTTCAGGCGCCGCGTCACCCCCGGCACACCGGTTTCGGGCATCCCGACCCCGAGGATCGATCCCACGCTCTCTGCCACCGTTGATTCCCCTGTCCGCCGGTTTCGCCCCCTGGCAAAACCTTCAGGTCCACAGACCCGCATCTACCTACTTAACGCCGCAGCGGGGAAATCCTGACAAAAGATTTTTAACGTTAGTTATGTGACGGCGATGTGGGCCGCGATCGCGAGGTCCGAGCGGGGTGGACGGGCACAGGGTATCGGGCACACGGTATCGCGCACAGGGTATCGCGCACAGGGTATCCGGAAACGACGAAAGGCTCCCCAGCTGGGGAGCCTTTCGATCAATTGTGCGCGAGGGGGGACTTGAACCCCCACGCCCTTACGGGCACTGGCACCTGAAGCCAGCGCGTCTGCCATTCCGCCACTCGCGCAATTGACACACTTTCGTGTATTCGTTCCTCACTTCCGTGCGGACTTCATGAGATTATCACAGCCCTCATTTGGTTCCCTAATCGAGGGGCATTCTTCGGCCCCGATGGGCGTGTCGCCCCGGAATCACCCGGAGTTTTTGGGGGTGGGTCCCGCCCGGGAACCCCCGGGATCGGAAAAAGATTTGGACAAATTCCGGGACCGAGCGCGCGTTCTGAGATGCCAGGTTCAGCCTCGCCGACTAACATGGGCCTAGCCGATCGGCACCTCAACCAACACCCCGGGGAGATCTGTGGGCATTCTGGACAGTTTCGAGAAGGGTCTCGAGCGCGCCGTTAATGGTGCGTTCGCGAAGACCTTCCGCTCGGGATTGCAGCCGGTGGAAATCTCCTCGGCGCTGAAGCGGGAACTCGACACCACGGCCGCCGTGGTGAGCCGCGATCGCATCCTGGCAGCCAACACCTTCGCCGTGCACCTCTCCCCCACCGACTTCGAACGCATGTCGAAGATGGGCTCCGCCCTGGTGGATGAGCTGGTGGCAATCGTCAAGAAGTACGGCCGAGCCCAGGGCTACACCTTTGCCGGGGCCGTGAGCGTCACGCTGCGTCCGGACCCGGGTCTCAGCGAGGGCATCATGCGGGTGGACACCGAGGATCCGCAGACCGATGTGGTGTGGCTGCCCGCGCTGGATATCGCCGGACAGCGCTATCCCCTCGCCCGGGCCCGCACCGTGATCGGACGCGGATCCGACGCCGATATCACCATTGCCGACCCCGGAACCTCCCGCAAACACGTGGAAATTCTCTGGGATGGCAAGCGCGCCCAGGTTCATGACCTGGGCTCCACCAACGGCTCCGAGCTCAACGGCCAGAGCGTCACCCAGGCCCTGCTCGAGGATGGTTCGGTCATCCAGATCGGCCGCACCCAGATCACCTACCGACTGCTGGCTCAGTCGGCACCCAAACCGGCCGAGAAAAACAACGACGGATTCTGGGGGAACCCCGTATGAGTGATCTCACCCTCCTCGTGCTTCGGCTCGGATTTCTGATCCTGCTCTGGCTCTTTGTTTTTGGCGTCGTGTATTCGCTGCGGGCCGACCTGTTTGGTCGATCGACCCGCAAGGTGAAACCCCGGGTAGCCGCCGCGGCCCCCGCGCCCACACCCGCCCCCGCGCCGATCGCCGTTCCGCCGGCACCGACCCCGGCGCCCCGACCGGCGGCACCGGCGCCCTCGGCCACCAGCCGAACCCGCGCCAACACCCACACCTGTGATCGCCTGGTGATTCTCTCGGGACCGCGCGCCGGCCAGGACCGTCCGCTCGGCACCGGTCCGATCAGCATCGGCCGCTCCTCGGATTCCAACGTGATCCTCAAGGACGACTACACCTCGACCCACCACGCGCGCCTGCTGCTCTGGGGCGAGGACTGGATGCTCCAGGACCTCGACTCCACCAACGGCACCTTCCTGGATGGCAAGCGCATTTCGGCGCCTACCCCGATCCACCTGGGCGACGTCATCAAGGTGGGGGCAACCACCTTCGAGCTGCGGTGATCGAATGACCGTCGGCGGCACTAGCGCGGCACTCTCCCACGTGGGGCGGGTGCGCAGCAACAATCAGGATTCCGGATACGCCGGAAACTCACTCTTTGTTGTCGCCGACGGCATGGGCGGGCACGCGGGCGGCGATGTGGCCAGCGCCGTGGCCCTGCGCCGCATCATCGAGGCGGATATCGACTATCCGACCGCACAGGATGCCGCTGCGGCCCTGCAAACGGCGATCATCGCGGCCAACGGCCAGCTGACCGAGGCCGTGTTTGAACACCCCGAACTCACCGGCATGGGCACCACCGTGGATGCCCTGGTGCGGGTGGGCGACGAGGTCGCGATCGCTCATATCGGCGACTCCCGCATCTACCTGTTGCGCGATGGCGAGCTCAGCCAGATCACCACCGACCACACCTTCGTCCAGCGCCTGGTCGATGCCGGCCGGATCACCGAGGAGGAGGCGCTGGTACACCCGCGCCGCTCGGTGCTGATGCGTGTTCTGGGCGACGTGGATCAGTCCCCCGAGGTCGACACCCTGGTGCTGGGAACCCGACCCGGAGACCGCTGGCTGCTGTGCTCCGACGGCCTCTCGGGTGTGGTGGATTCCGAGCTCCTGCGCGCGACCCTGATGGCCGACCTCACCCCCGCCGAGGTCGCCGACCGCCTGGTGCGCTACACCCTGGACCGCGGCGCCCCGGATAACGTCACCGTGGTGATCTACGACGTGGGCACCGAGAGCGTCGCGAACGATGTCCAGACCGTCGGTTCCGCCGCCAAGCCCCTGGCCTTTGAAATCTCGGCGCCGCGCCGCACCAGCATCCTGCCGGCCCTGCGACTGCCGGGCACCCGCGCCACCGCGGCCGCGCAGCTGCCCCCGGTTCCGGCCGGCGTGGAATCCGACGAGTTTTACGGCGAGCTCCTCGAGGAGGATGCGCGTCGTATCCGGCGCCGCCGTCTCACCTGGGGCGTGGGGGCGATGGTCGTGCTGCTGGCGCTGCTGCTGGCCGCGGTCATCGGCTACTCCTGGACCCAGTCGCGCTACTTTGTGGGCCAGAGCCCGGATCGCAGCACGGTCACGATCTATCAGGGTGTGCCGCAGGATCTCGGTTTCATCTCGCTCTCCCACGAGTATCGCGATACCGACATCAAGCTCAGCAAGCTCCCGGAGTACGACCGTAATCTGGTCCGACAGAACGTCCCGGCCGACTCCATCGATGATGCCGACGCGATCGTGAACCGACTCCGTCAGCTCAGCAAGGAGGGCGACCAGTGAGCACCGAAGCGCTGAACACCCGTGCGCCCGCTTCCGGCGCCGACGCCCTGCAGGCCGATACCGGCGTGATCCGCACGATGCGAAAGCTGCGGATGCCCAAGACCCACCGCAACCGCGAGCTCGCCCTGCTGATTTTTGCCTGCGTGGTCAACGCCGGCGCCCTGATGAGTGTCCAGCTGGGCGCCCTGGGACAGATCGAACCCGAGATTTTGGCGCTGTGCGGTGCCCTGGCCTCGCTGGTGTTTGGGCTGCACATCTGCCTGCGCTTTGTCGCGCGGGATGCCGACCCGATCATCCTGCCGGTGGCCACGGTGCTCAACGGGCTGGGCTTGGCGATGATCTACCGGATCGATCTGGCGCGCAACGTCTCGGGCTGGTCGGCCGCCTCGACCCGGCAGATCGTGTGGAGCTCGATCGCGATCATCGCGGCGATCCTGGTGATCCTGCTGATCCGTAACCACCGCGTGCTCTTCCGCTACACCTACCTG
Organism: Mycetocola sp. JXN-3; assembly: GCF_014522285.1. Lineage (GTDB taxonomy): Bacteria > Actinomycetota > Actinomycetes > Actinomycetales > Microbacteriaceae > Mycetocola > Mycetocola saprophilus. The sequence continues at coordinate 3,404,352 of NZ_CP041635.1, forward strand.
TTTGGGCTCGGCGCCTTCATCCTGCTGCTGCTCCCCCTGGTTCCCGGCCTGGGCCGGACCGTGGGCGGCGCGACGGTGTGGATCGGCATCGGAAACGTGGTGAACTTCCAGCCCGGTGAGATCGCCAAGATCTTCCTGGCCATCTTCTTTGCCGGCTATCTGGTGCGCACCCGCGACACCCTGGCCCTGGTGGGCAAGAAGTTCCTGGGCATCCGGTTCCCCCGGCTGCGCGATCTCGGACCGATCTTTGTGGTCTGGCTGATGTCGATGGGCATCATCGTGTTCCAGCACGATATGGGTACCGCTCTGCTGTACTTCGGCATGTTCACGATCATGATCTACGTGGCCACCGGGCGCCTCAGCTGGGTCCTGCTGGGCATGGGCCTGTTCCTCGGCGGTGCCTACTTTGCCAGCCAGCGACTCTCCTATGTGAGTGGCCGTTTTGATGCCTGGCTGGATCCGTTCTCACAGGCAAACTACGACAAGGTCGGCGGCAGCTGGCAGCTGGTGCAGGGCATCTTTGGCCTCGCCCACGGTGGTTTCACCGGAACCGGGCTGGGCCAGGGACGGCCGAACCTCACCCCGCTGGCCGAGAGCGACTTCATCGTGACCAGCCTCGGTGAGGAGCTGGGACTCGCCGGACTGTTTGCGATCCTCGCGCTGTTCCTGATCCTGGTCGCCCGCGGCCTGCGAATCGGGTTCAGCACGCGTGATGACTTTGGCAAGCTGCTGGCCATCGGCCTGGCGTTTACGATCGCCCTGCAGGTGTTCATCATGGTGGGCGGGGTGACCCGGGTGATTCCGCTGACCGGTTTGGCGACGCCGTTCCTGGCGGCCGGCGGTTCGGCCCTGGTGGCCAACTGGATCATCGTGGCGCTGCTACTCAAGCTCAGCGACGGCGCCAAGCCCGAACTCGAGGAGGCGCCCCGTGCATAAGGAACTCCGCCGGGTCGGCGCCGTTGTGGTGCTGATGTTTGCGGCACTGTTTGTCTCCTCCACCGTGATTCAGGGTGTGCAGAGTGACGCGCTGGGCAAGGACCCCCGCAACACGCGAACCCGCTATGACAGTTACCAGGTGGAGCGCGGCCCGATCGTGCTCGCCGACGGCACGATCATCGCCCAGTCGGTGCCCTCCAACGACGAGTTCCGCTACCAGCGCGAGTATCCGCAGGGTCCGCTCTATGCGGGCGTGACCGGTTACTTCAACCCGATTCAGGGCGCCACCGGTATCGAGCAGGCGATGAACGACTACCTCACCGGAACCTCGAGCGATCAGTTCCTCACGGATCTGGCCCGGATCGTTAACGGCCAGCCCGCCCGCGGTGCCCGGGTCGAGCTCTCGATCGAGTCCAAGGTGCAGCAGGCGGCCTCCGAGGCCCTCGGCAATCGCCGCGGCGCCGTGGTGGCCATCGAACCCAAGACCGGCAAGATCCTGGCGATGGTGACCAACCCCACCTTCGATCCCAACGGGATGGCCTCACACGATTCCGATGCCGTATCCGCGCTCTATAAGGATCTGCTGGCCAATCCGCTCGATCCGCTGATCAACCGCGCAATCGGTGGAAACCTGAACCCGCCCGGATCGAGCTTCAAGGTCATCGTGGCCGCGGCCGCCCTGGCCTCGGGCGAGTACACCGCCGAGAGCGAGTTCCCCAACCCGCAGTTCATCGAGCTGCCCGGCACCAGCACCAAGGTGTACAACTTCACCCGTGAGGCCTGCGGCCCGGGCGAAACGGTGACCCTGGCCGAGGCGATTAGGCAGAGCTGTAACGTGCCGATGGCCGAACTGGGAATCCGCCTGGGCGCCGATAAGATCCGCGAGCAGGCCGAGAAGTTTGGGTTCAACACCCCGCTGGATGTGCCGCTGCGGGTCGAGCCGAGCGTCTATCCCAAGGGGGGCGACGTGCCCAGCACCGCGCTCTCGGCCTTCGGGCAGTGGGATGTTCGGGCCTCGCCGATGCAGATGGCGATGGTCTCGGCGGGAATCGGCAACGGGGGCGTCATGATGAAGCCCAATCTGGTCAATCGGGTGATCGCCCCCAACCTCGACGTGGTCAAATCATTCGACCCCGAGAAACTGCGGACCGTGGTCACCCCGGATCAGGCCTCGGAACTGACCAAAATGATGATCGCCGCGGTCGCTACCGGGCAGTCCAATAATGCAAGAATAGAGGGGGTCGACGTGGCCGGAAAAACGGGCACCGCTCAAAACGGTGTCGATGATCCGTATACGCTCTGGTTTACCGGGTTTGCGCCCGCGCAGAACCCCGAAGTTGCGGTAGCGGTCGTGGTGGAAAACGACGGTGACCTGGGACACCATTCCTCGGGAAATATTGTTTCTTCTCCGATTGCAAAGAAAGTTATAGAGGCGGTGCTGAATAAATGAGACCCACGGCAGGACTGACCTTCGGGGGACGCTACGAGCTGGTTTCGCGGATCGCTATCGGCGGTATGGGCGAGGTCTGGCAGGCGACCGACTCGGTGATCGGACGTACCGTCGCGATCAAGATCCTCAAGGACGAATACCTCGGCGACCCGAGCTTCCTCGAGCGGTTCCGCTCCGAGGCACGCCACGCGGCCCTGGTGAACCATGAGGGCATCGCCAACGTCTATGACTACGGCGAAGAGGAGGGTAGCGCGTTCCTCGTCATGGAGCTGGTGCCCGGCGAGGCGCTCTCCACGGTGCTCGAGCGTGAGCGGGTACTCCCCGCGGACCGCGTGCTCGACATCGTCGCGCAGACCGCCCTGGCCCTCCAGGCGGCCCACTCGGCCGGCCTGGTGCACCGCGATATCAAGCCTGGCAACCTGCTGATCACCCCGGATCACCGGGTCAAGATCACCGACTTCGGCATCGCCCGGATCGCCGACCAGGTGCCGCTGACGGCCACCGGTCAGGTCATGGGAACCGTGCAGTACCTCTCCCCGGAGCAGGCGTCCGGTCACCCGGCATCGCCCTCCACCGACATCTACTCGCTGGGCATCGTCGCCTATGAGGCACTCGCGGGCAAGCGTCCATTCACCGGTGAGTCTCAGGTGGCCATCGCGATGGCACAGATCAACGAGGCCCCGCCGGAGCTGCCGGCAACCGTCGCCGAGCCGGTGCGTAACCTGGTCTTCTCGATGCTCGCGAAGAACCCGGCCGACCGCCCGGCTTCCTCGGTGCATGTGGCGCGCGCCGCCCAGGCACTGCGCCGCGGAGACGTGGCCGCGGCCACCGCCGCGGTACCCTCGATCGCCGATGGCGTCGCGATCACCGGGGCGACCCAGCTGATCGGTTCCTCCGAGGCCGCCACAACCCTGCTCAACACCTCGGCCACCCAGCGCCAGCAGCTGTTTGGACTGGAGCCCGAGGCGGGCGCCGTCGAGGGCACCGTGGAGGAGGAAAAGAAGAAGCGTAGCCCGTGGACCTGGCCGCTGATCGCACTGATCACCATCCTGGCCATCGTGCTGGGCTTCACGATATTTGCGCTGGTCAAGCCCGGGGACGGCGGAAACCAGGCGACCAACTCGCCCTCCGACACCGTGAGCTCCGAGCCCTCGGACACCCCCTCCACGACGCCCTCGCCCACCGAAACCACGGTTCTGGTGGACCCCAACGCGTACGTGGGAAAGAACGGCGATGACGTTGTCAGCGCCCTGTCGGGACTGGGCCTGAAGCCCACCCTCGCCACCGGCAACGCGGCCACCTCGGCGGCCCAGGTCAACACCGTGATCAAGCTCTCCAAGAGTGGCAACGTTCCGGTGGGTAGCGACATCGTGGTGACCGTCTATGGCCCGCAGGCCACGATCCCCGCCCCGGGTAGCGCCCCCGCCGTGGCCTGTGGCCCCAACGGCTGCGTGGAAAACTCCAAGGCCACCGTGACCTGGGCGCGCTACAACCAGTGCCCGGCCGGTCTGCAGATCGAGGGATACCGGATCACCGTGAACGGTGCCTCGCTGGCGGGCTCGGGTACCGTGCCGCGCGATCAGACCTCGGTGGAGATCACCCTGGGTGGGTTCCCCGGACCGGCAACGATCTCGTATGTGGCCCTGTGTGGGGAGAACAACGAGTCGCCCGCGTCGCCCACCACCTCGGTGCCGATCGTTCAGGTGAGCGTGCCGTCCAGCACGCCGACTGCCACCACGGGCGGCAACTAGTACCAACGGGTGGCGTAAATCGCCGCCAACAGCACGGCCCTCGGCGTAAACGTCGGGGGCCGTGTCATGATAGAAGCGATAGTGTCGCACGGGGAATCTGGAGAATGTGGTGGCTGAGCAAGAGCGTCGGTTAGCCGACCGATATATCGTCGGAGCGCTGATTGGACGCGGCGGCATGGCCGACGTTTACCAGGCAACCGACACCAAGCTCGGCCGTACGGTCGCGCTCAAGATCCTCAAGGCCGACCTGGCCAGCGACCCGGCGTTTAGGCTGCGGTTCCGCCAGGAAGCCCAGGCCGCCTCGCGGATGGCCGACCCCACGATCGTTCGTGTCTACGATGCCGGCGAGGACGAGAGCATCGATGCCTCGGGCCACCGCATCCTGCAGCCCTTTATCGTGATGGAGTACGTCCCCGGCCGCACGCTGCGCCAGGTGATCGCCGATCACGGTGCGCTCTCGCCCGAGCGTGCGGTGCACATCGCCAGTAAGGTCCTGACCGCCCTGGAGTACTCGCACCGGGCCGGCGTGGTTCACCGCGACATCAAGCCCGGAAACATCATGCTGGGTGCCGATGACGCGGTGAAGGTCATGGACTTTGGTATCGCCCGGGCCGTCTCTGATACCTCGGCTACCGTCGCGCAGACCACCGCCATTCTCGGCACCGCATCCTACTTCTCCCCGGAGCAGGCCAAGGGCGAGACCGTGGATGCTCGCACCGACCTGTACTCGACCGGTGTGGTGCTGTTTGAGATGCTTACCGGCCGCGCGCCCTTCCGCGGCGAAACCGCGGTGGCCGTGGCCTATCAGCACGTGAGCGAGGCGCCGATGCGCCCCTCCGAACTCAACCCCGGCGTCTCGACGGCCCTGGATATGGTGGTCGCCCGCGCGCTCAGCAAGAACCGCGATGACCGGTACCAGTCGGCCTCAGAGTTCCGCGAGGAGCTCCTGGCTGCCGGTCGAGGCCAGGCCCCCGCCACCCGTCCCGAACCCGAGTCTGCAACCATGCTGTTTGGCACGATGGGGACCACAACCTCCAACGCCGAGCAGGCGCTGCGCCAGCTCACCGACGCCTCGGTACAGACCAAGACCCAGCGTCGCCCCCCGGTGGTGTGGATCTGGGCCGGCGCCGCGGTGGTGGCGGTCATCCTGATCGCGATCCTGGTGTGGGTGCTCTCGCTCTCCAACACCGCGGACACAAACAATAAGCAGACCCTCCCCGATCTGGCATCGATGAGCCAGCAGAACGCAGTGGACACGCTGCACGGCCTCAACCTGGTGGACAGCGTCTTCGAGGAAAACAGCGACACCGTCGCCGTCGGAATCGTGATTCGCACGGATCCTGAGGCCGGCAGCGAGGTTGCCCCCGGCAGCGTGGTGAAGGTGTATGTCTCGCTGGGTGCCAAGACGGTGGCGGTTCCCGAGGTGCAGAACCTCAGCCAGGCCGATGCCACAACAAAGCTCGCCGAGGCGGGCTTGGAGGTGGGCACGATCAACTCTCAGAGCTCCCCCACGGTGGCCAAGGACACCGTCATCTCCAGCACCCCGGCCGCGGGCGCCGCGGTCTCCCCGGGTTCGCGCATCGATCTGACCGTCTCCGACGGCACCGTTCAGGTGAGCGATGTCCGCGGAAACAAGCTGGATGTTGCCACCTCGATGCTCGAGGCACTGGGACTGAGCGTGGTTCCGCGCCCGGATCCCACCTGCCCCGCCCAGCAGGATTCGATAGTCAACTCGCAGTCCGTGGCCCCCGGCTCGGCACCGCAGGGCACCGAGGTTCAGCTGGGGTACTGCACCGGCACCACGGCGCCGCCAAGCACCGATCCCTCTACCCCGCCGGCCGGCGGCTAGTCGCCTCCATAAAAAACAGCCTCCCGCACACCGAGTGTGCGGGAGGCTGTGTTGTCTGGTCCGGGTTAGCGGCCGCTGGGCGTGGTCGCCAGGAGCGGGCTCAGGGTGCGCGCGCGCTCGGGCGCCTCGGCCAGGCCGGCCACCTCGAGCCAGTTGGCGATCATCTGGTAACCACCCTCGGTGAGCACGCTCTCCGGGTGGAACTGCACACCAAAGATCGGGGAGGTTGCGTGACGCAGCCCCATGATGACCCCACCGGCGGTGCGCGAGGTCACCACGAGCTCATCGGGAACCGTGTCATCCACCACCGCGAGGGAGTGGTAGCGGGTCGCGGTAAAGGGCTGCGGGACGCCGCGATAGAAGGTGCTCTCATCGTGGGTCACGGCCGAGGTCTTGCCGTGCATGAGTTCCTCGGCCACGGTCACCGTGGCCCCAAAGGCCTCGGCGATGGCCTGATGTCCCAGGCACACCCCGATCAGCGGCACCTGGTGGGCGTGAGCGGCCCGAACCATCGCGATGGACACTCCGGCGTCTCCGGGCGTTCCCGGGCCGGGAGAAACCAGAATAGCGTCGTACTCGTTCACCAGCCGGTCGGCCTCGGACGCGTCGAACGCATCGTTGCGAACAACCTCGGTCTCGGCCCCCAGCTGCTGCAGGTAGCCATTGAGGGTGTACACAAAGCTGTCGTAGTTATCGATGACTAAAACGCGGGTCATGGCCTTCACTTACTGTTCAATGGTGACTTCTTGATTATCTACGATCGACTGGACCCAGGGAAAGCCCCAGGTAATCAGGGCGTAGACGGCGGCGCCGATCAGAATCAGGAGGAGTATCAGCCGGAGCCAGACCGGGCCGGGCAGGATGCGCCAGAGTGCTGCGTACATGTTAGCCCTCCACGGGGTTCAGCGATTTGGGCGCCCCATCGGCGCGCGGGGTAAAGGATTCAAACAGTCCATAGGCGATGATTCGCTCGGCCGTCGACATGATCGGATTACAGCTGGTCAGGGTGATCACCGACTGGGTCGCGGCCACCGAGTCCTCGCGCGGCACCGCGTTGAGCACGTCCACCGCGGTGGGCGGCACATACTCGGAGTTGCGGTACCGGTAGGTGAACCAGCCCTCGGGCGTCTCGATGACGATCGCGTCGCCCACACGAAGGTTGGCAACCTGGTTGAGCGGGGCACCGTGGGTATTGCGGTGACCGGCCAGCGCAAAGTTTCCGGGCTGACCCGGCAGCTGAGTGTCGGAGTAGTGACCGATACCCGCCTTATCCAGGGTCTTGGCCTTGGAGACGCCGCCGGCCAGCGGGGCACCGTAGGACTCGCCAAAACGCGGAATGCGCAGGCTGGCGAAGGTCTCGCCGTCTACCGGGGTGGGGATCACCGGCGCCGCACCGTCGAAGGCGGGCGCGGGGTTGTTCTTGGCGTCCTTATCCCACTGCTGCGAGAGCGAGGCCGCGGTGCCGTCCTGCTGACCGCGCTCGACCATGTCGTTGTACCAGAGCTGCCACACCAGATAGAGCAGCATCAGTACGCCGGCGGTAAGCAGAATCTCGCCGAACGCCCCGATCACGCTGAACCCCTCGAACGGACGCTTGCGCCGACGCTTGCCGGTGCCAGTCGAAGCCGAAGTGGCGGGCGCAGCGGCCATGGCCACGGTGTGCGGCTCGGGAAGGCGCCCGGATTCGTCCGGTGCCGGAATCGGCTGCGGCGCGGTGGCCGGCTCATTCAGGCCGAACAGGGTCTCGATCGAAGGCGCCGATTCCTCGGGCACCGCCGGGTTTTCAGCCGGAGCGACCTCGGCGGCCGCGGGAACTCCCGGAGGCACCTCCGGGCCGGTACTCCGAAGCACCGCGGGCTCGGGATCGGATGAGCGCCGCGTTTGGGCGGGCGAGTCCGCGGTGGAGGAATCGCCCTCCGCCGGAATCTCTGAAATCTCGGGCTCTTCGGGGGGCGTCGCGGAAGGCACGGCGGGCTGGCGGGCCGCAAGCGCATCACGCTCGGCCGATTGTTCGGCGGCCCGTTCGGCGGCGCGACGCGCAGCGCGGGTGGGCGGAATCGAGCCGTCGGAATCGGAAGACATGGGCGTAATTCTATCCGCAGAGGGTGAAGTTTCGGCTGGCATTCGTCGCAGAGCCTGCGATCGTTGTCGTGGCTCGGCTACAATCGGGGACATGGCACGTGCAAAATCCAAGAAAACTCAGCCCGCGCAGGGCACCGAAACCAGCGGCGAGCCGGTACCCAACGCGGTCTGGTTCAAGCCGGTGATGTTCGGCTTCATGCTCCTCGGACTCGTCTGGATCATCGTCTTCTATGTGAGCCAGGGTGTTCTCCCGGTCCCCGCACTGGGTTCGTGGAACATTCTGGTGGGCTTCGGAATCGCGTTCATCGGGTTCCTGATGACCACCCAGTGGCGATAATTACACGCTGGTAATTCCATCCACAGGGTGCTCCACAGTGTGGACAATTACACCGATGTAACTATCCCCAGGCTGTGGATAACTCTGTGGGTAACCCTGTGAATCCGTGTGGACAAGCACGTGGATAACCCGCCACACGCCCACAATGCTCAGACAAAACGCCGGTCCGACATCCCCGTGAGGATGCCGGACCGGCGTTTTTGTGTCCCCGAACGCTAGGCGTAGGTGGGCACAAACAGGCGGAATAGCGCAAGCAGGATCATGACCGCTCCCAGCGCCCCCACCAGAAGCCAGAACCTTCGGTTCTTGCCCTGGCCGCGGCACTCGTAGCAGATCCAGCCGAAGATGGCGCCGCCGATCAGGCCACCCAGGTGGGCCTGCCAGGAGATCCCGGCGTTCGGCAAGAACCCGATCACCAGGTTGAGTCCCACCAGGACCAACAGGCTGCGCATCTCGTTGCCGAGGCGCCGCTGAATGACCATGAACGCGCCCATCAGGCCGAAGATGGCACCGGAGGCCCCCACCACCGCCTGGTTGATCGGGGCGAGGAACATCACACCGAGCGAGCCGGCAAACCCGGCCATCAGGTACAGGGTGAGGAATCTTCCGCGCCCCAGCTGCTGCTCGAGAGCCCGGCCGAAGATCCACAGCGTGTACATGTTCAGCAGGATGTGCAGGATGAACCCGGTGGAGTGCAGGAACACGGCCGTCAGCATCCGCCACGGCTCAAACAGCTGCGGTTCGGAGAAGAGGGGGGCGTAGTAGAAGGTCTCGGTGAAACCGGGGATGATCCACTGCAGGATGAAGGCGACCACGGTGACCGCGATGATCACGTTGGTGACGCTGGCAAAGCGCGGGGCGACTCCCCCGCGGGCACCCCAGCGCGAGGCGCGCTTCTGGGCGGTGGACATGGCCCCGCGCTGCTCGCGCAGACACTCGGGGCAGATCACACCCACCGCGGCCGGCGTCTGGCATTCTCCACAGATCGTGCGGCCGCAGCGCTGGCAGAGCACAAAGCTCTGCCGGTCGGGGTGGCGATAGCAGACATCGCTGGCCCGGGCCCCAAAATTTGAACTCATATTGTGACCCGGGCGCGCAGACTAGACTGCGGCGATGTCGATGCCCTCGATGACCACGTCATCGATCGGACGGTCACGGGCGTCGGTCGGAACCGCTGCCAGCTTGTCAACGATTGCGCGGCTGGCCTCATCCTCGACGGCACCGAAGATGGTGTGCTTGCCGTGCAGCCAGGTGGTGGGGGCGACGGTGATGAAGAACTGCGAACCGTTGGTGCCACGGCCACCGATCTTGCCCGCGTTGGCCATGGCCAGGATGTAGGGCGAGTCGAAGGTCAGGTCATCAACGATCTCGTCGTCGAACTTGTAGCCGGGGCCACCGGTTCCGTTACCGAGCGGGTCGCCGCCCTGGATCATGAAGCCGGGGATGATGCGGTGGAAAACGGTGCCCTTGTAGAGGGGGGTGTTGCGCTTTTCACCGGTGCGCTCATCGGCCCACTCCTGCTCGCCGGTGGCGAGACCTACGAAGTTGTTTACCGTCTTCGGCGCGTGGTTGCCGTAGAGGTTCACGATGATGTCACCGTAGTTGGTGTGGATGGTTGCGACAGCGGTGTGCTTTGACATGGGTCAATTCTCGCATACTTGTTTTGTCAATCACCGTCCCGTTCCAAGGATTCGGTGGCAAGATGGTTAACCGACACGTCCAAAACGAGCAATGGAGGTCCAGAGTGAATCTGTCGCGTCAGCGCAAGAAAGAAATCAAGCGCCTCAAGGGAGATGCCAGTGCCCTCTGGGCCGCCCAGCAGGAACTGCTGGAGCACGCAAACGGGGTAGCACGTGAGGCCGGCCGTCAGGTCGGTAATTATGGTCGTGAGCAGGTTGTGCCCTCGGTGGTTCAGTCCTATGAGAGCCACGTTCAGCCGGTGGTTGACCGCGGCGTCTCGATCACCCGTGACGTGGTGGATGCCGCCAAGCACGGCATCGATCACAAGGTAGTCCCCGCCCTCGGCGCCGCCGTGGGTACGGTGCTGTCCATCGGCGATGTGGCACGCGATAAGCGCGTGCAGAGCGCCCTCGCCCGCGTCAACCCCAAGGCCGCCGCCAAGCGTGCCCTGGTTGTTGCCGCCCCGCAGAAGAAGAAGCGCGGCGTGGGCAGCGTGCTGGCGATCGGTGCCGGCGTTCTCGCCGCCGCCGGTGTGGCCTATGCACTGTGGCAGACCTTCCGGGCCGACGATGAGCTCTGGGTCTCCGAAGACGAGCCGGCACAGTCCGACAGCTAAATCGTCCCCGAGACGCCGAGGGGCCCCAAGCATAACGCTCGGGGCCCCTCGTTCGTTTATGTGGCCGGATCCGCCGCCGCGGACAAGGACCACACCACGGGTCTTATCCGGCCTCCTGCGCCCGCCAGAGCGCCAGGGCGGCGGGAACAAGGCTCACCGTGCCCAGGTTCTCTACCTCGGCGAGTTCATGCCAGGCCGCCCAGTCGGTGGACCCGTTCTCCTCGTAGCGCAGCTCTCCGCCGGTGATCTTTGCCCGATAGACGATGCGCAGGTTGTGCAGCGGCACCCGCTTGCTGGGATCCAGACGACGATGGGTGGGCGTGACCAGCGAGTCGATGCCGATCAGTCCGGTCACCTCGGCGTGAAACCCGGTCTCCTCGAAGATCTCCCGGATCACGGCGTCCGCGGGGTCCTCCCCCGGGTCGATGCCGCCCCCGGGCAGCGTCCAGCCCGAATGCCCCCGCTCGTTCCAGTGCGCAAGCAAAATCTGGGAGCCATCGGTGATGATGCCGTACGCGGCGACGCGGATATCCATTCCCCCAAACTACAGCCGTGCGGTGGCGGGCAACAGTAAACCGGATGCACGTTCGTCGCAGTTTCCGGGCAAAACAAAACCGCCCCGTCTTTCGACGAGGCGGTTTTTATCCTGTGGAGCCTAGGAGAATCGAACTCCTGACCTCCTGCTTGCAAAGCAGGCGCTCTACCAATTGAGCTAAGGCCCCAATTTTCGAAGGAAGTGGAACTTCCTCAGAGTGGGGCTACCAGGACTTGAACCTGGGACCTCTTCGTTATCAGCGAAGCGCTCTAACCGCCTGAGCTATAGCCCCCTGTGGACATCAATCAGAATACCGGAGGTATGAATGAATTCTCAAATCGAGCCCGCCGGGCGGCGTGTTCCGCGTCATTCCGGGCCTTGACGCGGGTGAGATTGCCCGGTTAAACACCGGTGTCACTGCCTCCTGACGAGGCAGCGACACCGAGGAAATGACTAGTTGTTGGTGAAGCCCACCAGCACACCGCCGGTGACCTTCACGGCGAGGTTGTACAGCGCGGCCGAGATGGCTCCCAGCGCGGTCACCACCACGAGGTTCAGGATCGCCAGCACGGCGGCGAAGCCCATGATCCGGCCCAGGTCCAAGATCGAGGTCAGGTCGTTGCCGTCCTGCGCTTCCTTACCCGCGACGGTCTTGAACAGGTTGTTGATCTGTTCAAAGACGCCGGTCTGCTGGAGCACCGTGTACACCAGGAAGAAGAAGACGACGGTGATGATGGCAATCGCCACGGCCGCCAGGAAGGAGAGCTTCAGGGCCGACCAGAAGTCGATGTAGACCAGCTTCAGTCGCACCTGCTTGGTGTTCTGACGCTTATTCGATTTCTTTGCGAGCTTTTCGGCAACGCTAGTACTCATGCTTATTCTTCCTTCTCGGACGATTCCGTTACCGTCGGTGCGTCGGTCTCGTCTTCCCCGTTTTGTCCGTCAAGATTGCGGTCGCTATTACGCGCAAGCGCAATAATACGGTCATTATCTGCGAACCGGGCGAAGACAACACCCATGGTGTCGCGACCCTTGGCCGGAACTTCGGCCACGGCAGACCTTACCACCTTGCCGCTGGCCAGGACCACGAGAACCTCGTCCTCGTGACCGACCACCAGGGCACCGGCGAGTTCGCCGCGGTCCTCGCTGAGCTTGGCAACCTTGATTCCCAGGCCACCACGGCCCTGAACACGGTACTGTTCCACGTCGGTGCGCTTGGCGAAACCGCCCTCGGTCACCACGAAAACAAAGCCCTCTTCGCCGGCCGGCGGAAGCACCGAGGCCGAGAGCAGGTTGTCGTCTCCGCGGAACTTCATGCCGGTCACACCCGAGGTCGATCGACCCATCGGACGCAGCGCCTCATTATCCGCTGTGAATCTAATGGACATTCCCTGGCGGGACACCAGCATCAGGTCGCTGTCCTGCTCGACGAGCATCGCCGAAACCAGTTCGTCGCCCTCGCGCAGGTTGATCGCGATGATGCCGCCGGTGCGGTTGGTGTCGTATTCGGACAGCGAGGTCTTCTTGACCAATCCACCACGGGTAGCCAGCACCAGGAACTCGGCGGCAGCATAGTCGGGGATATCGAGGATCTGAGCGATCTCCTCCCCCGGCTGCAGCGCGAGCAGGTTGGCCACGTGCTGACCCTTGGCGTCACGACCGGCCTCGATCACCTCATAGGCCTTGGCGCGGTACACGCGTCCGGTGTTGGTGAAGAACAGCAGCCAGTGGTGGGTGGTGGTCACAAAGAAGTGCTCCACCACGTCATCGGCGCGCAGCTGGGCACCCTTGACACCCTTGCCGCCGCGGTGCTGCGAGCGGTAGTTGTCGCTGCGGGTGCGCTTGATGTATCCGCCGCGGGTGACGGTCAGGACCATCTCCTCCTCGGGGATCAGGTCCTCGATGTTCATGTCGCCATCGAAGCCGTACATGATCTCGGTGCGACGGTCATCGCCGTAGCGGTCGACGATCTCGGTCAGCTCCTCGCTGACGATCTCGCGCTGACGCACCGGGCTGTCCAGGATCGCCTTGTATTCGGCGATCTCACGCTCGAGCTCGGCGGCCCGGTCGATGATCTTCTGGCGCTCCAGGGCGGCCAGACGACGCAGCTGCATCGCCAGGATCGCGTCGGCCTGGAGCTGGTCAACCTTCAGCAGCTCCATCAGGCCGGTGCGGGCCTTGTCCACATCCGGGGAGCGACGAATCAGTGCGATGACCTCGTCCAGGGCGTCCAGTGCGGCCAGGTAGCCGCGCTGGATGTGCGCGTCAGCCTCGGCCTTGCGCAGACGGAACTGGGTGCGACGCACGATCACGTCGACCTGGTGCGTGGTCCAGGCGGTGATGAAGCCGTCCAGGGACAGGGTGCGCGGCACGCCGTCCACGATCGCCAGCATGTTGGCGCCGAAGTTTTCCTGCAGCTGGGTGTGCTTGTACAGGTTGTTCAGCACAACCTTGGCCACGGCATCGCGCTTGAGCACGATGACCAGACGCTGACCGGTACGACCCGAGGTCTCATCGCGAATGTCGGCGATGCCCGCGAGCTTGCCGTCCTTGACCAGGTCGGCGATGCGGATGGCCAGGTTATCCGGGTTGACCTGATAGGGCAGCTCGGTCACCACGAGGCAGGTACGACCCTGAATCTCCTCGACGTTGACCACCGCACGCATCGTGATCGAGCCACGGCCGCTGCGGTAGGCGTCCTTGATGCCATTGACACCGAGGATCTGCGCACCGGTCGGGAAGTCCGGTCCCTTGATGCGCTCCATCAGCGCCTCGAGGACCTCTTCACGCGGCGCCTCGGGGTTGGCCAGGTGCCACAGGGCGCCGGCGGCCACCTCGCGCAGGTTGTGCGGGGGGATGTTGGTGGCCATACCCACGGCGATACCGACCGAGCCGTTGACCAGCAGGTTCGGGAACCGAGCCGGCAGAACCGCGGGCTCCTGGGTGCGACCGTCGTAGTTGTCCTGGAAGTCGACGGTGTCCTCGTCGATGTCGCGGACCATCTCCATGGCCAGCGGGGCCATCTTGGTTTCGGTGTATCGCGGGGCCGCGGCGCCGTCGTTACCCGGGGAACCGAAGTTTCCCTGGCCGAGGGCCAGCGGGTAGCGCAGCGACCAGGGCTGCACCAGACGAACCAGGGCGTCGTAGATCGCCGAGTCACCGTGCGGGTGGAACTGACCCATCACGTCGCCCACCACGCGGGCGCACTTGGAGAACGCCTTCTCGGGGCGGTAACCACCGTCATACATCGCGTAGATCACGCGGCGGTGCACGGGCTTCAGGCCGTCACGCACCTCGGGCAGCGCACGACCCACGATCACGCTCATCGCGTAGTCGAGGTAGCTGCGCTGCATCTCCAGGCGCAGATCAACCTGGTCGATCTTGCCGTGCACGCCGTGGTCGATCTGCTCGGCGTTTTCTTCGGAGTTAGTTTCGTCGCTCATTTTGTCCTTCGTTACCTCTCGGCGCGGGAACCGGCCGGGTTCCGGAAGTGAAAATCGGGCTGCGGCTGGGCCGCACTCACGCTAGATGTCAAGGAAGCGCACGTCCTTGGCGTTCTGCTGGATGAAGGTGCGTCGAGCCTCGACGTCCTCCCCCATCAGGGTCGAGAAGATCTCGTCCGCGGCGGCGCCGTCATCCATGGTGACCTGACGCAGGGTGCGGGTCTCGGGTGCCATCGTGGTTTCCCACAGCTCGCGGTAGTCCATCTCACCCAGACCCTTATAGCGCTGGATGCCGTTGTCCTTGGGGATCCGCTTTCCGGCGGCCACACCCTTGGCCAGCAGGTCGTCGCGCTCCTCATCCGAGAAGACGTACTCGTGGGCGGAGTTTGACCATTTCAGGCGGTACAGCGGCGGCATCGCCAGGTACACGTAGCCCTGGTCGATCAGCGGACGCATGTAGCGGAACAGCAGGGTCAGCAGCAGCGTGGTGATGTGCTGGCCGTCCACATCGGCATCGGCCATCAGCACGATCTTGTGGTACCGAGCCTTCTCGGGGTTGAAGTCCTCGCCGATGCCCGCACCGAATGCGGTGATCATGGCCTGCACCTCGGCGTTACCCAGGGCGCGGTCCAGGCGGGCCTTTTCCACGTTCAGGATCTTGCCACGCAGCGGGAGGATCGCCTGAGTCTCGGGGTTACGACCCTGCACGGCGCTACCGCCGGCGGAGTCACCCTCGACGATGAAGATCTCGGAGACCGAGGGGTCCTTGGACTGGCAGTCCTTGAGCTTTCCGGGCATTCCGCCACCCTCGAGCAAGCCCTTACGGCGCGCGGTTTCGCGGGCCTTTCGGGCTGCCAGACGTGCGGTTGCTGCCGACAGCGCCTTGGTGATGATGGCCTTGGCGATGATCGGGTTGCGCTCGAACCAGTCGGAGAGCTGATCGCCCACAACCTTCTGCACGAAGGCCTTGGCCTCGGTGTTACCCAGCTTGGTTTTGGTCTGGCCCTCGAACTGCGGCTCACCCAGCTTGATCGAGATGACGGCGGTCAAGCCCTCACGCACGTCATCACCGGAGAGGTTATCGTCCTTGTCCTTGAGGATGTTCTTCTCGCGGGCGTAGCGGTTGACCAGGGTGGTCAGCGCGGCGCGGAAGCCCTCCTCGTGGGTTCCACCCTCATGGGTGTTGATGGTGTTGGCGTAGGTGTGGACGCTCTCGGAGTACGAGGTGGTCCACTGCATCGCGATTTCCAGCGCGATCTTGCGCTCGGTGTCCTCCTGCTCGAACGAGATGATCTCGTCGTTGACCAGTTCGGAGCGCTTGGCACGGTTGAGGTGCTCCACGTAGTCCACCAGGCCGCGTTCGTAGTGGAACACGTTGTGCTTCTTGGTGGGAACGGCTGCCTCTTCGCCCTCGGCGGGCTCCTCGATCTCGTCCACACGCTCGTCGATCAGCTCGATGCGCAGTCCCTTGTTCAGGAACGCCATCTGCTGGAAGCGGGTGCGCAGGGTGTCGTAGTCGAACTCGACGGTTTCGAAGATCTCGGCGTTGGGCCAGAACGTGATGGTGGTTCCGGTCTCGTCGGTGGCCTCATCCTTGGACAGCGGCGCATCGGCGACACCGTTGTGGAAGGTCGCGCGGTAGGCATTGCCCTGACGCTTCACCTCGACGTCCAGTCGGGTCGAGAGCGCGTTCACAACCGAGCTACCCACACCGTGCAGACCACCGGAAACGGCGTATCCGCCGCCGCCGAACTTACCACCGGCGTGCAGGATGGTGAGCACCACCTCGACGGTGGACTTGCCCTCTACCGGGTGGATATCCACCGGGATTCCGCGGCCGTTGTCGACAACGCGCACGGCACCGTCCTCGAGGATGGTAACGATGATGTTGTCGCAGTAGCCGGCCAATGCCTCATCTACCGAGTTGTCAACAATCTCGTAGACGAGGTGGTGCAGACCGCGAGGTCCCGTGGATCCGATGTACATACCGGGCCGCTTGCGGACCGCCTCGAGACCCTCAAGAACCTGAATCTGACTTGCGCCGTAGTCGCCTGACTGTGCCGACATATTCGGTTCTGATGACATATGAAATTGGGCTCCAAACCGTCGTGAATTCGACCTTCCCAGTCTACCAAGAATTGCCGCATTTGGGCGGCTATTTTGGCTTCTACGGCGGGTTTTTTGCCCGGTCGACCACTTTTGTTGGGTTACCCGTAGGTGTCGCGCACACCACGTCCCTGAACGGATCGTGGACCACGTTTGAAGGAAGGGACGTTCGGCCCGACAAAGCGGATGCCCTCGATGCCCGCCTCGGGATAGCGCAGGGCGATCTGTTTGAGGATCTCCAACCGCATCAAACGCAGCTGGGTAGCCCAGGCCGTGGACTCACACTGCACACTCAGTGTGCCGTTCTCCACGGCGATCGGACTCGAGTGCTTGGCGGTCTCCTCCCCCGCCAGCGCGATCCAATTCGCCATCAGTTCGGCCTGGGACAGATTCGAGTCCCACCCCAGCTGAACCGTCAGCGCGCTCATTACATCGCCGAGCCCGCGGGGCTCCCGCCCCGGGCTAAACGGCAAGCTTTGCCCGGAATCCCGCGGATCGTGGCGCTTTTTACGCGATCTGGGCCGGGTTCCGGTGAACAAAAACTTGAAGTGTTCGTACACCGCCATCGCCTCGGCCGGGCGATTATCCTTCGGCGAAGGCATCGATCACCTCCGGATCCACCACCGTGCCCGAGCGGATATGCACGATGTGTGCGGTGAGCTCCTCGGGGATATCTTCGAGGACCGCGGCGGTAATAAACACCTGTTCATAGCGCGAGATGATGGTCGCCAGGCGGGCGCGGCGCCGCTGATCCAGCTCGGCAAACACGTCGTCGAGGATCAGCACCGGATCTCCCAGCAGCGAATCCCGACGCAGAATCTCGGCCGAGGCGATCTTCAGCGCCAGCGCAAACGACCAGGATTCGCCGTGGCTCGCATAGCCCTTCACCGGCAGACCGTTGAGATCAAAGCGCACATCATCGCGATGTGCCCCGACCAGGGTCACGCCACGATCAAGCTCAGAGCGCCGTTTTTCGACCAGGGCGGCCCGGAAGGTCGCGATAATCTGCCCGCGGTCGGCGCCGCCGGAGGGATCCCAGACCACATTTTCGGGATCATCGGTCTCGGTATCGTTGCCCAGAATCGACAGCACAGGCACCAAGCCGGGCCGGTGATCGGCGCCCACAACCTCGGAGTACGCGGTGCGGATGGGTACCTGCAGGTCCGAAATCAGCGCGAGCCGCTCGGCAATAATCTCGCTACCCAGCGCAACCAGCTTGTCATCCCAGATTTCCAGGGTGGACAGCTGAGATTCCTTCACGCCGGTGGCACGGGCGGATTTCAGCAGCGTATTGCGCTGACGCAGCACCCGCTCATAGTCGGCCAGCACTCCGGCCAGCCGCGGGGTGCGCAGCACGAGCAGCTGATCCAGGAAGCGGCGCCGCGCGGAAGGATCGCCCCGGATAATGCCGAGGTCTTCGGGGGCAAACAGCACACTCGAGAAGTAGCGCGGCAACTCACGCGGCTTAATCTGGCCGCGGTTGATCTGCGCCCGATTGGAGGCACCCCGGTTGATCTGTACTTCGGCCAACAGATCACGGCCGTTGTGGTGCAGTTTTGCGCGGATAACCGCCGAATTTTGACCCGCACGGATCATCGGCGCGTCCCCGGAGACCCGGTGCGAACCGAGTGTGGACAGATAGCCCAGAGCCTCAACCAAATTGGTTTTACCCTGGCCATTCTTGCCCACAAACAGGTTCGCACCCGGGCTCACGGCGACATCCGCACTCGCGTAATTACGAAAATCCGCGAGATTCAGATGCGTCACGATCATGTCATCACCCCGTTAGTGGCGTGGCGGCACGAGTCGTGCCGCGGGTTATTACTCCGCGGACTTGACCGAGTGTCCACCGAACTGGTTGCGCAGTGCGGCGACGGCCTTCATCGCGGGGGAGTCATCCTGACGCGACACGAAGCGCGCGAAGATCGATGCGGCAATGGTCGGCACGGCGACGGCGTTGTTGATGGCCTCTTCGATGGTCCAACGGCCCTCGCCGGAGTCCTCCACGTAGCCCTCGATCTCGGCCAGGGTGGGGTCTTCCTTGAGTGCCAGAACCAGCAGGTCCAGCAGCCAGGAGCGCACGACGGTGCCGCGCTGCCATGCCTCGAAGGTTCCCGGGACGTCCTTGATCAGGTCCTTGCGAGCCTCAAGCAGCTCGAAGCCTTCGGCGAATGCCTGCATCATGGCGTACTCGATACCGTTGTGGACCATCTTGGCGTAGTGACCGGCACCGATTTCGCCCACGTGCACGAAGCCCTCTTCGCGGGGACCCTCGGGACGCAGTGCGTCGAAGACCGGCATCACGCGAGCAACCTGCTCAGCGGATCCACCAACCATCAGGCCATAACCGTTCTCGACACCCCAGACTCCACCGGAAACACCGGCGTCCACGTAGTCGATGCCCTTTTCGCCGAGCTCCTTGGCGTGCTCGAAGTCATCGGAGAAGCGGCTGTTACCACCATCGATGACCAGGTCACCGGGCTCGAGCAGGCCACCCAGCTCGGTGATGACCGAGTCGGTGATCTTGCCGGCGGGAACCATGACCCACACGGTGCGAGGGGCGGGCAGAGCCGCGACCATCTCGGCCACCGAAGCAGCGTCGGAAACCTCGGGATTGCGGTCGTAACCGGTTACCTCGATGCCTCCAGCACGCAGGCGGGTGCGCATGTTGCCACCCATTTTGCCCAGGCCGATCAGTCCAATGTGCATTTCTTCTTCTTCCATCTGTGAGTCTCGGGGGAGGACTCGGGTTAGCGCAGCAGCAGGTTGGGCTGCAGCAGGTACTTGTAGCTGTCAGCACCGGGCTGGTCCTTGGAGGACTGCGCGGTGATGAGCATCGGTCCCGGCTTGTTCGTGTTCTCGGACTTGGTGAACGAGAATCGAACAAATTCGCTCCGCACGGCGTTCAGGCCGTCGATCAGGAACGCGGGCTTCAGCGACAGCACGATGTCCTCGCCGGTCAGCAGCGCATCGATCTTCTCGGATGCCTGTGCCTGCTCGGAACCTACTGCCTCCATCACGAGACCGTCGATCGTGAACGTGAACCGCAGCGCCGCTTCGCGCTCCAGAACCAGCGACACACGTCGGACGGCTTCGATGAGTTCTCCGGTGTTGATCACCGCGTAGTTCTCGGTGGTCTCGGGGAAGAGGCGACGCACCGGGGGGAAGGTGCCCTTGATCAGCAGCGAGGTCACGGTCTTGTTGTCCGCGGAGAACGCGATCAGCTCGCGGTCGTCCTTGCTGGTGAAGGCCACCGAGATGTTTCCCGAGTGACCGAAGGTCTTTCCGACCTCCTGGAGGGTTCGCGCGGGAACCAGGGCGGTGATGGGTTCGCCACCACCGATTTCACCGGAATCCCAGTCGATTTCACGGACCGCAACGCGGTAGCGGTCGGTGGCCACGAGGCCGAGGTGGTTTTCGGCAACCTCGAGCTGCACACCGGTGATGACCGGGGTGACATCGTCTCGCGAAGCGGCCACGGCGACCTGTGCCACGGCAGCCGAGAACTCATCGGCGGGAACGAGCCCCGACTGACCCGAGATTTCGGGAATGCTGGGGTATTCCTCCACCGGCATCGAGAGCAGCGTGAAGCTGGCCGAGCCACAGGTCACCAGAATGCGGTTGTCCTCGGTGGCAAACTGCACTGGAGCGTTGGGCAAACGGCTGGCGATATCCGCGAGCAGTCGACCGGAAACAAGAATCGACCCTGATTCTTCGATTTCGGCAACGATCTTCGTCTGCGCGGATACCTCGTAGTCAAAACTCGAGAGAGTAAGCCCGGTGTCGTTGGTTTCAATCAGCACACCGCTCAGGATCGGCAGCGTGGTGCGCTGCGGGAGCAGTTTCACCGCGAATGAGACGGCTTCGCTGAAGACATCGCGATTGACGCTAAATCGCACTTTGAGTTCCCCTGTCGTTTAGAAGCTCTGGAAACACCATGTTAGCCGTGCTTGCTGAGTTTTTGTGTTTCACGGGTAGCTACCCGTGGTGAGACGCGGTCTATTTGAGCCCGGCCAAGCCGCAAAGGTTGTTGGGCCAGTAATTTCATTTAAGAATCTTTAATCGTGTTAACCGTTGTGGAAACTGTGGATAAGTCTGTTAATCCCGGGAATCCGTTGGCGAAGCGGGGTGCCGAGCCTGTGTGCGGTTTGTGTGATTCGCTGTGAGACCCGTGATCGCCAACCGCGTGATTTAAGGGATTTTTCACAAGGCGCCTCGTTAAGTGAACAGGTTTCCCCGAATCTGTCCACAGGTTTCCACACAGTTATCCACATTGTGCACTTGGGGACGATCCCCCGAAATCTGTGGATAAGTGGCGTGAGAGCGCCCCTCTCCGGGGACAAAAAATTCTTAACCGGACGCCTCGTGCGGGCGCATTTTGGGCGCGTCACATCGCAAAACAGCCTCGAAGATCGTCCAAGCGCAATGTTTTGGGTGCGCTTAAAAACGTTCTCAGAGGCTGTTTTTTCGCAAAAACCCTCGAAACGGATCCGGTTGCGATCCGTTTCGAGGGTCAAAATGTGGATTTAGCCGTTAAAACGGTGTCCCTGCTTGATTCTGCTGGTGAGCTCCGTGACCTGGTTATAGATCGAACGACGCTCCTGCATCAGGTCCCCGATCTTCTTATTCGCGTACATCACGGTGGTGTGATCCCGTCCGCCGAAGAGCTGGCCGATCTTGGGGAGTGAGAGGTTGGTGAGCTCGCGGCACAGATACATGGCGATCTGGCGTGAGGTGGCGATGGCCTGCGACCGGCTGGAGCCGTACAGGTCGTCGACGCTCAGCTTGAAGTACGCGGCGGTGGTATTGATGATGTCCACCGGGGAGATCACGTTGTCCTCGTCGAGGGTGATGACATCCTTCAGGACGGTCTGCACCAGGTTCATATCCACCGGGGTGCGGTTCAGGCTCGCGAACGCGGTCACCCGAATCAGGGTGCCCTCCAGCTCGCGAATGTTCGAGGAGACCTTGGACGCGATGAACTCCAGCACCTCATCCGGGATCAGGAGCTTCTCGCTCAGTGCCTTCTTCCGCAGAATCGCGATTCGCGTTTCCAGGTCGGGTGCCTGAACGTCGGTGATCAGACCCCACTCGAAGCGCGAGCGCATCCGATCCTCGAAGCCGGTGAGAGCCTTGGGCGGCAGATCGGAGGTGATCACCACCTGCTTGTTGTGATCGTGCAGGGTGTTGAAGGTGTGGAAGAACGCCTCCTGCGTTTCCGCCTTGCCCTGCAGGAACTGAATATCGTCGATCATCAGGATGTCGATATCGCGGTAGCGCGCCTGGAAGGCGGAGCCGCGGTTGTTGGCGATCGAGTTGATGAAGTCGTTGGTGAATTCTTCGCTGGAGACATAGCGGACACGGATGCCCGGGTACAGGCTCATCGCATAGTGCCCGATCGCGTGCATCAGGTGGGTCTTACCCAGACCGGATTCCCCGTAGACAAACAGCGGGTTGTACGCCTTGGCCGGTGCCTCGGCCACGGCCACCGTTGCCGCGTGGGCAAAGCGGTTGGACTGTCCGATCACGAAGTTGTCAAACGAGTACTTGGGGTTGAGCCGGGTGTCGTTCTGTCGGGCGGGGTGAATCTGCTCCCCCACGGGACTCGCAATCGGTGCCGCGGTCTCCGGAGTGTAGATCCCGGCTTCGGGATCGGTGGCCGGCAGTTCCACCTCGGGCTCGTCATCAATCATCTCGGGATTGACCACCACCGCGAAGGTTTTGGCACCGTGAGTCTGCTCGGTCTGACCGAGCGCCTGGATCAGCGGCGCCTTCATCCGGGTGTTGAGCTGCCCGGCGGTGAACTCGTTGGGGACCTCCAGATAGAAGGTTCCGGCCATGACACCCTTGGGAATCACCAGGTTGAGGAAGCCGTGCAGCGGCGGAGTGACGCGGGAATCCTGCGACATTGCGTCGAGCACAAGCTGCCAGGATTGCTGGGTCTCGTCGAGCTGATTGGACATATCTCCCCAAAAGTTATTCACAGGCTTATCCACGGAAAGCGTCGAAGTGGCGTATCTACCGGGATTCAGGCCCCCGTATCTGGGGATAACTGACTCACTCACGCTAACCGCTTATGCACCGATCGGCCAAATCTAGCGGAAAAATCACCCCCGCGTTAGTCTGGCGCGAAGCTGTGTATCTGTGGATAATTGATGTTTTGAGCAACTTCGGTTTGACCCCGCGCGTGTTAGGCCGTAGTTTTAATTGGTTGACGTAGCCTTCGGGCACCCAGTTTTTCTCTGCCTTTACGAACCGGGCAGTGAATGTCCTACCCAAGAGTGAGTGATTATGAGCAAGAGAACTTTCCAGCCGAACAACCGTCGTCGCGCCAAGGTGCACGGCTTCCGTCTGCGTATGCGCACCCGTGCGGGTCGCGCAATCCTGTCGGCGCGCCGCCGCAAGGGGCGCACCGAGCTCTCGGCCTAATAGCGCCGAAGCCCCAAGCGAAACGCACATCACCGTGCTAGCCTCCGAACTCCGTATCACCACGGGCGCCGATTACAAGCGTCTGGTGCGTCGGGGACGTCGGAACGTTGGCGCGGTGACTGTTGCATATATGCACATGAACCCGAATGGCGGTCCTCCGCGATTCGGGTTCATTGTTGCAAAGAACGTGGGCAATGCCGTCACCCGAAATCGAGTGCGGCGGCGCCTCAAGGCCGCGAGTTTTGAGCTCCGCGAGAGCTTTCCACCCGGCGCCGAGATTGTCTATCGGGCGTTCCCCTCGGCGGCGACCGCCGAGTTTGATGCGTTCCGTTCCGATGTCGAATCATCCTCATCCAGGCTCGCGCCGAAATGATTGTGCTTGACACGCTCCTCCTGGTCCCACGCAATATCGGCTTGGCGATCCTGATGCTTTACCGACGGTGGATCTCCCCTCTGTATGGGGACGTCTGCCGGTACTACCCCTCGTGCTCGGCCTACACCCTGGGCTCGATCCAGCAGCGTGGCCTGCTTCTCGGGT
This sequence comes from Mycetocola sp. JXN-3, assembly GCF_014522285.1. GTDB lineage: Bacteria > Actinomycetota > Actinomycetes > Actinomycetales > Microbacteriaceae > Mycetocola > Mycetocola saprophilus. Next base: position 3,428,104 of record NZ_CP041635.1, read on the forward strand.
CCCTGCGTGGGGGTATTCGAATTCTGCGGTGCAACCCCTGGGCCGCCGGCGGCATCGATGATGTCCCGCCGAAGAAACATTTCCGCTACACCACTACGACGCGCGGCTTTGTCGTAGCTTCGACCCAGAGAAAGGGCTGACCCAAGCGATGGACTTCCTAGGAACTATTCTGTGGCCACTGAAATGGGTGGTCGAGCTCCTGCTGGTCTCCTGGCACTGGCTGCTGACCTTCTTCGGCATGGACTCTGCCGCCGGCATCACGTGGGTACTGTCGATCGTGGGCCTCGTGCTCGTGGTCCGTACCGCCCTGATCCCGCTGTTTGTGAAGCAGATCAAGAATCAGCGTCGGATGATGGAGGTCGCTCCTCAGCTGAAGAAGATTCAGGACAAGTACAAGGGCAAGCGCGACCAGCTCTCTCGTGAGGCGATGAGCCGCGAGACCATGGCCCTGTACAAGAACACCGGAACGAACCCGCTGGGTTCCTGCCTTCCGCTGCTTGTGCAGATGCCGATCTTCTTCTCGCTGTTCTCTGTGCTGAATGGTGCGCAGAACTCCAAGGCCGGTGTGGGACCGCTGAACGCGACCCTCGCCAAGGAGTTTGGTGAGGCCCGTCTGTTCGGTGGTGCACCGCTGCACTCGAGCTTCCAGTCGGCCATGAACGACCCGGCAGGCCCCCAGGTCCTGGTGATGATTATCGCCGCGATCATGGTTGTGGTCATGACCGCATCGCAGTTCATCACCCAGCTGCAGATCGTATCGAAGAACATGTCGGACGAGACCAAGGCGTCCCCGATGTTCAAGCAGCAGCGAATCCTGCTTTACATCCTGCCTTTCGTCTTCCTGTTCTCCGGTTTCGCCTTCCCGCTGGGCGTGATGTTCTACTGGCTGACCACGAACATCTGGACCATGGTTCAGCAGTTCATCATCATCCGCAACATGCCGATGCCGGGCTCCGAGGCCGCGCGTGAGCGCGAGGCTCGCCTGGCTCGTAAGGGCAGGCTGGAGCCCAAGTCCGAAGCCGCCACGATCGTTGTGGAGGAGCGTAAGCCCGTACAGCGTCAGCAGCCGATGGGAAAGAACCGGGCCAAGAAGGCCGGCGGCACCCCGCAGCAGCCGGGTGGTACCGCACAGCAGCCCAAGAAGAACGACGACGGCACTGGCGCGTCGAACAACACCCCGAGGAAGTGACCGAGATGACCGAACTGTCCCACTCCCCCGTCGCTCGCGAGGCTCGTGATCAGGAACCCACCCTGGCCGAGCTCGAAGAGGAGGGTGAAATTGCCGCTGATTACATCGAAGAATTTCTCGATATTGCCGATGTTGATGGTGACATTAATATCGACGTACGCAACGGCCGCGCCTACCTCGCGGTGACCGAGAGCGACGAGGCAGATTCCAACCTTTCGGTCCTCTCTCACACCGAAACCGTCAACGCCCTTCAGGAACTCACTCGCCTGGCCGTGCAGAGTAAGACCGGAGCCTTCTCCCGACTGATTCTGGATATCGGTGGTTCCCGTGCGGCCCGCGAGGCGGAGCTTTCGCGCCTGGTGGATCGCGCCGCCGAGCAGCTCGAGGCCGGCGCAACTTCCGCCGCGCTGCCCCCGATGTCGAGCTACGAGCGCAAGCTTGTTCACGACCTCGTGGCCGCCCGGGGATTCGTTTCCAACTCTTCCGGCGAGGGTCGCGACCGGCACACGGTCATCACTCGCTCCTAGCGTTCTCGGCACCTCTTTGGGGCCGTCCGCACAACCTTTTCGGGCCCCGTGTTTCACGTGAAACACGGGGCCTTTTAACCATCAAAGGGACATCATGACCATCGAAAACCTCGAGGCCGAGCCGGCCGAAGCCGCCGTCATTCTGGGCGATCGGCTCCCCGTAGCCCGTGCCTTCACCGAGAACCTTGCTCGCCGCGGCGAGGAGCTGGGGCTTATCGGCCCGCTCGAACTCCCCCGCCTGTGGAGTCGTCACATCCTGAATTCGGCGCTGGTTGCTCCGCTTCTGCGCCCAGGCCGCGTCGGCGATATCGGTACCGGGGCCGGTCTCCCCGGCCTCGTCCTGGCGATCGCGCGCCCAGACGTGGACTTTGTCCTGATCGAGCCGATGGAGCGCCGGGTTGCCTGGCTCAATAGTCAGGTTGAGGAACTGGGGCTGACGAACACCACCGTTCTTCGTGCCCGTGCCGAGGAGGTCTCGCTCGATGAGCCACTCGACCAGGTCACCGCTCGCGCCGTCAGTGCATTCCGCAAGCTGCTCCCGCTGACCGCTCCCCTGCTCCGCGATGGTGGCGAGCTGGTGTTGATGAAGGGTATTAACGCCGAAGCCGAAGTTGCCGCCGCGTTGAAGGAGATCCGCCGGTTCATGGTTTCCGATATTCGGGTGGACGTCCTGGGTGAGGGTGTCACCTCCGAGGTCACCCGCGTCGTGCGAGGTTTCGTTCGCGCCTAGTTTTTAGACCGCGTCGATTTCAGATCGCCCTCATCACGATTGTTGATGAGGGCGATTTCGTATTTTCGTAAGACTCGTCGACTCGCTCTGGCTGGAGCCCCGGAGCTCGGTTTTGTCCTCTTTCGTCCAATTAGTGTCAAAAAGTGGTGTGTCCAGATCGATTCTCCTGAGAAATCTCATTTTGCCGGCCGAGTTGATGCATTGCTCGTTCCTGAGAATCGATTTTTCGATTCTCCCTATCTAAATACCAGGTCAGGTAGTTTTTTGACTGACCGATTGGCCGGGTTTGTTGAGGGTGCGCCGCCCGGCTGCCCGTTTTGCCCATTTCACGGATCAGTCGTCGTCAATTCTTCACGGCGGCGATCCGGCGCGCATTTTTTCTGTTCATGGTTGCGCGGCGTGATGATGTCCTTGGTTGAGTGGTGTGATGATGTCCTTGGTTGAGTGCAGTTCGTTCGAGTTTTGATGCACGCCTTTCGGTGCTCAGTTGAAGACTCACCGTATGGGCACTGCCCTCATTTGAGCTCAACTCACACGTCACCCTGTCTTGACTCAATTCACCTCGACTCACCTCACGTTGTCTCGTGGAGGTGGAACCTCGCTCGATTCATTTCCGTCCCTATCCACCCTGGCTGGCGCTTGGTGTGCGCTATCGTTCGCTGCCGAATATGCTCTCCCGTGCGTGCCGTGCGTGCCGTGCGTGCGTGCAGGCAGGCGCGTAGGCTGGCAAAGTTGGGTGCTTCGTTGGATTCTGCCGGTGCCTTCCGAACCTCTTCCCGCGCCGTTGCCGACGGGGTCGATGTGGAATCGCGTTCACATTTGTGGGGTCGTGGACGTGTCCGAGGTTTCTCCTCTTCGATGTTTCACGTGAAACATGCGTCACTCTCAGCCGTCGAATTTGACCTCCCAGGTGGCATATTTTTCGACCTGTACTCTCAAATCGCCACTTGGGAGGGCCATCGACGTAACGTCCGATTCGCGTTCCGATCTCCTCCCCCGCGGTTCGTCAACGATGATTTCACCGTTGCCCGTTGCCCGTTTCTTACTGCCCCTGCCCGCGTCTCCTGCGGCCGCCGCCACCGCTGCCCGACTGAGGGTGGGCACAAGATGCAGCTCCCTTGAGGCACCTGCCGCGTTCATAGTGGGCCTGTAAACGGTGCGGTTCTCCGTACCTGTCAGTAGTGCGCTGCCTGGTGATTCGCACTTTGGAACGACCTACAAACCCGGGTGTGGGTGAGGACCGTCGCCTCCGGTCGGACTTTCGCTTGATATGCGAAATCACGCGCAATCGAGCGATCTAATCCGGTTTGGCCTGCCCGCTGTGTGTCCCTGTTGCGAACCCACTGATGTTGCTCGAAGGTGCCCTGGGATGGCCAAAACTAGGAGAGAGCCGCGTCGTTCTCACCCCGCCCAGTTTTGGTGCGCACACATCGGTCGATAGTCCGTGACGACGCATTCGGTACTGGAGTGCACGGGTTGTTGTACTGCGTCGATCGAGATCCGTAGACCCACACAACCACACAGTCTCTATCGTCTTCCTCATCATCCATGGGAGTGGTAGGTCTTGAGAGGCGCTCGGTGTGTGCTCTGTGTTGCCCAGAGGCACTCCATTGAATACGTCTTCGTGAGTCGGGCATGGGTCGTAGGCTTGACGACGTGTTCACTTGCGGTTTTGGGTTCGGTCTACTTCTCCGACTTTGCAGTGTTTGCGCGCACGTAGCGCCCCGTTCGGGCTAGCGAGCTGGTGCCTGGAATCCCTAGAACCAATGCTCAAACACGCGCCTCTGTGTACTGCACTTCTGCCTGCCGATGCACGATGTTGTGCTGAAGTCGCTGCGCCGTTTAGTCCTTCTTCCTGTCCCAACACAGTCCTGAACACTCGAATTCTTGCCCACGGTCACTCACCTGTCGCTGGGGCTGCGCCTCTGCATCTCGCTAAACTCTGCACCGGAATCCCTTTTCTCAGGTCCTGAACATACTGCCCCTGGATCGACGGCCGCTGGCGCGTCTCCCCCATGCGTCTGTGCTTGACAAACCCGCGCGCGAGATCGCGTGGCCGCGAACGCGAACTCAGTGGCCGCAAGCTGTCCCCGCGGCCGCGTAAAAGTGGGGATTTCCGGCGGCGCGAGATCGAGTCATTTCCGTCTCGTGGATAAGGAGAGCGTTTCACGTGAAACACTCCTGCGCGTATCCTTTTCTGTATCTTGCCCCCTACGGAAAACTCGTCCTGCGTGGCTTGCCACGGATACGTCAGCGGTTGGTGGCTGACTTGGGCAGCGGAATCCGGCTCTATACTGACTCTCGTGGGCGTGCAGCTTACCCCGGGCGATCGAATCTCAACGCTTCGGTCTTGGCGCACAGAGTAGCGCCTTGACGCGGGAGCGCACGGGGCCGCGCTCTCGCTCTCATACTCCGCTTCCGTCTTACGGCCGACGCGTGAGGGGCGTGACGCACTTGGTGAACTCTCAACCCCGACTGTGGGAGTCGCACGGGGCAGCGACGGTCGCGCAGGCCGCGTTGCGGGACGTCGAGTGTTTCACGTGAAACGCACGCTCAACGTAGTTGCTGGCGCATTCGTTTGGGCGAACTAGTGTGAGGCACCGGGCACCCGACGGCGTGCGTATGAAATGATCATCGTGCTTTACTTGAGATAGATTGGGCCGAGAGTCCCGAGACTTCTGGAACTGCTGAGTCTGCCGAGACTTCTGGAACTGCTGAGTCTGCCGAGACTTCTGGAACTGCTGAGTCTGCCGGAACTGCCGCGGCAGAGGAGCGCACCACATTATGACCTCGGTGCGTTGTCGGATTACTGTCAGTCAGAATTCGCATCGCCGATTGCCGCGTCATTCGATGAGCTGAGCTGACTGTGCGTATGCGTGTTCGTGCCTCGCTAGGGCAGACGTGTAGGAGCATGCGGTTAATTGGTGCCCTTTGACAAGTGGCCCGCTTGGTCCGGATGATAATCAGCCGAGAGCCGAGAGCCGAGAGCCGAGAGCCGAGAGCCGAGAGCCGAGAGCCGAGAGCCGAGAGCCGAGAGCCGAGAGCCGAGAGCCGAGCCGAGAGCCGAGAGCCGAGAGCCGAGAGCCGAGAGCCGAGAGCCGAGAGCCGAGAGCCGAGAGCCGAGAGCCGGGCAGTGCTTACGTTGGCGGGAGCCGGGTCTGTTTCACGTGAAACATTGACTGGGTGACATCGGGTCGATGCGCGGGTGGCGGGAGCGTTCCGGCCTTGGGGTGCGCCGAGACGGGGTGGAGGCACCGAATCTAGGATAGCGTGAGCGTCGTCATTGTGCGTCGGCACGCGGAAATCGACACCCCAAATGTCTGCTGATCACGATACGGTTAAGGAGACACAGATCGGAGTCCGTTTCACGTGAAACAGTCACAGCCTGACCGCGAGGTCACCGGCGAAACCGCCACCCCAGACGCAGGAACGCCTCTCGCGCGCGAGATTGCGGATCTGAGTAAGCGTCGCCGTGTAATCGGCCAGTTCCCCGTGCCACTCCCCCGCGAAACTCGGGTGCTTGCGGTGTCCAACCAGAAGGGCGGCGTGGGGAAAACCACAACCACCGTCAACCTGGCCGCGGCCCTCGCGAAGGCTGGTGCTCGTGTCCTCGTCATCGATCTCGACCCGCAGGGGAATGCCTCCACCGCGCTGGGTGTCGAGCACACCGCGGAGACGCCCAGTATCTACGACGTTCTCATCGACGGGTTCTCCCTGAGTGACGTGGTGATGCCGAGCCCCGAGTTCCCCAATAACCTGTTCTGCGCGCCCTCGACCATCCATTTGGCCGGCGCCGAAATCGAGCTGGTCACCCAGGATCGTCGTGAACACCTGCTGCGCGACGCCGTGGATTCCCTCCTGGAAGAGGCCGCCGGGCAGTACCACTACGTCTTCATCGACTGCCCGCCCTCGCTGGGACTCCTCACGATCAACGCCTTCGTGGCGGCCCGTGAGGTACTGATTCCGATTCAGTGTGAGTACTACGCACTCGAGGGTCTGAGCCAGCTTCTGAGCAGTATTCAGCTCATCGGAGAACACCTCAACCCGGGTCTCCGACTGTCGACCATCCTGCTGACCATGTTTGACGGGCGCACCAACCTGTCCAACCAGGTCGCCGAGGATGTTCGCACCCACTTCCCCGACCAGGTGCTGCACACGGTCATCCCGCGTACCGTGCGTATCTCCGAGGCCCCGAGCTTCGGGCAGACGGTCATCAGCTATGACCCGAGCTCCCTCGGGGCCGTCTCCTACCTGGAGGCTGCGGCGGAGATCGCCGTATGGGGTCGCAAGTTTGAACAGCGTCAGTCGACCACCCGAAAGGACGCCTAATCATGGCAACAAAACGCACGGGCCTCGGCCGGGGAATCGGCGCGCTGATCCCCACCAGCGATAATCCTGCGGCCTCCCGACCGGTCGACGTCTTCTTCCCCGCGTCCGAACAGCCCGCGGCGGCAAAAAACTCGGCTAAATCAGCGAACACCGCCGAGGAACCTCAGCTGGTGTCCGTTCCGGGCGCGAGACTGATCGACATCAACCCGGCGGACGTCATCCCCAACGCGGTCCAGCCGCGCACCTACTTCGAGCCCGAGGCGCTGGCCGAGCTCGTGGTGAGCATTCGTGAGGTTGGTGTACTCCAGCCCATCGTGGTGCGCACCCACCCCACTCGGGTCGGCAAATACGAGCTGATCATGGGTGAGCGCCGGCTGCGTGCCAGCCGCGAGGTGGGCCTCGAGCGCATCCCCGCGGTGGTCAAGGAGACCGCCGATGAGGACATGCTGCGCGATGCCCTGCTGGAGAACCTGCACCGCTCGCAGCTGAACCCGCTGGAAGAGGCATCCGCCTACCAGCAGCTCCTCAGCGATTTCGGGATCACCCAGGAACAGCTGGCCGAGCGGATCGGAAGATCCCGCCCGCAGATCAGCAACACCCTACGTCTGCTGAAGCTCCCCGCTTCGGTGCAGAAGAAGGTTGCCGCCGGCGTGCTGAGTGCCGGTCATGCTCGAGCAATCCTCTCGGTCAACGACCTGGAGAAGATGCACCACCTGGCGGACAAGATCATTAACGAGGACCTGTCGGTGCGCGCGGCCGAGTCCGCCGCCACCAAGTCCGCTCCCCCGCGCTCCAGCAAGCCCGTGGCGGGCAATAAGCGCGGATACCTGGACGAGGTAGCGGAAACGCTTGCCGATCGCCTCAACACCCGCGTGAAGGTCACCCTGGGGGCTCGAAAAGGTTCGGTCACCATCGACTTCGCCACCGTGGGTGATTTGAACCGAATCCTGGGCGAACTCGGTCAGAGTATCGACCCCAAGTAGGCAAATCAGAACCGAGTTAAACACAAAAACCCCGGAAGAACCGGGGTTTTTGTGTTGGTGCTGACCTAGAGGAAAGCGGCCAGGTCTGCCTCGAGGGCGGCCTTGGGCTTGGCACCGATGATGGTCTTGGCCACCTCACCGGCCTTGAAGAGCTTCATCGCCGGGATCGAGGTGATCTGGAACTGCGCAGCCAGCTGCGGGTTCTCGTCCACGTTCACCTTGACGATGTCGAGCTTGTCGGTGTTCTCGGCTGCGATCTGGTCGAGAATTGGCGAGACCATGCGGCACGGGCCACACCACTCGGCCCAGAAATCAACCAGAACCGGCTTCTCGGAGTCGAGGACCTCGGCCTGGAACGTTGCTTCGGATACTGCACGTGCACTCATGATGTACTCCTTATGTTCTTAGTTAGCGGGTGCGAGATCGATGCCTGCGGGGTCCTGTACGCCGCTCTCCCGCGCTGCGAGATAGTGTTCGGCATCCAGGGCTGCCACGACACCGGAAGCAGCCGCAGTGGCCGCCTGACGGTAGGTGGGGTCAATCACATCACCCGCGGCAAAGACGCCGGCGACGTTGGTCTTGGAGGAACGGCCCGAGACGGCGATGGTGCCCTCCTCGGTCAGATCCAGCTTGCCGTGCACCAGGTGGGTGCGCGGGTCGTTACCGATCGCGACAAACAGGCCGTCCAGGGCGAGCTCGCGCTCCTCCCCCGTCACGGTGTCGGTCAGGGTGACACCACTCAGGGCGTTCTCGCCGCTGATGCCGGTGACCTCGGCGTTCCAAATGAACTCGATCTTCTCGTTCGCGTGGGCACGCTCCTGCATGATCTTCGAGGCACGCAGGGTGTCACGACGGTGGATCACGTAGACCTTGCTGGCGAACTTGGTCAGGAAGGTGGCCTCCTCCATGGCGGAGTCTCCACCACCCACGACGGCGATGGTCTTTTCCTTGAAGAAGAAGCCGTCGCAGGTCGCGCACCAGGAGATGCCGCGGCCGGACAGACGCTCCTCATCGGCCAGGCCGATCTTGCGGTAGGCGCTACCGGTGGCGAAAATGACCGACTCGGCCTCAAACTCGCCCGAGTAGCCGGTAACCACGCGCTTGATGTCACCGGACAGGTCCAGCTCGGTGACATCGTCCAGCAGGACCTCGGTACCAAACTTCTCGGCCTGCTCCTGCATCTTGGCCATGAGCTCGGGACCCTGGATACCCTCCGGGAACCCGGGGAAGTTCTCGACCTCGGTGGTGTTCATGAGCTCGCCACCGGCCTGAACGCTCGAGGCGATCAGGAGCGGATTGAGGTTCGCACGCGCCGCATAGATGGCGGCGGTGTAGCCGGCCGGGCCGGATCCGATGATGATGACGTTACGCAATTAGACTCCCTTGAGAATGTCCTGTTGGAGGGTAGAACACATTGTACGTGGCATGCATTCCCGAGGGAGATGGACGCCCAGAAAACGGCGTGAAAACGGGCTAGGACCGGCGCAGGCGGCCGAGAATCTTGGCAAACGGCGCCGTGATTGTGGCCAGCTCGCGGGCGCGCAACACCCAGAGGAACAGCAGATACACCCCGCCGGTGACCCCGCTGGCGATGATCATCGAAATGATCGCGGTGACCGGGCTGCTAAAGGCCCATCCTCCGGTGTTCAGGCCGCCCATCAGGAGCATGCTCACCACACCGACGATGGTTGCCGGGATCGCCGAGAAGGTGAAGATCGCCATGCTGTTGACGATCTGCTGGACATCCAGGCCCCGGAGGCGCCGACGCAGCAGGAAGAACGCCACGAACGCCTGGGCGGTTCCGGCAAGACTGGTGGCCAGGGCGACACCAAAGCCGATCACCGACTTATCCAGCAGCAGACATCCGGCCGCCAGAATGCTGAACAGGACGGCCTGGAACACCGTGAAGAAGAACGGGGTCCGGGTGTCCCCCAGCGCGTAGAACGTGCGCTGCAGCACAAACAGGAAACAGAACGGCACGAGTCCCACCACAAACGCGATGATCACAAAACCGATGCCGATCGCCTGGCTCGGGGATCCGGTGAACAGGAATCCAAACGGGAAGGCCACGGTGAACAGAATGGCGGCCGAAGCCACGATCATCAGGCTGACGTTACGCAGCGCGGCGGAGACGTCGAGTTTGAGCTTGTCGTAGTCGAGGGCGCGCGCATGCTCGGCCATCCGGGTGAAGTAGGCGGTGGTCAGCGAGACGGCCAGCACCGAGTGCGGCAGCATAAAGATCAGCCAGGCGTTCTGCAGGGCGAAGATTGACGGGTTATTCGGTCCCGAGGCTGCCGAGACCACACTGGACTGGACGATACCGGCCGCGGTGGTGACCAGGATCATCGCAAACGACCAACCGGCGAGCTTTCCGGTCTCGGCCAGTCCCACCCCGCGCCAGGCGAAGTCGGGGCGGAAGCGCAGACCGAGCACCTTCCAGTAGCGGAACAGGATCAAGGCCTGGGCCGCGACACCGAGGGTTGCGCTCCCGGCGAGCACGGCAACCATCATCGGGGACCACTCGGAGGCCGTGCGCAGCCCCTGGGAGTCGGCACCAAACATCCCGATGAACACGAACAGTCCGGCGATCGCCACCACGTTATTCAGCGCGGGCGACCAGGTGAACGGCCCAAAAATCTTGTGCGCGTTGAGAATCTCCCCGAGCATCGAATACAGCCCGTAGAAGAACAGCTGCGGCAGGCACCACAGCGCAAACACCGTCGCCAGCGCCGCCTGATCGGGACCATAGTTGGGTGCCCATACTTTAATCAGCAGCGGCGCCGCGGCCATCGCCACCAGGGTGGTGGCGGCCAGGACGCTGAGCGTGATGGTGAGCAGCTTATTGATGTAGGCGGCGCCGCGGTCGGCGTGTACGGTGGCCTTCACGATCTGGGGCACCAGGATGGCCGAGAGCACACCGCCGGCGATGATCGTGAAGATCGTATTGGGCAGGATGTTGGCGGTCGCGAAGGCGTCACCGCTGACACCCACCTGGCCGATGGTGCGGGCAATCAGGATCGCCTTGATGAATCCCAGCACACGGGACACCATGGTGCCGGAGGCGAGGAAGGCGCTTGCGCGACCGATCCCCGCGATGGAAGCGGGTTTAGCCATGTGTGGGGGCCTTTTCGGGGAGTGAATCGGGGCCGGCATCCGGGTCGACCTGGGTGTCTGAACGTGTCGCAGCGTCTGACGCGGTGTCGGTGCTCGAGGCGGCCTGAGCGTCTGGGTCCGCCTGTGTATCCGGGGCCGAATCGCTGGTTTCACCCGTGGTCACCGGGTCTACCGCTCCCCGGCGTCGCTTACGAATGGTGCGGAAGAGACCGCCGGCCAGCAGCAGGAATACCAGGCTGCCCAGCGCGACCGAGCCGATGATTTCCCAGTCGGCCCGTACGTTGACACGGACCGAGCTGGCGGCGCCCAGCTGAGTCCCATCGGGCGCATGCAGGCTCAGCGAGAGGGTGCTCTGCCCGTTACCAATTCGGGCGCGGACCGGCACCGTGAACTTCTCGGTGGCAAACGGCTTAATCTCGCGGGTGACCGAGGAATCGATCGCCAGGCGCAGGTTGTCGGACTCCACATCCAGGGTCACCTTGACCGCATAGGGCAGATCATTGCGCACCGAGAATCCCAGGTTTGACTGCCAGCTCACCATGTTGAACTGCGTGGTGGGCGCCAGGGTGATGCCGCCCAGCGTGGCCGTGGTTTGCTCATCGTGTTCGGTAACCGCGCCGTTCCAGGCCGAGCCCTGGTCGCGCCAGGCCACGGCAAACAGGGAGAGGAGCTGGGCCCGCTCCCGACCGGTGAGCAGGGCCGGATCCTCGAGGGCACCGGCGAATTTGTTCAGGTCCTGCTCGCGCTCCAGGAGCAGACGAGCGGCCTTCACCCGATCGTTCGGGACCTCGTGCTCGGCGAGGGTTCCCTCAATCGCGGGCTGGGCTCGGAGGGTATCCAGCGAGACGATGTGGGTCTCGGGGATGGTCGAAAGCTGGGCAATGGCCGCGTCGAGATTGACGGCGGTGTCTGCCCATCCGCGAGGGAGTGTCACCAGGTAGGAACGCTGGTTGGCGCCGCGCTCGGTTGCCAGCGCCGCAAAGGCGGCGCGAATGTGCGTCACATCGGCACCGGGTTGACCGTCCAGCCCCGGGTGTACCAGGTCCTGGATCAGCTTGGTCAGCGTGGGCTCCGCGGCCAAAACATCGGTACCATCCACCGTGCGGTGGGCGCCGGGGGTGGAGTCCTTCTCGGGATCCAGGGCCGCGCCATCAAGCAGCGTCGTGTGGTTTCCCGAGGCACCGATGACCTTCAGATCCGAGGACTTCACCGTGTCCGAGCCGGGCCAGACGATCCCCTGTTCGGTGGCCGGCCACGCGGTGAGCTGGTCCAGCGTCGGAAGTTCGGGAGCCTCGGGGGTTGCGCTGGAACCCTGCGTACTCGAGTGCTGAGGCGGGAAATTCGCGGGCTGGACCCCGTAGGCCAGCGAGGTGGGTGTCAGCAGTGTCGAGGCGCCGGCCTGGGCCTGAAGGGCGGCGTCGGCGTCGGCGTACTGCAGCAGAAAACTCGGGTTCGACGCGGCCTGTAACCTGTTGAGCCAGTTAGTGGCAGATTCGGGGGCGGAGGTGCCCAGGCTGCGGATCGAGGCGAGGATCATCGGATCGATTGCCAGGGTAACCGGGCGATCAAGTACGGCATCCAGTTCGCGGCTGAGGATGCCACCGGGGGCCGTCCACTCGGTCAGCGATTCCACCGGGATCAGGCCCGCGCTGCTGGGCGGCGCTGTGATCGGCACGGCGATGGCTAGCCCACCCGTCGTGGCACCGGTGCCGGGGTCAAACAGCACGCTGGTGCGAGCCTCGGAGATTTCGGGACCGGTCACAAAATAGGCACGAACCGCATAGTTTCCGTAAACGGAATGTAGTTCCATCTGCTCCGCGGTGAGGGTCACCGGGTCGGTGGTGTAGCTCTCCCCCGGCGCCAGCGCGGGCACCGAGACGGAGGCCAGGGCATAGGGCAGACGCACATCGATGGAGTGGTCGTACCAGCCGGTGAACTGCTCAAGGGTCGACAGCGGCAGCGGGCCCGAGCTCAGCGTCGCCTTTCCGGCGGCCAGTGCTGTTCCGGTGGAGTTGGTGATCGTGGTGGTGAAGGTGATCGACCCATCCGGCGCGATCGTCGGCGAGGACTGAGCAAGCGAAACCGCGGCGCCCTCGGTGGGGGCCGCGGTGGGTTCCTGGCGCACAGAGGCGGTCGCGGGCTGGAGGGCGGGGGTGCTCACGGCCTGGGCAGCCAGCGGCATGCTCAACAACCCCATGGCCGTCAGTGCGGCGATGAGTGCGGTGCGGGTGCGCGTCAGGGGGCGAAATCGTGTCATAGGCAGTCTCAGGCGTGCCACAGGGCGCACGACATAACAATTGATTCTACGGGCTGAGGCTGAGCATCGGCGGTGCGCCGCACCGCCGGGAACCCGCGGTTCTCCGGGCCGATACTGGGGGTGTGGGGCCCGCGGTGTGGGCTTTGGATGATCATGCGGCTTCGAGGCGGCCGAGCATGCTCCACACGGTACGGGCCAGCTCGGGGTGGATCAGGCCGATCTCACGCAGGATCTCCCGCTCCACCCGGTCGGCATCGGCGGCGTGGAGCGCCGCCTCGGGGCGTGAGCTGGAACCGGCCATGCGCGCGAGAATGTACTGAGCGGTCAGCCCGCGTTCATCGATCTCGGAGTTACGCAGCTCGGTGACCACCAGCTCATCGATGGTGGGAAGGGTGGGGATGAAGTCGTGCGGGTCCTCGCCGGCGCGTGCGTGCGCCTCGATCAGCACCGCGCGCTCGAGAGTGGCGTCGCGGCGTAGTCTGATCAGGTCGTTGGCGGTGGTTCGCATGAGTGCTCCTTTTGCGGATGTCCCCGAACAAGGGTACGCAATGATCGGCCCGCGTGCGGCACGATAGCCTGATTAGATGGAACTCCCAGAAGTCTGTGTGTGTTATTTGATCCGTTCCACACCCCGCGGGGATGAGGTTTTGCTCGGGGAAAAGCGTCGCGGACTCGGCCAGGGACGGGTGGTCGCCCCCGGTGGAAAACTCGAATCGGGCGAAACCCCGGCCCGCGCGATTGTGCGTGAGGTGCACGAGGAGGTGGGGATGATCATCGCCCCGGAATCGCTTCGGCCCCACGGATACATCGACTATCGCTTCCCCTCGCGGCCCGAGTGGAGTCAGCGTTCCTGGGTGTTCAGCGCCCGAGAATTTGAGGGTGAGCCCATCGCGACGGCCGAGCTGGATGCGCGGTGGGTCCCGGTGAACGAGGTTCCCTTTGACCGGATGTGGGACGATGCGCGCCACTGGTTGCCCGGTGTTTTGGCGGGAGACGAGGTTGCGGTGGACTTCGACTTCGCGCCCGATAATGCCAGCGCCATCCGGGTGGAGCGCTAACCACACAGACCGGTTTCCACCCTTCGTTTCGCGTAACCGCAGATGGGGGTTAGTGCGGTGTTGGTTTCGCCCCGCCCCCGACATGGCGTTGAATGGGTGGGTGACTCTCCAGCAAAATTCAGTGTTCATCGACGCTCTGCGCGCCGACCTCCTCCGTGCCGACTATCGCAGTGCGAGCCTGCTCGCACTCTGGGGTGAGGACGCCGATGCCGCCCTCGTTCGGGGTAATCCGTTGCCGATCCGGCGACACTTGGCCGGGCGAACCGATGAACCCTCCGATCCGACGTTTGCACGTGTCATGTGCGCAAGACTGTTTATTCTGGGGCAGCCCTGCCCGGTCGCGGACGTCGAGAGCGCCTTCCCGGAGACCGGTGTGAGTGGCCTCGAGGCCCTCGCGCTGGTGAGTGCGGTGGATGGATTTGTGCGCGCGAGTCTCGAACTACGCCCCTACACGTTCACCGACGGCGCCGAATCGATTGACTGGTGGCTCGCCGCCGACCTCGGTGAACTGATCGTGGGTGGTGCACTTCGCGCGGATCACGTGGTGGGAGTGGGCGGCGCGAGCCGGACCCTGGCCGGGCTCATCATCCCCGAGTCGATCACGCTGGCGCTGGACCTGGGAACCGGCTGCGGCATCCAGGCGCTGCACCTGGCGCGTCATGCCGAACGGGTCATCGCCACGGATATTTCCCAGCGAGCGCTGGATATTGCCCGCTTCAATGCCGACCTGAACCAGGCTCGAGGCATCGAATTCCGACTGGGGAATATGTTTGAACCGGTGGCCGAGGAGCGCTTCGACCGCATCGTCTCGAACCCGCCGTTTGTGATCACTCCGCGCGGCGCCGATGCCCCCGAATACGAATACCGCGACGGCGGACGCGAGGGGGACGATATCGTCCGCGAGATGATCGAGACGGCGCCGCGCTACCTCGTCCCCGGCGGGATTGTGCAGATGCTGGGGAACTGGGAGTATCGCGCAGACGAGGATGCGTTTGATCGGATCCGCGGCTGGTTGGATGCCGAGATCGACGCCTGGGTGCTTGAGCGCGAGCGCCAGGACCCGGTGCGCTACGCCGAAACCTGGATTCGCGACGGTGGAACCCGGCCCGGCGATCCCGAGTTTGAGCGTCTGTGTGGGGCCTGGTTGGATGACTTCGATCGTCGAGCCACCACCGGCATTGGCTTCGGCTATGTACTGCTGCGCCGAGGCGACCAGGGCCTGACGCCCTGGCGACGCTTCGAGCGCGTGGCCAGCCGCGTCTCCGGCGCCCTGGGGGCACACGTCGGTCAGGTGCTGGCGGCCCGCGACTGGCAGGCCGCGCGCGACGATGCGGCGCTGGGCGCCGAAGCCCTGCGGGTGAGCGGGGATGTGACCGAGGAGCGACACTACTGGCCGGGGAACGAGGATCCGTCCGTCATGATCCTGCACCAGGGCGCCGGATTCGGCCGCACCGTGGACTTGGACACCGGCCTGGCCGCGATCGTGGGAGCCAGCGACGGTACCCTCGAGGTGGGCGTGCTGGTGGCGGCCATCGCTCAACTGCTGGAGGTGGATGAGGCGGCCCTGCGCGCCGAACTGCTCCCCCGCTTGCGCGAACTGTTGGATGAGGGATTCCTGGTCCCGGAGGAATTCGCGGCGCCGACGTCGGCCTAGAATCGAACAACGGGCCCGTAACCTCGGAGTGAGGTTACGGGCCCGTTCTGTGTGAGCTAGGCGACGATGGCCAGCGCGAAGGGCAGCACCGCGGTGGCACCGGCCCGACGCAGCGCGAGCGCACTGACCGTGAGCGTCCACCGGCTGTCGACCCGATCATCCACCAGCAGGATCGGGCCGGGCCCAACCTGTGCGAGGTGGGCCATGAGGTCGGGTCCCACGGTGAAGCCGTCCCAGACCCCGGCCAGGCGATAGCCGCTGTTGCCGCCGGCGCTGCCGCGCGGGCCGCCATTCACCAGTTCCAGTGAACCGAGATACGGCAGCTTGCCGGCACCCGCGAGGCCGCGCGCGACCGAGTCCACCAGCTGCGGATGCGAGCGCGAGGGCACCGAGACCACGGCGACCGGTCGCTCGCTCCACCCCCAGGTGGCCAGCACACGGATCGCGGCCCCGAGCAGTGCCGGGCTGGCCGGCGCATCCGGGGAGCCCGGGGCAAAGATCTCGCGAAGGGTGCCGCCCCAACCGAGGTCGGTGAGTCGGGCGATCGCACGCCCGGGTTCGGCGCGCAGGGCCTCGGGAATTTTGCCCCGCACGGCGGTGCCGTCCAGGGTGATCCCCAGGCGGTCGGCGCCGGTGGGCCACTGACGGCGCGGCTCGATCTCGACCGACACCCGATCCAGGGAACCGGCGGCCTCGGTGGCCGCCTGCTCGCTGATCGAGGAGGGATACCAGGCTGTGGTGCAGCGGTCACAGCGACCGCAGGGCGCCGCGGTCGGATCATCCAGGTCGCGCTGCAGGGTCGCCATCCGGCACTCGGTGGTGCGCTGATACTCGATCATCGACGCCTCCTCGTCCAGGCGGGCCCGTGCGATCCGGGCATAGCGGTCGGCATCGTATGTCCAAGGCTGCCCGGTGCCGACCCAGCCACCGGCGACCCGGTGCACGGCGCCGTCCACATCCAGGACCTTGAGCAGCAGCTCGAGCGGGGTGCGTCGAATATTCACCCGAGCCTCGAGTGCGGGGGTGGAAATCGGGTCGGAGCCGAGCGCGTCCAGGACCGCGCGGGCACGCTCCTCATCGGGCATCGAGGCGGTCGCGAAGTAGCGCCAGATCTCCCGATCCTCGCTTCCGGGCAGCAACAGCACGTCGGCTCGGTCCGTCCCGCGACCGGCACGACCCACCTGCTGGTAGTAGGCCACCGGGGAGGACGGGGCGCCGAGGTGCACCACAAAACCCAGGTCGGGCTTGTCGAAGCCCATCCCCAGCGCGCTGGTGGCCACCAGGGCCTTGAGCTCGTTGTTTTTGAGCATCAGCTCGGACTCGGCCCGCTCATCGGTGTCGGTGCGACCGGTGTAGGCACGCACGTTGTGCCCGGCATCGCGCAGCAGTCGGGCGGTGTCCTCCGCCGCCGAGACCGTCAGCGCGTAGATGATGCCGCTGCCCTGGAGATCACCCAGATGGCTCAGGAGCCAGCCCAGGCGGGCACGGGAATCCGGCAGTTCCAGGACGCCGAGGCGCAGCGAGGCACGGGCCAGCGAACCGCGGATCGTGACCACGCCACCCGCATCCACCGCCAACTGTTCCTCGATGTCGGTGACCACGCGGGCGTTGGCGGTCGCGGTGGTGGCCAGAACCGGGAGGTTGGCCGGCAGCGCCCGGATCAGCTCGGCGATCCGGCGATAGTCGGGGCGGAAGTCGTGTCCCCAGTCGGAGATACAGTGGGCCTCATCGATCACCAGCAGGCCGATCCGCCCCATCAGGGTGGGCAGCTGCTCGTCGCGGAAACGCGGGTTGTTCAGTCGCTCGGGCGAGACCAGCAGCACGTCGACCTCGTCATTCGCCAGGGCCTGGCGGGCATCGTCCCACTCATGGGCATTAGCCGAGTTAATCGCGACCGCGCGCACCCCGGCCCGGGCGGCCGCCGCGACCTGATCGCGCATCAGCGAGAGCAGCGGCGAAACCAGCAGCGTGGGCCCGGCACCGCGGCGGCGCAGCAGCAGGGTCGCGATGAAGTAGACGGCGGACTTGCCCCACCCGGTGCGCTGCACCACCAGCGCGCGGCGCCGCGCATCGACCAGGGTGCTGATGGCCTCAAACTGGCCCTCGTGAAAGTGGGCATCCGGGACGCCGGTCAAATCGGCGAGGATGGCGCGGGCTTCGGCTTCGATCGGGCTCGTGGACATGCCCCCAGTCTTGCAGCAACCCCCGTCCACGACGCAGAAACCGCGCCGGGGCACGAGGCCCGGCGCGGTTTCTGCGTGGTGACTGCGGGTTATTTCGGGGCGCGCAGGCTGCGCACCAGCGAGGGCAGCGTGGCATCCGGGAGGAACGCACGACCGAGGCCCAGACCGATCCGCGCCAGGTCGCCCTCGTCGCGGTAGAGCAGGTAGACCGGCTCGTATCGCGGGTTGAACTTGCGCTTGAACGCGTGCAGCGAGCGGAATCCATAGAGCGGTTCGATGGCCTCACCGAGTCCGCTCAGCAGATTGTCGATGATGTTGCCGCCGCGCTGGCCCAGGTGGGCGAGCGGGGCGCCGGAGAGGGACGCGATCATCGCACCCTCGGCGGAGAACTCCTGGGCCGAACGGCCGATCAGATACTCCATCACCGGACCAAAACCACCCTCGCGGCGCCGCATCAGATCCAGGGTCCAGCCGTGAACCGTGCCGTTTTCGCCGTACACCGGGAGCCAGCTCAGGAACCCATCGATCTCCCCCTCGGCGTTATAGGCCAGGGCCAGGCGGACCGAGGGATCCAGCGCCTCGTCCACACCGCCCAGGGTGAAGCCCATCTCGGGCAGGCCCTTATCCCCGAGCCAAGCCTCGGAGATCTGACGCACCTGCTGCTGGACCTTACGCGGCTCGGCCGACAGGTGCGTCAGGCGGAAGGTCACACCCTCGCGGTCGGCCTTGTTGAGGGACGTCCGCACCGAATTCCAGCGCTTACCGGTAAAGGCCAGGCCGGGCAGATCGATGATGGTGTCCTCGGCGACCTGAAGCGAACGCCAGGTGGGCAGCGATTCGGTGCGCAGCGCCTCGCTGGCCACAAAGAAGCAGGGCACAAACCCGGCCTTCTCGGCCGAGGCGATGAACTGGCGCGCGGTTTCGGTGCGCTCGGCGGCCGGTCCGATCGGGTCGGACAGCGCGATCGCGGTCTTGGCATGCACCTGATAGGTGACAAAGCCACGTCCGGTCGGGCTGAAGTAGTGCCGGTTTCCGGGCCAGGTGGTCATCCAGGACAGGGTGCCGCCACCGCTCTCGCGCAGAACCTCGCGGACGCTGCGCTCGTTGCCGCCACCGCCACCGGGCAGGCGACGGCGGAAGGGCACGGTGAAGGCACCGTGGGCCACCAGGAGATAGATAAAGAAGATCAGCCACAGCACGCCGTCGGCGATCGTCACGTTGGTGCTGCTCGCGTAGGCACGAATCTCTTCGAGCTCGGGGATGCTGGTCTGCACGATCAGGAAGAAGGACAGGCCGGCCAGGATGTTGATCAGCGAGAGGCCAAGTGCGAGGACCCAGGCCAGGCGGCGACCGGTGCGCAGCCCGTTGGCCAGGACCAGGATGATCAGCGCGTTAATGACCGCGTGACCCCAGGAACCCTCGAGCAGCGAGGTGTCGCCGAAGGGTCCGTGCGTGCGCACCACGGTGAGGATCAGCTGGATCGCGCCGAGGCCCAGGATGGTGACAAACGTGGTGAAACGACGCTCGTGGATACTGGGGGCGCGCTTGCGGCGGCGGGTGCCCATCGCGAGCACAATGATGATCGCCGCGGCGTTGAGCAGCGCGGGCAGAATACCCAGGAACAGCACACCGATCGCGGCCACATAGATGAGGATCATCCGGCCCCGGCTGCGCCAGGGATCGGGCAGGCTGTTGATGGTCGCGGTCAGCGCGGCGAAGAGCCCGGGCATCATGCCCACGGTCACCGTGGTGGCCAGATTATCGGCCCACTCCCAGCCCAGATCGGAGAAGATTGAGAGGAAGAGTGAGCTGGTGAGCACCGCCGCCAGCTGACCAAAAATGAAGTACCCGGCGGCCACGCCGGAGCCCCGACGCAGCTCCAGGCGGATCAGCGAGAACGGCACCAGGATCAGGAACCAGACGTACATCGCCGGGTGGGCCGCCCAGAACATTCCGGTGATCAGGGTCCACCAGTGTCCGGCATCGAATGCGGGGACACCGTAGGCCACCAGGTGGAACCAGTGGCGGTGACGCAAGGGATCCCAGAGGGCACCGGTGGTGGCGCCCAGGAACAGCACGACGGCGATCAGACCGAAGCTGAAGGGCAACCGGCGAACGGTCTCAAACCAGCGGCGAGGGTGCCACCGGGATGCCGGCGTCGCCGGGGCGGATTGTTCGACGGTCGTCATGAGACCCCTTCGCAAGACAACATAGGTCTCAAAACTCTACGGGTATTACCAGGGGAAACACCGTGAACAACACCCTCCCGTGCTGTATTAGCACTCCACCACGTTGACGGCGAGGCCGCCCAGCGAGGTTTCCTTGTACTTGCTGCTCATATCGTTTCCGGTGTCACGCATGGTGAGAATCACCTGATCGAGGGATACCCGATGGGTGCCGTCACCCCACAGGGCCATCTTGGCCGCGTTGACGGCCTTGGCGGCGCCGATCGCGTTGCGTTCGATGCACGGAATCTGCACCAGCCCACCCACCGGGTCACACGTGAGCCCGAGGTTGTGCTCCATCGCGATCTCCGCCGCGTTGGCGACCTGGGCGGGGGTTCCGCCCAGAATCTCGGCGAGGGCGGCCGCGGCCATCGAGGAGGCCGAGCCCACCTCGCCCTGGCAGCCCAGCTCGGCACCGGAGATCGCCGCCATCTCCTTATAGAGCACCCCGATCGCCGCGGCGGTGAGGAGGAAGCGCTCGGTGATGTCATCGCGCAGGGCCAGCAGCTCGGCGCTCGCCTCGGTGCTGCCGTCGGGGTTCATCAGCGCGCGCACGCTCGGGGCATAGTGGACCGCATAAAACAGCACGGCGGGGATGATGCCCGCGGCGCCATTGGTCGGGGCGGTAACCACCCGTCCCCCCGAGGCGTTTTCCTCGTTGACCGCGAGGGCCACCAGGTTCACCCACTCCTGCCAGTACAGCGGATCGCGGTGCGGATCCAGGGCGCGTAGACGCTCATGCCAGGCGGGCGCTCGGCGCTTCACGTCGAGTCCGCCCGGGAGCACTCCGGTGCGGGCGATCGCCGAGTCGGCGCACTGGTTCATCACGTCGCGAATATGCAGTAGGCCCGAGCGCAGGCGCTCGGCATCGGTTTTCGCCAGCTCATTGTGGCGCATGACCTCGGAGATGGGGATCCCCCGCTCGGCACAGTGCTCGAGCAGTCGGGCGGCGCTGGCGAAGGGCAGCGGTACCGGCCGGGCATCCAGCACGGCGTCGGGAAGCGCGCCGTCGCGGGTAATGAAGCCGCCGCCGATCGAATAGAACGTCTCGGTGGCGAGTTCGATCCCGGCCGCATCCAGCGCGCTCAGCCGCATCGCGTTGGTGTGCCGGGGCAGCACCGTGAGCGGGTGCAGGACCATATCGTTCTCCCCGAGCATGATCGCGCGCTCGCCGCCCAGTAACAGCGGCGCCCCGGCGGCGATGCCGGCCAGGGTCTCGGTGACGGTGTCGGGTCCGATGGTTTCCGGATCAAACCCCGAGAGGCCCAGCAGGATCGCGCCCTGCGTGCCGTGTCCGCGGCCGGTGGCCGCCAGCGAGCCGTACAGGTGAACGCTCAGCTCGGCGACGCTGCCCAGCAGATTGTGATCACGCAGTTCGGTGGCAAATATATTCGCGGCCCGCATCGGGCCGACGGTGTGTGAACTTGAGGGTCCGATTCCGATCGAAAACAGATCAAAAACGCCAACACTCATGGGAACTCCTTTGCTGTGGATCCGCCGGTTCTTGTGGGGGAAGCGGATCCGTGGACCGTGGCCGCGCGGGATCGCCGGCGGCCACGGAACGTGGGGTGACGCGTTTAGGGTGCGGCGACGCCGTTTGCAGCCGCATACTCCTCGGGGCTCAGCAGCGGGCCCTCGGCGGTGACGGCCACGGTGAAGAGCCAGCCGGCCCCGTACGGGTCGCCGTTGACCAGGGCGGGGTCATCCAGGACGGCCTGGTTGATGGCGATGACCTCACCGGTGACCGGCGCGTACAGGTCGGAGACGGACTTAGTGGACTCGACCTCGCCGCAGGTGGCGCCCGCGGTCACGGTGTCGCCCACCTCGGGCAGACTCACGTAGACGATGTCGCCGAGGGCTTCGGCGGCGACCGCGGTGATGCCCACGGTTGCGGGATCGCCGGCGGCCAGCCACTCGTGCTCGGCGGAGTATTTCAGGTTGGGGGCAACGGTGCTCATGGGTGCCTTTCGATGGTGGTGGGGTGGGTGTTTAGCGGTGCTGTGGATTAGCGGGTACGGCGATAGAACGGGGTCTCAACCACGGTGAACGCCTCGGGCTTGCCGCGCAAGTCGGCCTGGACCGGGGTGCCGGGGGCCGCGAATTCGGGATCGATATAGGCGAAGGCGACCGGGTGGCCGAGGGTCGGGCTCGGCTGGCCCGAGGTGACGGTGCCGATCACCTCGCCCTCGCTGAGGATCGGATAACCGGCCCGGGCGGCCCGGCGACCCTCGCCGCGCAGACCCACCAGGACACGGCGTCCCGTGCGGTGATCCCGGGCGGCTTCCAGCGCCGCTCGGCCCACGAAGTTGTGGCCCTCGGTGAGGTTCACCACGCGGTCAAATCCCGCGTCAAACGGGGTCAGGTCGCGGGTCAGCTCGTTGCCGTAGAGGGGCATGCCCGCCTCGAGGCGCAGCGAGTCCCGGGCGGCCAGGCCGCAGGGAATCAGGCCGCGGGTAAGCCCGGCGGCCAGCAGGGTGTCCCAGAGTTCCGCGGCCCGGGTGTCCGGGATGAACAACTCGAAGCCATCCTCCCCGGTATAACCGGTGCGGGCGACCAGCGCCGGGGCACCGTCCACGCTGAGTTCGAGGGCCGCGTAGTAGCGCAGCGCCGCAAGGGCTTCGTGGTCTTCCTCGGGCACCAGGGTAGCCAGGATCTCGGCGGCGCGCGGACCCTGCAGCGCGATCAGTGCGGTGTGCGCGCTGGCATCGGTGACGGTGGCCGTGAAACCGGCAGCACGGGTGGTCAGCTCCCCGGCCACCAGTTCGGCGTTGCCGGCATTGGGGACCACCAGGAAGCGCTCGGGGGCGAGGCGGTAGACGATCAGGTCGTCGAGGATCCCGCCATCCTCGGCCACGATCAGCGAGTACTTGGCGCGGCCCACGGCCAGGGTGTCGAAGGCCCCGACCAGCGCGAAGCTCAGCGCGGCGGCCGCATCCGGCCCCTGAACCCAGACCTCGCCCATGTGGGACAGGTCAAACAGTCCGGCGGCCTCGCGGACGGCCGTGTGCTCGGCGAGCTCGGACCCGTAGCGCAGAGGCATCTGCCAGCCACCAAAATCGGTGAAGTGCGCGCCGAGCACGGCGTGGGCGTCGTAGAGGGCGGTGGTGCGTTCGGTCATCGGGTGGCCTCGGCTTCCTCGGTGTGGCTCTCCTTGGAGGAGGTTTCCTCAAAGGCCGACAGGGGCGGGCAGGAGCAGATCAGGTTGCGGTCTCCGGCGGCCTGGTTGATCCGGCCCACCGGCGGGAAGTACTTGTCCTGGCGCAGTCCGGGCACCGGGAAGGCCGCCTGCTCGCGACCGTAGGGGCGATCCCAGGTGTCCGAGAGCAGCGCGGCGGCGGTGTGTGGGGCGCGGCGCAGCGGCGATTCGGCCACCGGGTACTCCCCTGCTTCCACCGAGGCAATCTCGGCGCGGATCACCCGCATTGCGGTCACGAAGCGCTCGAGTTCGGCGATGTCCTCGGACTCGGTGGGCTCGACCATCAGGGTGCCGGGCACCGGGAAGGACAGCGTCGGGGCGTGGAAGCCGAAGTCCATCAGACGCTTGGCCACGTCCTCGGCGGTGACGCCGGTGGCCGCGGTGATCGGGCGCAGATCCAGGATGCACTCGTGCGCCACCAGGCCGTCGTTTCCGCGGTAGAGCACCGGGAAGTGCTCGTCCAGGCGTGCGGCCAGGTAGTTGGCGGAGAGTAGTGCGGTCCGGGTCGCGCGGGTCAGACCCTCGCCGCCCATCAGGCGCACATAGGCCCAGCTGATCGGCAGCACGCCGGCCGAGCCGAAGCGGGCCGAGGAGATCGGGGTCGTGGAGTTGGGGTCCGTCGCATCCCCGGGGAGGAACGGTGCCAGGTGGGCGCGCACGGCGACCGGTCCGACGCCGGGTCCACCGCCACCGTGCGGGATGCAGAAGGTCTTGTGCAGGTTCAGGTGCGAGACGTCGCCGCCAAACTCGCCGGGCTTGGCGAGCCCGACCAGCGCGTTGAGGTTGGCACCGTCGATGTAGACCTGTCCGCCGGCCGCGTGCACCGCGTCACACACCTCGCGCACGTCGGTATCGAAGACCCCGTGGGTCGAGGGATAGGTGATCATGATCGCGGCCAGCACGTCGCGGTGCTCGGCGATCTTGGCGTTCAGGTCGGCGTGATCGATCGTGCCGTCGGCGGCCGTGGCTACCACCACAACCCGCATTCCGGCGAGGACCGCCGAGGCCGCATTGGTGCCGTGGGCGCTCGCCGGAATCAGGCAGATGGTGCGCGCCTCATCCCCGCGGGAGCGGTGGTAGCCGCGGATCGCCAGCAGGCCCGCCAGCTCGCCCTGGGAACCGGCGTTGGGCTGAACCGAGACGCGATCGTAGCCGGTGATCTCGGCCAGATCCTCCTCGAGTTCGGTGATCAGGGTGCGCCAGCCCACGGTCTGGTGATCGGGGGCGAAGGGGTGGATCGAGGCGAATTCGGGCCAGGAGATGGCCTCCATCTCGACCGCCGCGTTGAGCTTCATGGTGCAGGATCCCAGCGGGATCATGGTCCGGTCCAGGGCCAGGTCGCGGTCCGAGAGACGGCGAATATAGCGCAGCAGCTGGGTTTCGGAGCGGTGCTGGTGGAACACCGGGTGGGTGAGGAAGGCGCTGGTGCGCACAATCTCGGCGGGGATCCGGTCGGACTCGGCCGGAACGACCGGTGCGGCCTCGGTACCGGTGATCGCCGCCAGCACGTGGTCGAGGATACGCGCGGTGGTGACCTCGTTGACCGCCACTCCCACGTGGTCGCCGTCGATCCGGCGCAGGTTGATTCCGCGACCCTCGGCGGCGGCCAGCACCTCGGCGGCGCGTCCAGGAACGGCCACGGTCAGGGTGTCAAACGCGGTCTGGTTGACCACGGTGATACCCGCGGATTCCAGCGCATCCCGCAGCCCGGTGGTCAGGCGGTGAATACGACGGGCGATGCTCGTCAGCCCCTCGGGACCGTGATACACCGCATAGAACGAGGCGACCACGGCCAGCAGGGCCTGCGCGGTACAGATGTTGGAGGTGGCCTTCTCGCGGCGAATGTGCTGCTCGCGAGTCTGCAGGGCCAGGCGGTAGGCGGGGCGTCCGGCATCGTCCACCGAGACGCCGACCAGGCGACCGGGCAGCTGACGCTCAAGACCCTTCTTCACCGAGATGAACGCGGCGTGCGGGCCACCGAAGAAGAGCGGAACACCCATCCGCTGGGCCGAACCCACGGCGATATCGGCCCCCTGCTCGCCCGGGGAGGTCAGCAGGGTCAGGGCCAGCAGGTCGGTCGCGACGGTCACCAGGGCACCCCGCTCGTGGGCCGCGGCGATGACCGCCGAGTGATCCACGATCGCGCCCGAGACGCCGGGCTGCTGCACAATCACGCCGCCCAACGGACCCTCGGGCAGGTCGGCGGGCAGGCCCCGGGAGAGGTCGGCAACGATGATCTCGAACCCGAGCGCCTCGGCCCGGCCGCGCAGCAGGGCGATGGTCTGCGGGAAGGCGTCGGCGTCGATCACGGTGGGTGCATCATCCGGCAGGCCGCGGGTCGCGCGGCGCATGAGCAGCGCGGCCTCGACCACGGCGGTGCCCTCATCCAGCAGCGAGGCACCGGCGACATCGAGCCCGGTGAGGTCCTGAACCATGGTCTGGAAGTTCAGCAGCGCCTCCAGGCGACCCTGCGAAATCTCGGGCTGATACGGGGTGTAGGCGGTGTACCAGGCGGGGCTTTCCAGCACGTTGCGGCGGATGACCGCGGGGGTGATGGTGTCCGAGTACCCCTGACCGATCAGCTGCACGGCGGTGGTGTTCTGCGTGGCCAGGGCGCGCAGCGCGGTGAGGACATCGGCCTCGGACAGCGGGCGGGCCAGGTTCAGCGGGGCCGCCTGGCGGATCGAGGTCGGCACGGCGGTATCAACCAGGGCAGAGAGGCTCGGCTGACCGATCACCCTCAGCATGTCGGTGACCTGCGCATCGAGGTGCACCCCGATGTGGCGCTCGGCAAAGCCGACCTCGGGGGTTGGCTGCGCGCTCGCGGCGGCGGGAACGGATACGGACGGGTCGACCAGGGTCACGGGAACTCCAATATGGGTACCGGCGCGGGCGCGCCGGAAACGACGATGGGTTCCTCCCCGCTCTGTAGCTGTACCTGAGAGATTTCGCGCGGGGATTCCGCACCTGCACCGTCGGTGGATCCGCCCGGATGGGGGATCACTTTCCAGAGTTGCCGCACCACTGCGGTCCATGGGCCTGAGAGATTCCCGGGGAGGGTTTGCTCCTACGGCGCCCAAACATCGGGACTCTCCCGCGGTGGTTTAGTGGCGTATGTGATTGTGGGTGTTCGGCATCAATCTACACGGTTTTGGGGCCCGCGCCCACCGAGCACGCGACATCCTCGGCGTGGATGCAGCGGGTAGTTACCTGCCCGTAACACGGGGTGGTTCCGGGCCCGGTGAATTCGCCATGGCAGAAAGTGCGAATCATTCGCCATTGCAGCCATGTTCTCGGGCAGCGAGGCTGGAACTACCGCACACCGCGGCGGCCGAACCGGTCCAACCCCAAGGGAGCCCCCATGTCCACCACCCTGCGCGAACTCAACGGATTCTCCGCCGAACCCGCGTCCCTGACCGCATCCACCCTCGTGCTGATCGACTATCAAAACACCTACACCACCGGCGTGATGGAGCTCGAGGGCTGGGCACCCGCCCTCGATGCCGCCGCCGATCTGCTCGCACGGGCCCGCGCCGCCGGAACCCCGGTGATCCACGTGATCAACGATGGCGGCCCCGGAACCCCCTATGACATTCGGGCCGAGATCGGTCAGATTCACCCCCGCGTCGCCCCGCGGGACGGGGAGGCCGTGGTGGTGAAGACCGCCCCCAACGCGTTTGTGGACACCACCCTCGGTGAGCTGGTCGACGCCGCCGGCAACAACGCGCTGATCATCGCCGGATTCATGACCCATATGTGTGTGACCTTCACCGCCGAGGGTGCCTTCCTCCGCGGCAACTCGGCCACCGTGATCGCCGATGCCTGCGCCACCCGCCCGCTGCGGGTGCTCGACACCGAGGTCAGCGCGCCCCGGCTGCACGCCTCGGCCCTGGCCACCATCGCCGACCTCTACGCGGTTGTGGTTCCCTCGGTTGCGGCGCTCGCGGACTAGCGCCGGTGCACCCGCGTCACCGAGGATGAGGACATGGTGAATCCGGTGCGCACGATAGCGGTCCTCGCATTTGACGGGGTCGACCTGCTCGATGTCACCGGGCCGGCCGAGGTATTCGGGCTGGCCAACCGGGAGGGCGGGGCATCCCCGCACCGGGAGGGTGGGGCATCCCCGCACTATGAGGTGCTGATCGCCGCTCCCGATTCGGGTCCGATCCGCACCGCGGCGGGCGTTCGGCTGCTGCCCGACTGCACCCTCGCGGAGCTTGCGTCTCGACACATCGACACCCTGATCGTGCCCGGCGCGGCGGAGGCCGATGAGCACGGGCGCATTGTGGCGGTGTGCGATCCGGACATCGTCGACTGGGTGCGCGCGCTGGAACCGCGGGTCGCTCGCATCGCCTCGGTGTGCGTGGGCGCGCATATCCTGGCGCGGGCGGGCATCCTCGAGGGCAGGCGGGTCACCACGCACTGGTCCACGGCGGCCCAACTCGCCATCGAACACCCGGGGATCGAGGTGGACGCCGATCCGATTTTTATCCACGAGGGGCGGATCTGGACCGCCGCCGGAATCAGCTCCTGCCTGGATCTCTCCCTGGCCCTGGTGGCCGAAGACCTGGGTAACCCGATGGCGATCGCCGTGGCCCGGCAACTCGTCGTCTACCTCAAACGGCCCGGCGGCCAGAGCCAATTCAGCGTGCCGCTGCGGGATGCGCCCGCGTCACGAGACATGGACGAGCTCCGCCTGTTTATCTCCAATAACCTCGAATCCGACCTGGGGGTCGAGCGCCTGGCACGGCAGGCAAACCTGAGTGACCGCCACTTCGCGCGGGTGTTTCGGCAGGAGTTTGGGCAGACCCCGGGACAGTACGTGGAGTCGCTGCGGGTTGAGGCCGCGCGGCGGATGCTCGAATCCACCGACGATTCGCTGGACGCGGTGGCCACGTCCACGGGGCTGGGATCGGTGGATACCCTGATCCGCGCCTTCCACCGCCACCTGGGCACCACGCCGGGCACCTACCGACGCGGCTTCCGCACCCCTATTCGCTGAGCGCCTGCACCACCTGCGCCGCGGTGGCCCGGGCCGAGCGGGCGGCCCCGATCGTGCTGGCCTGTGGACCGTAGCCGGCCAGGAAGAGGCGCGGTTCGTCGATCGCCCGGCCGCGCTCGACCTGGATCGTGTGTCCGGGGGCGGCGAGGCCCAGGGGTTCCAGGTGGTCGAGTTCGGCACGGAAGCCGGCGGCCCAGATGATCGCGTCCACGTTTTCGGCGGTCCCATCGGGCCAGATCACGCCGGTGTCGGTCATCGCGGTGAACAGCGGGCGCTCGACCAGGATCCCCGCCTCGCGCGCCTGACGCATCCGTCGGGTCAGCGGCACGCCGGTCCCCGAGACGATGCTGGGCAGGATCTCCCCCGCCCGGGCTGCCTCGTCCTGCGCCGCGACGGCGGCCCGGGCGTGATCGCGGGCGAGCCCCACGGTCTCGCTGAAGTCCACCGGATGCCGGGTTGCCCACTGCACGCGCGCGGCCACCGGGGAGAGTTCCAGCACAAACCCGATCGCGCTGGTCCCGCCGCCCACCACGATCACGTGCTGCCCGGCAAACGCCTCGGCGGACACGAACTCGGGGGTGCGCAGCTGAAGACCGGTGAAGCGCTCGCGTCCGGGAACCTCGGGCTGGATCGGATGGGTCCAGGTACCCGAGGCGTTGATCACGATCCGGGCCAGGATCTCGGTGTCGGGTGCGCCGGTGACCGCGTTCCGGGTGGTGACCCGCAGCGTGTGGTCGGGACCGTCCGCGGTGACCGCGACGGCCTCGATCGGTCGCCGGATCGGGAGCGAGTAGGCACGCTCATAGCGCGCGTAGTAGTCGGCGACGATGTCGCGGGCGGGTTCATCCCCGGGGGCGGTGCGGAAGCTGAGGCCCAGGGTGTCGAGCCCGGGGAGGTCCTCAACCTGGTGCGCGTCGTCCAGGCGCAGCGAAGCCCAGCGGTGCTGCCAGGCACCACCCGAGCCGGGTCCACGATCGATGACCCGCATGTTGGTAAGGCCGCGGCGCTGAAGCTCCTGGGCGGTTGCCAGGCCCGCCTGGCCGGCCCCGATGATCAGCACATCGACCCGGGAGGTGGGGGTCACACTCATGCGGCGGGAGCGGTGGGGACCGTCGCCGCAGACGGCGCCTCGGCAGCGCCGGGCGGGGTCAGCGCGTGGAGTCGATCGCTCGGATCCAGGGTGCGCAGGATCCGGGTGCTGACCTCATCCAGCGCGCCCACCAGGTCGGGGCCCAGCGCATCAAACACGTGTTTGCGTACGGTCTCCACGTGCCCGGGGGCCGCGGCCACCACGATCTCCCACCCGGCGTCGGTCAGCCGCGCATTGGTGGCCCGGCGATCATCCGCGCAGGGGAAACGCTCCACCAACCCGCGCTCCTCCAGGCGGCGCACCACGTGGGACAGCCGGGGCAGTGTGGCGTTGGTGGCGTCGGACAGCGCGGTCATTCGCAGGGTCCGTTCGGGGGCTTCGGAGAGCTTTGCCAGGGTGAAGTACTCGTAGTGGGTCAGCCCGGCGTCGGCCTGGAGCTCGGATTCGAGCGCTCCGGGGAGCAGCTGCACCACCGCGATAAAGCGCAGCCACGCCTGCATTTCCGCGGGACTGAGCCAGGGAACATCGGTCATTTTTCCTCCCAAAGCATGCCCGCTAACTATAACGCCCGCGGCCTTACGCCGAGGGCGGAATGGGGCCCGAGTGCGGCGGAGAACACCACAGAATGGAGGGGTGAGACGTTTTATCCGCGCCTCCCGCTACGTTTCTTCCCGCCGCGCCCGGTAGCCTGGATCGATCCCCGGCCGTCTGTTTCAAGGAGCACCATGAGTACTAGCCCCGCCGAACGGACCCCGTATGAGGTCCTCGGAGTGGCCGGATCGGCGAGCGAGGACGACCTGCGCCGGGCCTACCGTCGTCGCGCCCGCGAGACCCACCCGGACACCGGGGGCAGCGCCGCAGCGTTTGACGAGGTGCAGCGCGCCTGGGAACTGGTGGGCACCATCGAGGCGCGTGCGTCCTATGATCGCGGATCCTCCTCGACCTCCTCCCCCGCCGAGCCCGGGGCCACCTGGTCGGCGGCCCCGCGTCCGCCGCGGCAGGATTCCCGCCCCAAGGCGCGCACCTACGGACACCCCGGCGGCCGGGCGCGCGAGCGCTACCTGGCGATGCTGCGCGAGTGGGTGGGGCGCGGTGTCGACATCCCCGACCCGTATGAGGCCCGCCTGGTGCGGACCGCTCCCCCGGAGATCCGTCGCGAGCTGGCCAAGGCGCTCGCCGAGGAGGCTACCGCCCGGCAGATCACCGACCTGGGCATGGGCTTCACGATGTGGAGCGATGTGGCCGCCGGAAATGAGGGGGCGCTGGATCACGTGGTCCTCGGCCCCGCCGGACTGTTTGCGATCGCCTCGGAGGACTGGGGCGGCCGGATTGTGCTCAAGCGCGGCGAACTTCAGGGCGAGAACATCGGTCCGCTGGAACTGCCGGTTCGACGCACCACCCGCACCGCGCGGGCGTTTGCCAAGGACCTCCGGGTCAAGTTCACCGGCGTGCTGATCGTGGTCCCGGATAACTCGATGGAGGACGGCATTGTGGCCGTGGGACGGGGACGGCACGCGAGCACCCTGGTGGTGCAGCGCTCGCTGCTCGGCCACGTGCTGCGCACGGGCATCCCCGGGATGGCTCACGGCAGCCTGAGCGACGTATTCGAGCTCCGCAGCGTGCTCCAGGCGGGTATTCGATTCCTCTAGGCCGCGCCCCGCGCCTATTCTTAAGGGGTGATGACCGACACCCAGCAACTCCTAGACCGTGCCCCGGCGGCGCTCGCCGAGACGCCCTGGGAGGTCGTGGTCTGGGACGACCCGGTCAACCTGATGAGCTACGTCTCGTTTGTGTTCCGCAGCCACTTCGGGATGAGTACCGAGCAGGCCGAGGAGCGCATGCTCGCCGTGCACCACGAGGGCAGCGCGGTCGTGGCTCGGGCCGGACGCGAGGCCGCCGAGATGCACGTGCAGGCGATGCACGGCTTCGGTCTGTGGGCCACCGTTCGGTCCGGCGATGCGGGGGCCGGGGCGTGAGCGTGAGTATCGGTGCCGTGCACCTGGATCACAACGGCTTCACGCTGCTGCTGGAGGAGCACGAGCGGGCGATCCTCTCCGATCTGGCGACCCAGCTGATCGAGGTGCTTGAGGATCCCACCGATCCGGTGTCCGAGCGCCTCTATCCCGATGCCTACCCGGAGGATGCCGAGGCCTCCGCGGAGTTCCGCCGGCTGACCCGCGGTGACCTCGACGATGCCCGCATTCACGGTGCCCGGCTGCTCGCGGACACGATCCCCGCCGATCCCGCGCCCGCACTCTCCCGCGCGGATGCCGAGATTGTGATGCGCGCGCTGGGCGATCTGCGTCAGGTCCTCGCCGAACGCCTGAGCATCACCACGCAGACCCCCGAGGCCGACCCCGATGAACCGCTGACGGGCCTGTATGACTGGCTCGGCTACCTGCAGGAGTCCCTGGTGCTGGCGCTGGTGCGCGGTGACGAGGAGTCGGGCAGGCTGGCGAAAAGCTAGGCCCGGCTCTCGACGCGGAATCACCCGGGTTCGGGCCTCGAAAACACGGCGGATCTGCCGGCGACCCTGCGTTGGGCGCTCCGCGGCTAGGGACGGTGTGATCCGAGTGCCGTGGCTCGCGATCGCCACCAGGTATCCAGTGCGGCAATGAGGACGCCGCCCAGCAGGTAGGCGATCAGGTCCACCCCATTGAAGGTGGTGCCCAGCAGATAGCGCCAGCCGATCCACTGTTCGGCCAGTCGCAGCGGAATCCCGGTCGCCTGAAAGAACTCGATCGCCCAGCAGATCGCCACGGTGACAAGGCTCAGTGGGATCGGGCGCAGCCGCACCCAGAGAATCCCGATCGCCAGGTACGCGGCCACCGCATACAGGGCGTCTCCGGCGAACCCGGCGACCTCGCCGCTGCCCAACCTAGTCACCGCGAGACCCAGCGCCACACAGGCCACCAGCGCGATCAGCAGCCCGCGGCGACGGCGCGGCAGGGGACGTGAATCGGAAGTGTGCACGGGGTTCCTCTCGTGAGCGTTCAGGCTAGCGTGCCCCGGCTGGGAAAACGCACGGGTCACATGGATTCCCCGCGCCGCCCCGAACAGTGATTGGATGGAGGGCATGCACAACACTGACGAGCTCATCGCGGACTTTGGTGCCTTCATTCAGGCCTCCCCCTCCTCCTATCACGCGGCCGCGGCGGGTGCCGCCCGGCTCGAGGGTGCCGGATTCACCCGGCTGGATGAGGCCGACGCCTGGCCCACCGAGGCCGGCCGCTACCTGGTGATCCGGGATGGTGCGCTGGTGGCCTGGATCCAGCCCGAGGGCGCGACCGCGACCACCGGCTTCCGCATCCTGGGTGCCCACACCGACTCCCCCGGCTTCAAGCTCAAGCCCAAGCCCAGCACCGGATCCGACGGCTGGCTGCAGGCCGGGGTCGAGGTCTACGGCGGCCCGCTGCTGAACTCCTGGCTCGACCGCGAGCTGGAGCTCGCCGGACGCCTGGTCCTGCGCGACGGCAGCGAGCACCTGGTGCGCACCGGACCGTACCTGCGCATCCCGCAGCTGGCGATCCATCTGGACCGCGAGGCCAATAACGGACTGACCCTGAACCGTCAGCGTCACACCCAGCCCGTGTACGGCGTGGGCGATCGCTCCACCGCCGACCTGGTGGCGCACCTGGCGGCGCTCGCCGGGGTCGAGGCCGCCGAGGTGGCCGGCTATGACATTCTGACCGCCGACACCCAGGCCCCCGCGCGCTTTGGCCAGAACGGTGAGCTGTTTGCCGCCGGACGGATGGACAACCTCTCCTCGGTCTGGGCCGGACTGCACGCCCTGGAGACCCTGGCTGCCGATCCCGCGCACATCGTGATGCTCGCCGCCTTCGACCACGAGGAGCTTGGTTCGGAAACCCGCTCGGGTGCCAGCGGACCGCTGCTCGCCGAGATCACCGAGCGCATTGCGCTGGGCCTCGGGGCCACCGGCACCGACCTGGCCCGCGCCTATGCCGCATCCTGGTGCCTCTCGGCGGATGCCGGCCACTCGGTGCACCCCAACTACGGCGAGATGCACGACCCCGCGGTGCGTCCGCTGGCCGGATCCGGTCCGCTGCTGAAGATCAACGCCAACCAGCGCTACGCGACCGACGCGCACGGTGCCGCGCTGTTCGCCCGGGCCTGCGAGGCCGCCGGGGTGAACTACCAGGAGTTCGTCTCCAACAACACGGTGCCGTGTGGTTCGACCATCGGCCCGCTCACCGCGACCCGCCTGGGCATCCGCACCGTGGACGTCGGGGTCCCGCTGCTCTCGATGCACTCGGCCCGCGAGCTGTGCCACGTGAACGACCCGATCGCGCTCTCCGGCGCCATCGGCGCCTTCTTCGCCGGCGCCTAATCACGCACAGACCGAAGGCCCGTCCCGATCCGGGGCGGGCCTTCGGTGCGTGTGGGCGAGGGTGTCAATCCGCTGAAAATTTGCTTGTCGGGATCGCATACCCTCGACTCCGCTGAGCCTCGCTGGTAGCGTCGCCAGCACGTGAGCGAGGGGGCAAAATCCGTGGTCAAGCAGAAAATATTCGGAGTGCTGGTCGGTGTGCTTGCTGCCCTGATCTATCTGCCCCTGCTGGGTTTCCTGAGCTTTCACGAGCGGGCTCGGCAGGAGGGGTTGGTGGTCAGCTGGAATTTGGTCGACGTCACCGCCGCCGAGCCACGGCGAACCCTGCTGCCGGTTTTGGGCATGATTCTGCTTGGCGCGCTCTTCGCCTGGACACTGTTGCGAGGGTCCACCCGATTCCGGGCCATCACCCCCGGATGGCCGCCGTTCTCGGCCGGAGCGACCCTGCTGGTTATCGTCCTGCTCACCACCATCGTGTCCGATGTCCCCGTGCCTGACACGCTGAGCCTGTCGGAGTCGGGATTCTTGGCCTACGTGGTGGCCGGTGCGACCGGCGCGACCACCGCCGCTCTCGGGGCCGTGCTGTGCGTGGCCTCTCTCTTTCTGGAGAGAAAAGCCGCCTCGTCGCCTGCTCCCTAGTCGATCCGGTAGCGATCCCCGTAGGTGCGCCACTCCAACGGCGTGGTCAGATCAAAGTTGCCGGCCTTGAGGAACACCCGCTGCGCGGTGTCGATGCGCGAGGTGTCATCGTGAGCCTCCTCGGTTTTCATCGCCGCGACGCGGGCATCGAGGAATGCGTTCAGGTACGTCTTTTCGTCGCCACCCTGGGCGGGGGTCTTAGCCTTTTTCATCGCGGTCTTTCGGATGCCCTCGAGGCTCACCTCATTCCCCTCGGTGCCGTGCACCACGGCCGCGTCGTAGTAGGCAAACTGGCCCAGCGGGCGCAGGCCGTCGGCCACCGCGAGGGACACCGCCGGATCGAAATACTCCCGGTCCCGCTCGGCATCCTGGGCGGTACGGAACTTCGGATCGTCGGCCGCATCGGTCCAGGCCTGCTCAAAATCCGGTCCGAGCCCATCGTGGGAGTCGGTGCCGTTGACCTTCTCCAGCGCGGGAATGAACGGTGCCAGCGGATTACCCGGAACCGTCCGGGTGTAGGCCCGCACCACCTCGAGGAGATCGCCGGTGCCGCTGGTGAAGCCGATGATCCCGGCGGTGAATCCGCGGCCATCCTCGATGTCTTCGATATAGCCGTACTGGTCCTTCCAGTCCAGCGTGGAGTTCTCGGCGCTGGATACCAGCTGCATCGCGATGTCCTTGAGTCGGGGATCGTTCAGCGTCGCCTCCGGCGCCTTCTGCTCGGGGGCCACCGACTCCGAGGCGGACTCGATCGCCGGCTGAGGGATTTTGGGCAGCAGCGAGCATCCCGCGGTCAACGTCAGGATCGCGGCGCCCAGCATCGCGGCGCCCACCCATCCGGATCGGGTGGAGGAGGGTTTTGCGGAAGTGAACATCAGCCGTCCTTTGAGAGCGATTCAGCAGGGATTCTCAGACTACTCGCGGTCCGCGGCACGCCGTGATGCAAAAACTCGGATTTCGAATTTTTTGGGGACCCATCCGGGGCCCTCGGATCCCCGCCACGCCGCGGATTTCGGGGGTGTTCGAGGGGGCGGGAACCGGGGGCGCCGCGCCCCCTCTCCAGTGTTCATTTCACATTCACCGGAGTGTCACCGTCGGGGTGTGAAAATAAATCGTGAACTACGAGTTTGATTCCGATCCGTCGCGCCTGGACCTCGGCGCGATTTGGGAGTTTTTGTCTACCCAGGCACCCTGGCACCGGTGGCGTACCCGTGAGGACGTCGAGGCGCAGATTCGCGGCGCATGGCGCGTGGTGGGTGTGTATACCGAGCACGGCAACCAGATTGGTTTTGCCCGTGCCGTCTCCGATGGCATCAACGATGCCTACCTTGCCGATGTCTACGTTCTCCCCGAACATCGCGGCCATAATCTGGGTCGATTGCTCGTGGAGGAAATGATCGAAAACGGTCCGGGTCGAGATTTCCGCTGGACCCTGTTTACCTCCAGCGCCCACGGTCTCTATAGCAAGTTCGGGTTCGTGGAACCGACCCATACCTCGATGGTGCGTCCCGGTCGCCGGGCCGAACGCATCATGGAGGCCGTCCCGGACCTCATCCCCGCCGAATCCAACGTCCTGACGATGGAGCCCGCCGCCTAGCCCGCTTGTTACTCGGAACGCACGAAGCGGCGCCCGGATCCAACAGGATCCGGGCGCCGCTTTCTGCGTTGTGGGCTACTTCTGCTCTTCGGCTGCCCGCTCGGCGGCGAGGATCTTGCGACCCTCGTTGCGCTCGTTGGTGCGCTGGTTGACGGCGCGCACCTCGGCCTGGGTGGCACGCTCGGTGACCAGCCATGCCGGCGGGTTGGTGAGCAGCTCCTTGATCTCGGCGGTGGTCAGGGCGGCGTCGGCCATCCCGGCACGGGACAGGCCCGATACCGAAACGCCGAGCTTGCGGGCCACCTCGGTCCGCGGGTGCGGACCGTTCAGGCGCAGTTCGGTCAGCCACTCCGGAGGGGTCTGCTGAAGCGCGAGGAAGGCCTCGCGGGTGATCGGCTCGGCTTGGAATGCCTCAGGCGTGGCCTGGAGGTAGATTCCGAGCTTCTTTGCCGCGGTCGCGGGTTTCATGTTCTGCTCGCTCATGCTCTTAGGGTAACCGTGATTGCGGGGTTGCAGAAATTTTCGGGGCGATCCCTGCCGTACTCTGGAGGTGGTGTTCCCGTCCGTGTGGGGGCACGCAGACCCAGGGAGGCACCGTGAGCGAGCACCAGAACCCGGAATCGGTTTCGGAATCCAGCGATCCGGCCGAGTCCACGTCCGCGATTTCCGCGCCCGTGGCCGGTGCCGATCAGGCAGCCGATTCGCTCGCCGACGCCCCCGAGGGATCCGCCGCCCCCGAAGCATCCGCCGCATCCGGCGAACCCACCCCGGTGGATGCGCCGCCCGCCGACTTCCGCATCGCCTATGTATCCGGGGTCTCGCTGGGCAAGTGGGGCACCGCCTGGACCGAGCGCAACGCCCGCGTCCGCACCTCCTTCACCATGGGTGAGCGCGAGGATCAGCGCCGGGTACTCACCGAAAACCTGGCCGACGTGAGCTTTGTGCGCCTCCCCTTTGATCGCGGGGATGACCTGCACCTGATCAAGCTCTACGAGGAAACCCCGATGGTGGTGCTGCCCAAGGGTCACGAGCTGCTTGAGCGCGCCGATGTGGGCCTGTCCGAGCTGGCCGACCTCCACCTGATCCAGGATCCGAGCGAGGTGCCCGGCTGGGCCGAGGTCGGTACCGAGATGCTCGCGGGTACCCGCCCGGACCTGCCCTCCCCCGATCGAGTATCGGATGCGATCGAGCTGGTTGCCGCGGGCATCGGTTTCGTGATCCTGCCGCAGTCCCTCGCCCGCCTGCACGACCGTAAGGACGTCAAACACCGCCGCGTGAGCGGGGTTGCCCCCACCGAGATCGGGATCGCCTGGCGCATCGACGAGGACGACGCCGTGCGCGCCGAACGCGTTGAGGACTTCGTGGGCATCGTCCGTGGACGCACCGCCAACAGCTCGCGGGGCCGGGCCGAACCCGAACCCGAAAAGCCCGCCAAGAAGAAGCCCGCCCAGCAGCAGAGCAAAAAGCCCGCGCCGTTCCGCCCGCGTCAGCCGCGCAAACCCGCAAGCAAGAAGCGCGGTCGCCGCTAGATCCCGCGGCCCCCGGTGCCGCGTGGTGTCGGGGTGCCTAGTAGAATTGCCCGCATGGTGAGAATGGCTGAAGCCCTCGAGCGGCTGGAAAAACTCGCCGCTTCCCCGATCGTGTCGACCCTGTCGCGCGCGTTTGCCGAGGCGGAGTATGAGCTGGCACTCGTGGGTGGTCCGGTTCGCGATGCGATCCTCGGACGTACGGTCAACGACTTCGATTTCACCACCAACGCGCGACCGGATGACATCCTGCGCATCGTGACCCCGATCTCCGACGCCCAGTGGGACATCGGCCGCGAGTTCGGGACCATCGGTGCTCGCATCCACGGTGAAACGATCGAGATCACCACCTACCGCGCAGACACCTACGACGGCGTGACCCGCAAGCCCGTGGTGGCCTTCGGGGACACCCTGACCGGCGACCTCAGCCGCCGCGACTTCACCGTCAACGCGATGGCGCTGCGCCTGCCGCAGAACGCGCTCGAGGACCCCACCGGCGGCTTCCAGGACCTGGCCGATCACACCCTGCGTACCCCGATCGAGCCCGCCGTGAGCTTTGGCGATGACCCGCTGCGAATGATGCGGGCCGCCCGATTCTCCTCCCAGCTGGACTTCACCGTGGACGAGGATGCCCGCGCCGCGATTACCGAGATGACCGCCTCGATCGAGAACATCTCCGCCGAGCGGGTCCAGGCCGAGCTCAGCAAGCTGCTGCTGACCGATAATCCGCGTCCGGGAATCGAGCTGCTGGTAGACACCGGACTCGCGGACATCGTGCTGCCCGAGCTGCCCGCGCTGCGCCTGGAAGCCGATGAGCACCACCACCATAAGGACGTTTACCAGCACTCGCTGACGGTGCTGGAGCAGGCCATCAGCTACGAGCATGAGCGCCACCCCGGGGCCGAGCCCGACCTGGTGCTGCGCTGGGCCGCGCTGCTGCACGACATCGGCAAGCCGGCCACCCGCAAGCTGGGGCCCGGCGGCACCGTGAGCTTCTACCACCACGATCTGGTGGGTTCAAAGCTCGCCAAGAAGCGCCTGGGGGCGCTGCGTTATGACACCGCGACGATCAAGGCCGTGGGTCGCCTGGTCGAGCTGCACATGCGCTTCTTCGGGTACACCGAGGCCGCCTGGGCGGACTCCGCCGTGCGCCGATACGTGCGCGACGCCGGCGACCTGCTGGAGCGCCTGCACATGCTGACCCGCGCCGATGTGACCACCCGGAACCGCCGCAAGGCCGACCGGTTGGCCTTTGCCTATGACGACCTTGAGGCGCGCATCGCCGAGCTGGCCGAGCAGGAGGAATTGGACGCCGTGCGTCCGGACCTCGACGGCAACCAGATTCAGCAGATCCTGGGTATCGCCCCGGGTCGCGAGGTGGGTGAGGCGTATCGCTGGCTATTGGAGCTTCGCCTGGACGAGGGACCCCTCGGGCCCGAGGTTGCGGCCGAGCGCCTGCACGCGTGGTGGGCGGCGCGCGAGTCCGGCGAATAATTTCGCCCCTGGTGTCCTGATCGGGTCGGATTCGAAATTGTTTTTCGGCCGGGGTTCGGTGACCCTGTCCCCCGGAATGGCGGGTTTTTTCGGGGTGCGTCGGGTGGATTTCGGTGACTGATTACGTCGATGCTGCCTTGTCAATAGCGCGGCAACGATGAAATAGTTAACGAAAGTGTCACGTTTTTCGTGATCGTGGTGACGAATCCAGGTGTTCGTCACCACTGTTTTTTATCCCCCTCGACGGTGGGACCTTCCCGGACGATGCCGGGCCCACGTTCACCTGGAACGAACGAAGGACGTAAACCTCCATGATCCGAAAAAAGCTCTCCGCGGCCGCCATCATCGGTGCCGCCGCGCTGCTCCTCTCCGCGTGCTCGGGGACGAATGGCGCCTCCGACTCCGCCAGCGGGAGCGGCGAGGGTACCGAGCTGACCGTGCGTGTCTGGGATGAGGCCGTGGCCAAGTCCTACCGCCAGTCATTTGATGCCTTCGAAAAGGAAAACTCGGACATCAAGGTCAACGTGAAGACGGTTGCCTGGAGCGACTACTGGACCACCCTGCGCAAGGACGTGGCCGCCAAGAGCGCCGACGATCTGTTCTGGATCAACGCCTCGAGCTACCCGGCCTATGTGGACAGCGGCAACCTGCTGGACATCGGTGCCACCCTGGGTGACGGGGCCAAGGGTGACTGGGAGCCCAGCGTGGTGGACCAGTACACCCGCTCGGGCAAGCTCTGGGGTGTCCCCCAGCTCTACGACGCCGGCATCGCCGTCTACTACAACGCCGATCTGCTGAGCGCCGCCGGGGTGGACCCCAAGACCCTGAACGACCTCACCTGGGACCCCAACCCGGAACAGGACACCTACCTGAAGACCGCCCAGGCACTCACCCGGGATGCCGCCGGGGTGGCCGCCGGGGCCGAGGGCTATGACGGTACCGCGGTGACCTATGGCACGAGCCTCAACAACGACGGCCAGGCCATCATCCTTCCGTTCATCGGCTCCAACGGGGGCGAGTTCCAGGACGGCGACGCGTTCACCTTCGCCAACCCGGCCTCCGCCGAGGCGATTAAGTACGTGGTTGACGCGATCAACGTCTCCAAGGTCGCCCCGCCCGCCGCCGATACCAGTGCCAACACCGACGTGGTGCGCGATCAGTTCCTCGCGGGCAAGCTGGCCACCTTCCAGTCGGGGATCTACAACCTCAAGACCGTCTCCGAGCAGGCCGGGTTCAAGTGGGGCGTCGCGATGCTCCCCGCCGGTCCCGAGGGTCGCGTCTCGGTGACCAACGGCATCGCCGTGGCCGGTAACGCCAACGCCGATAAGGCCAAGCAGCCGGCGATCAAGAAGCTGCTGGCCTGGCTCGGGTCCACCCAGGGTGCCACCTTCATCGGTCGCGAGGGTACCCACGTCCCCGCGGTGGTGGATGCTCAGGCGAAGTTCTTCGACTACTGGAAGGGCAAGGACACCAACGTGGCCCCGTTCTTCGACGTGATCAAGGACGGCAAGACCATTCCGCCCTTCCACGGTGGCAAGTTTGTGGCGGGCCAGGAGGCCTACACCCCGCTGTTCAACGAGATTTTCGAGGGCAAACTCGACGTC